>NZ_CALGNH010000061.1 GCF_937958655.1 uncultured Winogradskyella sp. | reverse complement strand
GGACTAATAGCTAAGTTACTAACGGCAAATGCAGGAGCATCAAATTATTTTAAAGGTAGTGTAGTAACTTATGCTACAGAATCTAAAGTAAATGTTTTAGGTGTCTCTAAAGCTACTATTAAAACCGATTCTGTTGTAAGTAAAAACGTAGCAGAACAGATGGCTGAGAATGTAAGGCAATTATACCACGCAGACTACGGGATAAGTACCACAGGTAACGCTGGGCCATCAAAAGGTGATTCTGATGCTGAGGTTGGTACAGTTTGGATCGCTATAGCTACCAATAAAGGTGTTGTGTCTAAAGTTTTTAACTTTGGAAACCACAGAGACAAAGTCATTATGAAAGCGACAAATAAGGCTTTTGAAATGCTTCAAAAAGAAATTTTGAAAAAGTAGTATTTAAGTTTTGTCAAACTTTAATTATTTACTAAATTTGCAGCCTGTTTAAAATATCCATAGTAGGATATTAGATTTTTATTAAAAATACTGACTAGGATATTGTTTCCGTACAGATAGAAATAAAAGTTAACAGAAAGAAATAACATACCTAAAGAAAGAAAACAATGTCAAGAGTTTGTGAACTTACTGGGAAAAAAGCAATGGTTGGGAACAATGTTTCTCACGCAATGAATAAAACAAAACGCAAGTTTAATGCAAACTTGATTAAAAAGCGTTTTTATATCCCTGAAGAAGATAAGTGGGTAACGTTAAAAGTTTCTACAGCTGCATTAAAAACCATTAATAAAATAGGTATTACAGCGGCATTAAAAGAAGCTAGAGCAAAAGGTTTTTATAAATAATAGCATACGCTAAAGTCAACTTACAATGGCAAAAAAAGGAAATAGAATACAAGTTATCTTAGAGTGTACAGAGCACAAAGCTTCTGGAAAACCAGGAACTTCAAGATATATTACCACTAAGAACAAAAAAAATACGCCAGACCGAATGGAGATTAAAAAATTTAATCCTATTCTTAAGCGCATGACAGTACATAAAGAAATTAAATAATCAAATTTCCGTTGCTACGGAGATTGTAAACAATATTTACAATGGCAAAGAAATCAGTTGCGTCTTTACAGACAGGATCTAAACGTTTGACAAAAGCTATTAAAATGGTGAAATCACCAAAGACAGGAGCATATATGTTCGTAGAGTCAGTTATGGCACCAGAATTTGTTAATGACTTTTTAAACAAAAAATAATTATAGTTACACTATAAATGACCTAAACTGCTTTCGTTTGAAAGCAGTTTTTTTATGGCTATATTTGAATAGTTATGACAACTTAGCAGTATCCTTTTAAAGGCAAGGTTGTTGCAACCTTTTTTGTATAAAAGCGCAATGAAGCTGTTAAATTAAACACAGTTAAAATGCAACCAAACATTGAAAATATAAATGAGTTTTTTTAAAAAAATATTTTCTTCTGAAAAGAAAGAGACACTAGATAAAGGTTTAGAAAAATCTAAATCTTCATTCTTTACTAAATTAAATAAAGCCGTAGCAGGAAAATCTAAAGTAGACGACGATGTACTAGATAATCTTGAAGAGGTATTGGTAACAAGTGATGTTGGTGTAAATACTGCACTTAAAGTCATTGAGCGCATAGAACAACGCGTGTCTAAAGATAAATATTTAGGAACGTCTGAATTAAACCAAATTCTTAGAGAAGAAATTGCAGGATTACTGTACGAGACAAATTCTGGTGAAGAAACAGATTATAACATCCCACAATTACCAAAGCAAGAGGATGGTAAAAAAACACCTTATGTACTTATGGTTGTTGGTGTAAATGGCGTAGGTAAAACAACAACGATTGGTAAGCTTGCGTATCAATTTAAAAAGAAAGGCTTAAAAGTAGTCCTTGGTGCCGCAGATACATTTAGAGCAGCCGCAATTGATCAATTACAAGTATGGGCAGACCGAGTGGAAATTCCGATGGTAAAACAAGAAATGGGTTCTGATCCTGCTTCCGTTGCTTTTGATGCACTGCAGTCTGGTGTAAACCAAGATGCAGATGTTATTATAATAGATACGGCTGGTCGTTTACACAATAAGGTTAACTTAATGAACGAATTATCTAAAGTAAAACGTGTTATGCAAAAAGTGGTCGGTAATGCGCCACATGATGTCTTATTGGTTTTAGATGGTTCTACTGGCCAAAATGCGTTTGAGCAAGCCAAACAATTTACAGCAGCCACCGAGGTAACTTCTTTAGCAGTAACCAAATTAGATGGCACAGCTAAAGGTGGAGTGGTTATAGGGATTAGTGATCAATTTCAAATCCCTGTTAAATACATAGGTATAGGAGAAGGAATAGAAGATTTACAAGTTTTTAATAAGTATGAGTTTGTAGATTCATTTTTTAAATGACGCCTTTAAATTCATTTCGATAAAATGATTTAATTCTATATATTAATAATTTTACAAAAGAACAAAAGCTCACTATAAACTTAGTGCGCTTTTTTGTTATTGCATTATAAATTAGAAGAAATAGTACGCTATTATTTAAAGCCGTTAATTTTAAACACGTTAAAGTTAATAGCATCGGCTTTTATAACAATTAATATTCCGTCAGTACCTCGAGCAATACCAGTAATAAAGCTTGTTCTAGGTGTGCCTGTTGTAATTCTAAATTGTTTCTAACTTGCACACGCACCACCTAGTAAACTAGGATTATTGGCACCTGTGAGTTGTGTTGTTGTGGAAGCATTGCTTGTTAAAACTCTAACAGCCGCTGTACCGTTTGCATCTAATGTTTTATTGGGAGTTATAGTGTTAACACCAACTGGAGCATTTATCGCGGTAGTAAAGAAAATGAATAACAGAAACCAGATTCTGTTATATATAGAAGGAGCGTTCACATAACAAAAAAGTTGAAAATCACGACAACCATATCAATGTAACATTATAAAAATATAGGTGTAATAAAATAGTTTTAACGCTCTTTTGTTACCTGCTTATTTTATGTAACGTACTGATTTACTTTATTTTTGTTAATAAACAACTGTAATTTGAATATCTGTTTTTTTTGCGTAATTATGATTGACGAATATTTAACTAAAATTTGGAGATTTACATTTTATCCTTTTATCATTTTATTTTTTGTTTGTTCAGAGTTAATTTGTTTAATCTTTAAGGCTGGGTATTACGTTTTTTCGGAATGGATAACATTAAGATTTAAAGTCAATAAAATAAACAACAACTTACATTTTGTATTTTTATAAAAAAAATTATGATGATGCGTTATCTTCTTTTTAGTATTTGCACTCTAGTAACGTTCAACATGTATTCACAGGCGGTTGCTGGTGCTCCAAATCAGTATGAGAGCACATGGCGTCTAAAACAAATTATAAGAAATAAGTTAAATCAAGATGAAAATGCTAACCCTATTTCTTATGAAGACATAAAAGGCAGCCCTTATTTTCCAAACAAAGTACAATTAGGCGAGGTATCTGTTGCCGATAGTTTATACGGAATGCACTTAATGCGCTATAATATTTACACTGATGAGGTAGAAATTTATGCAGATGAAGAATATGATCTTAGTAATTCGGATAAAAAATTTGAAGCTAAATATGCGTTATTGAAATTGGATAATAGCGAAGTTGCGTTTTCCGATGTAACATTAAAATATTTTTCTTATTTAGACTATGATAATGTACCTAAATCTTCTTATTTTTTAGAAACATTTAAAGGATCTAAATTTTCGCTGCTCTGTAAAAAAAGATGTGTTTTAACACCTGCTCAAAAGGCTGCTTCACCAAATCACCCAGGACGAGCAGCAAAATTTATTATATATGATGATTACTATATTTATAATCATAAAAATAACAAGACCAACAAACTTTTACTAAAAAAGAAAAGTTTAAAAGTATTATTTCCTAATAATGCCGATAAGCTCCATTCATATATAAAAAAGCATAAAGTAAAGCTTAAGAATAAAAGTTCATTGATTGAATTTTTAACTTATTTAAATAAAATTTAATAGATATCCCTATGAGATTAACTACAGTATTTCTTTTTTTTATAGTTCTAATATCTTGCAACGACACTGTATCTAGAGGCGCTCGCGAACCGATCTCAAAATCAGAAACTATTGAGTCTACTGCAGATAAAGCCACAGATTTAGATGCCATTTCTGCAAAGGATTTTAGAGAATTTAAAGTATTAGACTCCAAAAACTTAAAAAAGGATGAAATCTGGGCCACCATCAATGCCAAGATGACGGACTTTACAGAAGCAGATTATAAGCGATTAAAGCCACTTATTCTCGAAAAGGATATTCAATTTTTACAACAGCAGGTAGCAAATAAAAAATTAACCTACACGGCGTTAACTAAATTCTATTTATATCGCATCCGCAAGTACGATAGAGAGAATAATGTATCACTAAATTCCGTAATTTCTATTAATCCTAATGCAATAGAAGAAGCAAAAGAAAAAGATAACGCACGCAACGTTTATGGTGATTCTAAAAATTTGGAATATTCAGTGTTCGGTATGCCAATACTTTTAAAAGATAATATTAATGCTTCTGGTATGGCAACAACCGCTGGTGCTGTTGCATTAAAAGATAATGTTACGGATGACGCCTTTATAGTAAAACAACTAAAATCTAAAGGTGCTTTAATATTAGGAAAAGCTAATCTTAGCGAATGGGCTTATTTCTTTTGTGGTGACTGCCCAAGTGGGTACTCTGCAATTGGAGGGCAAACCCTTAATCCTTACGGAAGAGGATCTATAGATACTGGCGGTTCAAGTTCTGGTAGTGGTGTAGCAGCTTCTGCTAACTTTGCAGCAGCAACTATCGGTAGTGAAACAGCTGGTTCTATTCTATCACCTGCGAGTCAAAATTCTGTTGTAGGTCTTAAACCAACTATAGGTTTAGTGAGTCGTAGCGGAATTGTACCTATTTCTTCAACCTTAGATACAGCTGGTCCAATAACAAAAAACGTTATTGATAATGCCATTGTATTAGATGCTATTTTTGGGGTAGATAATGCCGATTCTAAATCCTTTATGATGATGTGGGATGTTGGTTTTTATACTAAAGATTTAAAAACGGCATCACTAAAAGGAAAACGTTTTGGTGCTCCTAAGCGCTTAATGGAAGACACATTATACGTAAAGGCATTAGAAGTTTTAAAACAACAAGGAGCAGAAATTGTTGCGATTGAAGAAGAAGCCATAGGCTTACCAAATTTTTTGAGTTTACTAAACTTAGATATGAAAAAGGACTTGCCAACATACATGGCAAATTATGCGAGTAAGGCTATTGATTTAAGAACGGTTTCTGATGTAATGACATTTAATTTAAAAGATTCAATAAAAACAATGCCTTATGGGCAAAAACTTTTTAAAGGCATTGTAGACCATAAGGGTGATACTGCCTTTTTAGAGCGTATAAAAGATACCTTAAAAACTAATGGTAAACAGTACTTTGATATACCCATGGATGCCAATAAGTTAGATGGTTTTTTGTCTATAAATAATTACCATGCCGCTTTTGCAGCTGTTGCAGAATATCCGGCTTTAACAGTACCTATGGGTTATACAGGTGAAGGTGTTCCAAAAGGCTTAACATTTATAGCAAGACGCCTTCAAGAAAAGCAATTATTAGCATGGGCTTATGTTTATGAACAAGCTTCTAAGGCGAGAGTGGCACCAAAGACTTATAACTAGTTAATTAATAAATTAATATGAGACCAAAGCTCTTCGTCAAAATTAGATAAAGCGAAGTTAGCATTATCAGCAGCATTACCCATTCTAATAATTACTAAATCTTTGCTAGGAACAATGTATATTTTCTGGTCGTCTTTTCCTAAAGCAGCGTACATATCTACAGGTGCATTGGGTATTAAAAATCCAGTAAATAGGTGTTGCGATTGCTGTAACCTGTAACTAGACTTTCCATTTAACCACCACATATAACCATAGGCTTCATTTAAATTTTGGGACGTGTTAATAGCTTCAGTTAAATACGTTTCAGGAATAATTTGATTTGTTTCCCATATACCATTCGCGGAAGTGAGCAGGCCAAAGCGCGCCATACTGCGAGTTGTACTCCAATACACATTAAAATTATTTGATGCTATCCAAGCTCCAGACATACCAATCTTATTTTTTAATTGAGAGTTAAAATAAGTTGTCCATGTTTGGTTACTTACCTCTGCTACAACATCTTGTAGTTTTTTATGGACATTATGATATTCCCACCGTTCGCCTGCATCTGCTGCGTATTCTAAGTTTTGGGCTGAAACATCCTCACCTAAACTATCATCTAAACCAGAGGTCATTGTTAAAAGGTTTTTGCAATTAATAAGGTTTTCCTTTTCTAAAGGAGCACTCGTCCAGCCTTCTCCAATGTATTGCGATACCTTATTATCAATATCTAACAACCCTTCATGTTGTGCAATACCAACAGTTGCAGTGGTAAGGGTTTTGCCTACGCTAGCCCAATACCAAGGAGAATTAGAGGTATGGCCATTAAAATACGCTTCAACAACAATTTTTCCGTTGTGTAAAATCATAAAACTTTTAGAGTTTTTAGCTTCTCAATAATCTAATAAGGGTTGAAGTTGGTTTTCATTCCAATTTAATTCAGATAAGGTTTTGGTTTCCCATACCTATGAATTTAAAGGAGGAAAATAGAGGTTTTCATTTGTTGGTTGTTCCACTATTATTTCATCAGTAGAGCATGAAAGATGTAACAGTAAAAGAATAAATAGTATGGCTAAGCTTAATTTTTTCATTAGAGTAGGTTTTTATTTAAGACATTCAAATACAGTAAAGGTTTAATTTAGATTGTATCTTTGCAGACTGATTGAATAACGCATGAGAACAAAAACGCTTAAGAAGAATAGAATTAATGTAGTGACACTTGGCTGCAGTAAAAATGTATACGACAGTGAAGTTTTAATGGGGCAATTAAAGGCAAGTGGTAAAGACGTTGTGCACGAACAAGAGGGAAATGTAGTGGTCATAAATACCTGTGGTTTTATCAATAATGCAAAGGAAGAAAGTGTAAATACCATTTTGCACTACATGCAAGAAAAAGAGGAAGGTAATGTAGATAAGGTTTTTGTTACTGGCTGCTTAAGCGAGCGTTATAAACCAGATTTAGAAAAAGAAATACCAAATGTAGATCAGTATTTTGGGACTACGGAATTGCCGAGTCTATTAAAAGCGCTAGGAGCAGACTATAAACACGAATTAATAGGCGAGCGTTTAACCACTACACCCAAAAATTATGCCTACCTAAAGATTGCCGAAGGTTGTGATAGACCTTGTAGTTTTTGTGCCATTCCTTTAATGCGAGGCAAGCATAAAAGTACACCAATTGAGGATTTAGTAACTGAAGCAGAAAAGCTAGCTGCTAATGGTGTAAAAGAACTGATCTTAATTGCTCAAGATTTAACCTATTACGGATTAGACTTATACAAAAAGCGTAACCTTGCAGAATTGTTAGAACAATTGGTGAAGGTTGAAGGTATAGACTGGATTCGTTTACACTATGC
The DNA here is from genome assembly GCF_937958655.1 of uncultured Winogradskyella sp. Lineage (GTDB taxonomy): Bacteria > Bacteroidota > Bacteroidia > Flavobacteriales > Flavobacteriaceae > Winogradskyella. Next base: position 20,964 of record NZ_CALGNH010000061.1, on the reverse strand, counting down.
ATTCCCAACTGGTTTCCCTATGGATGTGTTAGATGTAATGAAACGCGAACCTAAAATCTGTAATTACTTAGATATTCCGTTACAACATATATCCGATTCTATTTTAAAGAGTATGCGTCGTGGTACCACTAAGGAAAAAACAACGAAACTTCTGAGAGACTTTAGAGCCAAGGTGCCAGTAATGACAATTAGAACTACTTTGATTGTGGGTTACCCTGGTGAAACTCAAGAAGATTTTGAAACGCTTAGAGATTGGGTAAAAGAGATGCGTTTTGAGCGTTTAGGATGCTTTACATATTCGCACGAAGAAAATACACATGCTTACAATCTTGAAGATGACGTACCCGAAGACGTGAAGATGCAGCGTGCTAACGAGATTATGGATATACAATCGCAGATTTCTTGGGAACTTAATCAAGAAAAAATAGGGCAACAATTTAAAGTTGTAGTTGATCGTAAAGAGGGTAGTTATTTTGTAGGACGTACTGAGTTTGATTCGCCAGATGTAGATAATGAAGTGTTGATTGATGCCACAACAACCTATTTAAAGACTGGCGAGTTTACCACGGTAAAAATTATTGAAGCTGAAGATTTTGATTTATACGGTGAGGTTGTAAGTTAAAAAGACAGTATAATATATCAGTGCTTATTTAGTAGAGATATACCGTTAATTCTTTAAAATCGCTTTATTTTAAAATAAAGTGGTTTTAGATATGTTGGTCTACCAATATGGCATTACCATCTGGATCTAAAACCACAAAACTTGCTGGTCCTGACTCTGCCGCATCAATTTCACTAGCAAAGGTTACATCTTTAGATTTTAAATGCTTTTGAATATCACGCACATCATCAAATTTCTCTAAAGTATTTGCGTCTTGATTCCAACCAGGATTAAAGGTGAGGATATTATTTTCAAACATACCTTGAAACAAACCAATTAAGGTAGATTCATTTTTCATGATGAGGTAGTTCTTTTCAAGTTCACCTGCAAATACTGTAAACCCTAAAGTTTCATAAAAAGCTTTTGATGCCACAATGTCTTTTACGGCAAGACTGACCGAAAACGCTCCAAGTTTCATAAGATTATGATTTTTAGTTAGTTATTAAATATAGTAAAATTTTAAATTCTAATTCAATAATACTGGTTTTCCAAAGCCCAGAGCTTCTAACTTGTTCAATTGCGTTGCGGCATCACCAACAATTAAATAAATCATTTGGTTAGGTTTTATGTATTTGTCTGCTAAGGTTTTTACATCTTCAACGGTCATATTTTTTACAATAGTTTCACGCTGTTTGGCATAATCATTAGATAAGTTATAGTTACTTATATTACCTAGCATATTTAATTTAGCACCTAGAGTTTCAAAGGCTCTTGCTGTACTTTTTATGGTGAATCCTTTGGTGACTTCTAAATCTTGTTCATTGTAGTTTTTACCATAGTTCTCTAAAATTTCTTTAATAAGACTAGAGGCCTCGTAGGTGACGTTGGTGCGTATACCACTACTGATTATAAAGTACCCTTCTTCTGCTTCACCAATAAAATGAGATCGTACGCCATAGGTGTAGCCTTTGCCTTCTCTTAGTTGTTGGGTAAGTTGAGAAGCAAAACTTCCGCCTCCAAGTCTGTAGTTCATTACCGTTGCTGGATAATAATCTTTATGCGTTGCTTTTAGGGCAGGATAACCAAAGCGAATAATCGATTGTTTAGCTCCAGGAACATCATAAAAATAAACTTTAGACGATTCTGGATATAGTGGTAAAGGTAATTCTGGTATGGCTACATCTTTGGGTTCCCATTTGGTATTTATTGTGTTCATAGCAGTAACCACTTTTTGCTCTGAAATGGCTCCTACAACATGCATTTTTGTTAGCGTAGGAGAAAGGTTGGTGTCATAATATTGCTGTAAGTCCGTAATTGAAATAGTATTAAGAGAGGCCTCAGTACCACTATTACTGTAAGCTAAAATATTAGTATCTCCGTAAAGTAATTTTGAAAATTCATCTGAAGCAATAGCATTAGGGTTAGCTTTACTTCTTTGAATTCTCCCAATAGTACTCTGCTTTAATAGGTTGAATTCTTTCTCATCCCATCGTGGTTCTAAAAGTATTTCAGAAACCAAATCTATAGTGGCATTAAAATGCTTTGCTAAAGTGGTACCAGAAATGGTAATGTTATCAGAATAGGCATTAGCATAAATACGAGCTCCAATACGTTCTATGGCATCTTCTAGTTCTTCTGGTGTTTTATTTTTGGTGCCTTTAGTTAAGAGGTCTGCCAGTAGATTAGAGACACCAATTTTATTAGTGTTTTCTAGGAGTAATCCACCATTTATTTGCATTTCAAATTGCACTAAAGGCACTTCGTGGTTTTCAATACCATAAAGTGTAATACCAGATTCAAGCTCTTTTTTCCATACTTTAGGAATCGTTAACTCTGGGCTTTCTCCATAAGGCGGCTCCGTGCTTCTATCAAAACTGCTGGGAGTTTTCTCGTAGGTTGCTACAATGCTTGGGTCAAATTCTTCCTCAGCTCCTTCAATGATTTTTTCCTCAGTGACATTGGCTAATATGGAATTTTCTAATACTAAACCTTTTTGTCCTTTAGGAACAAAGCTCGTCGTTATATGATTTTTATCCTTTATATAAGTATTGTAAACACGCATTACATCTGCTGCAGTAACAGCGAGTATGTTTTTTACATCTTGATTTATATAGCCTGGGTCTCCTGCAAATATTTCGTATTGTGCTAATTGAAAACCTTTACCTAAAACGCTAGAGAGACTTTGGTAAAAATCAGTTTCTTGTCCTGCTTTAATGCGGTTAAGATCTTTTTCTGAGATACCATTGGTTTCAAATTGTCTAAATGCATTTTGTACGGCTGTATTAACTGTGTTTAAATCCTTTTGATTAAATGCAGTAACGGATAGCATAATCTGCCCCGCTATTTCAGAATTATTTTGATAAAAATTTACATTATCTGTAAGCTCTTTTTGGTCTACTAACACTTGATTTAATGGTGCTTTTTTACCATTAGATAAATAGTTGGTAAGTACGCTTAAGGCATATGAATCTTTATGGTACTGTGGTACTCCAGGCCAAGCTATAGTTAATCTAGGAGCCCGTGCAAAGTTATCCTCATAAAATAAATGTTTTGAAGCTTTAAGAGTTACAGGTTGCTTATTGAGCTTAGGGATAGCTTTACCTCTAGGGATTTCATCAAAGTACTTTTTTACCCAAGTTTTAGTTTGTTCTACATCGATATCTCCTGCAATGGTTAGTGTTACGTTATTTGGTGTGTACCAAGTTTTAAAAAATTCCTTAACGTCTTCTAATGTTGCTTTTTGTAAATCTTCTAGTGATCCTATGACCTCCCAATTATAAGGATGACTTTTAGGGTATAAATTTCTATTAATCACCGCAGAATTATGACCATAAGGTCGGTTGTCTACACTTTGACGTTTTTCGTTTTTAACGACCTGCTTTTCTTTGGCCAAAACAGGTTCGGTAACCGTATTAATAAACCAGCCTAGTTTATCTGCTTCTGCCCAAATCATTTTTTCTAGCGCATCTTTTGGTACCGTTTGGTAATAATTAGTGCGATCTCTACTTGTGGAGCCATTAGCACCAGAACCTCCAATACGAGCACTCATTTGGTCTAAGCCGCCTTTACCTAGATTTTCAGATTCTAAAAACAACAAGTGTTCAAATAAATGGGCAAAACCTGTTCTGCCTTCTTTTTCTCGTGCTGAGCCAACATGTGCCGTTAATGCTACTGCAGCAACTGGGTCTGATCTATCTACGTGTAAAATAACCTGTAGACCATTATCTAATGTAAATTTTTCAAAATCAACTTTAAACTCTGGTGTGGCATCTTTTGTTTCGTTTTGTTGGCATGTGGAGAGTATAGCCAAAGCAAAAATATTGAGGATAATGGGTTTTATGTTCTTAATCATAGTTAAGGATTACATTGTTATTTGACGTTTTAAGAGACAACTTTTTTAGTGCCAATTTACAGCTCGTAAGCATTATTGTTTACAAAGAAAATGGAGTTGACTAAAAATAATTTTCCATTTTCCCAAAAGCTTCTAAATAAGGTGTTATCTACGAAATAGATAAAACTACCACTGCCCATTGGCTCCTCACCAAACACTAAGGTATTGTTGAGGTTAGCTTGTGCGTTTTTACCAGCAAAACCAGAGTAAACCTCAGTGTTTTCTATGTGTGCTACGTTATATCCGCTATCTAAAATATCATAAGCAGAACTTCCTAATTTTAAAGTAAAATAATAATCGTTAAAGCCAAATGCCATTGGATGCGTATGGTCTACTTTAGTTTTAAAAATAGCGCCAGTTATAAGGTTATTGGTGTACTCGCGTTCTTGCTCAGCATAAGGTGTTAAGCTAGTATCATCATTAGTTTCAGAATCTTTATACTTAAGTGAAAATCCATCCTTACCAGCAAAATTTTGTAAGGCACCATCAATGGCAATAGCGGTACCACCAGACTTTACCCAATCCTTTATTTTTTTCATAGTACTGTCATTGAGTACGTTACCGTAATAACCACTTGGAATAATTAACACATTGTATTTATTTAAATTGGTTTGGCTTAAGTTATCGGTGTTTATTGAGGTTAACGGGTAGTGTAATTGTTGCTCAAAGAAATGCCAAATTTGGCCATAGTTTAAGGACGACGTCCCTTTACCAGATAGCACAGCAACGTTTTGTTTGTTGATTAATTTAATATCTGGCGAACCTATATCTGGCTTAGAATCTGAAAATCCAGAGGTTATAGTTGTCAGTTTTTTGTTGTGTTTTCCTAATAATGAATTAAGTTTTTCAACAAAATTTGCGATATGCTTATTGTCCCCTTTGGTAATGATTAATGAGCCACGATCAAAATTAGTAGTGTTAGACGTAAATGGTTTTTCGGTAAACCTAACCTTAAAATTATGTTTTAATAGATCGGCTAAAAACTTAGCGTCGTTTAAGGAATTCCACTTGCTTACATAGCCATAAGCATCATAAACCACCTGTAATTCTGAACGTTCAAATTTTATTCTACTAGCAACTTTAGAGGTACTAGCTATGGCGTCTAAGCCATAAGCATAAGGTACAGACCAAGCGGTAATATCGTAAGTTAAAGAGTCTGTAAGTTTTGCGTTAGGCTCAAACATTACTTTCACCATTTTACCTTTTGGTTGATTAGTATGTACTACTATCGATTTTCCGTTAACGGACATATTCCCTTGTTTGCCAGTTTTGTAATTATACCCTGATGCTTTGGTGGCTTCAGGAAATTCGTATTTAATGTCGTGTTTATTCAGTAAATCCTTTAAGCTATTGAGCTTATCTTCATTACCCTGTAATACGTAACTTTTATATTTTAGGTTAGTATTATTATTAAAGAAATTAGCAAATTCACTATTTAGTTTTACTGCATTTTTAGATGCTATTTCTACTGTAGATAACCCTGTGGTTGTATGGTGCGTTAAACGCTCAACTAAAGTTAATGTGTGCCCTTCGTCGTTTAATATGCCTAAGCCAGCTCTACCATGGCCGCCTTGCTCATAGGTCATACCAATAGCTCCCATAAAGGTAGGGTAGGTATCGCCATAGCTTGGATATAATAAATCAAAACGTTCTCTGGTGAAAAATAGCCAACCTTCAGCATCAAAGTATTTAGCATGATTTTTTCCTATTTGCGTTTGAAAATCGCGCTGCCATTCACTAATAACTTCATGAAAAGGCTCCGCGGCAGGAGCAAAATAGTAAGGTTCGTTAATGCCTTGTTCATGAAAATCGACATGGATGTGTGGCATCCATTTATTGTAGACTTTTAGGCGCGCTTTAGTTTCTGTTTGCGTTGCCCAAAGCCAATCTCTATTTAAGTCAAATAAATAATGGTTTGGTCGTCCGCCTGGCCATGGTTCGTTGTGTTCACTTGCCTGTGGGTCTATGTCGTAAGGGTGACTTGCCGTTTCGTTAAACCAGTTGACATAACGGTCCCTACCATCAGGGTTTACGCAAGGATCTATAATTACAACGGTATTTTTTAATAGGTCTTTACGCTCAGTGAGCAGCTTGTATAAGGTTAGCATGGCAGCTTCAGAACTAGACGCTTCATTGCCATGTACATTATAGCTTAACCATACGATAGCAATATTAGTATTAGCTGCATTGCCATCCAATAAACCAGTGTTTTTTAAATTATTTTGGCGTATGCTTTCGAGATTTCTAATGTTTTCTTCACTAGAAATGTAAGCAAGGTACAATGCTCTGTTTTCATTAGTTTTTCCATAAACTTGTAGTTTTACTTGGTTAGGGGCGCTATTAGCAATAGATTTAAAATAGTCTGCAACTTGGTGATGACGGCTAAACTTTGTTCCAATATCATAGCCTAAAAATTTACTAGGAGATGCAATAGTCTGTGCAGTACAAATTGAAAACGATAAGAGAATAAAATAAATGAGGTAAGTAGAATTACGCATAATAGTTAAATGGATTTTAAATGTAAAACTAATAAATATTATCTGTGATTATTTTAATAGTGTCTGTATTTTTGAATTAACTAAAAATTAGGAATAAGAATTTACACTTAACGTATATTTGCTTTGATAATTATTAAGTATGCCAACCGATTTTATACCGTACAGAGAAACCAACTATTTTTCTGATTTTATATGCGATTATTTGGATGAAAAACCAGACCTAAAGGCATTATATCATAATTTTCCAACGCTCAAAAATTTTGAAAAGCAAATTGAAGCTAAGCGTCAATCTAAAGATGTTTCAGAATCTAGCAGAGCGGTCTTAGTAAATGTGTTAAAACAGCAATATAATGCTCTTGAAACCTCTGAGCTTACGCTCAAAAATATTGAAGATTTACAATTAAACAATACTTATTCCATTACCACAGGTCATCAGCTAAATCTCTTTACAGGACCGCTTTATTTTTTACATAAGATTATTTCAACCATAAATCTTACAAAACAACTAAAAGAAGCCTATCCAGATTGTAATTTTGTACCAATATATTGGATGGCATCTGAGGATCATGATTTTGATGAAATCAATTACTTTAATTTTAAAGGAAAAAAAATACAATGGAATTCTGACCAAAGCGGTGCAGTGGGTCATTTTAGTACAAAAGGCTTAGATAAAGTTTTTGATGTTATTTCTGCAGAATTCGGTCAAGGCAAATATGCCGATCAGTTAAAAGTATGGTTTAAGGAGGCTTATTTAAATCATAATACTTTAGCCGAGGCTACACACTATTTAGCCAACGCACTATTTGGTAAATATGGCTTGGTGATTTTAGATGCCGATCATAGCGCTTTAAAACAATTATTCATACCTCAGATGAAAGTAGAGCTTTTAGAAAAAACAGCCTACGAGCAGGTTTCTAAAACTAATAAAACACTAGAGGATTTAAACTTAAAAATACAAGTTAACCCACGAGAAATTAATCTTTTTTACATGTATAATGGGTTAAGAGAACGTATTGTAGTATTAGGCGATACGTATTCGGTATTAGAAACCAATTTGTCTTGGAATAAAGATGAACTTTTAAAGCATCTCCAGGAGTATCCGGAGCGTTTTTCTCCTAATGTTATTATGAGACCGTTATATCAAGAAGTCATCTTACCTAATCTTTGTTATATAGGTGGTGGTGGAGAAATGATCTATTGGTTACAGTTAAAATCTAATTTTGAAGCACAAGGCGTTACTTTTCCGATGTTATTGCTAAGAAATTCGGCTTTAATAAAAACCAAAAAGCAGTCAGAAAAACTTAAAAAACTGAACATATCTATTGGTGATTTATTTTTAGATCGCAATTCGTTTATTAATAAAAAAGTAAGGAGAATCTCAAATATTGATATCGATTTTTCCGAACAGATGAAATTTTTAGAAAAGCAATTTCAAAATTTACACCAACTTGCAGAGCAAACCGACAAATCATTCCTTGGTGCTGTAAAATCTCAAGAAGTAAAGCAAATTAAAGGTTTAAAACATCTCGAAAAACGATTACTAAAAGCGCAAAAGCGAAAGTTAAAGGATGAGATAGAACGCTGTACGGATTTGCAAGAGCAATTATTTCCTAATCACAGCCTCCAAGAGCGCAACACTAATTTTTCAGAATTATATTTAGAATTTGGTGATGATTTAATTGAGAATTTAATAACTACTCTAGAGCCACTTAAACATCAGTTCACTATAGTTACAATGTAGTGAGGTACTTGTTAAAAACTATTAAAAAAATAGTAAATCGTAAAACGCAAATCTAAACGCAATTATTATTTTTGCACATGCAACATAATAAAGTCCTTATTTTAGATTTCGGATCGCAATACACCCAACTTATAGCAAGGCGTGTAAGAGAGTTAAATATCTATTGCGAAATTCACCCATTTAATAAAATCCCAACTGACTCAGAAAGCTTTAAAGCCGTTATTTTGTCTGGTAGTCCAAACTCGGTAAGAGGAGCGGATGTTCTGCATCCAGATTTATCGGTTATAAGAGGAAAAAAACCACTTTTAGCCGTGTGTTATGGTGCGCAGTATTTGGCTCATTTTTCTGGTGGAAAAGTTGCCGAGTCCAATACCAGAGAATACGGTAGGGCTAACCTAAGTTTTATTAAAAACGATGAAGACTTTTTTACTGATGTAAAAGAAAATAGTCAAGTATGGATGAGCCATAGCGATACCATAAAGCAATTGCCATCAGGAGGCGTATTGTTGGCCAGTACAGAAGATGTTGAAAATGCAGCCTATAAAATAGAAGGAGAAATTACTTATGCCATACAGTTTCATCCTGAGGTGTACCATTCCACAGACGGAAAACAAATACTCGAAAATTTTTTAGTTAAAATAGCGAATATTGAGCAAGATTGGACACCAAATGCTTTTGTAGAAGAAACAGTGGCAGATCTAAAAGAAAAGCTCGGTAATGATAAAGTGGTTTTAGGTTTATCTGGCGGAGTAGACTCGTCGGTAGCGGCTATGTTATTACATAAAGCCATAGGAGAAAACCTTTATTGTATATTCGTTAATAACGGCTTATTACGCAAAAATGAGTTTAAAGATGTACTTCGTCAATACGAAGGCATGGGATTAAACGTTAAAGGTGTAGATGCTTCGGCACGCTTTTTGGATGCGCTAGCTGATAAGAGCGATCCCGAAGAAAAACGAAAAACAATAGGTCGCGTATTTATTGAGGTTTTCGATGATGAAGCACATTTAATACAAGATGTAAAATGGTTGGCGCAAGGTACTATCTATCCAGATGTGATTGAAAGTGTTTCGGCAACCGGAGGGCCAAGCGCAACCATTAAAAGTCATCATAATGTAGGTGGTTTACCAGATTTTATGAAATTAAAAATAGTAGAACCGCTAAAATCCTTGTTTAAAGATGAGGTAAGGCGCGTGGGTAAATCTATGGGTATGGATTCTGAATTATTGGGAAGACATCCATTTCCTGGTCCAGGATTAGCCATTCGCATACTTGGAGATCTAACCCATGAAAAAGTCCGTATATTACAAGAAGTAGATGCTATTTTTATTAATAATTTGCGATCCTCTGGTTTATACGATAAGGTGTGGCAAGCTGGTGCTATATTATTACCAGTAAATAGTGTTGGTGTTATGGGAGATGAACGTACTTATGAAAAATGCGTGGCTTTAAGAGCGGTAGAAAGTACGGACGGAATGACTGCAGATTGGGTAAATTTACCCTATGAGTTTTTGCAAAAAACCTCAAATGAAATAATAAATAAAGTAAAGGGTATAAATAGAGTCGTTTATGATATAAGCTCTAAGCCACCTGCCACTATAGAATGGGAGTAAATCAGTTTATAGTATGTAGTAGCAGTCAACAGTCGATTTGAAAAATCTGGCATGGCTTATGCTTAATCTTATTCAGTATCTAAACCTTGTAGGTATAATTTAGTTTTATGAAAAATATTCTAACCATCATTTTAATAGCTTTTGCACTCAATATTAGTGCTCAAAATTATATTGAGCACAAAGTAAAGTCTGGAGAAACTATAGAAAGTATTGCCAAATCGTATTTGGTAACACCATTCGATATTTTTGCGCTTAACCCTGACGCTAAATCAAGGTTTCAAGTAAATACAGTACTGCTTATTCCTAAATCAAAAGTAAAGAATGACCCTATAGCAGAACGTTCAAAAGAGTTAATAGGTTATAAAAATCATAAAGTAAAGCGCAAAGAAACACTTTATGGATTATCTAAAAAGTACAATGTTACTGAAGAGGATATAAAAAAAGCAAATCGATTTTTGTACGCAGAAAATCTTAAAAAAGGCGATAAAATTAGAATTCCTAAATACAAGACTATTGTGTCTAAAAAGTCTTATAAGAATACCTTAAAGAAATATACGGTACAGCCAAAAGAAGGCAAATGGCGTATTGCTTACAAATTTGGCATTACTGTAGACGAGTTAAAATCACTTAATCCAAATATAAAAGAAGTTCTTCAGCCTGGAGACGAGCTTAATGTACCTAATATTAAGGATGCGGATGAAAAACCAATAGAATCTAATTATAATTATTACGAAGTATTACCAAAAGAAGGATTCTACAGATTAGAAGTAAAAACAGGATTAACACAGCAACAATTAGAAACTCTAAATCCAGAATTGAAGACTACAGGTTTACAGCCAGGTATGGTTCTTAAATTGCCAGATACTATAGTAGGGACTAACGAGTTACCCTCTAAAGTAACAACAACAGATTTAAAATTAGGTTTAAATAATTTTGAAACAAAACGTATTGCTTTAATGATGCCCTATCAATTGCATAAGATTGATATAGGAGATGTTGAGGGAACTAAAGACATGATTAAGGATAAAAAATTATTGTCTATAGTTTTAGACTTTCACGTGGGTGTAAGTATGGCTTTAGATTCTGCAAAGCAATTAGGGATTTCAACACATCTAAAAGTATTAGATACACGTTATCAGGCATCAACAACAAGGCAACTTTTAGAAACTCATGATTTGTCTAACTATGATGCAGTCATTGGGCCAATGCAACCCGAGGCCTTTGATAGAGTGGCAAAACACCTCAAATCAGATAAAGTGCCTGTTATTGCGGCTTTAAATATGCCTAAGGAAGTTTATAGTAATGTGTTTCAAACCGTGCCAGATGATAAGCTATTACAACAAACAATGATAGATTTCGTAAAAAAAGATAGTTTAAAATCTAAGGTTATCATTATAGCAGATCAGTCACACCGTTCCATAAGTGCAACGCTTAAAACTGAATTCCCTGGTGCTACCCAAATTTATTCAGAAAAAGATAAAAAGACAGGAAAGGATGAGTACTTCGTTTACCCTGTACGGCTAGAAAATTTATTTAGTAAAGGAAAAACAGTAGTGTTTTTAGAAACTAACAACGATACTTTTGTTTCTAGTATAACGAGCATGATAAATGGTTATAATAAAGACGATGTAGAAATTGTTTTAGTAACTACTAATTATAACAATGCTTTTGAAGGAAAGGATATTGATAATAATTATCTCTCAAACCTCACATTTCATTACCCTTCGGTAAATAAAACTTTTGATGAATCCAAGTCTAACGGTTTTGTTAGAGCCTATCAGAAGCAATATGGTGTGTCACCAAGTAAGTATGCTGCACGTGGTTTTGATATTACATTAGATATACTAATGCGCTTGGCTACAGAAGATAATTTGTACGAAGCATCAACAGATACTATAGAAACAGAATATATTGAGAATAAATTTAGATATAAAAAAGCCTTATTTGGAGGCTACAATAATGACGCTGTTTATATCGTAAAATTTAATAATTTAAGAATCGTAGGAGCAAATTAGTATGACTTCAAAAGTAACTTACTTAGGAAACTTAAGAACAGAGAGTGTGCATGTAAAATCTGATAATTCTTTTATTACAGACGCACCAACAGACAATAATGGTAAAGGCGAAGCGTTTTCACCTACAGATACTGTTGCTACAGGATTAGCAAGTTGTATGTTAACGGTTATGGGAATTAAAGCTAGAGACATGGATGTAGATATGTCTGGCACTACCGCAGAGGTTACAAAAACAATGGCTAGTGAGCCAAGAAAGATCTCCAAAATAAAAGTAGTTTTTAATTTACCATTTAAAGTCGATAGTAAAACGCAAACTATTTTAGAACGTACCGCTAACACTTGTCCTGTACATTACAGTTTACACCCAGATATCGAAAAAGATATTACGTTTAACTGGCAATAAATGCAATTAAATCATTTAATATTATGTGTAGTCTTTCTGTTTTTTGGAAGCACATCTAAAGACGATACCTTATCATGGACAGAAACACGCAAGCTCACCTGGGCAGATTTTAAAGGGCAAGCAGATCAAAATTCTGATGCTTCTGCATTAACGGCTTCTGGTATAACATTTGGATATTCTTTAAAAACCGCTGGAAAGCGTTTTGTGGATTATACGGCGTCTGTAGAAGCTCATTTTTATCCTTACAAATCTTGGTATTTTAAAGACAGAAGTAACGCCTACATTTTGCGCCATGAGCAGTTGCATTTTGATATTACAGAACTCTATGTACGTAAGTTTAGGCAATATTTAGAGCGGTTGGTTGTAAACCAAAATCTAAAAAAACAGATGAATCAAATTCATAATGCTATTAATGAAGGTTTAGCTAAAACTCAAAAAACTTACGATGCCCAAACACAGCATTCTATTAATGTTGAAGCACAGAAATATTGGGAAAACTATATTGAAGAAGAGCTTAAAAAATTAGCTAAATATAAGTCGCAATAAGTTGGAACCAAATAAAGAAGCCCTAATTGAATTGGCACATTACAAAATGCCGTTTGGTAAATATAAAGGAGAGTATTTGGTTAATATCCCAGAGTACTATTATACATGGTTTAGGCAGAAAGGATTTCCTGAGGGGAAATTAGGTAGAATGATGACCCAAATGCACGATATAAAAATCAACGGTCTTGAAGAATTAATCTACACCATAAAAAGAGACTTTAGCAAATAAACAACGTGCAATAGCAAGTAATACACTTTCAAAAATTCTTAAAACTTTAAGGCCTTATTATAAATTGTAAGACTTACTCTTTTGAGCTTGTGCTTCAGAAGCTAAAATCTAAAATACGCATAGTTTATAAATAATTATAATGTTAATAAGCCTATTCAATTTTGAATAATTAAAGATTGTTAGAGCCATTTTTTATTGTAAATTTGCCTGCGTTTAACAACGCAATATGACCACAAACCCTAAGTATATTTTTGTAACAGGTGGAGTGTCTTCTTCTCTAGGAAAAGGCATTATAGCTGCATCTTTAGCTAAACTCTTGCAGGCACAAGGTTACAGAACTACCATTCAGAAATTAGATCCCTATATTAATATAGATCCAGGAACATTAAATCCTTACGAGCATGGTGAGTGTTATGTTACAGATGATGGTGCAGAAACCGATTTAGACTTAGGACATTATGAGCGTTTCTTAAACGTACCAACATCACAAGCTAATAACGTTACTACAGGTCGTATTTATCAGAGTGTTATAAATAAAGAGCGTCGTGGTGAGTTCTTAGGTAAAACGGTGCAGGTAATTCCTCATATTACAGATGAGATAAAGCATAGAATTCAGATTTTAGGTAATTCTGGAGATTACGATATTGTTATAACAGAAATTGGAGGAACAGTAGGTGATATTGAGTCCTTACCATATGTAGAAGCTGTACGTCAGTTACAGTGGGAATTAGGCGATAATAATGCATTGGTGATTCATTTAACATTAGTGCCTTATTTGTCTGCTGCTGGTGAGCTAAAAACCAAACCAACCCAACATAGTGTAAAAACACTTATGGAGAGCGGAGTACATGCAGATATTTTAGTGTGTAGAACAGAGCACGAATTAAGCGATGGACTAAAAGCCAAATTAGCACGTTTTTGTAATGTTAAGAAAGAAGCCGTTATCCAATCCATCGATGCCTCTACAATATATGACGTACCAAATCTAATGTTAGAAGAAGGTTTGGACAAAGTTGTACTGCAAAAGTTAGATCTTAAAAGCGATGTGCCAGACTTAGAGCGTTGGAACGCCTTTTTAAAACGTCACAAAAATCCAAAAAGTGAAGTTACTATTGGTTTAATAGGTAAATACGTAGAACTTCAAGATTCTTATAAGTCTATTTTAGAAGCTTTTATTCATGCAGGTGCAGAAAACGAAGTTAAGGTAAAGATAGAATCTGTGCATTCAGAATATCTAAATGAAGACAATATAGATTTTAAATTAGGGCATTTAGATGGTGTTTTAGTAGCACCAGGTTTTGGCGAGCGTGGTGTAGAAGGTAAGATTGATGCTGTTAAGTATGTTAGAGAAAACAATATTCCGTTTTTAGGAATTTGCTTAGGTATGCAAATGGCGGTTATTGAATATGCCAGAAACGTATTAAATCTCTCTGATGCTAATTCTATAGAAATGGATAACGAGACCCAAAATCCTGTTATTAATTTAATGGAATCGCAAAAAAATGTCGTTAATAAAGGCGGTACAATGCGATTAGGTGCTTGGGATTGCAATATAGCCAAAGACAGTATTGCGTACAAAGTTTACGGAGAAACAAGTATTAAAGAACGTCATAGACATCGTTTTGAATTTAATAATGCTTTTAAAACACAGATAGAAGCAGCAGGCATGAAAGCAACAGGCTTAAACCCTGAAACCGGACTTGTAGAAATTGTAGAAATACCAACGCATAACTGGTTTGTAGGTGTACAATACCATCCTGAATATAAAAGTACAGTAGCTAACCCTCATCCACTATTTGTAGCATTTGTAGCAGCAGCATTAAAACATAAGAAGAAATAATGTGCCACTTTGGCGCAAATTGCATTTTGGATAGCTTTTTGGGATTAGCAGAAAGGAGAATATTAATTGAAGTTAACGTATCACGCTGAACTTGTCTAAGCATGTTTTGAAAAACTTTAGGAAATAAGAACTAGATTAATCAGATTACCGTTTTTACGGCACATAAATATGGAAGAAAAGAAACTAGACATCAACTCAATCATTGGATTTATTCTTATTTTCGGAATCCTTGTGTTTATGATGTATCAAAGCACACCATCACCAGAAGAGATTGAAGCTAAGCAAAAAGAAACGCAAGAGCAAGTAGAAGCAGAGCAAAAGGAAAGTAAACAAAATGAAGCTGTTGTAACTACTGCGGCAGATTTCGCAACTACAAATACGCAGGCTTTAGATTCTACACAGCGTGTTGCACTTCAAAATAAAGTAGGCGCATTGTCTTATGCTTTAGCATTACCAGGAGAAGCCATAACAAATGTAGAAACTGATGTTTTTGAACTTAAGTTTAATAGAATGGGAGGCCATCTTGCAGAGGTTAAGTTAAAGAATTTTGTGGATTATGATTCTGTGCCAATTTATTTAGTAAAGAACAAGAATAGTAATTTTAATCTTACGTTCTCAACATCAGACGGAAGAACTCGTAATACGCAAGATTTTCCGTTTCAGCCTAGTGTTACCAAGAGCGGTGAAAACACCATAGTTTCTATGAAGCTAAAGTTTTCTGAAACCAAGTTTTTAGAATACCGATACGAGCTAAAACCTAAGGATTATATGATTGATTTTTCAATCAAATCTCAAGGGTTAAATGGTGAGTTTAATACCTCTGAGCCTATAACTTTAGATTGGAAACAAAAAGGTATGAGACATGCCAAAAGTATAAGCTACGAAAATCGTTACACCAGATTAACCTATATGCACAATGAGGATCGTGTAGAAAAGTTATCTCAAATGGGAGATGATGAAGAAACTGTAGAAGATGTAGAGTGGCTCTCCTACCGTCAGCATTTCTTTAGTTCTATTTTAGTAACTAACGATAGTCCATTTAAGTCAGTAGATATGACGTCTAAAAATCTTGTTGAAGATGAAGAGGTAGATTCGTTATTTACAAAATTATACACTTCAAAAATGCCTTTAGCTTACAATGGAGGTGAAGTTAATAAGAGCTTAGGCTTGTATTATGGACCAACAGATGCTAAGACTCTAAAAGCTTATGATAAAAGTTTAGAAGAAAGTATTCCTTTTGGTTGGGGAATTTTTGGTTGGATAAATAAAGCAATTTTTATTCAATTATTTGGGTTTTTAAGTGGGTTTTTACCTTATGGTATTGCTATTATTGTAATGACAATCTTAGTTAAACTTATGTTGTCCTTTGTGCAGTACAAACAATTTATGTCTCAGGCAAAAATGAAAATTTTAAAGCCAGAGCTAGATGCTATTAGAGCAAAGTATAAAGATAATAAAATGAAAGCGCAGCAAGAAACGATGGCGCTTCAGACTAAAGCAGGAGCCAGTCCAATGAGTGGTTGTTTACCAGGTTTAATGCAGATTCCTGTGTTTTATGCTTTATTTATGTTTTTTCCCACAGCTTTCGATTTAAGACAGAAAAGTTTCCTTTGGGCAGATGATTTAAGTTCTTATGATTCTATTGCGGAGTTACCTTTTAATATTCCATTTTATGGAGACCACGTGGCCTTATTTCCAATTCTAGCTGCTATTGCTATATTCTTTTATATGAGAATGACAACGGGTCAGCAAACCGCAATGCAAGGACCACCTCAAGAAGGTATGCCAGATATGGGTAAAATGATGAAGTATATGATTTACTTCTCACCGTTATTAATGTTAGTATTCTTTAATAACTATGCGTCGGGTCTTAGTTTGTACTACTTCATCTCCAATCTAATTAGTATTGGTATAATGTTAGTTATTAAAAACTACATTATTGATGAAGAGAAAGTTTTAGCCAAGATAGAAGTGAGTAAGAGTAAGCCTAAAAAGCAAAATCGTTTTCAGAGAAAAATGGCTGAGATGATGGAACAGGCAGAACAACAAAAACAAGCACAACAAAAGCGCAAGAAAAAATAAGTGTAATATATTTAAATGGCTAAAAATGATATCTTTAGGGCAATAAAAGCTTACCAAAGTTACATTAAACCAAGTCGAGATAATTATAATATATGTATTATAATGTTTCGGCTTTTTTCTTATGATGCTTGCAGCTTAAGGTTGCCTTAATAAATCACTTTTATTAGGTTTAAGTATGTGTTAAGATTGCTATATGTATAGCTTCTATTAAAAAAAAAATAGGCTTATATTCAAAGGTTAAGCCATTTATAAGCGCTTATAAACAAAATACGCTTTTGTTTTCTGTTAATTGAGTTTTGAGCTATATCTTTTATGAAGATTTCAGTATAATCATAAACTTTTAATGCTGTTTTTTTAGTTTGGGTTATATATTATGCCAAACGTTCAGGACGATTAAAAGTGCAGAATTATCATTCGTTATTAGATGGTATGTTATTGATGAAAATATATTAACAAAAAAACCCAGACCTAAGTCTGGGTTTTCTACTAACTAAATCAATCAATATAAAAATGAGGTAATCAGCCTCGATTTTTCACTTTTATTGTGCTGGTAAAATTACGGTATCAATAGCGTGTACTACACCATTAATGGCTTGTATATCTACTAAATTCGGTGCAAGAATGTTACTAGTTCTTGCATTAGCATCAGTAATTACAGTACCGTCTAAATCTAAATCGCCACCTAATGTTGGGAGAACACCGTTTAAAGAACCTAAACCTGTTGACTGTACATTAGCACCAGCTACAACATGTAAAGTTAAAACAGCATCTACCGTAGCAGGTGTTAAATCACTAAGTGCAGTATTTCCAGTAGGATCTAATTCTTGTAATAAGCTAGCAAAAGCATCGTTTGTAGGAGCTAAAACCGTAAATGGCGCTAAGCTTGTATTTTCACTACCAGAGACAGTGTTTATCCAGTTTACTGTTGGCATACCAGAATCTGCTAATTGTAATGCAGCTACTAAATTAGAAAGTGCAGGATTACTGGTTGCAAATGTTGCAATTGTAGGTAAACCAATAACTGCATCTACTACGTGTACCACACCGTTAGAAGCTTCCAGATCAGCAGTAATAACCTCAGACTGTCCATTAAGTACCACACCATCAGACGTAGAGAAATATAAACTTAAGTTTTCTCCACCAGGACCAGTGGCTGCAGTATTAGTATAACCAGATCCTAAAGCCTCTAAATCCGTTGACTCTATTTCATCACCAACTATTACGTGATTTAGTAAAATGTTTCTTACTAAAGCTTCTTCTTCTGTTGATAGGTCATTTAAATCCAAACCAGTAGCCGCTAATAAATCATCAAAAGCTTCGTTTGTAGGTGCAAATACAGTAAAAGGACCGTCTCCTTGTAATGTAGATACTAAACCTGTAGCTTGTAAAGCTGCAGCTAATGATGTAAAATTATTATTAACAGCAACATCTACAATTGTATTAGACTGCACAACAACAGGATCCATGTCGTCATCGTCGCATGCAGTAACACTTGCGACCAATAAAAATACCGTTAGTAATTTGAATGTTTTTGAAATAATTTTCATTTTTTTGAGTTTTTAAAATTGTTCATCATACAAACACCATGTTTGTTTAACAAAAGTATAAAATGACTAAACAAAAAACCTATTTTACATTCATTTTTACAATAATTTTAACACTTCTGAATGCACAAAAATCCGTTAATCGGTACGATAATAACGATAAAAGACATGGATTGTGGGCAAAGAACTACTATAATACAAATCAAAAGCGTTATCAAGGAAAATTTGAACATGGAAAAGAAGTAGATACTTTTAAATACTACACATTGTCTAAGGGCAAAAGTGTTTTAAGTGCTACTAAAGTGTTTAACGTTTCAGATAGTATTACAGATGTTGTTTTCTATGCCTCCAATACTAAGATAATTAGCAAAGGGCAGATGGATGGTAAACGTTATATTGGTCAGTGGGTTTATTTTCATAAAGATGGTGTTAACAAAATGATTGTGGAGCGCTATAACCAGCAGGGAAAGTTAGAAGGTGAGCGCGTTGTGTATTATAAAAATGGAAACGTAGCAGAAAAGACTCATTATATTATGAATCAGTTAGATGGAGAATCTAAATGGTATTCTAAGGAAAATGTGTTGTTACGTCAGTCACAATATACTAAAGGCCAATTAAATGGTAAAACCGCTAATTACGATTCTAAGGGTAATTTAACGTCTGAAGGTCTTTATAAAAAGGACAAGAAAGCTGGAATTTGGAGATATTATAAAAATGGTAAAATCACTAAAGAGATAGACCATACCAACCAAAAGATTGTAAAAAAATATGAATAGCCTCATCCTCTTTACCTAAGAAGCTCTATGTTCGGCAATCTTCATTAGATTGCCTTTTTTATTTTGTAATTTTGTCAAAATTTTTCGAACAAAAACATCGTTAAATTTTTAGATTCTTAACGTATTTCTAAATTACACAAGATATATTACAATGTTATGCAGAGCTTGTAGAAGCATCTAAATAAATAAGAGGGTATAAATAAAACAAATACAAGCCATAGTCTATCTCTAGTGAAGATAAAAGGCAGTAAGTAAACATGAAACGAGTTATAGTAGGACTTTCTGGTGGAGTAGATTCTAGTGTCGCAGCCTATCTTTTAAAAGAACAAGGCTACGAGGTTATTGGCTTGTTTATGAAAAACTGGCATGACGATTCGGTAACCATATCAGATGAGTGTCCTTGGTTAGAGGATAGTAATGATGCCATGCTGGTAGCTGATAAATTGGGTATTCCTTTTCAAACCGTAGATTTAAGTGTGCAATACAAAGAGCGTATTGTAGACTACATGTTTAATGATTACAAAAAAGGCCGCACACCAAACCCAGATGTCTTATGTAATCGCGAAATTAAGTTCGATGTTTTTATGGATATAGCTCTAGAGCTTGGTGCAGATTTTGTAGCCACAGGGCATTACTGTAGAAAAGGTACGATAAATAAAGACGGTAAAGCAATTCATCAACTCTTGGCAGGTGTAGATGGTAATAAAGACCAATCCTATTTTTTATGTCAACTATCTCAAGCGCAACTTGCCAAAGCTCTATTTCCAATTGGAGAATTAACAAAGCCAGAAGTTAGGAAGATTGCAAAAGCGCAAGATCTTATTACGGCAGAGAAGAAAGATTCACAAGGATTATGCTTTATTGGTAAAGTAAGATTGCCAGATTTTTTACAGCAACAACTCAAACCTAAAGAAGGTGTTATTGTTGAGGTGGATGAGACTTTAAATAGTTATAACCAATCTATTCCGAAATTCAATTCTAAAGAAGATGAATTGGAGTATTTAGCAAAAAAACCAGAGTATTCATTATCTGACGGAAAGATAGTTGGTAAACACCAAGGTGCCCACTATTTTACAAAAGGGCAACGCAAAGGACTAGCTGTTGGTGGTACAAAAGAACCCTTATTTGTAATAGAAACCGATGTTGAAGAGAATGTTATTTATACTGGTCAAGGTAAAAATCACCCAGGCTTATTACGTAATGTCTTATTTGTAGCTAATGAAGAATTGCACTGGGTAAGAGAGGACTTGGCATTACGCGATGGAGAAACCATGGAGGTTTTAGCCAGAATTCGTTACAGGCAACTTTTAGAAAAAGCGACACTTCACAAAGTAGCTTTAGGCTTATATGTAGAATTTGAAAATAAACAATCTGCCATTACAGAAGGTCAGTTTGTAGCTTGGTATAATAATGATGAATTATTAGGTTCGGGTGTTATTTCTTAGTGAAATTAAAGTTTACTAAGTAAAAATTTCACGAAAGGAAACTTTTTAATTGAACTAGAGTCTGAAAAGTAAGTCTTTCTGTCATTTCGAAAGAGTGAAGTATGAGTGATGAGAAATCACATAATTTTGATTTTGAAATAGTAATTAATGCGATGTCTCACATTCGTTCGACATAACAGCGTTGTTTTATAGTTTAATATTTTATAGATAGTAATTTGTTATTTCGAGCGTAGTCGAGAA
>NZ_CALGNH010000060.1 GCF_937958655.1 uncultured Winogradskyella sp. | reverse complement strand
ATTTTTCAATTAGTTATTTTTAATATTCTCTATAAATTGATCAAATAGATACACCGAATCATTAGGCCCAGGACTTGCCTCTGGGTGATATTGTACTGAGAAACAATTCTTATTCTTTATCTTAATACCTGCAACGGTATTGTCATTAAGGTGCACATGTGTAATCTCAACATTGGCATTTGCCTCAGTTTCTTCTCTATTTATAGCAAAACCATGATTTTGTGATGTAATCTCACCTTTTCCTGTTATTAAATTTTTTACAGGATGGTTAATACCTCTATGTCCGTTGTGCATTTTGTAAGTAGAAATACCATTAGCCAAAGCAATGACTTGGTGGCCTAAGCATATACCAAATAAAGGTTTATTTCTTGAAATAATTTCTTTTGCAACGGCTTGAGCTTCTACGAGTGGTTCTGGATCACCAGGTCCATTAGAAATAAAATAACCATCTGGATTAAATGCTTCTAAATCTTCAAACTTAGAATTATGAGGAAAGACTTTTATATAAGCATCACGATTTGCTAAGTTCTCAAGGATATTCTTTTTAATACCTATATCTAAAGCAGAAATCTTATGTGTGGCATTTTCATTACCATAGAAATATGGCGCTTTAGTTGATACTTTTGAAGCCAACTCTAAACCTTCCATATTTGGTTGTTCTGCTAATTGCTTCTTTAAGCTTTCTATGTTATCTACTTCAGTAGATATTACTGCATTCATTGCTCCATTATCTCTTATATAGCTCACCAATGCTCTCGTGTCTACATCAGAAATGGCCAATGTATTATGCTTTTCAAAATAGTCTTCTAAAGAAGCATCACCAGCTGGTCTAGAGTATTCGAAACTGAAGTTCTTACAAATTAATCCAGCAATCTTTACAGTATTTGATTGATTTTCTTCTTCCTTAGTACCATAATTACCGATATGTGCATTTGTTGTGACCATAAGTTGTCCATAATACGATGGATCTGTAAATATTTCTTGGTAACCTGTAGTACCTGTATTAAAACAAACCTCACCAAATGATGTACCCTCTTTACCTATAGATTTACCATAGAATATTGTACCATCCGCTAATAAAATCAGTGCTTTTTTTCTTTGTTTGTATTTCATAGTTTAAAATTTCTCATTTTTTTAAAACACCCCTAAAATCCCCTCAAGGGGACAATCTAATCAATAATAATTCATTTAAGTTTTCGCAAAAATCCAAAAAAAAAGGATAAACTTAAAAAGTCTATCCTCTATATTTATTAATCGTTATTAACACTCGATAATCGCGATTTAAATAACGCAATGGAAAGTATCAAATTTTTATCATTAGTGATTTCAAAATCTGTTGGCTTTCCTAGTTTCATTATTATTCTTCTTCGTTAGTAGCTTTAGTTTCTACTGGTGGTACAGCTGTTGTACTTTTCTTACCACCTCTTCTACTTCTACGTGTCTTCTTCTCAGGTCTTCCTGCAGTATAGAGCTCATTATAATCTACAAGCTCTATCATTGCCATATCAGCGTTATCACCTAATCGGTTTCCTAACTTAATGATACGTGTATAACCACCAGGACGATCAGCAACCTTAGCGGCGACATCTCTAAACAATTCTGCTACAACATCTTTTTGCTTTAATCTAGACATCACAACTCTTCTATTGTGTGTTGTATCTTCTTTAGATTTAGTAATTAAAGGCTCAACAAATTGCTTAAGTGCTTTAGCTTTTGCAGTTGTTGTGTTAATACGCTTATGTTCAATTAAAGAGCATGCCATATTAGCTAACATTGCTTTTCTATGCGCTGATTTTCTACCTAAGTGATTGAATTTTTTTCCGTGTCTCATGACTCTTGTTTTATCATCTTGCTACCAAATTCTAACTGTGTATGTCAGAAGAGCAAAATATGATTATTATTAATTTTCGATTTAAAATTCTAGGATTACGCTTAAACAATTTAAAAAATCATCATTCGTAAATCTACAATCTTCAATCGTTAGTCTTTGTCTAATTTATATTTGCTTAAATCCATTCCGAAGTTAAGCCCCTTTACATTCACTAATTCTTCTAGCTCAGTTAAAGACTTCTTACCAAAGTTTCTGAATTTCATTAAATCGTTTTTGTTAAATGATACTAAATCCCCTAAGGTATCTACTTCTGCTGCTTTTAAACAGTTTAATGCACGTACTGAAAGATCCATATCAACTAATTTAGTTTTTAATAGTTGTCTCATGTGAAGTGATTCTTCATCATAAGTCTCTGTCTGTGCAATTTCATCCGCTTCTAAAGTGATACGCTCATCTGAGAATAACATAAAGTGGTGAATTAATATTTTAGCTGCTTCTGTTAAAGCATCTTTAGGATGTATAGATCCATCTGTTAAGATTTCGAAAACTAATTTTTCGTAATCCGTTTTTTGCTCAACACGGAAGTTTTCAATACTATACTTTACATTCTTTATTGGAGTGTAAATGGAATCTGTGAATATAGTTCCTATTGGAGCTGAAGCTTTTTTGTTTTCTTCAGCAGGTACATATCCTCTACCTTTCTCTATAGTTAATTCCATATTAATGTTTACTTTAGGATCTAAGTTACAGATCACTAAATCTGTATTTAATACTTGGAATCCTGAAATAAACTTCTGAAAATCACCAGCCGTGATTTGATCTTGTCCAGAGATTGAAATCGTAACTGTTTCGTTGTCTACTTCATCAATCTGACGTTTAAAGTTTACTTGCTTTAAGTTAAGGACTATTTCAGTAACATCTTCTACGACTCCTGAGATTGTAGAAAATTCGTGATCTACACCTTCTATTCTTAAAGATGTAATTGCAAAACCTTCTAATGAAGATAATAACACACGTCTTAATGCGTTACCAACTGTTAAACCATAACCTGGTTCTAATGGTCTGAATTCGAATTTACCTTCGAAATCAGTAGAATCAATCATGATTACTTTGTCTGGTTTTTGGAAATTTAATATTGCCATATCGTTGTCTTCGTTTTAATTGTTATTTGGTTGCGCAGTCTAAAGGTTTGAAGCGATCCTATAAACCCTTTGGCCAAATACCAATGTTGATTATTAAACTATTATTTAGAGTAAAGTTCTACAATGAACTGCTCGTTGATTTGTTCTGGAATCTGAATTCTTGCAGGAACAGATACATACGTTCCTTCCATTGTATCATTATTCCAAGTTATCCATTCGTAAACATTGCTAGAATTAGCTAAGGAACTCTGAATAGCCTCTAATGATTTAGATTTTTCTCTAACGCTTACAACATCACCTGCTTTTAGTTGGTAAGAAGGAATATTTACCTTTTCACCATTTACTGTAATGTGCCTGTGAGATACTAACTGTCTTGCACCACTACGTGATGGAGAAATACCCATTCTAAAAACCACATTATCTAAACGCGATTCACACAATTGTAGTAAAACTTCACCTGTAATACCTTGAGCGGCTGTTGCTCTTTTAAACATGTTTCTGAATTGACGTTCTAAAATACCATAGGTATATTTAGCTTTTTGCTTCTCCATTAACTGGATTGCATATTCAGATTTTTTTCCACGACGACGGTTATTACCGTGCTGTCCTGGAGGATAGTTTCTTTTTTCGAAAGCTTTATCATCTCCGAAAATAGCTTGCCCGAATTTACGAGCGATTTTAGTTTTAGGACCAGTATATCTTGCCATTTTTAATTGTTTTTGAGAGTAGTTAAAGAATTAAGGTCTTAATCTTATCCTTCTGTAACCGGTTATCTCTCGTTGATACTTGTTATTTAAAAGTTTGCAAATTTACGCAAAATAAACTAACATCAAACATTTAGAATGATATTAGTTTATTATAATTTAGCATGGTATAGTGAGATCCTGAACCAAGTTCAGGATGACATTACACACGACGTCTCTTTGGCGGACGACAACCATTATGTGGCATTGGAGTTACGTCGATTATCTCTGTTACTTCAATTCCGGAATTATGTAAAGATCTAATAGCAGATTCTCTACCATTACCAGGACCTTTTACATAAGCTTTAACTTTCTTTAGACCTGCTTCTTTAGCTACACCTGCTGCGTCTTCAGCGGCTAATTGTGCGGCATATGGTGTGTTCTTTTTAGAACCTCTAAAACCCATTTTACCTGCAGATGACCATGAAATTACATCACCTTTTTTATTTGTTAAAGAAATGATGATGTTGTTAAATGAAGCTGTGATGTGTGCCTCACCAATTGCATCAACAATTACTTTACGCTTTTTTGAACTTGACTTTGCCATATTTTATAGTTTCTAGTTGTTAGCTTTTAGTTGTTAGAATCCTAAACCTTCCGATTTCGAACAGATTCATCTAACGTCTAATTACTAATGACTGATGTCTGTTATTATTTAGTTACTTTTTTCTTGTTAGCAACTGTTTTTCTTCTACCTTTTCTTGTACGTGAGTTGTTCTTAGTACGTTGCCCTCTTAAAGGAAGACCAGCCCTATGACGAATACCTCTGTAACATCCAATATCCATTAAACGCTTAATGTTTAATTGAGTTTCAGAACGTAATTCACCTTCAATTTTAAAATTACCAACAGCCTCACGGATTGCTCCAATTTCGTCGTCTGTCCAATCTTGTACTTTAGTGCTCTCATCTACCTTAGCCGTCTCTAAGATTTCTTTAGCTCTACTTCTACCTATACCATAGATATAAGTTAAGGATATTACTCCTCTTTTTTGTTTTGGTATGTCTACACCTGCAATTCTTGCCATATTAATTTAGTGTTTAGTGTTAGCTTTTAGTTGTTAGAATCCTAAACCTTTCGATTTCGAACAGATTCATCTAACGTCTAATTACTAATGACTTTTTCTTTTATCCTTGTCTTTGTTTGAATCTAGGATTCTTTTTGTTAATAACGTAAAGTCTACCTTTACGACGCACTAATTTACAATCAGCACTTCTCTTTTTAACTGATGCTCTTACTTTCATCTGTTTCTTTTTATTTGTTTATAACGGTCAGATATAATCTTTCGATTTTATCTTACTAGTATCTATATGTTATACGAGCCTTAGTTAAATCGTAAGGACTCATTTCTAATTTTACTTTATCACCTGGTAACAGTTTGATATAATGCATACGCATTTTACCAGAGATGTGAGCCGTTACTATGTGACCATTTTCTAATTCTACACGGAACATAGCATTAGATAATGCTTCTATAATTGTACCGTCTTGTTCTATTGCTGCTTGTTTTGCCATAAATTATTTTTAGTGTTCATTGCTCAATTAACAAATATCTTGCCGAATTTTTTACCAATGAACTTTCTAAACTGTGTTTATAATTATGCGGTAACAGATTTTCTGTTTTTACCTGTCTTCATCAAGCCATCATAATGCTTATTTAGTAAATAAGAATTGATCTGTTGCATTGTATCAATAGCCACACCTACCATAATTAAAAGTGATGTTCCTCCAAAAAACAATGCCCATCCTTGCTGTACATTTACCAATTGGTAAACAAAGGCAGGGAAAATAGCTACTAATGCCAAGAAGATAGATCCTGGTAATGTAATTTGGGACATTATTTTATCTAAATACTCAGCCGTTTCAGTACCTGGACGAATGCCTGGTATAAATCCACCACTGCGTTTTAAATCATCTGCCATTTTATTTGTTGGTACTGTAATTGCCGTATAGAAATATGTAAATATTATTATTAATAATGCAAATACGAGATTATACCAAAATCCAAAGATATCTTGGAAATTAGCTTGCATCCATTGTCCTACACTACTTTCTGGACCAAATAACTTTCCTACATAAGCAGGTGCGAACATTATAGCTTGTGCAAAAATGATTGGCATTACACCAGAAGCATTTAACTTAAGTGGTAAAAATTGACGAGATCCAAACACATTTTTTTCATAACCGCCAGAAGCTGTTCTTCTAGCATATTGAACTGCTACTTTACGTACAGCCATTACTAAAAATACAGACGCTAGTATGATTACGAACCAAATTACTAATTCTATAAGAATCATCATAAAACCACCATTACCACCGTCTAATCTAGACGCAGCATTCTGTAAGAATGATTGCGGTAAAGTTGCAATGATACCAACCATAATTAATAATGATATACCATTACCAATACCTTTATCCGTAATTTTCTCACCTAACCACATTGCAAATACACAGCCTGTGACTAATATTATTACCGAAGATATATAAAATGTTGTCTCCGGAAACCCAGGTACTAACATTTGGCTAACGGATTGCAACCCTGATAAAGATGGAATTGTACCTAAGTAGGCTGGCGCTTGAACCAAACAAATACCTATAGTTAACCAACGTGTTATTTGGGTAATTTTCTTTTGCCCACTAGCTCCTTCTTTCTGAAGTTTCTGTAAATAAGGAATCGCAATACCCATTAATTGAACCACAATGGATGCAGAAATGTAAGGCATAATACCCAAAGCAAATACTGACGCATTAGAAAAACCACCACCTGTAAAGGCATTAATTAATCCTAATAATCCTCCTTGAGCTGCCGAGCTCTGTAGTTCCGCCAATTTAGCAAAATCTACACCTGGCAAAGTTACTTGAGCACCAAAACGGTACACGAGTAACAGCCCTAAGGTTAGTATAATTCTATCCTTAAGTTCAGTGATTTTCCAGACGTTTTTTAGTGTTTCTATTATCTTCATCCTTACAATCTTATAAAGTTACAGCTTCACCACCAGCAGCTTCTATCGCAGCTTTTGCTGTAGCAGTAAATTTATGAGCAGTTACGGTTAGTTTAGTTTTTAACTCTCCTCTACCTAAGATTTTAACTAGATCGTTTTTTCCAGCTTTACCCAATGCTACAAGAGCATCAAAATCTACAGTATCCTTAATTTTCTTTTCGTCAACTAATTGTTGTAGGGTATCTAAGTTTACACCTTGATACTCTACTCTATTAATATTAGTAAAGCCAAATTTAGGCACACGTCTTTGTAAAGGCATCTGCCCTCCTTCAAACCCTAGTTTCTTAGAATAACCAGAACGTGACTTAGCACCTTTGTGTCCTCTACGTGCAGTACCACCTTTACCAGATCCCTGACCACGTCCAACACGTTTTCCTTGATTTTTTACTGAACCTTCTGCAGGTTTTAAATTACTTAAATCCATTTTTAAGTCTATATTTTTAAGCTTCTTCTACAGAAACTAAGTGTTCAACTTTTTTTACCATACCAAGGATATTTGGTGTGGCATCGTGCTCTACTACTTGACCAATCTTTTTTAATCCTAAAGCTTCTAATGTTAGCTTTTGTCTTTTAGTACGATTGATTGCACTTTTTACTTTAGTTACTTTAATCTTTGCCATTTTATGCTAGTATTAAGTATATAGTATTAAGTATTTAGTATAATGTGATGTAGTTAAACTACAAGTAACTAACTACTTTGTACTTCATACTATTTTTTATCCTTTAAATACTTTTTCTAGTGAAATTCCTCGCTCCTTAGCTATTGCTTTTGCGTCTCTTAATTGTAGTAAAGCATCAAACGTTGCTTTTACTACATTATGTGGGTTAGAAGATCCTTGAGATTTTGATAATACGTCATGTATACCAACGGCTTCAAGTACTGTTCTTACAGCACCACCAGCAATAACACCTGTACCAGGGGCAGCAGGTATTATATTTACTCTTGCACCACCATACTTACCTTTTTGCTCGTGCGGTAATGTTCCCTTTATAATAGGAATTTTAACTAAATTTTTCTTAGCGTCCTCCACGGCTTTGGCAATAGCAGTTGCAACATCTTTAGATTTCCCTAAACCATGTCCTACAACTCCGGCTTCGTCACCTACTACTACTATAGCAGAAAAACCAAATGCTCTACCACCTTTTGTAACTTTAGTTACACGCTGTACACCAACTAAGCGATCTTTTAATTCTAGTCCACCTGGTTTTACTAATTCTGCGTTTTTATATTTTTGATACATAATGTCTTAAAATTTAAGTCCTGCTTCTCTAGCACCTTCTGCTAATGATTTTACTCTTCCGTGATATAAGTAACCACCTCTATCAAAAGAAATAGTTTCAACACCAGCCTTCATAGCTTTTTCTGCAACAGCCTTACCAACTAAAGCCGCAACTTCAGTCTTATTACCTTTAGACTTTGCTATATCTTTATCTCTTGAAGACGCAGCAGCTATAGTTACACCAGTTACATCATTTACGACTTGAGCATAAATTTCTTTATTACTTCTAAAAACAGCTAATCTTGGTCTACTTTCAGTACCAGATACTACCTTACGGATTCTGTTTTTTATTCTTATTCTTCTTTCGTTCTTTGTCAATGCCATAACTTAATTATTAAGCTGATTTACCTGCTTTTCTTCTAATTTCTTCACCAACAAACTTAATACCTTTTCCTTTGTAAGGCTCTGGCTTACGGAAACCACGTATCTTAGCGGCTACTTGTCCTACTAATTGCTTATCGTGCGAAGTTAATTTAACGATTGGGTTTTTACCTTTTTCTGATATTGTCTCAACTTTCACTTCTGGTGCAATATCTAAAACAATGTTGTGAGAGAAACCAATAGCTAAATCTAATTTTTGTCCTTGATTTGATGCTCTATAACCTACACCAACTAATTCTAGTTCTTTGGTCCAGCCTTTAGAAACACCTTCTATCATATTAGCAATTAACGCTCTGTATAAACCGTGCTTTGCTCTGTGATCTTTTTTCTCAGAAGGACGAGACAATGTAATTGTACCGTCTTCTAATTTTATTTCAACTTCTGAATACTCTTGAGTTAATTCTCCTAATTTGCCTTTTGCAGTGATTAAGTTATCTGTAATCTCAAGTGATACACCTTCAGGAACTGTTATTGGGTTTTTACCTATTCTTGACATAATTTCCTGTTTTTAGTATACGTAACATAATACTTCGCCACCAACGTTTTCTCTTTGCGCTTGTTTACCCGTCATCACACCGTGAGACGTTGAAACAATTGCAATACCTAAACCATTTAAGATTCTTGGCATTTCGTTAGCACCAGCATATTTACGTAAACCTGGTTTACTGATTCTTTGAATTTTTTTAATAACCGACTCTTTAGTGTCTTTGTTATACTTTAAGGCAATTTTAATTGAACCTTGCGTACTTGAGTCATCAAACTTATAACTTAAAATATAGCCTTGATCGAATAATATTTTAGTCATCTCTTTTTTTAAGTTAGATGCCGGTATTTCTACCACTCTGTGATTTGCTTTAACAGCATTTCTAACTCGCGTTAAATAATCCGCTATTGGATCTGTGTACATAAAATTAGTTTTTGGAAAATGGTTTTCGACTATTGCGAACCTTTATTCCGATTATACAATACTTATATTGTTAATAGTACAGAAGCTAATTCGCTTCCTTATTTACCAACTTGCTTTCTTTACCCCAGGAATTAATCCTTTGTTAGCCATTTCTCTAAACATTACACGCGAGATACCAAATTGTCTCATATAACCTTTTGGTCTTCCTGTAAGTTTACAACGGTTATGCATACGTATTGGAGAAGCATTTTTTGGTAACTTTTGTAATGCTTCGTAATCTCCAGCTTCTTTTAAAGCTTTACGTTTTTCTGCATATTTAGCTACCGTTTTAGCACGCTTCACCTCACGAGCTTTCATTGATTCTTTAGCCATAATTAATTCTTTTTAAATGGTAATCCTAGTTCTGTTAATAATGACTTTGCTTCTTTGTCTGTATCAGCAGAAGTCACAAATGTAATATCCATACCAGATATTTTATTGATTTTATCAATGTTAATTTCTGGAAAAATGATTTGTTCTGTAACACCTAAGTTATAGTTTCCACGGCCATCAAAACCAGTAGCTTTGATACCGTTAAAATCTCTTACTCGTGGTAACGCTGAAGTTACTAAACGATCTAAGAACTCATACATTTGTTCTCCTCTTAATGTTACTTTGGCACCAATTGGCATGCCCTTACGTAATTTAAAAGATGCAACGTCTTTCTTAGAAATTGTAGCTACAGCTTTCTGTCCAGTAATTTTAGTTAATTCATCAACGGCATGATCAATTAATTTTTTATCTGCAACAGCAGCACCTACACCTCGAGATAAAACTATTTTCTCTAGCTTAGGTACTTGCATTACATTCTTATATCCAAATTCTTCGGTAAGAGCAGCAACAACTTTGTCCTTATACTCTTGTTTTAATCTTGCAACGTAAGCCATAATTAAATTACTTCATTAGATTTCTTAGAAAATCTTACTTTATTATCGCCATCCATTCTATAACCTACTCTTGTAGTTTCGCCCTTACTTGTTAATAAAGATAAGTTTGATATATGAATTGATGCTTCTTTCTCTACAATACCACCTTGAGGGTTTTGCGCACTTGGTTTAGTATGTTTCTTAACCATGTTTACACCTTCTACTATGGCTTTGTTTTTATCTTTTAATACTTTAAGTACTTTACCTTCTGAACCCTTGTGGTCACCAGCAATTACTTGTACTGTATCGCCAGATTTTATTTTAAGCTTTGTCATCTTTCTTAATCAATTATAGCACCTCTGGTGCTAATGATACAATTTTCATGAATTGTTTATCACGAAGTTCTCTAGCTACAGGACCAAAGACACGAGTTCCTCTCATTTCTCCTGTAGGGTTTAAAAGTACACATGCGTTATCATCAAATCTAATGTAAGAGCCATCTGGCCGTCTTACTTCTTTTGCTGTACGTACAACAACTGCTGTAGATACTGCACCTTTTTTGATGTTTCCATTTGGAGTAGCATCTTTAACAGACACCACTATTTTATCTCCAACAGACGCATATCGTCTTTTTGTTCCTCCTAGTACACGGATAGTTAAAACTTCCTTAGCACCAGTATTGTCAGCTACTTTTAATCTTGATTCTTGTTGTACCATAATTACTTAGCTCTTTCAATTATTTCTACTAATCTCCAACACTTAGATTTACTCATAGGTCTTGTTTCCATGATCTTTACAGTATCTCCTTCGTTGCAGTCGTTTGTTTCATCGTGTGCGACATATTTTTTTGTCTTTAACACGAACTTTCCATACATAGGGTGCTTTACTTTTTTAACTTCTGCAACAACTATAGATTTCTCCATTTTGTTACTAGTAACTATCCCTATACGTTCTTTTCTTAAATTTCTTTTTTCCATCTTTCAGCAGAATTATTGATCGTCTCTTTTAGTTAATTCAGTCGCAACTCTAGCTACTGCACGACGTGCATGACGTAACTGAATTGGGTTTTCTAAAGGAGATATTGCATGTGCCATTTTTAGGTCTACATAACTCTTTTTAGTCTCACTAAGTTTTTCTTGTAACTCAGCTGTTGAAAGCTGTTTAATTTCTGATTGCTTCATAATATCTTTTTATTAAGCTTCGTAATCTCTAGCTATGATAAACTTAGTTTTTACCGGAAGTTTTTGTGCTGCTAAACGTAATGCTTCTTGAGCTACGTCTAATGGCACTCCACTTATTTCAAATAAAACGCGTCCTGGTTTTACAACTGCTGCCCAATATTCTACGGCACCTTTACCTTTACCCATACGTACTTCAAGAGGTTTCTTTGTAATAGGCTTGTCTGGAAATATTTTTATCCATAACGATCCTTCTCTTTTCATGTAACGAGTAGCGGCAATACGCGCAGCTTCTATTTGACGTGCAGTTATAAAAGACGAATCTAATGACTTAATACCGAAAGTACCATTTGATAACAAATGACCTCTTCCTGCATTTCCTTTCATACGACCCTTTTGCTGCTTACGAAATTTTGTTCTTTTAGGCTGTAACATTTTTTCCTTTCTTTAAAAAATTACTCGATAATCGAGATTAAATTAGTTTTTAGTTTAGCTCTTTTTATGAGTTCCTTACTAGAAACTAATCTCAATCATGCTAGAGCTTATTTACTTTCTACGACGTTGATTACCTTTGTTACCACGTCCACCTTTTCCTTTTTGCTTAGAAAGACCAACTAATGGAGAAAGTTCTCTTTTTCCATAAACTTCACCTTTCATAATCCACACTTTAATACCCAATCTACCATAAGTAGTATGTGCTTCAACAAGAGCATAATCAATATCTGCTCTAAATGTAGACAATGGAATACGTCCTTCTTTATAGTGCTCAGAACGTGCCATTTCAGCACCATTCAAACGACCACTAATTTGAATTTTAATTCCTTCAGCATTCATACGCATTGCAGCAGCGATAGCCATTTTAATAGCACGTCTGTAAGAAATTCTACTTTCAATTTGACGCGCAACACTTGCTGCTACTAAATGTGCATCTAGTTCAGGTCTTTTAATTTCAAAGATGTTCAATTGAACTTCTTTTCCAGTAATTTTTTTAAGCTCTTCTTTTAACTTATCTACCTCTTGTCCTCCTTTACCGATAATAATGCCAGGTCTAGCAGTAGTGATAGTAACGGTTACAAGTTTAAGCGTACGCTCAATTATTACTCTACTTACACTAGCTTTAGATAAACGCGCATGGATATACTTACGGATTTTATCATCCTCAGCAAGTTTATCTCCATAATCATTTCCGCCATACCAGTTAGATTCCCATCCTCTGATAATTCCTAAGCGATTTCCGATTGGATTTGTCTTTTGTCCCATATCTCTATCTTAGCTTTGTGTTTTATTTAATGCATCTATTACCACGGTTACGTGATTAGAACGCTTTCTAATTCTATGTGCTCTACCTTGCGGTGCAGGGCGTAAACGCTTAAGCATTGTGCCACCATCTACTCTTATCTCCTTAATGTAAAGCTTTGCTTCTTCTACGTCAGCATCTTCATTTTTAGCTTGCCAGTTTGCAATTGCAGACATTACTAATTTCTCTAAACGACGCGACGCTTCCTTAGGGCTAAATCTAAGAATCTGAAGTGCTTTATCAGCCTTTTCACCTCTTACTAAATCCGCTACTAAACGCATTTTTCTTGGAGATGTAGGACAGTTATTTAGCTTAGCAAAAGCAATCTGCTTTTTTTCAGCCTTAATAGCTTCCGCCATTTGTTTTTTACGACTTCCCATGATTCTTATTTTTTACCTTTATTCTTAGCACCTGCATGACCTCTAAATGATCTTGTTGGTGAAAATTCTCCTAATTTATGACCTACCATATTTTCAGTAACATAAACTGGTACAAACTGACGACCATTATGAACGGCAATTGTCTGACCAACGAAATCTGGTGAAATCATTGATGCTCTTGACCAAGTTTTTATTACTGTCTTTTTGTTAGAAGCTACATTTTCTGCAACTTTCTTTTCTAATTTATAATGGATATAAGGTCCTTTTTTTAATGAACGTGCCATACTTTCTTAATTATTTCTTTCTACGTTCTACAATATACTTGTTACTCGCTTTGGACTTAGAACGTGTTCTGTAACCCTTAGCAGGAATACCGTTTCTAGATCTTGGGTGTCCACCAGAAGATTTACCTTCACCACCACCCATTGGATGATCTACTGGATTCATTACTACTGGTCTTGTACGTGGACGTCTTCCTAACCATCTTGTTCTACCCGCTTTACCAGAAACTAATAATTGATGATCTGAGTTAGAAATAACACCTATCGTTGCCATACACGTTACTAATACCATTCTAGTCTCACCAGATGGTAATTTTACAGTAGCGAACTTACCATCTCTTGCCATTAGTTGAGCAAAAGCCCCTGCGCTACGCGCCATAACGGCACCTTGACCAGGTCTTAACTCAATACAAGAAATAATTGTACCTAAAGGTATTTCACTCAACGGCATTGCATTTCCAATTTCTGGAGCAATTCCACTTTCACCAGATACGATTTTTTGCCCTACCTGTAAACCATTTTGAGCAATAACATAACGTTTCTCACCGTCTTGGTAATTTAATAGTGCAATAAATGCTGTTCTGTTTGGATCGTACTCTATAGACTTAACTTCTGCTGGAACTCCAGTTTTGTTTCGTTTAAAATCTATGATACGATACTTCTTCTTATGACCGCCACCTTTGTAGCGCATGGTCATTTTTCCTTGACTGTTTCTACCACCAGTTCTTTTTTTCGGAGCAAGCAAGCTTTTCTCCGGCTTATCAGTAGTAATGGCGTCAAATCCATTTACTACTCTAAATCGCTGAGCTGATGTGATCGGTTTTAATTTTCTTACTGACATTTGTCTTGTTTTTGGTTTTTAGCTTTTAGGTTTATTCTCTAATAAAAATTATTAGTAACCTAACACCTTTAACCTTTTTTTACATGTTAGCGTATAAATCTATTGTTTCACCTTCCGCCAGTTGTACAATTGCTTTTTTAACAGCATTTGTTTTACCATGTTGAATTCCCGTTTTTGTATAACGTGTTCTTCTATCTGGACGGACATTAATAGTACGAACTTTTTCTACAGAAACACCATAAGCAGCTTCCACCGCTTTTTTGATTTCTACCTTGTTCGCCTTTGTGTTCACTTCAAACGCATACGCATTAAGCACCTCGCTTTGCATGGTTGCTTTTTCTGTGATGATAGGTTTAATTAAGATACTCATCTGTGTTCTATTTACTTAAATTTGATTCAATTCCTTCTAACGCACCTTCTAAAAGAACTACTTTATTAGCGTTCATAATTTTATAAGTACTTAATTCTGAGCTAGTTATAACTTCAGAACCTTTTAAATTGCGCGACGACAAATATACATTATTATTCGAGTCACCCAATACAAATAGAGACTTTTTGTTGTCAATCTCTAATGCCTTTAAGACTTCAACAAAATTTTTGGTCTTTGGAGCATCGAAATTAAAATCTTCTAATACTACAATTGACTTATCGTTTGCCTTAATACTTAATGCAGATTTACGTGCTAATCGCTTTACGTTTTTGTTTAATTTAAAACCGTAATTTCTTGGTCTTGGACCAAACATACGCCCTCCACCTTTAAATACACCAGACTTAATAGAACCTGCACGTGCTGTACCTGTTCCTTTTTGTTTTTTTATCTTACGTGTACTTCCAGTAATTTCTGCTCTTTCTTTAGCCTTATGCGTTCCTTGTCTTTGGTTAGCTAAGTATTGCTTAACGTCCAAATAGACTGCATGATTATTAGGCTCTATAGCAAATACGTCTTTAGAAAGCTCAGCTTTTCTTCCCGTATCTTTTCCGTTTATATCTAAAACTGCTACCTTCATTACTTCTCAATAATTACATAAGAATTTTTGTGGCCAGGAATACATCCTTTTACAACAAGTAGGTTCTTTTCTGGAACTACTTTATAAATTCTTAAATTTTGAACTTTAACTGTTTCGCCACCCATTCTTCCGGCCATCTTCATTCCTTTGAATACTCTCGCAGGATAAGAAGCTGCACCAATAGAACCTGGAGCTCTTAAACGGTTGTGCTGACCATGCGTTGCTTGACCTACACCACCAAAATTGTGACGTTTTACTACACCTTGGAAACCTTTACCTTTGGACGTTCCGGAAATATCCACGAACTCACCTTCAATAAACTGCTCTACTGTAATAGCATCACCTAATTTGTACTCCTCACCAAAACCT
Source organism: uncultured Winogradskyella sp. (assembly GCF_937958655.1). Lineage (GTDB taxonomy): Bacteria > Bacteroidota > Bacteroidia > Flavobacteriales > Flavobacteriaceae > Winogradskyella. Next base: position 26,624 of record NZ_CALGNH010000060.1, on the reverse strand, counting down.
TTAAATTCTACGACTTTGCGTTTTACAGAAGTACCCGCTTTTTTAGCATGCCCTTGAGCTGCTTTAGTAGCGTTTTTTTCTGTCGCGTCATCGAAACCTAATTGAAGTGCATTATAACCATCCACTTCTTCAGTTCTGACTTGGGTAACGATACATGGACCTGCTTCGATTACTGTACATGGAATGTTTTTTCCATTTTCGTCGAAGATGCTGGTCATACCGATTTTTTTTCCAATTAACCCAGACATTTTAATTTACGATTTACGATTGTTGGTTTTTCGATTTCTCAATCTACCTTCAATCTATTGTTATTATTAATTTACTTATTCAAAATTTAAGGCTGAAAAATACGTTTCAGCCTTGAATTGTATTTTTTACCGTTTTTCCCGCGACCGCATCGGTGGGACATGTTCACTTCGACTTCGCTCAGCGACCGAAGTTCAATAATTACACCTTAATCTCTACTTCTACTCCACTTGGTAATTCAAGCTTCATTAAAGCGTCAATTGTTTTTGAAGACGACGAGTAGATATCTAATAATCTCTTATAAGAGCTTAATTGAAATTGTTCTCTAGACTTCTTATTTACGTGTGGTGAACGTAATACTGTGAAAATTTTCTTGTGCGTTGGTAATGGAATCGGACCCGTTACAACAGCACCTGTACTTTTTACTGTCTTTACAATCTTATCAGCAGACTTATCTACTAAGTTGTGATCGTAAGATTTTAATTTTATTCTGATTTTTTGACTCATTTTATTAAGATTTACGATTCAACTCCTTTAGCAGCTTTTATAACTTCTTCTGATATATTAGAAGGTGTTTCAGCATAGTGTGAAAATTCCATCGTTGATGTTGCTCTACCTGAAGATAATGTTCTTAACGTAGTTACGTAACCAAACATCTCAGATAACGGTACTGTAGCTTTTACAGTTTTAGCACCAGCTCTATCACCCATTTCACTTACCTGACCACGACGACGGTTTAAGTCACCTACGATATCACCCATATTTTCTTCTGGTGTAATCACTTCAAGCTTCATGATTGGCTCCATGATCACAGCTTTTGCTGCTTTTGCTGCATTTTTGAATCCAAGCTTTGCTGCCAATTCGAATGATAACTGATCAGAATCTACATCGTGGTAAGAACCATCAGTTAACGTTACTTTCATAGCATCTACTTCATAGCCTGCTAATGGTCCATTTACCATGGCCATTTTGAATCCTTTTTCTACAGATGGAACAAATTCTTTAGGAACGTTACCACCTTTAATTGCAGACTCAAACTGAAGTCCTACTTCTCCTTCTTCTGCAGGTTCTAATGTAAATACGATATCCGCAAATTTACCACGTCCACCAGATTGCTTTTTATAAACCTCTCTGTGTTCTGCACGCTGTGTAATAGCTTCTTTGTACTCTACTTGAGGTTGCCCTTGGTTAACTTCAACTTTAAACTCACGCTTTAACCGGTCTACAATAATATCTAAGTGAAGCTCACCCATACCAGAAATAATGGTCTGACCAGACGCTTCGTCTGTTCTTGCTGTAAATGTTGGATCTTCTTCAGATAATTTTGCTAACGCCATACCTAATTTATCAACATCTGCTTTGGTCTTAGGTTCCACAGCAATACCAATTACTGGATCTGGGAAGTCCATAGATTCTAAAACGATAGGATTCTTTTCATCAGACATAGTATCTCCAGTCTTAATATCTTTAAATCCTACTGCCGCACCAATATCACCTGCTTCTATAAAATCGATAGCATTTTGTTTATTAGAATGCATTTGATAGATACGAGATATACGCTCTTTTTTACCTGAACGGTTATTTAAGATATAAGAACCAGCATCTAAACGACCAGAATATGCTCTAAAGAATGCTAAACGTCCTACGAAAGGATCTGTTGCTATCTTAAATGCTAATGCAGCAAATGGTTCTTTAACGTCTGGCTTACGAATAATCTCTTCACCAGTGTTAGGATCTGTACCTGTAATACCTTCTTTATCTGTTGGAGAAGGTAGGTAACGACACACAGCATCTAATAAGAACTGTACACCTTTATTTTTAAATGCAGAACCACAAACCATAGGTATAATAGCCATATCCATTACAGCAGCTCTAAGTGCAGCATGCACTTCTTCTTCTGTAATAGAGTTTTCATCCTCCATGAATTTCTCTAAAAGATTTTCATCGTAACTTGCTACTTCCTCTATAAGATTGGCTCTTAATTCTGCTGCTTCTTCTTTTAATTCTTCTGGTATGTCAATAACATCAAAAGTTGCTCCTTGAGTTTCATCGTGCCATACAATAGCACGGTTCTTTACTAAATCTACAATACCCTTAAAGTCTGCTTCGTCACCAATATTCATTACAATTGGCACAGCATTAGACTTCAACATATCTTTTACTTGCTGGCATACTGCCATAAAGTTAGAGCCTTGACGGTCCATTTTATTAACAAAACCAATACGAGGTACTTTATAATTATCAGCTAATCTCCAGTTAGTTTCAGACTGTGGCTCAACACCATCAACGGCACTAAATAAGAATACTAAACCATCTAGTACACGTAAAGAACGGTTTACCTCAACCGTAAAATCAACGTGACCTGGTGTGTCTATAATATTAAAGTGATATCCTTTTGTATCTGCGGTAGCCTTACCGTTTTCCATTGGAAAATTCCATGTACAAGTTGTTGCTGCAGACGTAATTGTAATACCTCTTTCTTGCTCTTGCTCCATCCAGTCCATTGTAGCTGCTCCATCATGCACCTCACCGATCTTGTGAGATACACCTGTGTAATAAAGGATACGCTCTGTAGTGGTAGTTTTTCCTGCATCAATATGTGCAGCAATACCTATATTTCTTGTGAATTTTAAATCTCTTGCCATTTCTAATTAAAATCTAAAGTGTGAGAATGCTTTATTTGCTTCTGCCATTTTATGAGTATCCACTCTTTTCTTAACGGCAGCACCTTCTTCTTTAGCGGCAGCTAATACTTCTGCTGCTAAACGCTGTGCCATAGATTTTTCGTTTCTTTTACGTGCGTAGCTTATTAACCACTTCATCGCTGTCGAAACTTTACGGTCTGGACGAATTTGCATTGGTATTTGGAATGTAGCACCACCAACACGACGACTACGCACTTCTACGTGAGGCATCACATTAGATAACGCGTCTTTCCAGATTTCTAAAGCTGTTTTTTCGTCATCATTTTTTTTCTCTTCAACAATATCAATTGCATCATAGAATACTTTAAAAGCTACAGACTTTTTACCATCCCACATCATGTTGTTAACAAAACGTGTTACCAACTGATCGTTAAATCTTGGGTCTGGTAAAAGCGGTCTCTTTTTTGCTGCTCTTTTTCTCATGTCTTCTTTTAAGTTGTTTAGTTCTTAGTTGTTAGTCGTTAGTTGCTTGATGTTACGTTCATCAATCATAACTTTCAACTTATAACTTGTTTTACTTTTTAGGGCGTTTTGCACCATACTTAGATCTACGTTGTGTGCGATCAGCAACACCTGCTGTATCTAGTGCACCACGAACGATGTGATATCTAACACCTGGCAAATCTTTTACCCTTCCACCTCTAACCAATACTATCGAGTGCTCTTGTAAGTTGTGACCTTCTCCACCGATGTATGCATTTACTTCGTTTCCGTTTGTTAAACGAACCCTTGCTACCTTACGCATTGCTGAGTTAGGTTTTTTAGGAGTCGTTGTATAAACACGAGTACATACACCACGTCTTTGAGGACACGAATCCAAAGCAGCCGATTTACTCTTCTTGGTTATTTTGGCTCTTCCTTTTCGTACTAATTGTGAAATTGTTGGCATATATTTCTATATAAAAATTTTATTAACCCTCACTTTTGAGGGCTGCAAAGGTAGAAATATATATTTATTATTCAAATACTTGAGAATTTATTTTTTAAAGAAACAGAAGGTTTCGTTTTATACGTGTATTATATGGTCTATTTTTACGTTATCATTTGAGTTATTCCAATAAAATGTAATGGTTTTTATTAAACGACTTTCAATTCTCTTTTTTTTGATTTTTTTAAATCATGTTAAAAGTCAATCTATTTACCTAAAAGCATTGGGTGAAAATGTGTCAAACACCAAAGTTATAGACTCAATTGGCTACATAAATTCTTTTGACAATTACTTAAGTCTCGAAACAGAATTAAACACAATAAAAACTAAACTCACTAGGTCTGGTTATATAGACACCGTTATAGATAGTATCTCTAAACAAAATGATTCTTTAGTTACAGCTCATTTTTTTTTAGGACAAAAAATTAAACGAATTAAAATAACACACAGCACTGATTTTAATATTGAATTACTCAATTTTATAGACCACAAAAAAGACCATAATACTTTTGAATTAGATATTACTCAGTTAGAAAGCGCTCTTAATACTTTAAATTCTAAAATTGCTGAACAAGGCGACCCGTTTACTACGCTTCAATTGGTTAACATTACTAAACAGGATTCTGATTTAATATCAGCCGACTTAAAAATTGTTTCTAATCAAAAAAGAAGAATTGATAAAATCATTGTAAAAGGATATGAAAATTTCCCACAGTCTTTCATTAAGCGATTTCTGAAATTAAGAACAAACAAAACATTTAACCTTAACGACATAAAAGACAAAATTGAATTAATTGAAGACCTGCGCTTTGCAAAAAAAATTAAAGATCCCGAGGTATTATTTACTAAAGACTCTACAACACTTTATATATATGTAGAAAAAACACGTACTAATAACTTTGATGGCTTTCTTGGTTTTGGAACCAATGAAAACACAAATAAAATAGAATTTGACGGGTATTTAGATTTAAGATTAATTAATAATCTTAATTATGGAGAGACTTTAAATCTATTCTATAAAAGCGATGAAATAGACCAACAAACTTTTAGAGTAGACACAGACCTACCTTATTTATTTGGCTCACCTTTAGGGTTGCAGGTTGGTTTAAATATTTTTAGAAAAGACACTACTTTTTCTAATGCTAAGCAATATGCTAAATTAAATTATCAAATAAATGCTCAACATAGAATTGCTGCTGGAATAAACACAATAAGCTCCACAAATCTATTAGAAGACGACACAGTTATCTTAAATGATTTTACCTCTAATTATTACACTCTAAACTACACGTTTACAAAACCACAATTCTACGATCCTTTATTTCCCATCAATTTTTGGTTTCAATTATCGTCTGGTTTTGGCAATAGAGAAAACAACCTAGGAACTCAAAATCAGTCTGTGTATAATTTAGACACGTATAAGATATTTAATTTTAATCCAAAAAATAGTGTCTATACGCGTTTAAACGGAGCTGTTCTAAACTCTAATGATTATTTAGATAATGAACTTTTTAGATTTGGTGGGATTAATTCTATAAGAGGATTTGAAGAAAACAGTTTAGTTGCTAACTTATACGGTGTATTAAACACAGAATATCGCTATAGACTTAGCAATGGTATTTACATTCACTCTGTTTTGGATGCCGCTTATTTTGAAAATAAAATAACAGATACAAAACAAAAATTATTTGGGTTTGGTTTTGGATTAGGTTTGCTTACCAACGCAGGTCTTTTTAGATTAAACTACTCTAGTGGTAAATCTGAGAATAGACCATTTAGATTATCAGACTCTAAAGTTCATGTGAGTTTAACAGCAACCTTTTGATTTATTTCCAATAAAGTAATAGATTTGATTTCTGTGAAAAGAAAATCTATGATTAAAAAATTACTCCTCGTCTTATTTATTATTACGAGTTTTTCGTATTCTCAAAATACTGTAGGTACAGTTTCAGTTACAAGTGAGGCTTATGACGCATTCACTTTATTCACTGTACACGAAAAAACATTCTTAATTAATAATTGCGGCCAAATCATTAATGAATGGTCCAGCAATTATTTACCCGGATCTTCTGTATACCTTCTACCAAATGGCAATTTACTAAGACCTGGCAGACTAGAAGACGGCAGCACAGATATTGTAATAGGTGGTGCTGGTGGTATTGTAGAGCTTTATGATTGGGATAACAATTTATTATGGTCCTACACTTATAGCACGGACAATGTTAGGCAGCACCATGATGTTTACCCTCTACCCAACGGAAATATACTAATACTTGCCATATCAGTTATGTCCGAAGCAGACGCCATACAAGCAGGAAGAAACCCTTCAAATATACAAGATGGGGAAATCTACAGTGAAACCATATTAGAGTTAGAACCCGTGGGTACCAACCAAGCCAATATAGTATGGGAATGGGATATTAAAGATCATTTAATACAAGATTTTGATAACACTAAAGATAATTTTGGCGATGTAGCTACCAGCCCTCAGTTACTTGATATTAATTTTTTAAACGATAATAGTCCTGTAAATAATTGGTTACACTTTAATTCTATTCAGTATGATGAATTGAGAGATCAAATTGTAATCAGCTCAAGAAAACTAAGTGAAATTTATATAATTGACCATTCTACAACGACCTCTGAAGCTGCATCAAATTCTGGCGGATTATATGGTAAAGGCGGTGATTTATTGTACCGATGGGGAAACCCAATAGCTTATAGAAATGGTACCACGGACGACAGAAAGTTATTTGGTCAGCATACCCCTTATTTTATACCAACTGGTTTTCCAAATGAAAACAAAATAATGCTCTTTAACAACGGTATTAACAGAACACCAGCTTTTTCGCAAGTCGATATATTAAGTTTACCCGAAACTAGTCTCGGAGTTTACGATTATACACCAAACACCGCTTATCTTCCCCAAAATACAGATTTTACTTATGACGAAATGGTATCAGGGGAATCTTCAGAATTTTTCTCTGGTATAGTAAGTAATGCACAACAATTAGAAAATGACAATATACTTGTTTGCGAAGGTCGTGAAGGTTATTTTTTTGAATTGAATAACGCTAATGAAAAAGTTTGGGAATATATTGTCCCTATAAATAGTAACACGGGAGCTTCTACAACCCAAGGAAATACGCCTCCTACAACAAATTTAACATTTAGAGCCATTAAATACCCTTTAGATTACGATGGTTTTATAGGTAGAGATTTAACACCTAATGGGACTGTTGAGCTAAATCCAGATTTAACACCCTGCAGCAGCTTGTCTATTAACGATTATAAAGATATTGCCCTTAGGATTTACCCAAACCCCTCTAATGGAGTATTTAATATAACCACCCATGCTTCCATACAAAGTATCAGCGTATACAATGCCTTAGGAAAAGAGATTTATAAAACCACTTTAAATACAATAGATTTAACTCAAATGCCTGATGGTATTTACTACTTAAGAATTACGTCTAATAACCAAACTATAAGTAAAAAAATTATAAAGCATTAAAAATAGTAGACAATTAATTTAAACAAGAATTTTCAAATCTTTAATATGGGTTTACCTTTGTAGTATGAAAAAAGAAACCATAGTATTTGGTATTAGAGCCATTATTGAAGCCATAAATTCCGATAAGTCCATAGATAAAGTATTTTTACAAAAGGGCTCTAGAGGTGAATTGTTTCAAGAGCTAGAACACCTTCTAAGACAACAAGGCATTGGCTCATCTTATGTTCCTATTGAAAAATTAAACCGGTTAACTCATCAAAATCACCAAGGTGCAGTAGCTTACATTTCTCCAATCACCTTTTACGCTATAGAAGATTTAGTCTCAGAGGTTTTAGATTCTAAAAAACCTCCATTATTTTTATTGCTAGACCAAATAAGCGATGTACGTAACTTTGGCGCAATCATTAGAACAGCAGAATGTACAGGTGTTTCTGGAATAATAATTCAGAAAAAAGGCGGAGCACCGGTTAATGGAGACACTATTAAAACAAGTGCTGGTGCTATTTTTAAAATTCCTATTTGCAAAGTTGATCATATAAAAGACGCTATTTTTTATTTACAATCGTCCGATATTAAGATTATTGCAGCCACAGAAAAAGCAGAAAAATCCATTTACGACATTTCACTAGCTGAACCTACTGCAATTATTATGGGTTCTGAAGGCAGAGGTATTAATCCTTCGGTATTAAAAATTGTAGATGAACAAGCTAAACTTCCTATTTTAGGAGATATTGAATCTTTAAATGTTTCTGTGGCATGTGGTGCTTTTTTATATGAAGCCTTAAGGCAGCGATTGAAGGATTCATAATCTTATATCGCTATTTTCAGTATATAAAAATAATTCACCCTATTATTTCAGACTTTAGAAATTTGTTAAAGTTTTTAACACTTTCTTTGTTTCTTAACTATTTTATCTCCAAGTTTGTGTTAAATTTTTAACACATTAATATGAAGACAACATTAAAAATTAGATTAACACTGCTCGTTGCTTTGTTGATGCAAATTGGATTTGCACAACAAAAAACAGTGACGGGAGTAGTTTCTGATGAAAGTGGATTACCCTTACCGGGAGCCACAGTTTTACAAAAAAACACCAGTAATGGTGTGGCAACGGACTTTGATGGTAAATATTCCATAAACGTAGGTAGCGGTGATGTATTGGTTTTTAGCTATGTAGGCTATGCCAACAAAGAAGTAATTGTCGCTGAGGCTAATACCATTAACATTTCCTTGGAACCAGACAATTCTTTAGAAGAGGTGATTGTTACTGCACAAGGTATTAAGAAAGAGAAAAAAGCGCTTGGGTATGCCGTATCTACTGTAGAAAGTAAAGATATTGAGCAAAAACCAGATACCGATATTGGTAGAATACTTAGAGGTAAGGCTTCTGGTGTTAGAATTACAGGTACAGGTGGTGTTTCTGGAAGTGGATCTAATATTATAATTCGTGGATTTTCTTCAATTACAGGTGGTAACCAACCCTTATTTGTAGTTGATGGTGTTTTAATTGACGGCTCTACAGGTGGTTCAAACCAAGCTGCGAGTTCTGCAAGTTTCCAATCCGGTAATGTTAGAAGTGGTTTTGCAGACATTGATCCAAACAACATTGAAAGCGTAAGTATTTTAAAAGGGTTAAGTGCAACAGCATTATATGGTGGACAAGGTAGAAATGGTGTGATTTTAATTACAACAAAATCTGGTGGTGAGGCAAGCAAGAAAATGGAGATAAGTGTAACACAATCTTTATTTACAAATAATATTATCCTACCAGACTACCAAGATACTTGGGGTAATGGTTTCCAAAATCAATACGGCGCATTTTTTAGTAATTGGGGTTCTCGTTTTGACAGCCAAGACACTATTGATAATGCATTTAGAACAATGTTACTTAATAACTTTGGTGTTGAGCCGTCTGAGCTTTTCCCTGGAAGAACAGATCTAGATGCGCCAGAGGTTGCCTACAGACCTTTTAACAGCCAAGACGCTTTTTTTAGAACAGGTATCGTATCTACTACGTCTGTTAATGCTTCTGGTAGTATGGGTGATAAAGGAAATTTTAACGTAAGTTACAGTCATGTTGATGACGAATCTTTTATACCTGGAAACCAATTGGTGAGAAATAACTTCTCTTTGGCTTCTTCTTATAAATTTAATAACAAATTTAGCATTAATGGAAAAGTAAATTTTGCTAAAACAGATATTACCTCACCATTTACAGATGCCTCAACAGGTAGTGATGTAACAATATCAACAGCTGGTACTGGTGGTATAGCTTCGGTTTGGAATATACTATACTTACCAAGGAGTGTTGATATAACGGGCTCACCATACCAACACCCTGTAACTGGTGAAAGTTTATGGTACAGAGGTGGTAATGACCGTATGAACCCACTATGGGTTGTTGACAATACAAAAGACGAAAATAACACGAATAGGGTTTTTGGTAATTTTATAACATCCTACGAATTAAATGATTGGATGACCTTAAGCTACAGAGCTGGTTTTGATATTACAAATACCATGACAGAACGCAGCATTAATAGAGGTGCTAACGACGGAATCCACCCAACGGGTTATCTACAAACTACAAGCGCTAGAAGATCTGTTTGGGACCATTCGTTACTACTTAATATTGACAAACAATTAAATGAAGATTTTAGTGTACAAGCTACCTTTGGTGCTAACTCACAACGACAAGAATTATTTACTGACGGTGCAGAGAGTAGAGATCAAATTATTTTTGGTTTACAAAATCACATTAATTACCAAAACTCAAGTACTATAATAGAAGGTACGTTATTTGCAGGTAATAATTCAACCTATCAATTCCAAGATGAGAGAAATATTGTAGCATTATATGGTGCAACTACCCTATCTTATAAAAACTATTTATATTTAAACGCATCTGTAAGAAATGAATGGACCTCTAACCTAGAGCCAGAATTCAGATCGCAAATAGCACCAGGTGTTAGTGCATCGTTTATTCCTACAAGTGCGTTTCCTGAAATTAGAAGTCAAAATGGAATCAACTTCTTAAAGGTAAGAGCGGGTTATGGTACAGCACCAGGGTTTCCAAGTGCAAATTATATTACGAGACCAACAGCTAATTTAATTCCAAATGTTTTTGAGGCCAACGGTAGAGGAACAATAACTACGAGTATTCCAAACCTACTTCCAAATCCTAATTTACGTCCAGAATTATCGAAAGAATTTGAAGTTGGTGTAGATGCAAGATTTTTAGATAATAGAGTAGGTTTTGAATTTACATATTATAACAGAGACACCGAAGATCAAATTATAGCAAGACCACTTCCACCAGAAACTGGTTTTACTAGTCAATTTACAAATGTGGGTAACGTTATTAACAAAGGTTTAGAAATTGTTGCCGATGTCACACCTGTAAGAACAGAAAACTGGAATTGGAAACTTTCTGGAAGTTTTAGTCGCAATGTAAGTGAAGTACAAGGACTAGATGATGGTGAGCAGATTCTGTACGGAGGTATATTTTCTACACCAGCCAACGCCGCTATAAACGGTGAACAATTAGGAGTTATTTTTGGAACACGCGTTTTAAGAGATGACGCTGGTAATCGTTTGGTTGATGAAAATGGATACTGGATTCAAGATAACACAAACGGAATCATTGGTGATCCAAACCCAGACTGGTTCTCAACAATAAACAATGTTGTATCTTGGAAAAACTTTAGTTTTAATATGCAGTGGGAATATCAACAAGGAGGTGATATCTTAGCAACTACCGTTGGTGCTTTAGTAGGTAGAGGTCTTGTAGAAGACACTGATTTTGACCGTACACAAAGTATCATATTACCAGGTGTAAGACAATCTACTGGGCAACCCAACAATATTCAACTAACAGCTACCGAAGCTTATTTTGACAATATAGGTTTTGGCACCGATGAATTACTTATATACGATGCCAGCCATGTGCGCCTTAGAGAAGCTTCTATATCTTATAATATGCCTAAAAAATGGTTAGATAATACACCATTTGGTGCAGTTTCATTAACTTTATCTGGTCAAAATCTTTTTGTTAAGGCATTTAATGTGCCAAAGAGTGTTAATTACGATCCTGAATTAAATAGTTTAGGTGTTGGTAACTCACAAGGATTTGACTATTTAACGTCTTGGAATTCGAGAAGATATGGTGCAAGTGTTAAAGTAACATTTTAATTAAAAGCTATGAGAAAAATAATAAAGACCAAATTAACGTGGTTATTGCTAATACTATTAGCCATTACCATATCTTGTGAGACTACGGAATTAGATCTTTTACAAGACCCTAATGTACCAACACCTGATGCATTAGACCCAGATACGAACTTAAATTTTGTACTGTCAAATTTTAATCAGTTTTTTGCAGAAGCCACTGAGGCAGGTGCAGAAGCTGTACGTTTAGAGTATATGTTTAACACTTATGAGGTTAATTTCATTAATTCTAATGGAAATTTAGCTAATATGTGGAGTATAGCTTACGCAGATATTTTGAATGAAATAAAATTAATTGAGCCTATCTTAGTAGAATCTAATCGTTTTCGTCACTTAGGGGTAAACAAAATAATTAGGGCTTATACCTTAATGACCTTAGTGGACTATTTTGGGGATGTACCATTATCTGAAGCCCTCCAAGGTGGAGATGTTTTTCCTACGTTAGATCCTGCCGCTGATGTTTACGCTGCAGCCTTAGCAGATCTAAATGATGCCTTAAACGATTTTGACCAAATTGATGATACAACACCGGATTTTAGTGATTTGTTTGGTGATTTATTTTACGGTGATGATATTGACAAGTGGAGTAAACTAGCTAATACACTAAAATTAAAGTATTATTTAAATATAAGTTTAGTAGATCCTAATGCAGCTGGTGAAATTACTAGCTTAATTAATACAGAGGATATTATTACAGATAATAGTGACGATTTCTTTTGGCAAGCCGGTACAAGTGACAATCCTCAAAGTAAGCATCAATATTATTTTGAAGAATATGAGGCCGCTAATACAGGAGAATACATCCCAAACTATTTGGCTTGGGCACTGACTATAGAAAAAGGAATTGACGACCCAAGATTACGTTATTATATCTACAGACAGGTAGATGAATTTCCTACAGACCCAGCGACATTAAATAACGAAATTGATTGTTGGAACGATCCGAGACCAAGTTCTTATGCTTCTGTTGACGCTATTTCTGCGGCACCATTACCATTTTGCTCACTTTTTGATAGAGGTGATGGTTATTGGGGAAGAGATCATGCTGAAGCGGATGGAATCCCACCAGATAACGCCAAACGTATGACATTTGGCACTTACCCTATAGGTGGTCGTTTTGACGATAACGATGCAGAAGATATAAGTGCAGGTGATGGTCTTGACGGTGCAGGGATATGGCCTATTATGATGGATTCTTTTGTTTACTTTATGAGAGCAGAGGCTGCGCTTAACTTAGGCACCGGAGAGGATCCTAGAGCAATGTTAGAGCAAGGAGTGAGATCATCTATCGCTACTGTAATGAGTAAACTACCAAACCCAGATAGTTTTAGTAATGTACCCACTATGGCTGATGTTGAGAATTATGTGGACGAAGTTCTTGCCTTATACGATGGTGCAACCGACGATGGAGGAAGAATGGCTGTTATTGGTAAAGAATATTGGATTGCCTTATTCGGTAACGGTGTAGAAGGCTATAACTTATATAGACGAACTGGAACACCTATTAACCTTCAACCTACTTTATTAGGAACAGGTAATTTCCCAAGATCCTTCCTATACCCTAATGTGACTGTAGATAGAAATCCTAACATAGACCAAAAAGCTGGTATAACCGTAAAAACCTTTTGGGATAATAATCCTGATGGATTTATACAATAAAAATAAAGCAATATGAAACAGATTTTTAAATTTTTATTAGCATCCGTATTGATTTTCAATATAGGATGTTCGGACGACGATACACTTCCTGTGGACATCGAAGACCTCAATGTAAGTGGTGGCCCATTTGCCCAACAGATTCTTTCAGAAGGGCTTAGTGACATCAATTTATTAGACCCTTCTGGTTCTAATTTTACTAAAACATATCAGTTGATATCTTTAGATAATGGAAATGATATTAGTTTATTTGAAGTGTTTGTTAACGCAACCAGATTGTCAGATGAACTTGCAGGCGAACAATTATTACTATCAATACCTGCATCCGAATTTGACACAAGCTCAGGTCCATTTCCTCAGGTTATGGTTGATTTTGCCGCTGAGGATATTTTAAACTTGTTAGGCCTAACCACAACAGATTTAGAAGGGGGAGATCAGTTTAACTTTCGTTTGGCGCTGACTAACCCAGAAGGCACATTCTCTGATGTTAGTGCCAACTTTGCCAACCAATCTGCACAACATACGTTTATTTCTAATGTTATTTGTTTAAATGTTCCTGTGCCTGGTGATTGGACGCTTGAGATGACCGACCTTTACGGTGATGGCTGGAACGGTGGCCAAATAACTGTAAACATTAGTGGTGAATCAACAACGTATTCAGCAGCTGGTTTTGGAACAACAGTAACCATTACTATACCAGAAGGTACAACGATATTTACATTTACCTACACATCTGGTGATTGGGAAGGAGAGAATTTATACACCCTCACCGATCCTAATGGCATGGTTGTACTTAATGAAGGTGTTGGTGACGGTAGCCAAACCAATGGCCCACCAACAGGTGAATTATTGAACAATTGCCCAGAATAAACTTAAACAAGTTTAGTTTGTATAAAACCATCTCAGAAGTGAGATGGTTTTTCTATTCAGTACTACTTAATAACTATAAAAAATATAGCCTTAAACGCTATGGGTTTTTAAGATTAGCCTAATAGTTATTTCTAAATACGTTTATCAATCATTAGGCTCTAAGCTTTCGTCCTCTGGTAAAATTTCAATAAAATTTCCATCTTCATCAAAATGACGCATAAAGGGATCTTCTTCCTCATTGTAATCTGGCTCTTGCCATTTATAACGTTTTGGTTTAGCTATTTTTTTTCTATAAACAAGCGCAAAAAATAAACCCGTAATAAGACCGCTTAAATGCCCTTCCCAAGACATCCCTTCCTTTATAGGAAAAATATACCAAATCATACTTCCGTACAAAAATATAACCAACAAAGACAGTGCAATTAGCCTAAAATTTTTAGCTATAATTCCTTTAAAAAACACGAAACTAAAAAGGACATAGATTAACCCGCTAGCACCTATGTGATTACCTGAAGCGCCAATGAGCCATGTTAAAAACCCAGAACATAGTATACCATACAAAATAACGTTCCATGCAATTTTATTATAGAAATAAAACAGTGCTAAGGACAATACTAAAAGCGGAATTGAATTATTATAAATGTGATTAAGATCACTGTGTAAAAAAGGACTCGTAAATATACCTATAAGCCCATTAATTTTTTGTGGTCTTATTCCCAAGGATTTAATACCATAATCAATATTAATTTGGTACCAAAACACCAACCATACTAAAAACAGTATCAATAAAGGATAAATGATTATAGTATTAGAGTACTTAAACTGTTGGGAGGACATACTTAATTTTAAAACTAGTATTTCAAATTTATGACCAAAGTATGATTGTATGAAATATTGTCATAACCATTTTTTTAACTCTGAAAAATATTAGTTGTAATTTTAAACCATGAATATTCCTTTAGCCGAACGTCTCCGTCCTAAAGTATTAAACGACTACTTAAGCCAGCAACATCTTGTTGGTAAGGATGGTATGTTATATCAGCAAATTAAAAGCGGTGTTATTCCTTCGTTAATACTTTGGGGACCACCTGGTATTGGAAAAACCACATTAGCCAATATTATTGCTAACGAGTCTAAGCGTCCTTTCTTTAAGTTAAGTGCTATAAATTCTGGTGTAAAAGATATAAGAGAGGTTATTGATAAAGCTAAAAAAAGTGGTGGCCTATTTACGGCAAAAAACCCAATATTATTTATTGATGAAATTCATCGTTTTAGTAAATCGCAACAAGACTCATTATTAGAAGCTGTAGAAAAAGGTTGGGTAACTTTAATTGGAGCTACAACAGAAAACCCTAGTTTTGAGGTTATTTCTGCCCTGTTATCGCGTTGCCAAGTCTATACGTTAAATGCGTTTGGCAAAGCCGATTTAGAAGCGTTATTACAACGTGCTATTGAAGAAGACACCGTTATTTCTAAACTAAACATTGAACTAAAACAAACCGAAGCACTCATTAAATTTTCTGGCGGTGATGCCAGAAAACTTTTAAATATATTTGAATTACTCGTTACCTCTTTTGATAAGGAACCTATAGTAATCACTAACGATTTGGTCACAAGACAAGTGCAAAACAAAGCCGCACGTTATGATAAAACAGGCGAGCAACATTATGATATAATATCTGCTTTTATTAAATCAATTAGAGGTAGTGATCCTAATGCTGCTGTGTATTACTTAGCAAGAATGATAGAAGGAGGAGAAGACGTAAAGTTTATAGCGAGAAGACTTCTTATTTTGGCTAGTGAAGATGTTGGAAATGCAAATCCCACAGCTTTGGTTATTGCAAACAATACTTTTCAAGCGGTGTCGGTAATAGGACATCCAGAATCTAGAATTATTCTAAGCCAATGCGCAACATATTTAGCAAGTTCACCAAAAAGTAATGCAGCCTATGAAGCCATTAACAAAGCACAGCAACTTGTTAGAGAAACTGGAGATTTGGCTGTGCCTTTATCTATAAGAAATGCACCTACAAAATTAATGAAAGAATTAGGTTATGGTGAAGCTTACAAATATGCCCATAGCTATGATAACAATTTTGCCGAGCACGAATTTTTACCCGAAGCCATTAAAAATACAACGCTTTATAATCCAGGAAATAACGCCAGAGAAAATGCACAACGCCAATTTTTAAAAGCACGTTGGAAAGAAAAATACGGCTATTAAAATTTAATATTTAAGCGCTTCTCTATTAATTTATCACCCTGGTTTTCTGTAAACAACCATTGATTGTTTTTCTTAATAACCATAGCATTTTTATCCTTTACCATAAATATATCTGGCGCGCTGGTTTTTAATAAAATCATAATTATTTTAGGTTCTGAGTCTATAAGTTGATACCCATTTTCTATAGGTTGTGCATAGTATATAGTTTCAGAATTAAAATTTGCCACAAGCTCTTGCTGGTCTATTTTAGGATTGGTTGCACGTTCAAGAGGCTCTGAAATAGTTTCATTTTCACTTGGTGAAACAGCCGTTAGTTCTATATCAGCGTCATTAACTGGTGTATATTTGTAGTTGCTATTTTTAAATGTAATAAAAGCATCTCTTAAGGCCTGGTTGTAGGCTTTTCCATAATTTTTCAATTTAGATTCACCAACCTTAGATGTTACTACAATTTTATCATTACAATTCTTTAGAGCTATCTCTAATTTAGTTTTAAGAAAACCTCCTTTAACCTCGTAGACATCAGCCTCTAAAGCAAGACAACTATTCAACCTTAAATCTTTGGGATAGTCCTCTCCTTCAAAATAAGCTATGAAGCCATACTTATTAAACAAAAACTTTGCTATAGAATTTAATTGATATTGGTCTTCGCCTTTAGTAAAATCAAAACTTTTAGGCACTATTACATATTTGTAATTATTTACCTCGTTTTGCCCAAAGGTTATTAAACCTATGGAAAGTAGTATGAATGTAATTACGTTTTTAAACATATTGCTTTTTTAAAGATAGTTTTTTATTGATTTTAGTTCTGTGATTTTCTTGTATCCTTTAGAATTATTTAAATCCTTATAGTCAAAATAAATGGTGTCCATACCTATTTGATCTGCACCTTCAATATCTGCTTCTAAACTATCTCCAATCATTATACTTTCTGTTGGTAAGGCTTTGGCCAAATCTAAAGCAAAATTAAAGATTTTTGGATTGGGTTTTTTAACACCAACCATGTCTGAGTTAGTGACTGTTTTAAAATAATCTCTAATGTTAGAATTTTTCATTTTTCGTTCTTGAGCTTCTTCAAAACCATTGGTAATAATATGCAACACGTACTTATCTTTTAAATAATTTAAGATCTCTAATGTCCCTTCAAACAAATGATTAAACGTTGTTAAATGCTCTATATACGCAATAGATAAGTGATTTATGAGCTCATCCTTAACCTCAATCCCTACAGCATCAAAAGCGTCTTTTAAACGACCGTATCTTAAATTAGATTTAGAAATTTGTTCTTCTCTATAGAGTTTCCAGTAACGTAAATTAATGGGCTCATAAACTTCTAAAAAGGCATTAAGATTAACATCTATGTTGTTGCGTTTAAAAATCTTATCAAAAGTTAGGCCAGAATTTTTATCAAAATCCCAAAGCGTATGGTCTAGGTCAAAAAATACGTGTTTTATATCGGTTGTCATTCAGCAGATTCTAGTATTAAATTAAAAAGCGATTTATAACCCTTCCATCGCTCTAAATTACTAAATGCATAATTATGAAATACAGGTGTAAAAGTGCCATTTACCGCCTTAATTTGATCCATGAGTTTTTGCAGATGTTCTTTTTTATCGAGTTGAGATTGGTACTTTAATAAGCCAAAATCTAAGCAATGGTAAGGATTAATTTGCAATGGTGTCTCTACCTCGTAATCTAAGTCGTAAAATTGAAACGGTGTACAGGTACCAGCTCTAAAACCAAGCTTATCTATGTAGCCCATTGTAAATTCTTGATTAATTTCTAACTCAATTAAATGCCTATATGATTTAGGTAAGTTTAATTTTGAAAATGAATGTCTTACAGCCGCCAATTCCGTATTAATAATAGACTCCATCTTTAGTTTTTCTTTCTTCAAAATAGATAAGTCTTCTAAAGCAAAGTAGGAGGCTTTAATACCAACGTTACAATAATCTGCTACCGATTTTATTAGAGAAACAAATTCTTTTTTATTGGTGCTTATATTTTTGTCGTAGGTAGAGTAATCGCCTATTAAAAATAGCACCATAAATTTAAACTGACACTGCTTTTGTTTGGTAATAATCCATTTAAAGGTATCGTAAGGATCGCGCTTAAAACCCATTAAAACCAAATACCGTTGATAGAGTTGCCTAAACTTAAATCTGCCTATGTCCGCTAATGTACCTCCAATAGTTCTAAGTAGACCCTTTTTTCTAAAATAATAAGCCATAGGCACATCTATCACAGGTTGAAGCTTATAATGTCTTTGAGGAAATTTAAAATCTGGAAAACGCTCTTGCAGTATTTTCTGCAGTTTATAAGCCCAAATATCTACCACGGGCTGGTTTAAAAAATGTTGCTTGTATGCCAAACTGTTTTTTGCCGTAAATCTTCCATAATCATCTTTAACATGAGGCAAATATTCCTCATAACGACTCAGTAAATAAAAGGAAGCTGCAAAAATGTCAAACGCTAAATCACTACGCTCACCAGCAGCAAAAAAACCTTTGGTTGTTTCCCATGGCTGTACATTAATATCTAAATCGGACAGGCCTTGCTCAAACAACAGCGTATGACTTCGTACAAATAATTCATTACTCAATGGCTGTTTTGTATAAGACATCTTAAGGCTACTGTGCGCAATAAAATCTTCTACTTTAGATGTAAATTTTACCTCTAGTCCCAAAATACGTTTGCAAATATGCTTAAATGTATATTGTAATCGAGATGTAATTTTATGTGAGTAGACTAGTAACATTTTCAGTTTGCTGTATTCAGTTGCAGTTGGTCGTAAAAAATTAAAAATAACAAATTCTAAACGCAATATTATACATTTAGAAGACTAAAAATTTAAACCTTAAAATTTGAGATTTTTAAATTGAAATTAAACGCTTTACATAAGGTTTTCATCTGCAAAACTAAAGTATGCTTTCTCTGTTATGATTAGGTGATCTAATACGTTTATATCTAAACTTTTTGCTGCTGTTTTTAGTTTATTGGTAATAGCGATATCTGCTTTACTAGCTTTTAATGTTCCTGATGGATGATTATGACACAATACTAAAGCCGTTGCTCCTACTTCTAAAGCACTTTTAAGCACCAAACGCACATCGACTAAAGTACCAGTAATACCACCTTTACTTAGTTGATTTTTTTGAATGACTTTATTAGAATTATTAAGATATAAAACCCAGAACTCTTCATGTGGTAAATCGCCCAAAAGGGGTTGCATAATATTATAAACAGATCGGCTAGATTCTATTTTATCTAATCGCATGTTAGCTTCTAATCGTCTTCGTCTACCCAACTCTAAAGCTGCAGTAATAGTAATTGCTTTGGCCTCACCTATACCCTTAAATTCCATTAATTGCTTAATAGACAATTTTCCTAAAGCATTAAGATTATTATCTACACTAGCCAAAATACGTTTACACAAATCCACAGCACTTTCAGCTCTACTTCCAGAACCTATGAGTATAGCCACGAGTTCTGCATCACTCAAGTTAGCTTTTCCTTTATCTCTTAGTTTCTCTCTTGGCTGATCATCTTGAGACCAATTTTTTATGGAAAAAGACGTTGGTTTTTCTGACATGCTTTAAAGATAAAAAATTGTAATTTTAAGCCACTAAATAAATCAATTATTATGCAATCTATATTTGAGGAAAAGGCTTATAATGAAATAAAAGCACGTATATCTAAACTTAATGAAAGTGCTACAGCTAATTGGGGCAAAATGAATACGGGTCAAATGGTATGGCATTGCCAAGGCCCATTTAATATTCTACTAGAAAAAAATGACTACGGCATGAAACCCAATTGGTTGGTTAAACTTTTATTCAAAAAATCGATGTATAATGACAAACCTTGGAAAAAAGGATTACCAACAGCCAAATTTTTAAAAACTGAAGACACTAAAGATTTTGAACAGGAGAAAATAAAATTAGAAGCCTTAATTGATGAAGCCTACTCGCAACGCACCAAAACAGAATTTGCTCCTCACCCTGCTTTTGGTCACTTTACGTCACAACAATGGGGACAAATACAATACAAACATTTAGACCATCACTTTAAGCAATTTGGTGTGTGAATTTAGTAGGCAGTAATCAGTAATCGAAAATCTCAAATCGTAAATCGTAAATCTATTGTATCCACCAAAACATCATCAGGACGACAACATCAATCACATGATTGAGGTGATTAAAACCTATCCCTTAGCCACGGTTATTTCGGTAGACAACAACCAACCTTTAGTTACTCATTTACCTTTGGTTTACGAGGATAAAAAACTTATTGGTCATATTGATATATATAATCCTCAAACCAAACTTCTTAAAGATAATAATGATGTTACCATCATTTTTGGTGGACCACAATGTTACATTTCACCAACCGTATATTCTACAACACAATTACCAACTTGGAATTATATAAAAGTGCATTTAAAAGGAACAGTAAAAGCTATTGAAAGTAAAGCGGCTTTAAAGCAATCCTTAATTACCATGACGGAGTTTTTAGAAGCACCAGACCACAAGTATGTTTTAGAACCAGACAACCCAAGATTAGATGCTAACTTAGATTATATAAAAATGTTTGAAATCTCTATTACCCATTGGGAAGGTAAATTTAAACTCTCGCAAGACAAAAAAGCTAAGGATAAAAAATTAGCACGTGAGGAATTACTTAGAGCCAATAAAGAAAGTATTAAACAATTTTTGGATAACGTTTTTTCATAAAGGAACAGCTGTAAGGTTTTACAGTATTCTCAACTAATATATCTTTACAAACGATATCAAAGGATACGATATGCAAGACAATAACATACGACATTATATAAAAGCGGTATTAGAAAACATGCCTAAAGATTGGCTAAATCTAACCACACATCGTTTAGATATTTATAATGAGCCCTTGGCTAAAACTCAATTCTTAGAACACTTTGAAACCTTATTTAATACTCATAATGCTGAAGCATCAGCACTAAAAGTATTACCAACGGCCTATGATTACATACGCTTAGGCCACCCACTCTCTTGTGTGTTAGAATGGACCCTTGCCAAATTACATCATATAACAGCAGAGCAGGTGATTAGTTTTTCATCAGAAACCACACCAATTTTAGCGGTGCTAAGAACTAACTTATTAAACCAAAAGAACACACAGATTTTATATACCCACGATTTACCGAAGTCTTTTGATGCCGCTATTATAAAACATGTGTATGGTTATAATTTTGAACTTAAAAAAATTGAAGATCTAAATGCTATTCCCAAGTTTGACGGTAGTACTATTTTAATCTCAACACAAGATAAAATAAGCACTTTAAACCATAACCCTAATATTGATTTCTATCTCCATTTATATAATAATTTAGGCAGCGTTATTAGTATTAATGGAGAGCATAACACCAATTACATTTCAAACATACAGCATGTGCGTCGTAGAGAAACCATAGCTATGACACCAGCCAATTGTGCAATAGCATTACGTGCATTAACCCAAGAAACTGCGACTCAGTCTATAACGTCTAACGAGGCTACAAAAACAAAGGTATTAGACACTATAAAAACCATTACAGATACAACAACAAAACCTGTAGTGGGCTCTAGTGGTTTATCTATTCAGTATGCCATAATGATGGGTTTAATTAATGATGCACTAGATCATTACAAAGAAAAACCCGTTAAGTTTATTGTACCAACTAATTGTTATGGTGGCACTAATGACCAAGCCAGACGTGTCGCTGCTTGTTTAGATTATGTAGAGGTAGTAGACCTGCAAGTTGATGGTGATAATGACATGATTAAAAGTCTAGAAAAGGTTTTAGCAGAAGTTGCTAAGGAAGACGCAGTCCCTTATATCATTGCTGAAATACCTACCAACCCACGTGTAGAAGTCCCAGAAATGGAACAACTAAAGGCAGTTTTAACTAAAGTAAGACACACCAAAACTGGACAAACAGCTATTGCACCCGTATTTATTTTAGACCAAACCTTTTGCCCAAATATTCAGTTTTTAAGTGATGATGCTATACTAGCACCTGTAAAAACCATTGCATATATCAGTGGATCTAAGTTTCCTAGTGGTGGAAAATGTACAGCAGGTTATGCTGCGGCAAACACATCTGCAAAACCATTAATGCAAGCTATAGAACAACATTTATTACTTTGCGATAATGAAGCTACAGCATTGCAATATCAACTATTAGCAGAACAAATGCCAACGATGTTACAACGCATTGCAGAGGCTTACAAGAATACGTGTGAGTTTGTTAACTTTATTGAAACCACATTACCCCAAGCTAAAATCAATTTTGTATCCGAAGCCTTAGCAGAACAAGGCTTTACACCTTCAGTATTTTCGCTAGACCTACCAACTAAGGGAAATTCACCTGAAGAACGCGAAGCTTATAAGCGAAAACTAAACCATAAGCTCATTAACTTAATGATTACGGAGATCCCAAATGAGAGTAAGTATTGCGTAAGCTATGGACAATTAAAAGGCTGTTATTGGACGATACCAGCCACCTCAACACAAGGCACTACTAAAGAGGGCGATAAAGATTATATTGCTAGAGTTGCTGTGTCACCAGATTTAGATTTAGAAAAGCATAAAGCGGTTTTTAAAGATTTTGTGGAAAATTTATAACATTAACTATTTTAAGTATTTTTATGTGAAATAATACTGATTAAATAAAAGTGAATAAATTAGATTATTGCGTTTCATTAAGAAAAAAAGGATTATCTAAAACTGAGATAATCAAAGAAATAAAAGCTCATAATTTTGACCAGTCTGATATTGAATTTTACTTAAAAAAATCTGATGAGATTTATTTAAATCAATTATTAAACAGTAAAACATCTCATCACAAAAAAAAGCCTAATCGTATTTTTAAAACCATAGTTCTTATAATAAGTTTTCTACTACTCATAGCCGTATTTTATGGTTATGCAAGTATTGGACTCATTGGTCTTTTTATATTTTGGAGTTTAGTTAAGTATGGATCTTACAGCAGATGAGCATGGTACATCGGCATTCTCGCCTCGAGACACCTTTATTCCGCTATTTAAGATAAGCTCCTAAAACAATACCGAAAGCCTTCGGGACAGGATCCACAAAACTCTAAAACAGTTTTGTCACCTCATCAAAATCTAAACCTCCATAGTTACCAGAGCTCATTAAAAGCAATGACTTGTTTTCAAAGTTCTGTGAGAATAGAAAGTCTTTAAAATCTTTTGGATTGGTATAAATGATTAAGTCATCTCGTTCAAAGGCGGTTGCAATCTGCTTATGAGTGACTTCTTCTAACTTTTTAATCTCAACAGCATGCGGTGAATAAAAGACCACTGCAACATCTGCAGCATCTAATGCACCTTTATACTCTTTTAAAAATTCCGCATTTAGACTACTATACGTATGCAACTCTAAACAAGCTACTAAAGTTCTGTCTTTGTACTGTTCTTTTACTGCTTTGGTTGTTGCTTCTACCTTACTTGGGCTATGTGCAAAATCTTTATAAGCCACACTTTTAGAATTTTCAGCAATTTTCTCTAAACGCTTACTTGCTCCTTTAAATGTAGATATAGCTTCGTAAAAACCCTCTTCATCTATACCCATGTGTTGGCAAATCCATTTAGCACCAGCTAAATTATTGAGATTATGAGCACCAAATACCTCAATTGGCATAGGACCTTCGGACGTTTCTAATAAGGTTTCGCCAGCTTCAACAGTATACTCTGGTGTACGATAGGCTAGCTTCCTAATTTGATTTTCAGAAGCTTCTACAACACGTTTGACTTCGGAATCTTCTTCATTGTAATTGATGCTTCCTCCTCTTACAATAGAATCTACAAAAATGCTAAACTGCTCTACATAATTTTTATACGTTGGAAACACATTAATATGATCCCAAGCAATGCCACTCAATAAGGCTATATTAGGTTTGTACAAATGAAACTTTGGACGTCTGTCTATTGGTGAACTTAGATATTCGTCACCCTCTAGAACGATAAAGTCATTATCTTCGGTAAGTTTCACCATTACATCAAAACCTTCGAGCTGCGCACCTACCATATAATCCACGTCTCTATCGTGATAATGCATTACATGCAAAATCATAGAGGTAATTGTAGTTTTACCATGGCTTCCACCTATAACAACTCGGGTCTTGTCTTTGGCTTGCTCATATAAAAATTCAGGATAACTATAAATTTTTAAACTTAAGTCTTGGGCTTTTAATAATTCTGGATTATCGGCTTTGGCATGCATTCCAAGAACTATAGCATCTAAATCTGAAGTGATTTTTTCTGGAAACCAACCCATAGATTCTGGCAACAAGCCTTTGGCATCTAATCTTGACTTTGACGGATCAAAAATGGTATCATCACTTCCTGTGATTTTATATCCTTTATTGTGAAGTGCTATGGCTAAATTGTGCATTGCTGCACCACCAATTGCTATAAAATGTACGTTCATGTAGCAAATATAAATTATAGAAAAGAGATTTTAGAAATAAGACATGATAAAAAACGAACAACATATCTTCTTCAAACTAGTCTAATATCTCATGTCTATGGTCTCATGTCTATTATCTCAAGTCTATTATCTCAAGTCTATTATCTTAAATCTAAAAATTAGGATTAACCGCCAAACTTTTAAATAACTTTGCTTTGGTACTAAAAAATTTATACTGTACTTCTATGGCCTTTAGTTGTCCATCGATAAGTTTGGATTCTCGAGAGTTGACCAAGAATAATGAACTTTCTCCGAGTGTAAATTTGCGCTCTTCGGCCTCTAACATCCTCAAATAATCAGTTACCATTTGCCCTACCAATTCGTTCTGTAAAACATAAGAATCTAGCTCTTGCCTTAGTGCATTAATTTTATTCTGAAGGTTAACTCTTGTGGCGTCCATTTCAAACTCAGTGTCTTGCATTTTTAGTTTTGCCAATCTGAGATCTCCGCGTTCTTTTCTTAAAAATAAAGGAAAACTTATATTTAAACCACCTTTATATTCGGCAGTATTTAAAGTTCTGGCTACTTCTGGTACTTCTGTAATAAAATTATATTCTACATCTACTTTTGGTAATAATTTATTGGCTTTTAAGCGTGTATCTACTTCTAAGCTTTGTAATTTATAATCTAAAGATACCATTTTTGGATGCGTTTCTATAATCACATCATCTTGTCGTAATTGATTAATGTTAAACGTTGCATCTACTATTGGTTCTGAGGAAACGTCTGGTATTACGTTAGGTTGTAATTCTACTGGTACATTATCTTCTAACCATAAAAAGGTTGATAGCTCTAATGCAGCTTTCATCAATTTTACTTTAGCTTGCTCTAAACTGAGCTTGCGCTGATTAATAGCAATACGCGCTTCAACAACGTCTATTTCGGCACGTTCACCCACTTCTGCGCCACGTTCTATACCTCTATATCGTAATTCTGCATTGGTTAAAAAGTTTTGAAACAGCTGTAATTCATTGTAGGCTTGCAACCATTTAAAGTAAGCCAACGAGGCTTCAAAAAGAATAGTATTGACAAAAATATCGCGATCTGCCCTTGCTTGTTCCCTAAACAATCTTGCCTGCTTAAGCGCTGCCATACGGTCGTTAATTAAAAAACCTTGGGCTACAGACATCTTTATACCAGCAGAATATAAACCGTCTTCTGGCACAAAGGCTTCAGGATTTAGAAACTCACCAGAATTTTCTTCAAAAGTTGCTTTAAGCTCTATACCATACCATGTCGGTATTTTAAACATACCATTGAGACGATCAAAATACTCAAGCCCTTTAAACTTTTTTCGGTCATAATCTACTTCAAACTTAGGATCAAAAGCACCTCTAGATTTTAAGAGTTTTGCCTGGCTTTGATCTATTACCAATTCGGCTTGCTTCACAATAGGATGAAACTCTTTAACGTAGGCTAAATACTCATTGAAACGTAAGACTTCTGAAATAGAGTCTGATTGTCCATAACTAAATAAACTAACAACTATAAAAAGTAATGTACTTAGATACTTCATGCTTATTTCTTCGCTTTTTTAGCTCCACTTCCATCTTGTGGTTGGTAGTAATTTGGTGGAAAACCATTTAATCGTCGCCACAATTCATAACCGATTGGCACATCGTCTAATAGCGCCATTGTAAAGGCACCTGAGCCTGCTCTTACATCTTCTGGCCATGGATGGCTATCTGGGTCTGGCGCTAACAAAATTCTAAACTTACCATTATCGCTTATAAAACGTTCTAC
>NZ_CALGNH010000059.1 GCF_937958655.1 uncultured Winogradskyella sp. | reverse complement strand
CGTTGGAACTGTTGTGAATTGCTTTCAGTTCCTTAATTTTATGGATAATTCGCAGGATTGAGAACGTTACTAAAGGCGGTGGTATTGTTGTGAATTGCTTTCAGTTCCTTAATTTTATGGATAATTCGCAGGATACTTGATGTAATAGGCTGGTATCCTGTTTTTTATGATGTAATACACAAACATTAAAAAACATCCCTAAAGTCCCCTCAAGGGGACAAACGTTAAGATTAAAACAATTCTAATTGTTGGCTTGGAGGTTCAGGCTCTACTTCTTTTTGGCCGTGAAATAATTCCATCATTCCAAACTGTTTATCGGTAATCTGCATTACACAGACTTTTCCTTTTTTTGGCAAGGCCATTTTGGTGCGCTTAATATGTACGGCTGCATTTTCCCTACTCGGACAGAAGCGTGTATAAATGCTAAACTGAAACATGCCAAAACCGTCTTTTATCAATTTTTTTCTAAAGCCCGAGGCCGCTTTACGCTCTTGTCTAGTTTCAGTCGGCAGATCAAAAAATACAAGTACCCACATACACCTATATTGGTTTAATCGAGTTAAATATGATTCCATACATGTTTATGTATTTTAGTTTAAGGCCTCTGTTTTGTCATTCCGCAGGTATTGCAGAATCCATTTTTTATCCTGTAAAAACCTCTAGAGACGATTGAAATTCTGGATATAACAATTTTCGCCTACTACCCTCAAAACATTCAAAAAGACTCGTTGTAGTTCTACTCATCGCATTCATCAAAGGACTACGTTTCCCATCTATAACCACATCCATAGCAGGAATCATCAATAAATCAGATTTAATATTAGTATTAAGCTCATCTAAATTGCAACCGGTCTCCACAATATCATAGACCAAAGCATCTACAAAGGGTCGGTAGGGTTCCATAACATCGTCTGCCAAACAAAAGGCATTGTACTTGTTATGATGGAAAATACCAACCGATGGTAACATACCGCTACTTACCAATGCTCTAGCGGCTACTGCTCGTAAAATGGCGTAGCCATAATTGAGTAAATTATTGGGTGCTATACCTTTTTGGTTGCGGCTAAAACCATCTATATCAAATAAATTTTGAAAATAAAACGCAGCTGCAATAGCTTCTTGATTGTCTAAATCGCCACTCTTCACTTCTTTTACGTAGCGTTTTAAGCGTAGTGCGTTTTTGTCTCGCATTAGAAAATGATTGGCTTGATTATCTATTTTAGCAATCACCGTTTGTTGCCAAAGGTTCTTTTTTAAGGGTATGCTAGCATTCAATTGGTAGCGCATACGTTCAGTTTGTTCGCTATGACCCGTTAGTGGTTGTAAAAGTGAACAGGGTAAATGTTGTTGGTCGCAGGTAATCACTGCGGTTTTATTTTCTACTAACTTTCTCAGTAATCCGTTGGTAATGGTAATTTGAGGGTCTTCCAATACTACATAGCCCAAATCTTCAATAGGTATCGTTTTCTCATCGTTGCTGTCAGGATATTTTAATAGCAATTGGTCGTTTTGGGTACTTAAATAGGCTGGATTTCCGAAAAATAGCGTGCGTTTTATCATATTAATATTCTCCTATTTGAACGATTTCTCCGATATGATTTATACGCAACTTTACGACTCCTCGCAGCGGCTCAGTACTTCTTACATTTATGTAGGCTAAATCTTTTAAAGTTTTATTTTCTTCAACAGTTGTCTCTAAATGATGCCTAAACATATAATTTTTCGTAGCTATTTTTTGAACTCTATACAAATTCGGGCTAATTAAACTGAAATTATTTTCATCCATTAAATCAACTTCATTTGGATTGAATCCATCCGAAGAAAAAACAAACATTTCGTTTTGTTTCATAGTAAATAGAAATTGCCAGCCTAAGTCTAGATTGTAAGATTTGTCTATAACCGGTAAATCTTGGTTTACCCGAATAACAGCCTCATAAAATGACACCACTTTTTCTTGAAGCTTATCGTCTTTATCCTTATAAATAGCAACATGATGATTATTACCTGTACTCACAAAATCCGCAGGTATATTAGAACCACTTGCATTAAAAATATCTTGTCCTAAATGGTCTTTTTTGTAATGCAACGGTTCGGCATTACTAACACCTGTAATAGTAACACGTTTAATAGAAATACCTTTAGATTCATTAAGCCAAATAGGTTTCTTTTCTAAATCTGAAAAAGCTTCTTTGGGTTTATTATTATGCTCTCTTAATCTATCTAAAAGTATTTGACGCGTCTTTAGATCCACAACTTTATTTAAAGCTTTTTCATCTTTAAAATTATCTGAATTAATATCTTTTCTAATCGTATATATTTCTTCAAAACACAATACTTCTTTTAAAGGTTCATTATTATAAAGTAATGGGTCTTTTTTTAAAGTTTTAGTATCAAAAGCAATCTCGTTTTTGTTATCGTATTTTTTTAAGTGGCTTAAAACGCTTTTGCGTTGTGGTACATTAATAATAAACTGGGCTTGGTCTATTGTAAAACGTTTACTGATTTTAGTCGGTTTTTCTTGTTGTCGTTTATTTTTTCCATAAACAGTTTCTTTATGTAGTTGACCTCTTGGTGTTAGTTGTAACTTTTTATGATAATTATCTTTTCCTTTGAGTTTGCTCTTATTAATGTTATTGGTAACGACTTTGTTTTTATTTTTAAAGGACACTAAAATCTGTTCTATGTGTACTTTTGCCTCTTTACGAAAGCTTGGCATTGGCTTTATAAACCTACGTTTACCATCTTCATTTTTGTGTGTAATTTTATTTTGAATATTAGAAATGACTTTATGCATTTCTAAACGTTCATCATTTCTAGCATTAAGGTTATTTAAATATTGAATATGATTATGCGTTGTAAAAGCAACAGTTAAAGCATCCATAGCATGATGACGATGGTCGTTACGTTTGCTCCAATCCTTTATTACTTCAACCTTTTTATTATTCTTTCTTACCTCTATTTCAGTCAATCCTAGAGCCTTGTATTTAGGCATATTAAGCTCTTTCATCACATTTATCAAATCCCAATCTTCACGAAGTTTACCAGTTATACTTCCAGATGTAGATAAGACAGCGCTAAATACCTCAAACAATAGTTGCTTAGCCTTTTTGGCTATGTATTGACTATTTCTTAAATCACGGTCAATAAAACCTTCTGGTAATTTAGACTGTGCTAATAATAATTTGTTGCGCTTCGCTTTCGAGATAGCACCTTTACCATTATTATATAGGCTATTAACGCGTTCTTTATAATTTTCTAAATCAGATTGATAATCGCTAGACATAAAATCAAAAGCGGTTCGGTTTGCTTTTTTAAGGTTAACGTTACGATAGGCTAAAGTTTTATTTGAAAATGAATCATCAAACAGCAACGCCTTTGGTATAATATGCTCTATATCTATTTATTTAGAAAATAGTTTTTCTTTAGGAATGTAATTATTTGTAAATAAGGATTTGTGTCCTCTAGTTTCTAATTCTAACCATAAACGATAGCGAATTACATCGTTTTTAGTAGGATTTGGAATACCAAAATCTTGAGTTATAGCTTTCTTAATATCTAAATTTCGTCTCGTAGCTTCTGCAATACCTCGCGTCATCTCTCCTCGTTCTTTCGCATTTTTTTTAAGTTCGCGTGCAAGTTCAATACGTATTTCGTCAGGTTTGCCGTAGGTGTCTATTATTTGATTAACGACATTAACCATTTGGTTCAATATTTTTTCTACTACAGGATTACGCAGACTATTCTTTTTCAACAAGTCTAACCTTGGTTTTAAAACTCTATGTTCTAAT
>NZ_CALGNH010000058.1 GCF_937958655.1 uncultured Winogradskyella sp. | reverse complement strand
GAAGCGATATACTACATTTATTGAAAACGCATATAATTTAATGCAAACAGATGCTGGTATGAGTGACTTCTTTTACCATGAAGCAAGTAAGATTTTTAATAGACTAAAAAAAATAAAGGCTATATAGTAATCAAGCTTATTATTCAATGTTAAGAAGATTCAGCTCTTCTTTCATTTGCTGCTGTAATTCTTTGGCTTTACTGGCGGCAGCCTCTGCAAAATCGCTTTCATTTGAAGCGTAAATAATTCCTCTTGAAGAATTAATCAATAATCCTACGGAATCATTTATTCCGTACTTACATACATCTTGAAGATTTCCTCCTTGTGCACCAACACCAGGAACTAACAAAAAGCTATCTGGAATTATTTTTCGGATATCTGCTAAAAACTCAGCTTTTGTAGCACCAACAACATACATTAAGTTTTCTGAATTTTCCCATGTTTTTGAAGTCTCTAACACTTTTTTATACAATTCTAAACCGTCAATAGTTTTGGTCTGAAAATCAAATGCACCTTTATTAGAAGTTAATGCTAATAAAATAGTATGCTTATCCTTAAAAGCTAAAAATGGCTCTACGGAATCTTTTCCCATATAAGGTGCAACCGTTACACTATCAAAACCTAAATCTTCAAAAAAGGCTTTAGCATACATGGTGCTTGTATTGCCAATATCGCCTCGTTTTGCATCTGCTATAGTATAAATTTCAGGATGTTTTTCGTTGAGGTACTTTATTGTTTTTTCTAAAGCTTGCCAACCTTTAATACCATAGGCTTCGTAAAATGCTGTATTGGGTTTATAAGCCACACAAAGATGATGTGTAGCATCTATAATGGCTTTATTAAAGGCGAAGATGGGATCTTCTTCATTTAACAAGTGCTTTGGTATTTTATTTAAATCCACGTCTAAACCAATACAAAGAAAGGATTGCTTTTTTTGGATTTGTTCTATGAGTTGGTTTGTTGTCATTTTTTTATTCCTGCGCTAGTAGGAATCTTATTATTGTGAAACTTAATCTCTAAATAGAGATTCCTGCTTTCGCAAGAACTACATTACATCATCGTTAGCCTTTAACAACTCTGTGTTTTCAGCTAACATTAATTCGTCTATTATTTTTTGAATATCCCCATTGATGATATTTGATAAATCGTAAAGTGTTAACCCTATTCTATGATCAGTAACTCGTCCTTGCGGATAGTTATAGGTTCTAATCTTAGCAGATCTATCGCCAGAGCTTACCATACTCTTACGCTTCTCAGAGTCTGCAGCTTGTTGTTTTGCTAATTCTAAATCGTATAAACGCGATCGTAAAACCTTTAAGGCTTTTTCTAGATTTTTATGAGATGACTTCTGGTCTTGGCAACTTACAATCATACCTGTAGGCTCATGGTGTAATTTAATTGCAGAATAGGTTGTATTCACCGATTGTCCTCCTGGACCAGTTGATGTTGTACGTTCTATTCGTACTTCGGTCATATCTAATTCGTAATCAAATTCTTCAGCTTCTGGTAACACCATAACCGTTGCAGCACTAGTATGTACACGTCCTTGAGTTTCTGTTTGTGGCACGCGTTGTACACGGTGTACACCAGCTTCAAATTTTAAAGTACCGTAAACATCTTCGCCTGAGGCTTCGAAAATTATTTCTTTAAAACCTCCTGAGGTTCCATCACTTTGGCTCACCACATCAACTCTCCAACCTTTATCACTGCAATACTTGGAATACATTCTAAATAAATCGCCTGCAAAAATACTAGCCTCATCTCCACCTGTACCTGCTCTCACCTCAACCACAACATTTTTAGCATCGTCTGGATCTTTAGGAATTAACAAAAACCGAATTTCTTCTTCGAGTTTTTGTATTGTTTCTTTGGCTTCGTCTCCTTGCATTTTTGCCATTTCTACCATTTCGGCATCAGATCCATCAGCAATAATTTCTTCTGCTTCGGTAAGATTATCTAAGGCTTCTTTGTAAATAGTTCCTTTATCTACTATTACTTTGAGATCTTTATATTCTTTCATCAGTTTAGCATATCGCTTCTGATCGGATATTATATCTGGTTGAATGATAAGGTCGTTAATCTCATCAAAACGTTGTTTTATAATCTGTATTTTCTCTAGCATCTATCTTCAAAAAAATGAATCTCAAAAATACAATTTTTTACTCGATAATTTAGATTTAAGTCTTTTGAAACTTTTGATAAATTCTTATGGTCATTAGCGTAAACAAAGACCATGTTTTCAGTATAATAATATTAAGGATTTTAAAAATAGAATTTTTAGCCGCATTAAAAAATAATATAGATAGTCTTTACGTTGTATAAAAAATGGTAAGACAGTTCTCCGCTATACTCAATTACTATAAACCACTTGCGCTTTGGTCCTTTTTGGTAAATATTGCAGTTGCGGTTATTAACCCAACGCTTATTTTAGCCCTTTGTACTAAGTTGTTTTTAACTTTTTTGCTTTGGATAATGTTGAGTGACCGAAGATTGCGGCAACGCCTTAAATTTTATAAAATTAGAGGTGTCTCTTATTTGAAGTTTTTTAGCATCCTCTTTTTACTAGATAGCGTTATTACTTGCAGTTTTTTACTGTTACTAAAAGGTTTTATTTAAAATTAAAGAAGGATATAACTTAAGGTGTAGTTAGGCTAGATGCGTTCATTATTGTATCTAAATCTACGATAACACCAACTCCTAACAACTGTTTCCATTGAAGTTTAGGACCTTCTAACACCACTTCCTCGTTGGTCAATTCGTTTTGCTGTGTCTCTACTTTAATATCATTATCGTATCTAAGATGAGAGCCAAAGGTGGCTTTCACGTATTTGTTAACTTTCATATCTAGGTTTACCTCCCAATCTAAATCTATGTTACCGAAACTGTTGAGATAATCTGTGTAGAATCGTAGGCGTGTGTTTAAATTCATGTTATCAAAAACTTCATCTTCAAACTGACCTGTTAGCAAAATTCCTAATTCTTGGCGTGTTTTTTTACCTGCACTAATAATATTGCCATCGAGATCATAAATTGCAGGATCTACACCAAAGGCACCTTGGTTTGCCAAATTATCATCTAATACAAAGGTTGTCTTAAGTGTAAATGGCGAGCCGTAAATAGAAAGTCTGTTTATATGTCTACCATATTCCATCCCTACGCCCATAAACACATAACCTGGTGCCATAAATGTAGAAATAGGCTCTTCTGAATTTGGGCTGGTGAAACCATTAGCAAACTGCGTATTGAAGCTAAACCTAGCCGAATAAAACCAATTGCTTTGTTTATTTTTTTCTAGCCCAAAATTAGAAATAACTTCTATAACGTCTTCTGTTTTAAACAGTGGCTCACTCTCTTGTTTGTTAAGTCCGTAACGGAGTCTTAACGTAGAGTTCCAAAATAGGTTATTCAGTTTAAATTTTGCTGAAGCTGTACCACTTAGAATTGCAGAAATTGAATTAGTACCACCAGCGTTCCAATTTGTAAATGAAACTTGATTTAGGTAAAAACCTACTTCCTTTTTGGTGGCCCAACCCAAATCTAACACCTTGTTTTTCTTTTTATTAAGAAACAAAGAATCTGGTTGTGCAGAAACCGAAATTGTAATAGTTAGTAGAAAAATAAACTTGATTATCTTAGAAAATAGCATATGTATTTAGTAAGTAAAGTGTCCGTATTTACTTTTAATAGTTAAGCACTTTTGATCAGAAGACGCTACACGTCCTATAATTTTAGCATCAACTTTAAATGATTTTGAAATCGAAATAATAGCTTCTGCAACATCTGGTTTTACATATAATTCCATGCGGTGTCCACAATTAAAAACCTGATACATTTCTTTCCAATCTGTTTTAGATTGCTCTTGTATAAGTTTAAATAATGGTGGAACATCAAACATATTATCTTTTATAATATGAAGGTTATCTACAAAGTGTAGAATCTTAGTTTGTGCACCTCCGCTACAATGTACCATACCATGTATAGTATCGCTTTTAAAAGTGTTGAGAATGGCTTTAATAATTGGTGCATAGGTACGTGTTGGAGATAATACTAATTTGCCTGCATCTAAAGGTGAGTTTTTTACAGAATCTGTAAGCTTGGTTTGGCCAGAATACACCAAATCTTCTGGAACTGCCGCATCAAAACTTTCGGGATATTTCTCTGCCAAATATTTTGAAAACACATCGTGCCTCGCCGATGTTAATCCGTTACTGCCCATACCACCATTATACTCAGTCTCATAAGTGGCTTGCCCAAAAGATTCTAAACCTACAATAACGTCTCCATCAGAGATTTTAGCGTTATCAATTACATCGGCACGTTTCATTCTGGCAGTTACCGTAGAGTCTACAATAATTGTTCTAACCAAATCTCCTACATCCGCAGTTTCGCCTCCTGTAGAATGTATAGTTACACCATGAGATTTTAAATCTTCGATTAATTCTTCTGTACCATTAATGATGGCTGAAATAACCTCACCTGGAATTAAATTTTTATTTCTACCAATGGTAGAGGAGAGCATAATATTATCCGTGGCACCTACGCATAGCAGATCATCAATATTCATTATTAGCGCATCTTGCGCTATGCCTTTCCATACCGAAAGGTCACCAGTTTCTTTCCAATACATATAAGCTAGCGATGACTTTGTACCAGCACCATCTGCATGCATAATTAAGCAAGTGTCATTACTGCCTGTTAAGTAATCTGGAACTATTTTACAAAAAGCCTTAGGAAACAGACCTTTATCTATATTTTTTATGGCATTATGTACGTCTTCTTTTGATGCTGATACACCGCGCTTAGCATATCGTTTGCTTATTGAATTGCTCATTAAAGGTGATTAATATTTAGTTAAGCAAAAGTAATCATTGTGATTTAGTAATCCTCTGGAGCAATAGAATTTGTTTTCATTTGTGTTGGTATTTCCTTAAGTCGTTTTTGGCGCTGCGTTTCTCCGCCAAAATAAAAATTAAGACCAAAACCTAACCTTAAGAACGTATCATCGTCTTCATCGTTAATCACAAACTCCGTTTTATCTTCCAAATTATAGTTATACTCGGCAAAGAACTTTAGACCTAATTTATCAACAACGATGAACTCTAATCCAAACCCACCTTGTAATTTAACAGTGCTGGCTTCAATATCTCTTAAGGTATTGTATCCAAACCCACCGAATAAGAATGGTGTAAAATTATCATAGGGTAATGCTAAAAATTCAAGATTAAAATCAAAAGATTCTAATTTTTGTTCAATGTCGTTATAAGATAATACGTAACTATTGTAGGATAACCCTATAAATAAGTGGTCTATTATAGCGCGTTTGTATCCCAGTCTAAAGTAAAATCCGCTTTCTTTGTTTTCTAAATTGTCTTGAAGAATGGTTAAACCAACCGTAGTTTCTAGCACGTTTGTGCCGCGATAATCAAAAAACACTAATTGTGAAAATTTTTTCTTAGACTCCGCAATGTCAGCCTCATTGTTAGAGTCTAACTGATCGTAATCTCTTGTCTCCTGAGAAAAGGATAGGTTGACTGAAAAAAACATTATAATACAGCAACCAAAAATTTTATAAAAATTAAAGATCATAATTTTAATTTATGAAGATTAAGTCTTTTCTTAGGGAAAATAAGACTGCAATATAATAAAATAAGGTAAAATCTACGATTTTACCTTATTTGAGCTTTAGTCTAAAGCCTATTAAATATTTACTTTAGGATTCTGTTTGTAGCATGGGTTGCAAATTTACAACTTCATCTTTAACAACATCTTTTATATTATCCGTTTGATCTTGAGATAAAATAAATGTTGCTCCTACAAGAATTGCTACACTTAGTAGTAATTTTCTCATTTTAAACAATTATTGATTAATAGCACTACAAAAATAGTAAATAAACTTATTGCAAGAGGATTAGAAATCAGTTTTTTAATAATAAACCACAGGGTTTTCGATAACTAGGCAAATGTTAACGATGAATGACATATTAGAGGTGTCTTTAACCCATTTTTGCTACGTAACTTCACGTATTCCTAACATTTAATTAATATTAAGAAAACATTACATACTTTTAATTTGTAAATAAAAGTTCTCTATATTTTGTTAACGGCCATAACTCATCATCTATCATTAATTCTAATTTGTCGCAATTGTATCTTATATCCTCAAAGATGGGTTTTACCTTTTTGCAATATCCTTGCGCCTTTTTGTAAAGATCGGTTGACTTATTGCAAGTTTTGCGTGCATCTGTCATTATTGTTACCAAAGAATTAATAGTCTCTATATGATTAGATATTTCTTCAATAAGCTCTAATTGTTCCTTAGCTAGCTTTTTAAATTTATCACCGTAGATAGCTTTTAAGCCTGTAACGTTCTCAATTAATATATTTTGATACTTCACTGCCGTTGGCACTACATGATTTCTGGCGATGTCTCCTAGAACACGACTTTCAATTTGTAAGCGCAAAATATATTCTTCGATTTCAATACCATACCTTGCTTCGGACTCTACTCTATTCATTACACCAATACTCTCAAACATTTTTACGGTCTTATCTGCTATTTTAACTTGCAGAGCTTCGGCTGTAGTTTTATTATTGCTTAAACCTCTTTTCTCAGCTTCTTTTTGCCAGTCATCACTGTAACCATTGCCTTCAAACAAAATTCTTTTAGACGTTTTTATATATTCTCTTAAGATATTAAAAATTGCGTCATCTTTTTTCATGTCCTTTTTCTTTATAAGGACATCTACTTCCGCTTTAAAACCAATTAATTGCTTTGCTACAATAGAATTTAAAACAATCATTGGGTTGGCACAGTTTGCTTTAGAACCTACTGCTCTAAATTCAAATTTATTACCCGTAAAGGCAAAAGGTGACGTTCTGTTTCTATCTGTATTGTCTAATAATATTTCTGGAATTTTGCCAACGACGTTCAATTTTAAATCTGTCTTTTCTTGTGGTGACAGCTTTCCTTTAGTTACGGTTTCTAACTCGTTTAAAACTTTTGTTAACTGCTCACCAATAAAAACTGAGATGATTGCTGGTGGCGCTTCATTGGCACCTAAACGGTGGTCGTTACTTGCAGAAGCAATAGACGCTCTAAGTAATTCTTCATATTCTAACACCGCCATTATAGTATTAATAAAGAAGGTTAAAAATTGAAGATTACTCATTGGTGTTTTACCTGGTGATAGTAAATTAACACCAGTATCTGTACTGAGGCTCCAATTATTATGTTTACCAGATCCATTAACTCCTGCAAAGGGTTTTTCGTGCATTAAAACTTTAAAGTTATGACGCTTAGCTACCTTCTGCATAAGATCCATTAATAGCGAGTTATGATCTACGGCCAAATTAGCCTCTTCATATATAGGTGCAAGTTCAAACTGATTTGGAGCAACTTCGTTATGCCTTGTTTTTACAGGAATTCCTAGCAGTATACACTCCGTCTCTAAATCTCGCATATAAGCCATAGCTCTTGCTGGTATGGTACCAAAGTAATGATCATCTAATTGCTGACCTTTTGCTGGTGAATGCCCTAATAATGTTCTACCAGCTAGTACAATATCTGGCCTAGAGGTGGCCAAAGCATTGTCTATTAAAAAGTACTCTTGCTCCCAACCCAAGGCCGCAGTTACTTTCTTTACATTTTTATCAAAATATTTACAAACCGCAACCGCTGCTGTGTCTACAGCTTGTAATGCTCTTAACAGCGGTGTTTTATAGTCCAAAGCCTCGCCTGTATAGGATACAAACACCGTTGGAATACATAAAGTGGTACCATAAATAAATGCTGGAGATGTAGGATCCCACGCGGTGTAACCCCTTGCCTCAAATGTATTTCTTATACCACCATGAGGAAAACTAGAGGCATCTGGTTCTTGTTGTACTAACTGACCTCCATCAAATTTTTCTATAGCTAATCCGCCACCAAGTGTTTCAAAGAACGCATCGTGTTTTTCTGCCGTAGCGCCAGTTAAAGGTTGAAACCAATGTGTATAATGTGTAGCCCCTTTAGATATAGCCCACTCTTTCATTCCTGTAGAAATATGATCTGCTAAGAGCCTTTTAATTTTAGAACCTTTTTCTATAGC
This sequence comes from uncultured Winogradskyella sp., assembly GCF_937958655.1. Lineage (GTDB taxonomy): Bacteria > Bacteroidota > Bacteroidia > Flavobacteriales > Flavobacteriaceae > Winogradskyella. The sequence goes on along the minus strand of NZ_CALGNH010000058.1, from coordinate 2,136 downwards.
TTCTACAATACTAGAAAGTGCGTCTTTGGTTAAATATTGACGCATTGCGCTTTCATTAAACACATTAGAACCAAAAATTTCTGAACGTCTGTTTACCTCCTCTACATGTAATGGTTTGCGTTTTAATGATTCTTTTACTGCATGAAACCTTAATGTTGCCATATTGATAAAATTTTAGGTCAAAAATACGAATTTTTAAAAATGACACATCTATACCCACCTAAAAATAGGGTTATCAACAATTATTAATAAGATTTAAGCTAAAACACCCTATTTTTTTTGATGAGCCTAAAAAAAATCTAATATTTGCAAAGTCAATTTATATTAAATAACGATACTATGAGTAAATCTAAATTAGAGTACATTTGGCTTGATGGATATAAGCCTACTCAAAACATGAGAAGTAAAACTAAAGTTGAAGAAAACTTTAGTGGTAAATTAGAAGATTGTCCAATTTGGTCTTTTGATGGAAGTTCTACAAGACAAGCTGAGGGTGGTTCTTCTGACTGCTTATTAAAACCTGTTGCTATTTATCCAGACCCTGCTAGAAAGAATGGTTACTTAGTAATGACAGAAGTATTAAATGCAGATGGTACACCACATGAATCTAATGGTAGAGCTACTATAGATGATAATGACAATGACTTTTGGTTTGGTTTTGAGCAAGAGTACTTTATCATGGATACACAAACACAATTACCTTTAGGATTCCCTGTAGGAGGATATCCTGCACCTCAAGGTATGTATTACTGTTCTGTAGGTGGAAAAAATACGCACGGTAGAGACTTAGTTGAAGAACATGCTGATCTTTGTATCGCTGCAGGTTTAAATTTCGAAGGTATAAACCAAGAGGTTGCTTCTGGTCAGTGGGAGTTTCAATTATTTGCTAAAGGTGCAAAAAAGGCTGGAGACGAAATATGGATTGCACGTTATTTATTAGACCGTTTAACTGAGCAATATGGTTATTATATAGAATATCACCCTAAGCCTTTAGGAAAAGATATGGACTGGAATGGCTCTGGTATGCATGCTAATTTCTCTAACACTACATTAAGAACATGTGGTAGTAAAGAAACTTATGAGAAAATTTGTGAAGCATTTAGACCAGTTGTTAAAGAACACATCGCAGTATACGGTGAGTTTAATGACCAACGTTTAACTGGTGACCATGAGACTGCGTCGATAGATGATTTTAGTTATGGTGTATCAGATAGAGGTGCTTCAATTCGTATTCCTATTATCACAGTAGAAAAAGGCTGGAAAGGCTGGTTAGAAGACAGAAGACCTGCTTCTAATGGTGACCCTTATAAAATTGCAGGTAGAATTATTAAGACCGTAAAAAGTGCTAATATTTAAAGACATCTGTAACTAAATAGATAAAAAAAGTCTGCATATCGCAGGCTTTTTTTTATTTAAGTGCCAAATAAATAAAAACCATGTAAGCTGCAAAAAGTAGCATCCCTTTATAGCGGCCTATAACAAACTTCTTTGGGATTAACATTAAAGGCACTAAAACGGCAGCAAAAGCAATCATCCAAAAAATATTAGTTGATAAAATTACTGGTGTTTCAGGATTTACAACTATAGGCTTAACAATTGCCGTAAGACCCAAAACCGATGCAATATTAAAAATATTTGAGCCTATTAAATTCCCTAAGGAAATGGCTTTTTCTTTCTTTAACGCTGCAATGACGGATGCTGCCAATTCTGGCACACTTGTACCAATGGCAATTACTGTAACGGAAATGGCATATTCGCTTATACCGACAGCTTCGGCTAACTGTATGGCACCCTTTACCAACCACTCTGAACCAAAATACAAGCCTGCTGCACCAATTAATAGCCATATAATTATTTTAAAATTTGAAACTTCTGCAAGAGCATCATCAACCTCTTCAAGATTTGCTTTGGTAGATTTTCTTGAACTACGGATAAGAATAATAAGAAAGATAACTAAACCAGCAAACAATGTAGCACCTTCTGTAGCAGTCAGCACTTCATCATTCTTTAGAAAATAATAGAGCACAAAAGAGGCCAACATCATCATAGGCCAGTTTAATTTATAAAAATCTCTATCTACCGCTAAAGGCGATATTACAGCTGTAATACCCAAAACCAAACCAATATTTGCAATAT
>NZ_CALGNH010000057.1 GCF_937958655.1 uncultured Winogradskyella sp. | reverse complement strand
TTTAAACAAATAGTTGGTAGAGGAACACGCCTTTTTGATGGTAAAGATTATTTTACAGTTTATGATTTTGTAAAAGCACACGAGCATTTTAATGATCCAGAATGGGATGGCGAACCAGAGCCACCAGAGACACTAACAGGAGGCGGAATACCAAAACCATGTCATATTTGTGAACAAAAACCATGTATTTGTGGAAAATCTGAAGATGAACTTTGTGCCAAATGTGATAACATCCCTTGTATTTGCGAAAATGAGCCTACTACATTGATTAAAATAAGATTGTCTGATGGAAAAGAAAGAGAAATAGATGCTACAGTAAAAACTACATTTTGGAGTCCAGAAGGTAAACCAATTGGTCATGAGGAATTTATGAATCAATTATTTGGTGAGCTCAAAACTATTTTAAAAGATGAAGATGAATTGCGTAAAATTTGGAGTTTGCCAAGCACCAGAAAAAAACTACTAACAGAATTACAAGAAAAAGGATATACAGATGTTCAATTAGAAGACTTAAGAGGCCTCGTTAAAGGCGAAAATAGCGACCTTTTTGATGTATTAAGTTATGTAGCTTATCACAAAGACCTTGTTCCAAGATTAGACCGCGCAGAGAAAGCAAAAATTCAAATGAATGATTACAGCCAAAAACAACAAGAATTTTTAAATTTTGTTCTTGAACAATATGTGAGAGATGGAGTAGAGGAATTGGATATAGAAAAGTTGTCACCATTATTAAATTTGAAATATAACAGCATATCAGACGCAAAAATAGAATTGGGAGATGTAAAGTCTATCAGAAACTCTTTTATAGATTTTCAGAAGTATTTGTATGATGATGAGGCGAGTTAATCCTCAAAAATAGCGCCTTAAAAAGTTACTATGTTATTTGTAAAGTCCGGATTAAAATAAGGGATTACTTAACTTTAAGCCTATGTGTTTAATGTCATTAAGATGGCTATTGAAAAAAGTAACTGTAACATAAGCCTCACTTAAACGTCATATAAGCATTACTAGTATACTTTACCATGAAATATCTTTCTTTACTATTCGCTTTTATTTTGGCTGTTCAATTGACATTAGCACAGTCTATTTCAACAGAAATCAAAGATCATATAAAGGCTAGAGTAGATAAAGGCCATAATGCCAGTGTCGCCTTAGCTTATATTAATGGTGATGAGGTGGCTTATTTCAATTATGGTAAAACCACGTTACCAGATGGTAAATCCGTAGATGAAAATTCGGTTTACGAGATTGGCTCTATTTCTAAAGTGTTTACCTGTATTTTATTGGCCGATGAGGTTTTAAAAGGTAATCTGTCCTTAGACGATCCGGTTTCAAAATACCTGCCTAAGGACGTCAACATACCACAACGTGATGGTAAAGTCATTACCCTAAAAGATTTAGCAACACATACTTCAGGTTTGCCAAGAATGCCAGAGAATTTTAATCCAGTAGATCCAAGTAATCCTTTTGCAGATTATACCATAAAACAGCTCTATGCGTTTATATCCTCTTATGAGTTACCAAGAGCTATTGGGTCGCAATACGAATATTCTAATTTGGGTATGGGTTTACTAGGACATGTCCTAGAGTTACATACAGGTAAAAGTTATGAAGATTTAGTAATAGAACGTATAGCCAAACCTTTAGATATGACGAGTACAGCGCTGGTTTTAACCGATGCTATGATAGCACGTTTAGCTAAAGGCCATAACGAGCAATTAGAAGAAGTGAGCAACTGGGATATTATTACCCTTGCAGGTGCTGGAGGCATCAGATCTACTACGAGAGATATGGTAAAGTTTATAAAGGCGAATAGGTCTAATGAAGATTCGGTACTTCATAAAGCTATGCGTCTGAGCCATGCGATTGCTTATAAAAAAGGGGATAGTGAGTTTCAGTTAGGTTTAGGTTGGCATTATGCCAGTAATAATAAAGTGGTTTGGCATAATGGCGGTACAGGTGGTTATAGAGCATTTGCTGGTTTTATAAACGATGGTGATAAAGGAGTGGTGGTTTTGACGAATTCAACAGCGAGTGTAGATGAAGTCGGTTTAAAAGTACTTGATAATAGTATTGAACTAGAATTACCCAAAAAGAAGGAATTTCCGGATATTATAGAAGTATCAGAGGACATTTTAGATACTTATGTTGGTGTCTATGAGTTAGCACCAGAGTTTAAAATTACAATCACCAAAGAAGGAAAGCAATTAGTTTTACAGGCAACAAAACAACCCAAATTTAAGGTGTTTCCGTCGGCCAAAAATGAGTTTTTTTTAAAAGTTGTAGAAGCTAGTATTACGTTTAATTCAAATACGACTGGTAAAGTTCTTAGCATGACTTTAAACCAAGGTGGTCAAAATCTGCTAGCAACGAAAGTAGAATAGTATTACCCCTCAAAATCAAAATCATCATCACCGTTGTTAGCACGACCTTTTCTATCGCGTTTATTTAGTTTTTGGTTAAAGCGGTAAATTAATGCCAAGTTAATTTGGCGCAATCTCCATTGGCTTTCGCTATAGCGTTCAAAAAAGTCGGTTGTTGTTAGCGATTGTCGTCGTCTGGAGTTCAGTAAATCCCTAACGTTTAAAGATACCGTAAGATTATTATTCAGCAGTTCCTTACTAAAAGCCAAGTCTATGGATAAGATACCATCCGTATCGGACTGCGCATCTTGGCGTGCACCTCTGTAACGTGCATTGGTCTGCCAATCAATCTGCCAAGGTAAGGTCACCTTAGAGCTAAAACGCGCAAACCAACTGGTATTCTTAGCACTATAATCTACACCGTTAAATGCACCTTCGGTTTCAAACTGAAAAAAGTTAAAACTAGAGTTAAGACGTAGCCATTTTTTTGGGTTGTATAAAATACCCAACTCCGCACCAGTACGCTTGTTGTTAGACAGGTTAATAGGTATGGTTCTAATAATATCAATACCATCAGTGGTTTGTTGTCCTGTATTTTCTTGGACACGTTCAAAGGAGTTAGTCTCTACTTGGTAATACACCGAAGACGTTAAGGTTAACTTATCCCAACGTTTTAAATAGCCTAAATCAAAGGCATTGGCAAAGGCAGGTTCTAAACTGGGATTGCCTTGAAAAACATTGGTACGACTAGATCGCGTAGGGAAGGGGTTAATAAAAAACCCACGAGGTCTATTGATTCTTCGGTTATACCCAAGTGTAATGCTTTCTTCACCATCAGAATCTGTACCACCTAAATTGTAAATTAAATTTACGGTAGGGAAGAGCCCAAGATAATTATTATCAAAATCGGTATCTATTGGAAATCCAAAAGCTTCTACAAGTTCTTCTTCTGTTAATCTAGAATCTATTTGTCCTTTAAGTTGTGTGTGCTCTAAGCGTAGTCCCAATAAAAATGAAAATTGACCTAGTTTAGTGCCATATTGTGTGTAAACGGCATTAACGTTTTCATCATAATCAAACACATTGGTAATGGTGTCATTAATAACCAAGTTACTTGTGTCTAAGTCTTCTTGGTCGAGCCTGTAATTAGTAACTTCATTTTCGAGATTACTTCTAAAACCAGCTTCAAAACGTGCGTTTTCTCCAAATGGCAATACATAATCTGCTTGTAATAAATATTCGGTTTGGTCTTCTGTCGTGGTCTCTTGTTCTATTTGAAACGGTTCGGGATTAATTTGATCTGTACTTATGTAATCTTCGTTTAAAAAGGTAAAACCATCTTCTGTCGCCGTCACATACTGAAAATCTGCCGTTAATTTATGATCGCGATCATCACCAAATTGCTGCACAAAGTTCAGGGCAATTTGGTACTGATTATCTTGCTCGGTTTCTTTTTCGCGGCGTAAGGTTTCTTCAACAATCATTCCGCCATTAAAACGCTCACTGCTGTTTAACGCAATATCCGCATCGCTTCCTAATCTGTAAAATAGACTTCCTGTAATTGAGGACTTATCGCTTAAAAAATATTCCATTCCAATATTGGCATTGTAGTTACGGTTTAAGCGTTCTACGTCTTGGTCTTCAATAATTCTTCTGAATTCGGGTTCAATGGTATTGCCATCTACAATGCGGTCAAAATAAGTGACATCAATAAAACTGGTGCGTGGTGCGTCAAAATACCTCCAGCTTAAATTGGTAAACAGGTTAAACTTTTCGGTTCTGTAGTTTAAACTGGTATTGAGTCCTACATTATCTGGATTACCAATAGTAAAATTGAAGGAGCCATTAAACCCAAGGGTTTCTTTTTGTCTTAAGATAATATTGAGAATACCTGCAGTTCCCTCGGCATCATATCTAGCAGAAGGTGATGTAATGACTTCGACACGCTCTATAGCTTCTGCTGGTAACTGACTCAGTACGTTGGTATCGCCAAAACCAGCTAGGGCAGAAGGTCTACAGTTTATTAATATTCTAACATTTTCATTACCTCTTAAGCTTATAGCTCCATCAATATCTACAGCTACAGAAGGCACATTATTTAAAGCGTCACTTACGGTGCCACCAGCGGTTGTGAGGTCTTTACCAATGTTATACACTTTTTTGTCTAGCTTAATTTCAACAGATGTCGTTTCTGCAACAACGGTGACTTCGTCTAAGCTATCGATATCTAGTGCTAATGTTACTGTGCCTAAGTCTATAGGCTTATCTATGGTTTTATTAAGGTATTCTTTTGTTTTGTAAGAAATGTATTCTATGTTTATATTGTAAGTCCCTACAGGAACGTCAATGTTAAATCTCCCTTTTTCATTGGTAATGTCACCAGTGACAACCTCATTAGTATTAAGGGTTTTAAAGGTAATAGTAGCATATTCTAAAGGGATATTAGAGCCTTCCTCTAAAACCATACCTTTAACCTTAACCTCTTTTTGGGCATATACAATTGAGGTAAAACATAAGATAATAGATAGGATTTGAGTAGAATATTGCATTACAAGGGGTTAGATATTTTGCATCTAAATGCTCAAAAATAACGCTACTTGTGCCCATTATGGTTAATCTTATGTTAAAGGTAAATTGATGATAAAAATGGTAAATAGATAATTTTTATTAATTCTTATCTTTTTTACGCTTTTTATTTTTCTTTCGTTTTTTCTTTACGTCATCTTCGTCAAATTCTCCTTTAATGAGCCCTTTAATCTTCTCCATATCACTCTTAGAGATAAGTTCTTCTAAGTCTTTAAAGTGCGAATCGTCTAGCTGTTTTATAACGGCTTCTCGTTCTACACTATGAGCGTATTTTCCTTTTAGAAGCACTAATTTTTTTTCAAAATAACTGTTGAGATATTGCTTTATAATTTCTTTCTGAAAATTATCTGCTTCTAATGTAGATAGGAAGTTGTTTAAAAACTCTGCTTTGCGTTCTTCTATTTGGCGCTCGCGTTTGGCAATTTCTGAAGCCGTTGGTTCGCGATTGGTCTGTGGGATTTGATTTAGAGACCTATTGCGTCTTATTTGCCCAGTAACGGTTTGGCTTAGTAAGAGTGTTAAGAGTATAAAAATTACTTTTTTCATTGTTTTATGAGTTTAAATAATGGTAGTAATATTTTCTGGTGGTCTACCAACTACAGCTTTATTGTTATTAATGACTATAGGTCTTTCTATGAGTTTTGGGTAGTTAACCATGGCGGCAATTAGCTCTGAGTCGGATAGTTTTTTTCCTTTAAAGTCCGACTTCCAAATAGCTTCGTTTTTACGTACCAAATCTATAGGATTTATGCCGAGCTTAGAAATAATGGCTTTAAGAGCGTTAGCATTGAGATGGTCTTCTAAATACTTTACTACTTCAAATTCTTGTTCTGATTGTTCTAATATAGCCAGTCCTTCTCTAGACTTTCTGCACCTTGGATTATGGTATATGGTTATCATTGTATTGCCCCTTAAATTAAGGGAATTTTATTTATATGGTTATGTTATAAGCCTTTAGAGCGTCCTTTAACGCTTCTGGTGATTCAAAATGTATGCCATTAATGCCTAAAGACCTGGCAGCTTCAATATTTCTTAGGTTATCATCAATAAAAATAGCGTTTTCAGCTTCAATATTAAAACGATTTAAAGTGATTTCATAAATATCTTTAAATGGTTTTCTGGTTTGTTCTTCACCCGAAACTACAATGCCTTCAAACCAACTTAAGAAATCAAATTTTACTTGCGCAAACGGAAATGTTTCATGACTCCAATTGGTTAATGCTACCACTTTATAATTAGGGTTATTAACAAGTGTCTTTAGTATTTTAACGGTGCCTTGTTTGGCATTGCCTAGCATCTCTGTCCAACGGCCGTAGTACATTCTAATATGTTTTTCGTGGTTAGGGAATAGTGCTATGCGCTCTTGTGTGGCTTTGTAAATGGGATGGCCTGCATCTTGATTTTCGTTCCAATCGTGGGTACAGATATTATCAAAAAACCACTGCATTTTGTTACGGTCTCCTTCAAACTCTTTTAGGAATACGTACTCAGGATTCCAATCAATAAGCACTCCTCCAAGATCGAATATTATGGTATCTATTTTCATTTTCGTAATATGTTTCAACAACTAACAACTAACAACTAACAACTAACAACTAACAACTAATATCTCATATTTCACTTTCCTTCTGTCCCATCATCATAAGATAGGCCTTTAGGAAGGATTCTAAATCACCATCCATTACGGCATCAACGTTGCCAGTTTCGTGCGCAGATCTTACATCTTTAACTAATTTGTAGGGATGCATTACGTAGTTTCTAATTTGACTTCCCCATTCAATCTTCATTTTACTGGCTTCAATATCTTCACGCTGTGCCATTTGTTTCTGTAGTTCAATCTCATATAATTGCGATTTTAACATCTGGAGTGCTCTAGAACGGTTATCGTGCTGAGAACGTGTTTCGGAGCACTGAATCTGAATACCAGTTGGTTTATGCAAGAGCTGCACTTTGGTTTCTACCTTGTTAACATTTTGCCCTCCAGCACCACTAGAGCGCGCTGTTGTAATTTCTAAATCAGAGGGGTTAATATCAATTTCAATAGAATCATCTACCAAAGGATAGACATATACCGAAGCAAAGCTTGTGTGCCGTTTTGCATTACTATCAAAAGGGGAAATCCGTACTAAACGATGCACTCCGTTTTCACCTTTTAACCATCCAAAGGCATAGTCTCCTTCAATTTCTAAGGTTACGGTTTTTATACCGGCAACATCACCTTCTTGGTGGTTAAGCTCTTTTACTTTGTAACCACTTTTTTCAGCATACATTAAATACATGCGCATAAGCATGCTGGCCCAATCGCAAGACTCTGTGCCACCAGCACCTGCCGTAATCTGTAAAACTGCACTGAGGCTATCACCTTCTTCTGAGAGCATGTTTTTAAACTCTAGCTTCTCAATTGCTGTAAGGGCTTTAGCGAAGCGAATTTCGACATTACTAAGTTCGGCTTCACCTTCTTTGTAAAATTCGTAGATGACTTCTAAATCTTCATAAAGTTCTTTAGCAGCATTGTAGTCGTTTACCCAACTTTTCTTTTCACGGATAGAGCGCATAACGTGCTCGGCTTTTTTGGAGTCATTCCAAAAATTGGGATCAAAAGTCTGTTCTTCTTCGTTGGTAATTTCTATAAGTTTAGCATCTAAGTCAAAGATACTGCCTCAGTGTGTCGAGACGGGAATTAAGATCTTTTATTTGATCTGATGTTATCATAAATTGAAGTATTTCTACAAATATAATATGTGCTATTAAAGTGCCATAATTTTGAATGGATTTTTTAGATTTTCCGTAATTTTATGTTTCCTAAATTAGCTTTACTCTTTCTTGGGGATTGATACTGAACTAAATTCAGCATAATATGAAAAAACGTCTTCTTTTTGTTACATTTTTATTGATGAGCCTTCTAATTAACGCTCAAATTCTGAAAAAACAAAATCTTAAATTATATGAAGGTTATTTTGATTTTTATTATGAAGAAAGCACAGATAAGATTTACCTAAAAGTTGATGAGACTGAAAGAGAATTTCTCTATGTAAATTCATTAGCTTCTGGTGTTGGAAGTAATGATATTGGTTTAGATAGAGGTCAACTAGGAAATGAACGCGTGGTGTATTTTAAGAAGGCTGGCAATAAGCTATTATTGATTCAACCTAATTTAAAGTTTCGTGCTAATACCACTAATGAGCTTGAGAAGAAAAGTATAGAACAGGCTTTTGCTAAGTCTGTTTTGTTTGGATTTAAAATACTCTCCGAGGAAGGTGAACCTTATATTATTGATATAACTCCGTTTTTAATGGAAGATACTCATGGCATTGGTAATCGTTTAAAACAAAAAAAAGAAGGAACCTATAAAATCGACGCTACAAAAAGTGCTTTGGCCTTAAAACGCACAAAAGCATTTCCTAAAAATGTTGAGTTTGAAGCTTTACTAACGTTTAAAGGGCAGCCTACAGGAAGAAATTTAAGAAGTGTAACACCAACTGCGTCTTTAGTAACTGTAATTCAGCATCATTCTTTTGTGCAATTACCAGACGCTAATTATAAGCCTAGAGTATTCGATCCTCGAAGTGGTGCCATATCCATGACTTATATGGATTATGCTACGCCAATACAAGAAACTATAACTAAACGATTTGTTATTAGACATCGCCTAGAAAAAAAGAATCCTAGAGCTAAACGAAGTGAGGCCATTAAACCTATTATTTATTACCTAGACCCAGGAACTCCAGAGCCTGTACGTTCTGCACTTTTGGATGGAGCGCGATGGTGGAACCAAGCTTATGAAGCGATTGGTTTTAAAGATGCATTTCAAGTGCAACTATTACCAGAGGATGTGGATCCCATGGATTGCAGATATAATGTCATTCAATGGGTGCATCGCTCTACAAGAGGCTGGAGCTACGGTGGTAGTGTTGTAGATCCCAGAACAGGCGAAATTATAAAAGGCCATGTGAGTTTGGGGAGTTTGCGTATTAGACAAGATTTTATGATTGCACAGGCGTTGATGAATCAACCCTTTGCGGAACGCGACAATAATTATGAGCCCATGTTAAAGATGGCTTTAGCCAGAATCCGCCAACTAAGTGCCCACGAGGTAGGCCATACCATTGGATTTGCACATAATTTTGCGGCTAGTGCTAATGATAGAGCTTCTGTAATGGATTATCCTCATCCTCAAATTACACTAAATAATGGTAACATTGATTTTAGTAAGGCCTACGCTAAAGGAATAGGGGATTGGGATAAAGTAACAGTAGCATATAGCTACACTCAGTTTGATAAGAATACCGATGAAAAGAAGGCCTTAAATGCGATCTTAAAAAAAGCTAAAGATGATGGTTTAAGATTTATTACAGATGCTGATGCAAGAGCAACCGGTGGAGCACACGCATTGGCGCATTTATGGGATAATGGTGGATCAGCAGAAAAAGAATTGGATAATGTTTTACAATTAAGAACACAGGCTATTAAGAATTTTTCTGTAGATAATATTAGAAATTACGAACCATACTCGGTATTAGAAGATGTTTTTGTACCGCTATATTTTTATCATAGGTACCAAACGGAAGCAACTACCAAAATTATTGGTGGTTTAGATTATAATTACGCTGTTAAAGCAGATGGACAATTGACCACAGAAGCTGTTGATCCTAAAATCCAAAAAGAGGCGCTGCGCTCAATACTTAAAACACTAAATGCTAAAACTTTAGCTATCCCAAGAGATAAGCTACATTTATTTCCACCTAGAGCTTATGGCTATTATAGAACTAGAGAATCTTTTAGTGGAAAAACAGGTGTTGCTTTTGATCCTCTAAGCGCAGCAAATACAGCTAGTGATATGACAATGAAGTTTTTACTGCATCCGCAACGCGCTAATAGACTAGTTTTGCAAAAGAGTTTAGATACTGATCAACTTAGTTTAGAAGAGCTACTAAATTCTCTTTTAAAATCTTCATTTGATACGACACATAAGGATTTATATTTTACTGAAATTCAACAACAAATTAATGTAAATATTCTAAAATATATTATGAATTTAGCTGTAAACAAGGAGAGCTATTTTCAAACAAAAGCAATTGCTAATAAAGCTATTTTTGAACTTTCAAAAAAGAATTTGAAATTTGAAGCTATGCAAATGCAATATGGTATTATGATTAAGGAATTTTATGAGCATCCTGAACGTTTTGAGCTAGAGATATCTCTTAGAATCCCTGATGGTTCGCCGATTGGCAGTAGTATTTGTACATACAACCAAAATAGAATGTGAATTTTCATTTTATCTTATTTTTTTCATTTAATTTGTAGTGTAATTACTATTAAATGAATAGCTCAGACAATACGATTTCGGTATTAATACCAGATACTGATAATGATAAATTATTGTCATTACAAGTTGTTAATTGCCTTTCAGTAAAAAAGAATATAAAAATCTATATTCTTACGTCTAAAAAAAGTAATCATCTACGCTATTCTTTAAACGTTAAACGTGTTACGTTAGTACCAAAATGTGATTCAATTGAATGGATAAATTACATTAACATTTTGGTTGAAAAGCATCGTATCGATGTTATTTTGCCAGTTTATGACTATGCTATAAATACACTCATAAAGTATAAAAATCGCTTAAATACAGAAGAAAAGCTTTGTGTTTTACCAGAGCTAAGGTTTTATGAGACAGCAAGCGATAAAGGACTTTTATATAACCATCTTGTAAAGTATGCACTGCCTTGTCCAAAAAGCGTAATTGTTAAATCTGATAGCTTACCTAATCTATCCGAATTAAACTATCCTATTATAGCAAAACCTGTGATTGGGTTTAGTGGAGGAAGACGAATATGTGTTTTGAATAATTATAAGGATGTTATTAAATATGTAAACACAGTTGATTATGGTGGCAATGCCATCTATCAAAATTACATAAACGGCTATGATTTAAGCTGTAACTTACTATGTAATAATGGTGAGCTTTTGGCTTTTACCATTCAAAGAGCCGAGTTATCTCGTGAGGTCGATTTTTCGCCACAATCTAATTTTACATTTATAAAAGAACCAAAACTTTTAGATATTTTAAAACAAATAGTAAAATCTTTAGAATGGTCTGGGCCGGCAAACATAGATGTTAGATATAGTACAGATGATAATAGCTTTAAAATTATCGAAATTAATTCGAGATACTGGGTTAATGTAGATGCCTCAGTACTGACTAATGTAAATTTCCCTTATTTACATTGTCAATTGTCCTTAGATAAACCGATTTTACAACCAGTAGAATCTAAAACAATGACTTATCTTAGTTTTAGAGGCTTAATTAAAACAATTTTAGAAAAACCATCTACATTATTTAAATTTAGATTTTTAAAAAATCATACTCCTTTAAAGTTTGCTCTAAAAGATCCACTTCCTATGTTTTATCTTTTTGTATGGAGAACCAGAAATATTCTCTTTAAAAAAGCTGCTAAGTAAATTTCGTATTCAACATTTATTTAAAAACGAAGTCATCTAAACAAGTGTTTTGTTTATGTAATTTGGCTTTATATAAAGTTAACATAAAACAAAAAAAGAGATGCAATTTGCATCTCTTTTTAGTGTTATTTTGGTATTTAATTTCTACCACCAGTAGCAATAATGTGCTGGTTCAATATATTCACATAATTCTCCACCATGAGAACTTGTACCACTTACTACTTCTAATACACCAGACTTATATCCAGGACCAATATTTAAGTAACAGTTAGTTTTGATTTTAGTATAGTAGCAGTTACCAACATAAATGTATAACCACTTACCAAATGAACCATCATGGTTTGCACCAGTTACAGCGATATCATCGTTAAGACCAACTACATCGTCAAATACTTTAACAGCATAACAAGTATTTTCATATTGTTGGTATACTCTTACTCTGTAATCATCGTGCCAGTTCCAGTTTAATGTTAAATCAGTTACTTTACCGATACAATCATCACACTCTTCTACTTCAGCTTCTGGTATATCTTTAGCAATTACTAATGCTTGTACATTATCAAAATCAGCTGGGATTAATAAAACGCCAAGTTTCTCACCACATGTTGGTTCGTAACCTTCACCGTTTGCAACAGATAATTCAAAAATTTCATCACCTTTAGCGTTATCAATAGCAGGTCTCCAATCTCCAGGAACTTGAGTTAAGAAATCAGTAAAATCGTTAACATAAGGTCCTTCAATCAATCTCCAGATTGCGTATTGAACATGACCATAAGTAAACTCAGATCCTTCACTTATATCAATATTATTAAGAATCCAGTTAACTTTATCAAAGTTTTGTGGGTTTGTGTAAACACTTTCAAATGCCCCACCTTCAAGGATAGCATCATCATAAGTAGATACTGCAGTAAAGTCAATAAAATCATCGTCAGCACCTAAACTAGGTAATCTGTCTGAACAATAGGCAGGAGTTGACTCACCACCATCCAAAGAAACGTCAAAATAAGCGTTAGCACCTGGCTTAGCTAATACTTCAATGTTTACAACAGAATTTAAACCTGTATCTAATAAATCTACAGAACATGTAGAACTTGTACTAGAGTTAGTTTTTTGAAAACTAGCATTGTTTCTGCTCATAACTAAGTTTTCACTATTCTCGTTGAACATAAGTTCATCTTTGGCCAATTTACCATCGCCAATTACGTTTCCGTCATCGTCAACCTTAATAACTGCTTTAGCAACTTCCTCTTGTTGCATAGTGTCTTCTACAGTATCATTTTGACACGCCGCCAAAACTAGTAGAAAAGAAAATAAAATTAATTTTGTAAAATGCTTCATAATTTTTTAATTATTAATTGTTAATAGCACTACAAATCTATTTGTTAAAATAGTTAACAAACAAAATAATTGACGAAACAAGAGATTTATTAGTTGAATAGATTAATTGTTTTTTTTTACCGATGAAATGATAACCAAAAGAAACCTTATTTTTGTTCCCCTAATTGAACTCTAATGATAATTGATTTAAGAAGCGATACGGTTACTAAACCGAATAAAGAAATGCTTAGTGCTATGATGGTAGCAAATGTTGGTGATGATGTCTATAAGGAAGATCCATCAGTAAATCAGTTAGAAACACAATTAGCAGAAATGTTTGGTATGGATATGGCACTTTATTTTCCTACAGGTAGTATGGCTAACCAAGCTGCATTAAAATTACACACCAATCCAGGAGAACAAGTCATTTGCGATAAATATGCACATATTTATAATTATGAAGGTGGAGGAGCATCTTTTAATAGTGGTGTTTCTTGCAAGCTTATTGATGGCTCTAGAGGAATGTTTACCGCAAAACAAGTTACAAGTGCAATTAACCCACCAGATTTTTACCATAGCCCATTAACGGCTTTGGTTGCCATAGAAAACACAACCAATAAGGGTGGTGGTGCCTGTTGGGATATTAATGAATTAAAAGCAATTAAAGACGTTACAACAGCTCATAAGTTAGGATATCATCTTGATGGTGCTAGATTATGGAATGCACTTATTGCTAAAAATCAAAACCCAAAAGAATACGGTCAATTATTCGATACTATATCAGTGTGTTTAAGTAAAGGATTAGGTGCTCCAATGGGATCAGTACTCATAGGTAAAAAGCAATTTATGCAAGGTGCTCTTAGAGTTAGAAAGATTTTAGGAGGCGGTATGCGTCAAATAGGTTTTATGGCATCGGCAGGATTATACGCATTGAGTCATAACTTGGAGCGATTGCAGGACGATCATATCAGAGCCAAAGAAATAGGTGAAGCACTAATTCAATTACCGCAAATAAAATCTGTTGAGCCTATCGAAACCAATATTGTAATTTTTGAATTAAAAGATAATTATGACGACACAGCGTTTCAAAAAACACTAAAGGCTAAACAAATTGAAATTATAAGTATGGGAAGCAATAAATTAAGAATGGTTACGCATTTAGATTACACCAATGAAATGCATAACTATGTCTTAAATACTTTAAAAACGCTTTATTAATAGGGTGTTTTTTATTTAAACATGTCCATACCTGGGATATTTGGCATGCCTTCTTTGGCTACAGCTGCTATTTCAGTTTCATGAACATTGCTGGCTTTTTCAATGGCTTTATTAAGCGTTAGGATTAAATAATCTTCTAGCATTTCTTTATCTTGGAGTAACTCATCGTCAATAGTAATAGATTTAATCGTTCTATTTGCTGTAATAGTTACTTTAAGTTTATTATTATTACTCGTCTCGTCAATAAGTACTGAATGTAATCGTTCTTTTGTTGCTTCAACTTTTTTCTGAGCTTCTTTTAGTTTACTCATCATTCCCATCATATCTCCAAACATAGTAGTGTGTTTTAATTATTACGGTACAAAATTACTAAATTGCGCCACCTTTTAGATTAATTTTTCTTAAAAAACAAATGACTACAACACCTAAATTTTCACCTCCAATAGCTAAAAAGAAACCGCATCAGTTAGAAAAGCATAACGATATAAGAATTGATAATTACTTTTGGATGAAAGATAGGACGCACCCAGAAGTCTTGAAGTATTTAAATTCAGAAAATGAGTATTGTGATAATTCCATGGCGCACACCAAAGATTTTCAGCAGCGTTTATTTGAAGAAATGAAAGGTAGAATTAAGGAAGATGATTCCTCAGTGCCCTATAAATATAATGGCTATTGGTATATAACTAAATTTGAAAAAGGACAAAATTACCCAATATATATTAGGAAGAAGGAATCACTAGAACATCCTGAAGAGTTGCTTTTTGATTGTAATAAAATGGCACAAGGTGAAAGCTATTTTAAATTAGTAGGTATTAGTATTAGCCCAGACAACAGACTTGTGTCTTACGGTATCGATACCACAGGACGACGAAACTACACCATATATATTAAGGATATTAAAACTGGTGAAGTAAGAACAGATAAAATTGAAAACACAACAGGATCATCAACTTGGGCAAATGATAACAAAACCTTATACTACACCAAAAAGGACCAAGTTACTTTAAGAGCGTTTCAAATTTACCGTCATAAATTAGGACTAGAAAACGATGAATTAGTATTTGAAGAAGGTGATGATACTTTTGGCACTACAGTATACAAGTCTAAATCTAGAAAGTATATAATTATAGCAAGTTACAGTACACTCACTAACGAATATCATATTTTAGATGCTGACGATCCGAATGGAAATTTTGAAGTATTTCAGCCAAGAATTAGAGGTTTAGAGTATAGCATTTCGCACTACCAAGACCACTTTTACATCCTAACAAATAAGGATAAAGCCATAAACTTTAAACTTATGAAGTGTAACATCTTGGACAGAGCAGTTAATAAGTGGGAAGAGGTAATTGCACATAGAAAAGACACCCTTATTGAAAGTATAGATATTTTTAAAGATTTTCTGGTAGTAAGCGAACGACGCAATGGGCTAAATGAAATTAGAATAAAACGTTGGGGCCATACTAAAGATTATTACCTACCTTTTGAAAACGAAACTTATACAGCATACACAACAACAAATGTAGACTTTGATACAGATCTTTTGCGTTATAGTTACAATGCTTTAACAACACCAGCCTCAGTAATAGAATTTAATATGCAAACCCAAACCAAAACAATTCTTAAAGAGCAAGAAGTTTTGGGTGGTGCGTTTAAAAAAGAAAATTATTACTCGGAGCGCATTTGGGCAACAGCAGAAGATGGTACCAAAATCCCAATATCTATAGTTTATAAAAAAGGGATACAATTGAATGGCAATAATCCATTATTACAATATGCTTATGGCAGTTATGGATCTACAGTAGATCCGTACTTTTCAACAATACGCTTAAGCTTGTTAGACAGAGGTTTTATTTATGCTATAGCTCATGTAAGAGGAGGAGAGTACCTTGGACGTCAATGGTATGAAGATGGTAAACTCTTAAACAAAAAAAATACATTTTCAGATTTTATAGCGTGTTCCGTTCATTTAATTAAAAGGCGTTATACGTCTTCAAAACATTTATATGCCATGGGAGGAATTGCTGGTGGTTTACTTATGGGTGTTATTAGTAATAAAGCACCAGAGTTATATAATGGTGTTGTAGCTGCGGTTCCTTTTGTAGATGTTATTACAACCATGTTAGACGATTCAATTCCATTAACCACAGGTGAGTATGATGAATGGGGAAACCCAAACGATGTACTATATTATAATTACATGAAATCATATTCGCCGTACGATAACATACAGCCACAAGCATATCCTAATATGCTAATTACGGCAGGCCTGCACGATTCGCAGGTGCAATATTGGGAACCTGCAAAATGGATCGCAAAATTAAGAGATCTAAAAACAGACGCTAATACAGTATTTCTTAAAACCAATATGAAGGCAGGTCATGGAGGGGCTTCTGGTAGGTTTGAAAGTCTTAGAGAAGATGCGGAAGAATTTGCCTTTCTACTAGATTTAGAGGGTATTTCAAACTAGTTTCAAAAAAAATGTTATTTTTGCAAGGTTTATGTGTCTAATATGAGTTAGGCAGCTGTAATCAACATTTATGGATAAAAACAAAAATGTATTTGATAATGTGCTTGATTTAATAGGAAGCACACCGCTTATCAAACTAAATAAAATGACATCGGATTTTGAAGGTGAGTTTTACGCTAAAGTAGAATCATTTAATCCAGGTCATTCTTCTAAAGATAGAATAGCACTTCATATCATTGAAGAAGCTGAGCGCAAAGGCATTCTAACTCCAGGTGATACAATAATAGAAACTACGTCTGGTAATACAGGTTTTAGTATTGCTATGGTGAGTATTATAAAGGGTTATGAGTGTATATTAGCTGTGAGTTCTAAATCTTCACCAGATAAAATAGATATGCTAAGATCTATGGGTGCTAAAGTATATGTGTGTCCTGCACACGTTAATGCAGACGACCCAAGATCTTATTATCAGGTAGCTAAGCGATTGCATGAAGAAGTTAAAGGGTCTATTTATATTAATCAGTATTTTAACGGTCTTAACCTAGATGCACACTACAAATCTACAGGTCCAGAAATTTGGGATCAAACAAATGGCGAAATAACACATTTGGTAGCTTGTAGTGGTACAGGAGGTACAATCTCTGGAATAGCCAAATTTTTAAAAGAGCAAAATCCAAATGTTAAAGTAATTGGTGTAGATGCTTATGGTTCTGTATTAAAGAAATATCACGAAACCAGAGAGTTTGATGATAAAGAAATTTACCCTTACAGAATAGAAGGTTTAGGTAAAAATTTAATTCCTACTGCCACAGATTTTGATGTTATAGATAAGTTTGTTAAAGTTACAGATGAAGATAGCGCACATACGGCACGCGAAATATCAAACACAGAGGGTTTATTTGTAGGTTACACTAGTGGTGCTGCAATGCAAGCCCTAAAGCAATTAAATGAAGAAGGTGAGTTTGGTAAAAATGATAAAGTTGTTGTTGTTTTTCCAGATCATGGTTCTAGATATATGAGTAAGGTTTACAGCGATAAATGGATGTCTGACCAAGGCTTTTTTGATAGTAAAAATGAAGTTTCTACTGCAATTGAATATATAAAGTAATATAATTATAGGATACAAAGCCTACCTTGGTTGGTAGGCTTTTTTTATGTTTAAAACTTAGTCTATAGTTCACTCTAATATTATTTGCAGTCATAATATTATTGATTAATTTTACCCAGACTAACAAAATATTTAAATTAACTTAAGATTTTCTCTTTATTTGTGACGTTTTTTTCACAAATTTAAGGTTAATAGCAAGCATATTTTATGAAGGATTTATTTGAGAAGATTTACAGAGATAAAGGGCCGTTAGGCAAGTGGGCAGCTCAAGCTGAAGGCTATTTTGTATTTCCAAAGTTAGAGGGTGAGATTTCTAATAGAATGAGATTTCAAGGAAAAGAAGTAATAACCTGGAGTATAAATGATTACTTAGGATTAGCAAATCATCCTGAAGTTAGAAAAATAGATGCAGAAGCTGCTGCAGAATACGGTTCAGCATATCCAATGGGCGCGCGGATGATGTCTGGTCATACCGAATTACACGAACAATTACAAAACGAACTCGCTGAGTTTGTGAATAAAGAAGCAGCATATCTGCTTAATTTTGGTTACCAAGGTATAATGTCTACAATCGATGCTTTAGTTGCAAAGGACGATATTATAGTTTACGATGTAGATGCGCACGCTTGTATTATTGACGGTGTTCGTTTACACATGGGGAAACGATTTACATATAAGCACAATGACGTTGTAAGTTTAGAAAAAAATCTAGAACGCGCCACAAAAATGGCAGAGCAAACAGGTGGAGGTATATTAGTAATATCCGAAGGTGTTTTTGGTATGCGAGGTGAGCAAGGACGACTTAAGGAAATTGTGGCTTTAAAAGAAAAATTTAACTTTAGACTTTTAGTAGATGATGCACATGGATTTGGAACATTAGGTGCTACAGGTGCAGGAGCAGGTGAAGAACAAGGCGTACAAGATGATATAGATGTTTATTTTGCCACTTTTGCTAAGTCTATGGCTAGCACTGGAGCTTTTATAGCTGGTGATAAAGAGATTATAGATTTCTTAAAATATAATTTACGTTCTCAAATGTTTGCAAAATCGTTACAAATGACCCTAACAGTGGGTGCTTTAAAACGATTAGAAATGTTACGTACTATGCCAGAGCTTAAACAAAACCTTTGGACTATAGTAAATGCATTACAGTCTGGCTTAAAAGATCGTGGTTTTGATATAGGTACAACACAAAGTTGTGTAACACCAGTATATCTTAAAGGAAGTATACCAGAGGCAATGGCGCTGGTTAAAGATTTAAGAGAAAATCATGGTATCTTTTGTTCTATAGTGGTTTACCCAGTAATACCTAAAGGATTAATTCTTCTAAGAATGATACCAACAGCTACACATACTTTAGAAGATGTAAGAGAAACCTTAGATGCTTTTGATGCTATTAGAGAACGATTAGAAAACGGAACGTATAAAAGAATGTCTGCTGCTTTAATGCAGGCTATGGGTGAGTAAAATTAATGCCCAAGTAGTTATAAATAATACATTGCAATTACAGCTTTATGAAAATATCATAAGGCTGTAATTTTTTATAATAGCTTTTTAAATGTTTTTCGTCTTTTATAAACTTCAGGATTAAAATGCTTCCAAATTTTATGAATAGCCTCATTATCTTCTAATTCAGGAGTTCTGTAACACGTTTGAATCCCTTTAATGGTAAATGTTTCGTAGTATTCGTTAAAAATCACAGCATGGACACCTTTGTTTTGATACTCTGGGTGAATCCCAATTAAGTAGAAAATAACATCTTTACTGTTTTTCTTGGCTTTGAGAATATGTGTAAATCCAAACGGAAATAGTTTACCATTGGCTTTTTGAAGTGCTTCTGCAAATCGTGGCATAACTATAGCAAAACCAATTAACTTGTCATTTTCGTCAACAACAAATTTTATATATTCTGGGTTAACAAAACTGATGAATTTGTTTTTAAAATATTCTTTTTGAATATCCGTAATTTCTACAAAAGAAGACAAGGATGCATAGCTTTCATTGAATAAATCAAACATACGGTCTACATAAGGCATAACCTCTTGAGTTTTTGTAAACTTTAATGCTGTAAGTTTATAACGGCGTTTTATAAGCTCTTGTGCTTTTTTAAAAGCTTCTGGTTTAACATTCTTAAATGGAAATTTACTTTCAGAATATTCCTTTTCAATCTTATAACCATGTTCTTTATAATGATTAACATAGTATGGATGATTGTACCAAGTAATCATAGGCGCAATACTATCAAAACCCTCTGTCATAACACCTACTTTGTCCAAATTAGAGAAACCTACGGGTCCTTCTGTGTATTCTAGTTGGTGTTCTTTTCCTATGGTCTCTACAGTTTGTAAAAGCGCCTTACTGACTTCATAATCATCAATAAAATCAAACCAACCAAAGCGCATTTTTTTTATGCTTTGTTTGTTAACTTCTAACCAGTTTATAATAGCCGCAACCCTACCTACAATAGTATTGCCTTTATAGGCTAAAAAGAAACGTGCTTCGGCATCCTTAAAAATTGGATTTTTATCTTTATTGAAGGTTTCTAACTCTTGCTTAATAATAGGTGGGACCCAATTATTAGAATTTTTGTAAAGCGAAAAAGGAAATGTTACAAATGCTTTGAGTTCTTTTTTAGATGTAGCTTCTTTAATTGTTATCATACAATCTTTAATGGTGTCTTTTTAGACTTAAAACGACTTTTAGTTCTTTCTATCT
>NZ_CALGNH010000056.1 GCF_937958655.1 uncultured Winogradskyella sp. | reverse complement strand
GGCCATAGTCCATTTATTTTCAGTGCCAATTCTTACTAAATGTGGTAAGGATACATCTTTGGTTTCTCCTACACTTTCATTAGCCATTGAAAAAATGTTTCGCAAAGGTTGTATGCGCTCATTTTGTGTTAATGGCAATGCATCAATTTCTACTTTATTAAGACTATTAAATACATTATAAGTTTTCATGTAGTCATATAAACCTTGATTCCAACCAAGAAAATAAAGCAAACCAAAAAATACAATTAGCAAGCCTAAAATACCCAGACGACCACCAGTATTTACAGTTTTGCGAAACTTCTTTAATCCTAAAATGAGAACCAATACGCTAACAAGAATTATAAAGATATATTTTCGGATAAATAGTAAGACAGGTTGATAATCGTCTCTAAAGAAAAATAACAGTATAAGTAACAGCAATGCTACAAAAATTACAATTCGTTTTTGCTTTGCGCCTTTATTCCAGTATTGTTGTATCATAGTATAAAGCCCCTTTAATTCCCCAGAGGGGAAAACTGGGTTTTTTGTTAAGAATTCTATTCAATTTATATGCTATACAAAGTTTAAATTCTAAAGACACTTTGCGCATTCCTTCCTCTGGGAAGGCTAGGATGGGCTTCTATCACATAAGACCCTTATCTTTTAATCGGTCACGTGCACTTTTTTCGTTGGTTTTAGACTCTGGCTCATTTTTTATTTCTTCTTTAGCGACTTCAACTGCTTTATTGTCTTTAGTATTTAAATCTTCAATTAGATCTTTACCTTTCTCCATAGCACTGTCAACCATATCACCAATAGAATCGCTTTTTTGCTCAACGACTTCGGTAGTTTTAATGACAAAGTTGGCTAAATATGTTCCTATTAATGTTCCTGTTGCAAATGTGGCGAAACCAGACAGCACAAAGTAATTGGTGAACACTACTACTGGTGTTAAAAACTGAATGATTAAACCTACTACAACTAAAGAAATTACAACAAAAAGCAGTCGTGGTATAAAGGATTGCTTGTAGATAAACCCTTTAGGATTGTCCGATTTCATTTGCAACTCTTTGCTATTCATCATTTTATTTATAAAACGATAAGCGCTATTTCCGTTAGATTCTCTCCAATAGAGAAAAATACCAAATAATATGGCTGAAACGAAAATGATGATGTCTATTCCTAGTCCCATGGTTTAAAAGTTAGAAGTTAGAAGCACGAAGCTTGATGTGTTAAAGCATGCTCTACGGTTTAAAAGCCTGTAGCATGAAGTTTGAAGTCTGAGATTGGTTTTCATACCGCTATTGACAATTTATTAATTCTTTATTTTTTTTCTAAATGCTATTGTCATATTTATTAAATCGAAACAATTTTTATAATATTTACTGAATACGTCTTGAGCAATGTAATTTCTTCTATTGGCTTTATGCAAACAAGTTACAACTTCAGCTATGGAACGGATTGAATATCCCAAAAATCTTCTATATTCTGGCCCTGACTGTAAAATTGAACCTTCTGAAATATTTAAAGCTACCGAATCTGAAGCTCTTCTGATTTGTGAAGATAAATTATAAATTTCTTTCTTCGGAAATAAATCTGCAAGCTTATCCATATGGTCACCTAAATCCATTGCCTTTTGCCAAATCAATAAATCTTCAAACTTAAACTTCATTTTGTTAGTCTTTAATTATTAGCGTCTGTTACTAAGAGGCTGTACTTCTAACTTTAAACTTCTTGCTTCTTGCTATATATTGTTACTTATCGTCTCTATCACCCAATCCCTAAAGGAATCGTCCCAAGTATTATAACTTTTATAAAACTGCTCCTTATCGTACCAATATAAAAACAAGACATCTTTTGGTGCTATATTAATTAGTAAACGATGAATTAAATCGCGATGCTCAGCAGATAAAGAGGAATGCGGTTGGTGCAAAGCAAAATATATAGACTGGTCTACCATGTCCTCTACCTTATGGGCATTACTGCGCTCTAACTTTTCGAGATATAACTCTACTCCCATTACTTTTTTACGTGCCTTAATATCTATTTTGTTCAAGTAACTTTTAAACAAAGCTTTATTATCTAAAATCTCTTTAATAGGATGTTCTGGTTGATTTATGGATTGATACAATTGAAACTTTTTTATTCTATCGTAATTTGGTGTTTTTACCATGTCCTCTAAATCACACTGAATAATAATATGATCTTTTAATTTATCTATTAATTCTGGTTGTTCAATATGATAAATTAGCACATCGTGTACCGTATCCTTTATGGCTTCTTTGTACACATCTTTACTTTCAAAAACCAAAATCGGTTTAATAAAGTCCCTTAATAAATATACACCATCAAAAGCTCTGGTGTAAAATGATGTAGTTGAAAAATGTAAAGGATGCAAGCTTAAATCTCTATCTCTTAAATCCCCATAGGTTTTAGCTGAATCTAATAACTCTTTATGGATGGCTTCATCAATGAAATTATTACCCGTTCTAAATTTATCAACAAGTTTAAGCTGTTCTTTTTGTTTTTCTTCGAGGTTATCTATAAGTCTAAAGGTTATACTTACGTCATCATATTTTAAAACGTCTAAGGGCTCATAGAATACATCAATATCCTGATCGAAATCAATACAAATGGCAGAGTCTCTAGTTATATCGTTAATCTTTTGGCCATGTGTTCTAAAAATGTGTTGCATCATTTCTCTATCGAACGAATGAAATGGTAAATGCACTGGCTTACCTTTTTGTAAAGGTGAAATTATAATACCATGCGGATTTGCATCGCCATGATTAAGATAATGTACATCCTTTTTTTCTTCTGCCACTTCTGGACTCCAACCTATACCATCTACCGAAAAAGACTTCAATTTGGTCTCCTTAAAACCTAATGTTTTTAAACATTTATTATAACGTTCAACTAGTTTTCCACTAACAGGAATAAGTTCGCTTCTATATAAATTTGCTTCTTTTAATTTGTCCATTCTAACAAATTATTAATTTGAGCGTATTGTAATAACATAATTGTTTTAGCATCGATAATTTCTCCTTTTGCAATCCTATTTATAGCTTCTGAAAAAGGTATTTCTACAATTTCAATATCTTCATTTTCTGTTTTTAATCCTCCTCCTTCATTTATTTTCATTTCACTTGTATATTCTCCTACAAAACAAGAAAAAAACTCTGTGCTTCCACCTGGTGTTGCAAATGCCCTTAAGACCATTTGTAGCTTTGAAATATTAAAGCCAGTTTCTTCGAGCAACTCTCTCTTCATGGCTTTTTCTGGTGAACGATCATGGCTTTCTAGCATTCCTGCTGGTACTTCTAATAAAAACCCATCTTCTACACCATTCATATATGCTGGCAAACGAAATTGCTTTACCAAAATTACGGTTTGATTACTAACGTTATACAATAATGCTGCTGCCGCATTACCTCGTTCTAAAACTTCCCAAGTATTTTCTACCCAATTCCCATCTTTTAGTTGATAATTAAAATTTACCTGAGATAAGATAAAGTACTTATTTGAGAGTACAGTTCGTTTAATATTTTTGATGCGGTTGGTCATTAATTGTTCACAAATTAAATTATTCATTACATGAGGTTGCCAAGTCAATCGTTCGTCTTTACTTGCTATAACATATCATTTTGTCTTTTTTAATTCCCTTTCCCAAACTGTTCTCTTGCTTCAGTTTCTATATTTAACTGGTTAATCCTAGCATCTACTTTACGTTTAAAGTCCGTATCTGCAATAGTCGCTACATTATCTAAATAGCGCACCACTTCTTGTCGTCTAATATCATTAAAATTGAGACCTTTCATATTGGCACGCATTAATTCTTGTAACATTCCGAATTTAGTATCATAATCCTTTTTAAAATACACTTCTGGATTTTCGAACCAATCGGTTTCCAAGTCAAAATCCGTTAATCTAAGTGAAACGGCCTTTTGAATATTACGTACATCTCGCGAGGAAAAGAATGGAAATATCTTTTGAATCTCAGTATATAAGTGCGCATAGAACATATGCTCATTGTCCTTATATTTTTTTTGAGATACTTTTTCAAAAGTATCTAGTACCCTATCTTCAGTTGGTTTATCTACTTTATCTAGAATTTCACCTAAGTTCTTTGCAACTTGCTGCGCATCGAGATACTTATAATCCTTTGGATTACTCATGTTTATAAAGTCTGGCATCGTATCTTCTAACTTTCTCCACCATAAATGATCCTGATCTACAAAATCCTTTTCGTTACGTGCACCATCAATTTTAAAACGGCCTTGTACACGCGATATCACAGCTTTATCTAACATTTCTGGCAGGTTGGTAAATAATCCTATAGAACTGTTACCATAGTTTACGGCATAAGCACCCTCAGTGTATCTTAAAAATACACCAATCACCTCTTTAACACCAGCAGAGACTCCTTGTGTTGTCCGCTCTTGTAAATTATTCTCTGCATCATCTATTGGTGCAAAAATTAAGCGTGTTGGATCTTGCAAAGGCTTCATCCATTCTACCATTTTTTCTGCAGAACCTCCTTGAAATGTCGAAATTAAAGTATCTGGCATGGGATGAAATAAAAATGGAATATCCAGATTTTCACTGTGTTCTTTTAATCGTGTAGCAATAGCAGCAATAAGCATACTTTTACCAGTACCTGGAATTCCATAGCCCATAAACACTGGCATAAAGCCACCCAATTCTTGAAAAGGATTCTTTTTGGCTTCAAAATCATAGCTAAGCAAGCGTTCGGTTAAACGTCTTGCAAAGTGTTTTGCATCTTTATTACCTACAATTTGTTCGAACTGAATTTTATTGAACTCCACGCTTACCGCAGTACCAGAGAAAACATTGTTCCAACCATCAACCGCAAAATCAGAGTTTTCGAGTTTATAAGCTCTGTCCTCTATGGTTTCGGTATGCTCTAATGTACTTTTACGAAGTTGAATTTCGTCGATTAACGCTTCAAAATAAACTACTGTAAAATCGATTACATCTTTATCACTTTTTATAATATCTGGATGGCCCAAATACTTATCATAGTAAAACAATTGACATGAAATTCCTTTTAAAGGAGACATAAATGAGACTTCAGGAATACCAGCAAATTTTTGCTTCATCACCGATAAAGCATCCGAAGCGTGTGGTTTTAAATCGTGTAATATTTTATATGCTGTCGCAAATAGCATAAAAGCCGTTGCCGTATGCATTTTACTTTCGTATTCACGCTTCCCAGAACTATCCAAGGCGGATTTATTTTCGCTCAATGTTGATAAACCTGAGGCATCGTAAAAACTGTCCTTAATCCATATACCAAGAGTTAATGCCTCTTGCACAGCGTAAAGTGTATTGTTTAAATTTACTGGAAGCGCAACAGACTCTGGTAATAAACGCTTCTTTAAAGCCAGAATAGTTTTGGAAACGGACGTTACATTAACATTACTGCCATTATTAGCTCTAGATAAGTACAATAAAATTGATTCATCTTTACCGTTATTATCTTTATTCTTAGCGCGCTGACTCTGCTCCCATTGAATAGATTTTAAGTAAGACGTAGCTTCGTCTCGAAGCATATCGAGTTCGTTTTGTTTTATAGGAAATGTTGAGTTGTGTTCCATTTTATTTTAGTGCTTTTGTCATTGCGAACAACGAGAAGCAATTTCTTTATATAAGATAACCGCGTCCCTGCGCTCCTTGTTATGACCTTATTTTTTTGCCATTGTTAAATCAGAAACTTGTACAGGCGGAATCGCCAACTTGTCGATCACTTCTGGTGCCTTATTGTATAATAATTGTATTATTCTGTGTGGTGCAAATACGTAACGTTGCCTAAACATGGCATCCCATTTTTGGAAGGTCTTTTTATTGAAAAAATTACCTTCTTTAAATTCACTTGCAGATTTTAGTTCATCTATTTTAAATGAAATGGCAAACGATTCTAACGGAATATCTTTATTGGCGATACCTTGAAGAATTGCGTGTGTCACTTTATTTTCATCTTTAGCAAATACGTTATGTATTGGTCCTAAATCAACACGCTTTATTAACTTTGGAAGCACATCTGGCAAGCGTTTGTCAATACCGTAAGCCATGGTATCTAATGACATTTCTCTATCTGCTACAGACTTTAATACTTCATATATTTCATCGCGTTCTTTTATAGGGTCTTTGCCGTCGTAATTAAAATACATATAGCAAATAAATGGCCTATTATGAGATACATCATAGAAGCTCCAACTTACCAAGTATTGTGCTGGTGATCCTTCTAATGCTTGTATAATTTTACCCTGAACAAATCTGTTGAATATAAATTCTTTTTTTGCTGATGAATAATATACTATTGAAGATGCCTGAAACAATTTACGCTTAGCAATAGGTTCCTTTTTGCGCATCAACGTATCTAAAAACTCATCCTTTAAAGTATCAATATCTGTAAGTTTGCCTAAATATTCTTCGCGCAAGGCTAAATCATTAAATAGATAGCGAAACTCTAAGTAATTCGGAAAGCTAGAATCGGTTAAGTCCACCTTCATGTTATCCTCCTGGTCATACATATATTTTACACGCATGGCTTCAACGGAATACATTAAAAGATCACTGTATTGTTTAAACAGTTGAACTTCTTGAGTATTTAAAATCTGTTTGTATTGAACAGCATAAATCAATTCCTTTAGCGTAAAGTCTATCATTTTATGATAAAAGACATACTGCTCTTTAGAATCTAATACTGCTGAATCTAGTGGAGTTACTATCATGTTGTATAGTTGTTGGTTGCTTGTTGTCAGTTGACGGCTTAAAACCATCAACTAGCAACTAACAACTAATTTATCCTAACAAATCATCATCATTAGCTTCTGGCTTTGGTTCTCTTTCTGGTTCACCACCATCTGTTGGTGCGTTTGGATCGGCTTTATAATATTCATCAAAAATCTCTTTCATGTCAATACCATAGCGATCTGCAAAGTTTTTCTGAATTTCTTCATCCTTTGCTCTAATGTCCTTTAAAGCTTCGGCATAGCTGCCGTAAACACCTTGCATCACTTTTTCATGTACTGGAATGTTATCCATCATTTCTTGACGTGCCTTGGCACTTGCTGTATGCATAGCTGCTAAAGTTTCACCTATATGCTCATCGGTCTTAACACCTAAATGCTCTAAAATAGCCGCAAATTCTTGGTCTGTACGTGCTTTAAGTGCTACTACATAACCATCATAATATTTAAGACGTTCATCAGTATCTGACTTTAGTTTTGCTCTGTGGGTTTGTAAGTTACTACGTAGGGATGTTAATACTTTAATCGTTAGATTGTGTTTATGCACAAAACTATCTTTTGAAGCCGCCAAAGTAGTGTAAGCATTCTTTAAACCTTCTAGTTCCTCTACTTTCTGCTCTAATTGTGTTACTTTTTCTAAAGCTTTGGAATATGCTGTAGATTGTTTATCAGCGACTTCTTCTAAAGCTTGTCGTGCTTGTTTTAATAATGCGTATTGCTCATCGAGCTGTCCCTCTACTTCTTTTTTCTTTTGAAGTGCCTTGGTATGGTTATTACTAGCTTCTACAATTGCTGTTTTAAGACTTTCTTCAACTTCTTTAATTTCTAGCTCTCTATCTTTTAAACGCTTTATAGCCGCCTGACTTTTAAAAGATAACTCATTAAGCAAGGTTTGCACATCGGCAGTTTCAATACGTTCTTGAAACATAGCCTTAGCTCTATTATCTGCGCCATCGCGTTGTTTCTGAGCTTCTTTTAATTCATCTTCGGCCTTTTTAATTTTTGATTTTCGTCCCCAAAGGTTATTCCACCATGTATCTGGTTTTGCTTTAGCGTCTTCTAACTCTACTTTAGCGCGCTCTAAACGTTTAACGGCATCATCAATAATTTTTTGCTCAGCAGCATTAAGTGCAGAAAAACCTTCGAACATTATACCTACTTCATCTTGGTAATCTGTTAAATCCTTAATAGCATCTAACAGTGTTGTACGGTCCTTTTCGGCCATATCAACCACATTATCTAAAGTGGCATTTAATATTTTCTGACGACTTTCCGGATCATCTTCTTGCGCCAATTTAGACTTCATTTGGTCTATGGCTTTTCCCCAGTTTACATCTACTTTTTCGGCTTTTTGTTGTGCATTAGTTTCTAATAAATCAAAATCATCAGACATATTGTAGTTTCTATTTTAGTTGAACAAGTTTTTCGGATAAGCAATTTCGGTAATTTTTTAGGACTATAAAAACTTTGCCTATAAATTATCTGTAGCATTTTTAATAAAATTGTTACAAAACTTTAATTAAAATTAAGTGTTGAATATCTTTATAAAAAATAACCATATGAAACTTTTAAAATCCACTTTGTTACTGGCTATGTTTATAACTTTGAGTCATTGTAAAGACCAAAAGCAAAATCCTGAAGGGTTAACAGATCTAAAAACCACCAACATAGAAGATAGCGTAAAGGTAATACCAATAACACACGGCACGCTAATCTTAGAAACAGGTTCTGAAACTATATATATTGATCCTACAGGTGGAATGGAAGCATTTAAAGACCAAAAAGCACCTACATTAGTTTTAATCACTGATATACATGGTGACCATTTGAGTAAAAAAACGCTCGAAACGCTTAACTTAAATAACGTCACCCTAATTGGTCCGAGAGCGGTTACTGAAAAATTACCTAGCTACATCACTGAAACTATAGTTACCATTAATAATGGTGATATATACAAACACAACGCTGTAAAAATTGAAGCTATACCAATGTATAACCTAAGAGAGGACGCCCTAAAATTTCATGTAAAAGGAAGAGGTAACGGTTATATTTTAACTATTAACGAGGAACGCATATACATTTCTGGTGACACCGAAGACATTCCCGAAATGCGTAATCTTAAAAATATTGATAAAGCTTTTGTTTGTATGAATATGCCTTGGACCATGTCTATTGAACAAGCTGCAGATGCTGTATTAGAGTTTAAACCTAAAATAGTGTACCCTTACCATTATAGAGGATCTGAAAAAATGAGTAATGTATCAAAATTCAAAAATTTGGTTGAAAATGATGATAAATCTATAGAAATAAGACTTTTGGACTGGTATTAACTACTATTTTTATGTTAAAATTTGCTATTGTTAATAAGTTTCAAAACTGAGCCTTTATCCCAAAAACAGTGCTTTTTAACGGATTTAATAAACATTTAAACGATTATTTATGTTTAATTTTAAGCTTTTAATTATAAACAAGTCGTGTTTTAATAAGGTTTTTTCTATCTTTGTGACACAGAACCCAAATCTAAAGCAAATGCTTAACAGCCTGATTACATATATTTTAATAGTGACTACAACGCAACTCACAATGATTTTAATTGCAGTTGCTTCAATTTTTATAGTTTTTATTCTTATCGCAATTATTAAGATGTATAAATTAAAAGCTGAAAATAAAAAGTTAATGCGTACAAACGCATTTAAAGATTACGAAACATCACAAGAAGAATATTCTGGGCATTTGTATGGGGATAATTAGAAAGAAATGATAAATCCTATTAATAAAAAAAGTCAGCTTATAGCTGACTTTTTTTATTTTGAAACACTATTATTTTTACCGCACTAGCTTTTTATACTTTATACGTTTTGGCATTAAATCACCGCCTAAACGTTTTTTCTTATTCTCTTCATAATCACTAAATCCTCCTTCAAAGAAATAGACTTGAGAATCCCCTTCAAAAGCTAAAATATGTGTGCAGATTCGATCTAAAAACCATCTATCGTGACTAATAATAACTGCACAACCTGCAAAGTTCTCTAAACCTTCTTCTAAGGCTCTTAATGTATTAACATCAAGATCATTTGTTGGCTCATCTAAAAGTAATACGTTACCCTCTTCCTTTAAGGTCATAGCTAAATGTAAACGGTTACGCTCACCACCAGAAAGCAACTTTACCTTTTTATTTTGTTCACTACCCGAAAAATTAAAACGACTCAAATACGCTCTAGAGTTTACTTGTCTGCCACCCATCATTACTAACTCTTGCTCATCGCTAAAGTTCTGCCATATTGATTTTTCTGGATCTATATTAGAATGTTTTTGATCTACATAAGCTAATTGAGCAGTTTCACCAACTTTAAACTCGCCTTTATCTGGTGTTTCCTCACCCATTATCATTCTAAAGATGGTCGTTTTACCAGCACCATTTGGACCAATAACCCCAACTATACCTGCTTGTGGAAGATTAAAGTTTAAATCGTCATAGAGTAATTTATCATCGTAACCTTTTGCTACTCCAATGGCTTCAATAACATTAGTTCCAAGGCGTGGTCCGTTTGGAATATAAATTTCGAGCTTTTCATCGAGTTGTTTTTGGTCTTGACTCATTAATTTGTCATAATTCTTAAGACGTGCCTTTTGCTTGGTTTGACGCCCTTTAGCACCTTGTCTCACCCATTCTAGCTCACGCTCTAATGTTTTTTGACGTTTTGATGCAGACTTACTTTCTTGAGCTAATCGTTTAGACTTCTGGTCTAGCCAAGAGGAATAGTTACCTTTCCAAGGAATACCTTCACCTCTATCGAGTTCTAAAATCCAACCTGCAACGTTATCTAAGAAATATCTATCGTGCGTTACTGCTATTACCGTTCCTTTATACTGCGCCAAATGGTGCTCTAACCAATGTACAGACTCTGCATCTAAATGGTTTGTAGGCTCATCTAGCAATAAAACGTCTGGCTCTTTTAACAGTAATCGGCATAAAGCTACACGACGACGTTCACCTCCTGATAAAACACCAATTTTTTTATCTCCCTCTGGTGTACGAAGTGCATCCATGGCAATTTCTAGCTTTGTGTCTAATTCCCAAGCATTTGCCGCATCTATTTGGTCTTGTAATTCTGCTTGGCGATTCATAAGTTTTTCCATTTTATCCGGATCGTTATAAACTTCCTCTAAACCAAATTGATCGTTTATATTATTATATTCCTCTAAAATGGCTACGGTTTCAGCTGCACCTTCTCTGACCACCTCCATTACCGTTTTTTCTTCATCTAACTTTGGTTCTTGCTCAAGGTATCCAACGGTATAGCCAGGCTTAAACACAACATCGCCTTGATAGTTTTTATCAACACCTGCTATTATTTTAAGTAAGGTTGATTTACCAGAACCGTTAAGTCCTAGGATTCCGATTTTGGCTCCATAGAAAAAACTTAAGTAAATGTTTTTTAAAACTGGTGTATTTGCAGATTGAAATGTTTTGGTAACACCAGACATTGAAAATATGATTTGTTTATCGTCACTCATTCGATTTCCGATTTTTTTATAGTTGATTTACGATTTAAAAATTTTGAGATTTGATTTTGAGTTATAATGTCATAGTACTGCATAACTTAACTCTAAAATCTAAAAATAATTAGACGCGTCCTTTTAAAGCATTAAACACCCATGCTATTGCAAAAAAACCAATACCTACAGTAGCAAAACCCCATCCTGCTACCTCATGATATCTGTAGGCACCCATTAAAATAAGCGCAACACCCATAATAATCATTAAAATAGTAGCCCATGCCAAAACTGTATTTTTATTCATCGCCATAATTCTTTTATTTCTTAGTTAGTTAAAAACAAATATCGTGAAATAAACTAAAAAAGCATCTTAAATTTAAGATGCTTTTATGCCACTAACCAATTAGTAAAAGTCTAGTTCATTGGAACTTCAATAATTACCAACTCGGAATCCAAATTAGAGTTAATAGTTATTTTATCTGTTTCTGAAATACCCATAGCATCTCTTTGATTTAACGTATTATCGTCTATAGCAACTTCGCCTTCAACAACAAAGATATAAATGCCGTTATTTTTAGATTTAGTTTTTAAATCCATTGAGCGACCAGCAGCTAAAGTTGTTCTGTAGATATACGCTTGCTGATTAATGGGTAATGCTGCATCAATGGGCTTATCTTTTGGCGCTACCACTGTTTGTAATTGATTGTTTTTTCCTTCATTAGTAAATAGACGTTGTTGGTAATTTGGTTCTACGCTCATTTCTTGAGGAATAATCCAAAGTTGTAGAAAATTTACCTCGTCTGTTTTACTATCGTTAAATTCGGAATGTGTTAAGCCTGTGCCTGCGCTCATTACTTGTACTTCTCCGACCTCAATAGCACGTTTATTTCCCATGCTATCCTTGTGAGACAAGGCACCTTTTAAGGGTATAGAAATGATTTCCATATTTTGGTGCGGATGCGTTCCAAATCCCATTTTTGGCTGAACGACATCATCGTTTAATACGCGTAACATTCCAAAATTATTGCGTTCTGGGTTTTGATAGCCTGCAAAACTAAATGAATGGTATGATTTTAGCCAGCCATGATCTGCATAGCCTCTTGTATTTGCTTTGTGAATTATTGTTTTCATATAAGACTTGTTTTTCTTTCCCACGAAAGTGAGAAACTTGTTATACTTTGTTTTTATATTTAATTTTCCATGGAAAATATTAGGTTAAAATTTTTTCAATTCATACAAATGATGAAACACGTTTAGCACCACAAACTTTTACTTGTTAGCGCATTTTATCTAGCAGATTACTTAGTTGCTCTGCTTCTTCTTCCTTTAAATTTTTTAACAACTCTTTATTTAAATTATTTGGTATAGCGGTTAACAAATCTTGTCCGTGTTGGGTTATAGCAACCTTTACAACACGCCTATCGTGTTTAGAGGGTAAACGTTCTATGTAGTTTTTAATACATAATTTATCCATTAGCCGTGTTGCGTTTGGCGAGCGTTCTAACATTCTATCTTTAATGGTCTGAACTTTCAAAGGTTCTTCTGCACCTCTAAGAATTCTCAAAATGTTATACTGTTGTGGGCTAATACCAAATTCCTTAAAAAATTCGTTTTGCTTACTTGTAATCCAATTAGCTGTGTAAATAATATTAAGTAATGCTTTTACTTTACTGTTTTCAAATTTTGAATTGATATCTTTTGCTAAGTCACCCATTGTTTTGTGTTTTAGTCTTTTGTTTTAAGATCTGAGATTTTAGACATAGATCTTTGATATGACTTATGAGATCATTATGAGTTAGATTGTATAGCGTCTTGAAGTTGTTTTACTTCATTTAACAATTGCGTATTAAGCGCTTCATCTACAACCTTATCGTCTTTAAAATTATCTCCAAATGATGGTAAACTAAAACTTCCTACAATATTACCTCCCATATAACTAAATCTACCTTTAGCAATCTCAAGCACCGTCTCTCCTCCTCTACCACCTGGTGATGTTGCCATTAAAAGCATTGGCTTTTCACTCCACAACTTATTATCTATCCTAGACATCCAATCAAATAAGTTCTTAAATACTGTGGCATAAGCGCCGTTGTGCTCTGCTAGGGACAGTACAATACCGTCCGAAGCTTTTATGATGTTTAAAAACTTGTGCGCATCATCTGGTATACCTTCCTCGTTTTCTAAATCTATACCATATAAAGGCAATTCAAAATCATTTAAGTCTAAAACCTTAACTTCTACATTAGCTACTAATGAAGCGGCATAAGTGGCTAATTGTTTGTTTATTGATGTTTTACTATTGCTTCCTGCAAACGCTATAAGTGTTTTCATAATATGCATTGTTTTAATTTGATAAGACAAATATAAAGATTTAAATTTTATTTTCCTAGGAATATATTACCATGTAATAAATATTTAACGTTTCATTTAGAATTTAGGTCGCTTATATCATCCTATTGTTTTGTAATTTCGTAGAAACTTATACATACGCATGGATTTAAAATTCAACAAAAACGAAGACCATAATAAACTATTGCTTTCAGATCTTAAAAAACGACTTGCTAAGGTAAAACTTGGTGGTGGCGAAAAGCGTATCGCAAAACACCATAGTAAAGGCAAAATGACCGCTAGAGAGCGTATTGACTATTTATTGGATCCTAAATCTAAATCCATAGAGATTGGTGCATTTGCAGGTGACGACATGTATAAAGACTACAGTGGATGCCCTTCTGGCGGTGTGATTGTAAAAATAGGTTATATTAAGGGTAAACAATGTATTGTGGTAGCTAACGACGCAACGGTTAAAGCTGGTGCTTGGTTCCCAATTACGGGAAAAAAGAATCTAAGAGCCCAGGAAATTGCTATTGAGAACAGACTCCCAATAATCTATTTAGTTGATAGTGCTGGTGTTTTTTTACCGATGCAAGATGAAATTTTCCCAGATAAAGAGCATTTTGGGCGCATTTTTAGAAATAATGCTATTATGAGTGGTATGGGTATAACGCAAATTTCTGCCGTTATGGGTAGTTGCGTCGCTGGTGGTGCTTATTTACCTATAATGAGTGATGAAGCATTAATTGTTGATAAAACAGGTAGCATCTTTTTAGCTGGAAGTTATTTGGTAAAGGCGGCCATCGGTGAAACGATAGATAATGAAACGCTAGGCGGTGCAACTACACATTGCGAAATATCTGGTGTTACAGATTATAAAGCCAAAGATGATAAGGATGCTTTGGACACCATTAAAAATATTGTTGATAAAATTGGTGATTTTGATAAAGCCGGATACAACCGTATAAAGGCTTTAAAACCTAAAGAGAATCCTGAAGATATTTACGGTATTTTACCTGCAAGCAGAGCAGACCAATACGATATGAACGACATTATTAATCGATTGGTTGATAATTCTGAATTTGAAGAATACAAAGCTGGATATGGACAAACCATTATTACTGGTTATGCACGCATAGAAGGCTGGGCTGTTGGCATTGTTGCTAACCAGCGCCATATTGTAAAAACTAAAGGCGCAAAAACTAAACCTAGCGAAATGCAGTTTGGTGGTGTAATTTATAACGATTCAGCGGATAAAGCCACGCGTTTTATTGCCAATTGCAACCAAAAGAAAATTCCATTAGTCTTTTTACAAGATGTCACTGGTTTTATGGTTGGTAGCAAATCTGAACATGGTGGTATTATAAAAGATGGTGCTAAAATGGTAAATGCTGTAAGTAATTCTGTAGTACCTAAATTTACAATTATTATCGGTAATAGTTATGGTGCAGGTAACTATGCGATGTGCGGTAAAGCCTACGATCCTAGATTAATAGTAGCATGGCCAAGTGCCGAACTTGCGGTAATGAGTGGTAAATCTGCTGCTAAGGTGTTATTACAAATTGAAACCGCTTCGCTCAAAAAGAAAGGTGAAACCATCACCAAGCAAAAAGAGGAAGAATTATTCAATAAAATAAAATCGAGATATGACAATCAAGTCTCGCCGTACTACGCGGCTGCAAGACTTTGGACTGATGGTGTTATAGACCCTTTAGACACCAGAACTTGGATTAGTATGGGTATAGAGGCTGCCAACCACGCTCCTATTGAAAAGCCTTTTAATTTAGGTGTACTACAGGTTTAATATGACAGAAACACCGAATGAAAAGCAGCCTTTATTTGCCATAATATTATTAATATTAGCTGCTGAGGCTGTTTTTGTTTTGCCTTTTGTTTTACAGCGAATTTTCAGAACCACGTTTTTAGAATCCTTTTCTATTTCTCAAACTGAATTGGGAAGTTGCTTTTCTGTTTATGGCATTGTGGCTTTGGTTTCGTATTTGTTTGGTGGCCCTTTAGCAGATAAATTTAAACCTAACTTATTAATGTCAGTTGCATTAATTCTTACAGGTTTAGGTGGTTTATATTTAGCCACTTACCCATCACTTTATTACCTACACCTACTATACGGGTTTTGGGGATTTACTACCATTTTCTTGTTTTGGGCAGCTATGATTAAAGCAACTAGAATTTGGGGAGGATCAAATAAACAAGGGATTGCTTTTGGGTTTTTGGATGGTGGACGCGGTTTAGTAGCTGCACTTTTTGGATCAGCTGGAGTTATTATTTTTTTATTGTTTATAACAAAGGATATAGAATTGACTTCTATCGAAGATCGACGTATTGCCTTTAGAGAAGTTATAAGATGTACTTCAATAAGCGTAATGCTTATAGGTCTTATAGTTTTTTTCTTTTTAAGATTAAATGAAAATCAAAAAGTAAATTCTGATAACAATGCCAAAATCTTCTCTATTAACAATTTTAAAATTGTAATGAAATATCGTGCTGTTTGGCTTCTTATGATTATAATTCTCTGCGCGTATTATGCCTATAAGATGACCAATCT
>NZ_CALGNH010000055.1 GCF_937958655.1 uncultured Winogradskyella sp. | reverse complement strand
TTCAAGTTTTTCAGCTATCAAAGCATCGCTTTCATTTTGTAAGCTATACACTTGCATTTCTCTTTCACTTAAAACAGCTTCGATAGATTGGTTTAACCAAGCTTGCTGACCGTTATCATTTGAACCACCGTAAATAAAATTTCCAACTTTTGAACCGTGTCCAAAATTTTCAAAGAAAGGAAAGTGTTCTACGGTTACATAAACTCTTTTCATTTTACCTTTTGAGATGTTGTTTAAAACCTCGTTTGCTTTTGTGTTTAAATCTGTAGTTGTCATAATTTCTATTTTTAAATTGTTATTGATTAATTATTACACTACAAATATATGACTTATTTTGTAACTACCAAATAAAAAAGCAAAATATTTTAATTATTTTGTAAATACTTGCCTTATCAGGCATTTGCCACCGCTCAAAAAAATAAAAGAAAAAAGGTAGGTGCTTAATTCAAAGATTAGTGATTACAAGGGCTACAATTCATATGCGTAGATCGTTATGTACAATAAGCCTATTCATCAAATTGCACTTCCGAAACGTCTGTGGTTGTTATAGTTGCACCGTTTTCAAATTCGATAATAAAGTTAAATCCGCTATCGTGTACTTTTACTGGTTTGTCTTTATATGTTCCTATTTTCATTTTTTAAAGTTTTTGTTAAGGCTCATCCTTTTATTTTTTTGGTTTATTTACTAAATTCTGTTCTAAATACGCAACTATTCTTATGCTAACCGTTGGCAGTAATTAAGAGAATACTTCTTTTACAGTTACAGGGTTTAAGAATCCGTCATTATCACCATTTTCTGCGTCTTTTATTCTTTGCACAATAGAATAAGCTACTAAAGAACCATTTGTATTTTTATCTTTGTAATATTTTTCTAATGCCCAGAAAATTACATCTTCTACTTTTTCAACGTGAGAGTTTTCAATTAATTCATCTAAAATTATTTGTCTTGCTAAATTGCTCATTGCTTTAAAATTAACTACTGCCAACACTATATAAAAATAATAGCTAGGCAGTGTTTAACTATTACTTCTGTTTTTATTTACTAACCATATTCCCAACGTCGGGCAAATGGTCTATTTATACGCTACTATTCTTATATTTAAACGTTAGGTAGAATAGCCCATCGAGGGACGTGTAACGAAACATTAAAAATTTTCAAGCAGTTTAATCGCTTGGTTTACTTCTAAAAGTCGTTGTTTATTCTCAATAAGTTCTTCACCTTCTGCATACATCATTTCATCTCTAAGTAATTCTGCTTGGTCGTTTAATAATTCTAAAGGAAATGTCATATTTACAAATTTTTAAAATTTCTATTGTTACACTCTATTCTACCTAACGGGCAGCGTATGGCTATGCATCGACTAGGTTATAGATTATTTATTTAATTATTTTCTAAATCGCTGGTCAACTACAACCTAACAAAGTGTAAAGTTTATAGATGCACAGCTCAATCGGTTTCTACGTGTCTGCTGCGCATCCACAAACCATACACGCTGCCCGTTGTAGTGCATCAGCTTGCTTCTTGGTTTAAGTAATGACAATCTATTCTACTACATTGTCTATCGCATTTTTGCTTACCTTTTAATTCTTCTTGGCAAGCAAACGTACCCTTCGGCACAACAACACTATGTATAGTTAATGCTTTAGCCATTGCTTTTAAACCAGCTTTGTAATCGTCTATGTTTGTCAACTTACTATTAGATGCTTTGTCTTTTGTAAGTTTTTCTATTAAGTCTGTTATTTCTTTATTCATTATTTCTAATTTTAGTAATTAATTCAAGCACTAACCATACATTTTAACATTACCTGCAATAAAAAATAAAAAATAGGCGCTCACTCTTGTGGCTTTGCGTAAGATAATTGCTCTAATTTTTCGTAACGTAAAGCTATTAGCTTTAGTAATTCTAAATTATTTTCTTCTTCAATAGTTTCTTGAAAACTTGAAAACAATTTACTATCACCTTCTAATCCCCATATATTTATTTGGTTATTATTAATGTCAATTTTATCAATTGCAAAAGAATATTCGCCATCATAAAAAGTAGCTACAAATAAAAAACTTTCTATTTCTATATCTTCTGGAGAGTCCCAATCACTTTCTTCACCATTATCAATTTTAAGTTTTAGATTTTTATTTACTTGAAACCAAGTAGACAATAAATCAATACTATCATCTATTTCTAATAATGCTTTTTTTACTATTTCTAAATTCATAATTTAGTGATTTCAAAGGCTACAATTCATATGCTTAGAACGTGAAATAATAGCTAAGGCAGTGTTTTAGTCTATCATTATTTCTTTTTTGTGATAGTCAAAGTATCTTGTCTATCATTTTTGTATGTCAAACACTACTATTCTTATATTTTAACGATACCTGCAAGTGCTTAGACTTGTGCTAAAATTGAAGGTTCGTGTATATCATCACGTAATAATATTTTTTCGCCAACGCTTTTTAAAAACCATTGCTCAACTATTGCATTTGCAATTCCACTTGTATAGTTAGCTAGTACATCTTTCCAAATAAATAATTTTAAGCCTTTCATTTTTTCTTCCCACGCTTTTTTTGAGTGCGTGTAAAAAGTTGCTAAACCTTTTTCAATCCTATTCTTTGCGCTGGACGTGGCAAAGCTGTTTGCGTTTTTATAATCAAAGAACTCGGATATGTCCGCATCGGTTAAGCTAAGTTCTTTTTTGATTTCTTTATAATCCATTAGAAATACCAGTTTTTAAGTTCAGATTCTAAAACAGTTCCTTCTTCTTTTTCGCCTTGAAAATAGAAAGTGTATTCTAATTCTTTTTTTTCTGCATTCCAAACACTTTCAAATCCGTAATTGATAGCACTTTCACCTTTGTAGTTTTTTCTATCAATTGTTCCTTCATTATAAAGTGTTTGACTTTCGATATTTTCAATACCTTCTATATCACCATCTTCGTCAAGATTTAATTTATTCAACTCTAAATCCCAACTTTTCATATCTGTTGGCTGAAAACCATCTTCTTTTAATTGTTCAGCAAAAAAGTTTCTTGCTTCTGTTTCAGTTTTGAAAGTTCCTAATTCGTTATAAGTTCCGTTGCTAAATGTTTCTGTTACTTGAAAGTTCAT
Source organism: uncultured Winogradskyella sp. (assembly GCF_937958655.1). Classification (GTDB taxonomy): domain Bacteria; phylum Bacteroidota; class Bacteroidia; order Flavobacteriales; family Flavobacteriaceae; genus Winogradskyella. Next base: position 42,154 of record NZ_CALGNH010000055.1, on the reverse strand, counting down.
GATATTTATTTTTAAATGGTTATTAAATCATTATTCTACAGATATAGGTATATACCTAATACAAGTCAAGTTTTTTTTTAATTACTTTAGTATAGGTTCGTCCGATGCTTGTTGTGAATGTCATTTATGGTAAATAGCTCATTATCTAAAACTTTTACCTTTAAATTCAATGATATTAAACATCTCGAACAATCTATCGTGCATGTGTCCACCGTATCGATTAAATTCGTTTAAGGCATTTTCAATGCATCGTTCTTCATCACCATCTACCGGATTGCAGGTGATGTGTGTTAATAATTTTTGATCATATCGCTTTTGAAGCAATTCACCTACAACATCACTGATGCCGTAATTAGATGCTTTGCGTTCTTTTTTAGCATCATCTATCAATAAAACCTTGCAGGTATAGCGTTCATAGAATAGTGATTTATCGCCTTGGTTAGCTATGCATTCCCATTCTGTAACTAGGTCGTGAGCATTGACCGTATTAAACCGCATCGGTAATTGATAATGCTTAAACAGTTTTGATACGGTTTTCATTATCGTGGTCTTACCGTTACCATAAGGCCCAATAACAAGCAATCCTTTATCGAAAGATGGTTTATTAAATAATTTTACGAGATTTTCACAATCAAAAAAGCTTTCATCATGCACAAAATATTTGATGATGGGCTCAATGTTTTTTAAGGAGTCTTCAGTTTCAATAAATAACTTTCCGTTTTCGGATTGGTAGAATTGCTTAAAAAGTTTCCAGATATATGCCTTTGTAATCTTAAATACCTTTTTCTGAATTGGCTTTGACTTTACTTGTTTAGAATTCTGATTAGCGCCCTTTGGTTTTTCGATGTTGCCAAATTCCCTATCGAGGATGTTTCCTACCTTATGTACTCTATTTTCTCTCATCGGTTACTTACGAATTTTTTTTTACCTTTTGATTTGAATTTTAACTCAAATAATCCTTTCCAACCATTATCTATGCTTTGTTGAATTATAGCTATTGCGGTTTTCTCATTGTTGTTAGATAAATTTTGAAGTTCTTTTAGTTTTCGGTTTTCAGAATCAATATTCAAGAATATAAACTTGTCTTTATTTTTTCTAAAGACTTTCCATAAATCCCATTGATCCTTAAATTCTTTTGAAGCAAAAGGCATTTTTAATTCTGGTACAAGTACAACAGGATCCTTAACCTCAATTTTTTTGATTTTGGCTTTTTCTATATCTTCATCTTCATCTACACTTTCATCTACATCTTCTTCTTCATCTACAAGCTTAAATGAAGCTTGGTTCAAGCTTAAATGAAGCTTTAGGTTATTTTTTTTAATTGCCCTAAAAAGAGGTTTATGTGGATTGTATTCTGGATTTAATTTTTCACCAAAATTCACTTGAATAAATGCTTTTATTAATATTTTTTCATCAGTAAACTCTAACCAATCATTTAGTTCTGATTTTAGTTGATTTAATGGAAATTCAGTTTTATTGTTAAACTCATACAAATCCTCATCTATATAAAACACACCAGCTTCATCACAAGTCATCCACATGTAATACCAAGCTTCACGCAAGCTTGAATCTAGCTTACGCCAAACTTTAAGAGGAATGATTTGTTTTATAAATCTTTTACTACTCATTCACTTAGAATTTTAAATGAAACACTTTCGTTTTTTGAGTTTGGATATCTAAAATCCGTAAAGTGGATTAACGCCATGGGTTCTTGAGGTATCTTTTTAAACCAACTTTTAAAATCATCTAAACTCAGTCCATCGTTTTCAGATAATTCTTTTGTAGTGATCTCGCTATCATAGTCATCAATAAACCATCCCATGATGTTGGCTTCTAACTTTTGAAGTCCTACATTATGAAAATCGATTAACTCAACTTGAGGGCTTCTGTATGGCTTTCCAGACCAAGTTCTTATAGATAAATAAGCTTCACCTTTATTAATTAACTCTACACGATTTTTCCAAAGTTCATAGTTCATCCTAATCGTATGCTTTTTTAAAAGCTGTAATATTTTTTTATAAAACTTAGTTTCCTCGCCAGCTCTAGGGTGAGTTTTTGGGAATCGTTCTGATATAATTAGAACAAAACATTTTTTCTTTTTCATCCTTTCAATTTTTCAAGTTCTGCATCTACTTGGCGTTCTAAACGTCCGCTCTTTTCCCTAGACGCTGCGCTCTTACTTTTTTTAAATTCCTTTTGCGCTGTACGCATTGCTTTTACTAATTTTTCAAAATCTGTCATGTTATGCTGTTTTAGTTATTGGTTGTAAATCGAATAAGGTGGGTGCCGAAAGTTCGGCTTCTATGGATTTAAGATAAAAAAGCCCATCATCATAATAATCTGGATTCAACTCTACAGACCATGCCTTACGTTTCATTTTTAAGGCCATATATGCTGTACTGAATAATCCACCAAACGGATCACCAACCAATTCACCTTCTTTACTGTACTCAAATATCAAGCGTTCTATGATATCCAATTGAAGCGGACAGATATGCTTTTCTTTCTTTCGGTTTTTTTGATTAGCATTGAGTGTTTTTAATCGATTAACATCGTTCATTACATCTGGTCCATTAGGACGGTTCATAAGGCTCATCATTTTTTTAGAGAGTTTCCCTGCTTTATCTAAAGTTTCACATGCATCCAAGTGTAATTGATAATCATAAGGCACCACACGGCAGTATTCTTTCCACCATGCGTATATCGTTTTAGGGTCTAAAATTTCAGCTTGCTCTAAGGTTAAAAATCGATTACCGTTACTTTGCCAAATAGCATGCGCATCTAATTGCCAACGTGCTAAAGTGTATTCTCTTTTAGATTTATTCACTGGTAAATCTGCATAAGCGTTTTTATCATCGCTTGGCGACTTTCTAAAGAGTAGAATATACTCAGGTAATCCACATCCCATTTTTGTTGAATCTTTTACCAATTCTCCCCAAGTAAGTCTATACGTCTGGTTATTTTCTTGAACAACGTCTGTCGGTACCGTAATTTTACCTATAAGATGAAAGCCGTTCTTAGTAAATGAACGCACAGTTTCGCCACTAAAATCGTCTATAGTTGTGTAGCTTATACCTTTTTGATAACCATAACGGATCCTGTCTTTTACATGCACGGCACAGATTCGACCTGGCATTAACTTATCCAATAACTTAGGTACTAGATAATCCATTTGCTGAAAGAATCCTTCATTATTTGGATTATGCCCAAAGTCGTTATAGTTGTTAGAATACTCATAATGATTGCCAAACGGAATAGAGGTGACCATTAATCCAGTAGAGTTATCTTCAATTTTATCGATTTCAATCGTGCAATCACCATTATAAACCGTGGCATTACCTACGGTATGCATTATAGTGTCTTTAAACAGTTTTCGTTTCATGTCGCTACTTAGTGTGTTATTATTAAGACCATACTTGCGTACCAAGTTGATCATTTCGGTCTGCAATTCTATATGGCGTTTCCATTTTGCCTTGAGTTCCTTAAGGACCTCGCGCTCGTTTTGGGTGTGAATGATGTAGATATGCACTTCCTTAAATTGCTTAAATCTGTATATGCGATGTACAGCTTGAATAAAGTCATTGAACTTATAATCGATACCTACAAATATGGCACGATTACAATGGTGCTGAAAATTACAGCCACTACCTGCAATCTGTGGTTTTGTAGATAGTATTTGATATCGACCTTCTGAATAATCTATTAGTAGCTTTTCTTTTAGGTCATTGGATTGACTACCATAAACAGATTTTAAAACTACATCATCAGGACATCTTTTTTCGATGGCCATGCGTTCGGCTTCTCTATGATGCCATAGAATAACATTAGAGTTTGGAAATTCATTTTCTATGATTTCAAAGGCTTTATTAACTCTAAGTTCTACGGTTTCAGATTTCTCTCTAGATGTATCGTTAAGGCTCTTTGTTACGTCCTTGAACATTACTAGGTCACCATCTTTATTTACAATTGGTTTACCTGTTAAGTTTTCTACTTCAATTTCATGGATATGCATTTTAGGTAGGTCATAGCCTTCATCGCTATAGCCTAAATCTGAAGGTTTATTAATAAAAACCGCCCAACTGCTAACCCATTTCCAAAATTCATCTTTCTGAGTGTCGTTGATTTTTAAGTTTCCAGCTTTCTTAGGATCTCGTTTAAAGAATTGTGTAAGGGCATGACCTCTATCTATAACACCAAGAAACTGAGCATAGTTTAAAATCTCTATGTAGTTATTAGGTGTAGGTGTGGCTGTAAATACAAAACGATACGGTACTTTTCCGAAATGCTCTAAAACATAGTTAGTGGTTTCGGTCTTTAGATTTCTTAAAACTGATGCTTCATCAAAAGATACACCTCCGAACTTACTAGCATCGATATCTCCTTTACGGATGCGCTCGTAGTTTGTAAGGTATATTTTAGGTTGAAATTCAAAATCAATAGCATCTTGTTTTTCTAAAGTATCAATATATCTACCTTCTAATTCTGGTATTGTGTTACCACAGTTTATGATTGCTTTTTCAACCTTCTGAAGCTCCATACTATCACTATCTGTGATATACTGTATTTCAACCTCTGAACCTAAGAGTTCGTTATCTCTTTTAAATTCACCAATAACACCAAGTGGTAAACCAATTAAGAATGGTTTATTGGTTTTTTTGATGATCTGTTGTGCTATAGCTAACTGCATTACGGTTTTACCTAATCCAAATGAAGCGAACACAGCTCTACGTCCACCTTCAATAGCCCATTTAGTAATGTCTTTTTGGTGTGGTAGCATGATTTCTGGTAGAACATCGGTTGAGATTTCAAAGCCGTAATTCTCTGCTATTATGATTTTGTTTTCTAAGAACTCTATGTAATCCATTAAGCTGACATTTTTAATTTATTATCTAATACTTTTCTCACTTTGTCTTTGTGTATTCCTGTTATTTCAGAAATGTTATTAAGGCTGTTATTTTGCAATACATCAAACCAGTACATGATTTCATCTTTTATGATGTCGTGATACCTATCTGCCATTTTCTAACCTTTCAATTTTTTTAATGACGTGTTCTGTTTTTCGGTCTGATGGTAGTTTTTTTAAAATGTTCAAAACCTCACTTCTTACGTATTTATCGACTTCTATAAGCCCTTGAATCCTTTTTACAGAATAAAGCACTGTAGCATGATTAAAAGGGTCATTGTTATTGAATGCGCCTATTTCACTTAATGAAATTAGATACCCATTTAATGATTTTGAGATATAGTGAAATAACTGACGTATGTAAGTTCTTTCTCTATTCATGTCTTTCTTTACAATAAAACTTTCTTCTTTTCCGTAGAAGTCTGTAACTGTTTTGTATATGGTCTCTAATGGTGTCATAACTTCTCTATTGATGTTGCAATGATATTGTTATAAGGATGGCCAGAAGCGGATAACTTGCCATGTATATAGACTTCGGCTTTAATGTTGTTACCTGGTTCTATACTATCTACCATTAGCTTTAAATCACCTCTAAACTCTACAAAAGACCTATGCTTTTGGTAGTCTATAATCTCTACCTTGCTAAAAATTCTGTTTTTGTTTTCGCTGGCTATGGTTCTGCCTATTTTCCCTATAATCGTTGGCATCTATGCGCTTAATTCTGTTAATAATACATCTCTGGTTTCGTCGCTGATGTCCTCTTTTAAAAGACGTTTTATAGCGTGGTTTTTTTTGGACCTGTTACGGTCCTTTGCTAGTTGCTCAATCTCTTTTGGGTCGGTTACGATTACTAATTTTGAAACCTTTGATACTTTGCTTTCAAATTGTCCTGTAATCTTTATAACACCCATATCTAACAAATCTGATACTCTTGCAGTTATTGAGCTTTCTCGCATACCTGTAGAGAAGAACTTTATATCTTCAATGGTATGATTTGGGTTGCGTTTTATGTAAGCGTATATCTTTGATTTTTGGCTGTTGAACGTGCCATTGTTGATACCTTTTAAAAAGGCTTCTGTGCTACATTTTGTCATGGCTAATTAATTTTGAGTTTTCGTAAATGTTCCCAATGATTTTATAATCGTAAGCCAATAATTGGCTGTAGAGCATATCTGAAGCTGATTTGTTTTGTGAGTGGCTAAAGTCTAACATCCAACATCCTTTATTATCATCCAAAAAGACTTGTTGTAAGCTCATTTTTAAGCCTTCGTCTGTCATTACTTCATCGCTTAAAATGTCACCTTCGTAGATGTCTTTTCCTTGGCTGTCTTTAAAGCCTGTGAATTGTAACACTTCATAATTTGCAAAGTCTAAATCTGGATTTATACAGATAGTATCAAAACTGATTAGGTCAATCATTTCTTTTTTATAGCTATCCCAAGCCTTAAATTTTAGTTCTCTATTCATTTCAAAATGATATTAAGTATTGCAAGTATCACTAACAGGATTACAGACTGTGTTATGTCTCTTTTTTTGCTCATGGCTTTAAAATTTAAATCCAAGTCTTACAAGTCCACTATTAACTGTATGGTAATCTTCATTTCCCCATAACTTACTATCGGTTTTCATATCACTGGCATACGATGCACCTATAAAGATGTTTTTGGTGATGTTAATATCTAATCCAGCTTCTAAGCCTAATAAGGCATGTATTCTGCTTTCTCTATAAATTGCACCTATTCTAGGACCAGCATATAGCCTAAATACTCTTAATGCTTTTGTGTTAAGTCCTATTCTAGTTATGAGATGTGAATAATCTAAATTGTTCAGCTTCGGAAAGTGGTAAATTTCACCACCAACATATACGGTGTTGTTTTGGTATTCGTACTGTAAGCCTATACTAAAACCATCGTTATAAGAACCTGGTGATTGTACCACACTTATGTTATTGCTTTCTTGTGCCAATAATGCTATTGGAAATAATAAGATGTAAATTATTTGTTTCATGATCTGTTATTGAATTGTAAAATGAGTTTATCTAATTTCTCATGGCAGCTTCTACAGCGTACCTTTATATTTTCTTCATCCCAGCATAATTCAGTTTTACCTTGTTCTTTAGCGGATTTTATGCTGATGTTGTGGCTCATGTCTAGCCTGGTTCCGTTACCGTTTTTACCACACTCTACACAGAAATTATAAGAATACTCATCTAATTGGGCTTGTATTACATTTTCTTTTGCTACACGCATTCTGATTTCTATTTGGCTTTGTGTTACGCGCTCGCCTGTAGAGGTTTGGTAGGTATTAGACATATAAATTATTTTTAATCATATATTTTTTTCTAGCATCAAAAGCTTTAATTTCTGTTTCATAAAATCCTAAATGAATATTTCTCTTTAAGTGTGTTATATATGAAGCCCATTTATTTTTGTCTTTCATAAAACAAACACCTACATATTTACTGGAGCTTTTTAAATGCTTTTTATTTGTGTTTTTTCTTGTGCTTATGTATTCTAAATTGCAAAGCCTATTATCAGTTCTATCAAAATTTTTGTGATTTATAACATCGTCTATATTCTCTTTTTTTAAAAATGTAATAGCAATTAACTGATGTACTCTTTTTGTTTTCCTTAAGCCATTACATCTAATAGATACAGAAGTGTATAAATTTTTATTACCCATGTATGGCTTTAATATTTTATCATTAATTAATCTGTAAGAATCATCACCATTTTTAACATATCTTTTTTTACTTCTTATTCTACCTAAGTTACTAGCCTCATAACCTTCGTGATTTGGTATGTTTTTCCAAAACTCTTTCACTTTATGTTTATTTAGTTTAAGCATAACCTAGAATGGTAAATCGTCGTGATCTTCTTCAATTGGTTCTTGTGATTCTGTTTGATTTATACCTTCACGTACAAAGTCTATTTTATAAGCAACTAAGTCTTGTGCAAATCCTACAGAACCATCGTCTTTAGCAAATGATTTTCCATTAATTGAAAATCCTACTTTAATGATGTCACCAACTTTATATTGGTCTGGGTTGCATTTTTCGTTGAATATTTTAAACCTTGCATGATTACTGTATTTTTCGCCAGTCATTTGGTTAAATCTTGTTAGGTCTAAATAGAATTCCTGTACTTGAAATCCGCTATCAAAAGTTTTTGTTTCGCCTACTGAGTGTAATTTTCCTGTGATGTCCATTATTTATAAGTGTAATATTCGTTACTGCATTTTACTATTGATCCGTTAAGATTCAATAGATTGGTGTTTTCCTTAAATTTTTTGACTTGCTTTTTTTCGCACATATCAAAGAGTTCTTCGTCGCTTATTTCTGGTGCGCTTGTAAGGTCCTTAAAGATGATGTCTCGCATAGGAAAGAAGCCATTAATACGCTTTACAATTTCCTTTTGCATGGCTTCATCTGCATCTTGGTAAAAGAAATTAGAGCGTTTTTCTGGTGCTATCTTGTATTCCTTTTTATTTCCAAATTCATCTACATCAGCACTTGTTAAGTAAAGGCATATCGCACCTTTTTTGTGCTTTGTAGCTATCATCTGCATTTGGTTTTGGGCTTTGTAACCTTCGTTAATTTTCTTTACGTTGTTCCAAAATGTGTAAGGTGTGTAAGGACATTTAATATCTATGGTAAGCCCTTCAAATTCGTCTGTAACATCTGGTGTTGCCCAATAAGATTTTTGTTCTACTTCTGAAATAAAGATTGAAACATCTGATCTTAAAGTCGCATTAGGATATTTCTTTATTACTACATCTCTATAACCATCAATCTCTGAATTGATACCGTGAAGCATGGCGTTTGTAGATACATAATCTCTATAGCCATTTATTAACTCTAATGCTTTTTCGTAAGCAAATGAATGAGCAGTTTTAGCATCTAATCCAGCTCTTGTAAAAAGTTTTGACACTTCACTTGCACCAACACAGCCTAATTTTTTAGGGTCGTCGTGTATGGTGTTTTCATACAGTTCTACGTCAGAAACCGCAGCCGAATGTAGATTCGGCATCGATTTCTTAAGTTGTTCAATAACACTCATAATTACAGTACTATTGGTTTAACAGACCATCTATCTGATTGGTAAGAATTGGTTTTGTTCTTACGTTTTCCTAAGTAGCTTAATCGTATAGGTGTTTGTCCTAAAACAAGCTCACCGCTTTCAATAGCACTTTCAATAGTTGCTACCAATCGCTTAGATCCGTTTCTGATGGTATTGAAACTTCCATCTTCCTCTTGGTTTAACATGATGATACATGGCAGTTTTACCGTTTCGCCAGACTTATCATCTGTATAGTTTTCTTCTTTGATTTCCATGATAACACCTACTTTGTATTCGCCCTCAACTTCTGGAGTCCAATAGGTAGAGGATAGTTCTCTAGGTGATACTTTAGCGTTGTGAAGATTAGGTAAGCTATCTAATGTTGCTATTCCTGTTTGGTTTTGTGTTTCTGTTTTCATTTTTTAAAGATTTAGTATTAATGATTTATTGAATTATTTTATGTTATTTTCAAGGGTTTAATTACCAATCGGTAAAAGCATAGCCCTAATGCTATTCCTATAATAATGTCCATAAGTAAGTAGGTTAATTTTTAGATTTGTCCGTTCCACCAAGGCTGATTATCATCGTAATAATCCTCTTGTTCTTTTGGCTCAAAAAACCATTTTAAAAGTGCTTTTAGCTTTTTCATAGTCCTTTTATATCTTTTTTCTTAACTCGTCTGCCTGTTGTTAGTAGTTCGTTTATCAAGGCCTCTCGTCTTTTCTTTTTGCTCAGAGTAGGGGAAGGGCTTTCAACTTCTTCCCCAGCTTCGAGCCTTTTTAACAGGGCTTTGCCTTTTTTTACAAAAGCTTCACTCTCGTTGATAAGTCTCCGCAGACTTGTTATGTCTTTTTTGTTTGCCATTTGCTTTATTATTGCGGTATCTGAGCCTTGGTGCTATTAACTAACCATTAACCAAATCATGAAGAAGTATCCAAGGCTCATTTACCTAATTTTTTCGTCTACCGTTTGCTTTAAAAACTCTATAGGTCTTTTGCTTTGCTGGTCGTCTGTAATCTTCTCGGTAATCGTTGAACATTACGATACTCTGTATTGCTATAAACAGCGTTACGATCATGTGTTTAAACCTATCTGGATGCGTTGCTACATACTTTGCTACTGCTTGGTAACCTGTACGTACTCGCAACTTTCTTATACTGCTTTTTACTTGTGCCTTTACTGTATTGATAGATACACAGCGTTGGTCTGCTATCTCTTTTTCAATAAAGCCTAATGCCTTAAGTTGTATCACTTCGTTTTCTGATGGTGTAAGTGCTTTTAACATTTTAAATTATTTTTAAAGCTTTTTTATTGGTCTTACTATCTGATGAAATTCTATTCTTGCGATTTTCAACAGCTTTGGCAATGATATCCGTAACAAAACTGAGGTTGTTATCAGTGATTTTGCGCTCTCGTCTTATAAGCTTTCGTCCAAGGTCCACGGAACAATCATGCTTAATGGCAATTTCCTTTTGCTCGTCGGTAGATGTCCATAGTTCTATGAAATTGGACATGTCTACACTGATATAGTTTCCTGCTTCTAGTGCCATTAACTTGCTACTTTTAAAGGTGATTTTAATAATTGGATTCCGAATTTTTTTTCAGCATCTATTAGAGCAACTTTTAATGCTTCGTTGTATTCTTCTTGATTTACATAAACATTGCATACGTTATCCTGTAGAGACCAAAAAGAGTTTTTGATGCCTTCAATTTCTTCAAACAAACAGACGTGTATTGCTGTGTATTTTTCAACAGCGCATGGTGCAGTTTTCATGGTAATTTTATATCTATTGCCGCTTGGCGTATATCCAGAAAAATTATTAGTTAATAGTTTCATGTTATTGGATGTTATAAGTAATAATGCCAGTTGGTAGTTTAAATCTGTTTTGATGAACACTGGTAAGCATGGCACGTAAAGCTTTGCTTGTGGGTTCGTTAATGATTTTTTGCAATCTTGAATACAAGTTACCTATACGTTTACGCTTGGCTTGGAAACTGTCAGAAATGATCTCGTCGTGACTAAGAGTATCTTGCTCTTGCATTAAAGCATTCCATCTTTGCCTAAGTATGCACAGCCTTTTGGCGTAGATATTTTTGAGATATGTTGTTTGTTTCGTTTCCATTTGTATTATGCTTTAGGGTTAAATTGACTAGCAAACCTTTTTTAATTCCCTGTTTTATTATTACTTTGTAGTCCGTGAATACAAATATATGAAGTTATTTCACATTTAAGAAATATTTTCACATCAAAATATGTTAAAATTTCACATTAATTTATAATTAATTGAATTTGAACGGTTTAGGCATCGATGTTAACATGTACAGCTATAAGCATAAAGGTGGTGACGATAAAATCATAGCTGGTGTCGAATTAGACTCAATTAGAAATCAATACGGCCATAGCACCAAAAGAATGACAGAACATTACGTAAAACAGATTAAAGGTATTTATAAGCGAGATATTGTTGAAAACTCACCAGAATTTTAATTATGTTGTCCGGAAGGATACACACTTATAAGTAATTTAATGATCAGTTATTGTTGTTTATGCAAGAGCTAAACAATTAAAATCTAAAAATTGTACAACCAACACCCAAACCAAAGTAAGGCCGTATACTAAAATCATCTTCTTTAAACAAAGGAGCAGCCCCTAATTGAATACTAATATTAAAGCGTTTAAAATCACTTAAAGGTTTTGTTTCTTTAATTGTTTTAAGCTCAGAAGTTAAACTTAATTTATCGGATTCTAACAGATTTATCTTACCCAAACTAACATCCACTTCGTCTTGAAGTTGAGAAACTTCTTCTAATAATTCCGCATAACGTATTTTTAAATTCCTGTATTTTTCAATATCAAGAATCATCTTATCCAGCGCTTTATTAGATAGTGTTGTGCTATCAGTTTTCGTAATCTGACAAAAAGCGTTTACGCTTATTAGCATCAACACCAAGACTATCAATAGTTTTTTCATCTTGAGTTTTCTTTTTATTGATTTTAGAGATATTGGACCTAGACTTTTTAACGGTTTTGCCAATGTTTTCGAGTTCCTTTTGTTTACGAGCTTCTAAGGTGTCAATCCTAGTTTCAATAAATTCTACGCGCTGAGCACGTTCTTTTATAAATCGGTACTCGTTGTAAGTCGCTTTTGCTGTGATATAAGCACCATAACTAATAGCTGCCACTAAAGCAATTATTAGAACTTTCACCAAAGGCTTTTGTATTTTAAACCATGTGTATAGTGTTGTCATCCTGGCTTGTCTAAATCATTAATTAATAAATTAAATCTTTTTGGCGCAACCTCAAGAAGTCGTCTAATAGTCTTTCTTGAACTTGTCACATCTAAATGCCCATCACCATTAATATCTACATAATCATTCCCGAGTAAAATACAACCTCTAATATCTGTGTAGTAATTTCCGAAGTGTATAAGAATCCAACTACGACCCTCTACGTCTAAAACATGGAAATGCCAACTGTATTTTTTAGAATAACGCAATTCGCATTGATACCATTTCGCATTTATGCGACTTATGTTTCTTTGGTTATTCCTGTTTGGAAGCTCTAAAGATTTACATTCAAAAATTATATTTATACCATCGTATAATATAAAATGACCTAATGTTTGTTTATGGTCGTTGTCATATAGTCGATTTAAAACGCCTTTAATTTTTGGATTTAAGATCATATCATTTCAAACTTTTATATAACCAAATAGCCAAGGGTAATGCAGCAATCACTTCTGCCCAGCTTGTACTATATATCTTAAAAATAAAACCTAGAACAAAGCCGCCTATTCAGACAATAAGGGCAGCGTATGACCAGAATCTTTGCTGTTTAGTTTTAGCCCAAAAAAGCAAACTAAAATATCCGCTTATTATACCTAATCCCGTAAAAATAAAATGCGCTATCTCTATCCATTTTAAAGGACTATTAACACCAAAAACTATAACACCACCAAAAAAATAAGCGGTAAGCCTAAGAGCGTGTTCTAAACGATAATTGAACCATAAAATTTTAGTAAGTCTTAAATCTTGATCTTTATGAGCTACTGACGCCATTATAAAAGCAAATGCAATACAGCATAGCGTGGCATATAAAAATGGATCATAAACGGTAAGATGATGCTGAGACCAACTGCCATAAAGATTTAATATAGCCATAAAAACACCTAAAATGACTGCAATGGTTACGCATATTTTAATATTTAGTTCTAAGCCTTTCATAACTATTTAATTTTATCATCACTGGATTCAAATTCTGCATCCCATGACTTCCTAAATCTAGGATGCCAGAATATCATTAAAACAGTATAAGTGTTAAATTCACATGCATGGACAACACCTTCAGGAATTACAATAGCGTTAGGGTATTCTAAAACATAAGTACCATAATCTTTAACGTAAAGTGTTAACTTACCTCCCTCATTCATCACTGCTAAATGCTCTCGTCTTTTTTTGTGTAAATGAGGGTCAAAAACACTATTTTTACAACCTTTGTAAATACAAGAAGAAACGTTATCTAATTGCGGAATATCTACAGAGCACCAATCATCCTTTGTTTTTGGAAACTTTGTTATTACTTTGGGGATATCAATAGTTTCAATAGTTTTAAAGCCTGTTAACCCAGCCATCAATCTTAACTTTAGGTTGGTTTTAGCTATATTAAGTGCGCTTTGTGGTTTCATTAATTCATATTTAGCAACTTCTGATGAATTACGTTATTAAGTGTGTTTATTTTACTATTACTATCTGTAACTGTATTTTTAATTTTATTGACACCCGATTTCAATTCCTTATCATATTCTTGCTTATCTTTAAGAGTATTCGTAAGTTCTAGTAAAATCTTTAAAGTCTCTTTGTCTTGGTCTCTTATATAAGCATCTCTAGCTTCAATTGTTTTATCTTTTTTACTTATGTAGTATATAAGTATGACAATTATAGCTAAAAGGACACCTATAATCGTTATATCCCTTGCGCTCAATAAATCTTTTGCAATCTCTACTTGTAGTAATGTATTTATCACTTTAATGACATTATTTTATTTTTTAGAGTCTTTTCCGGCTAATACTGTAAATCCAAGTGTTAGAAAAGACGCTATCTCTGTAGCAACAGCTAAGCCAGAAACTGATTGTATTGCTTCATCAGATTTTGGAACTACATTAACAATTATCACAATTATTAAAACGATTACAACTGAAACTAAGGTGTGTATCTTCCAAGATAAACCATACTCTGATTTTACAGATTCCCAAAAAACAGATGATTTTAAATCTGTTAAATTCAAAAATCTTTGAAATGCTAAAAAAGTATATAGCAACATACCTAAAAGGCTTACTCCAAACTGAGATAAAATATTAATTACGGTTTCCATATAAATTTATTTTTTATTATATAACACTATATATAGTGTCCCACTCTTGTTTTCGTTTATTTATATCTGCAAACAATTTTATTTTTTGCTTTGCTTCAATGATACATTCTTTGACGTCAAATAGTCTTATTTTTTGAACTGCAAAAACCCTTTTTACATATCTAAAACAGTATATAATAATTACTGTTCTATAAAGATGTTTTGGTGTTCGCCCTATGTAATAAGTATCTAAACTACTCTCTGACGGCTCTAAATTATACTGTTTTAAAAAACTTAAATAAGAAATTATATCTTCCCTAACAGCGTTTGCTTGAACACTCATAATCGCTCTAATTTTATGTTAGACTTAGTGAACTGACCGCCTGCTATATTTGCCCTAAATCCTATGCTATTTCTAGCGACGTATTTCACTTTATATATAATTTCATTGTAACCATTTTCTACTTCTATCTCATCTGTAATCTTAGGGCTTTCCCATTCGGCGGGTAATTCCACACCCTCTAATTCATATAGCCATATACTAAGCCTTGCGATTTTGTCTGGTGCTTCGATATGAAAACTTATCTTAATACGTTCACCAACCTGTATAGGCTCTTTAAGATTAAATGTAATGTATCGGTTACTGACGTTGCCCATGTAAGTGTAACTCTTATCACTTACTTGCCAGTCGCCTGTATTACCTCTTAAATCGCCTAATAAGTTGGTAGTAGGTTGTGTTGGGTTTTCAACTACAAATGCAATGCTATCCCTTATAAAAGTTTGCAAGGTCTCTATCCGCGCTTTCAGCACATCAATTTTTTTAGAGTTAAGGCTATCCGCAAATTGCATCTGCCTTTTTAGATTTGGTATTTCTTCTAAGTATAAATTATTAATAGCAGATGCCTGAAATTCGACAGCCTGTTTTAGAGAATCTATTTGGGCCTGCAAATCCGAATTATCACCAGCTTGTAATTTTGATTTATCTATAAAGACTTTAAAATTTGTACGTGGCTCTAAGTCTGGTTGACTTACTGTAATATTACTGTTTGGATATTTGATAGATTGCAATAACGCTTGACTATTCGCTTTGTTTATTAAGGTGCTTCTTGAAATGCTGTCGCCATCCCTTAACACATAATTATAACGACCTTTTGCTACAATATCTAAATATATTGCAATGCTATCTGGAGTAATTTCTATTAGCTCTTGTGCGCTGCAAAATTGTGTGAATACTATTGCTATTATTGCTATTAGTTTTTTCATGATAAATTAATTTATAACTGCTTGTACACTTACATTATCAAAAGTTTCTATGTCCGTGTCCGCTGATCCTAATGTCACTACGCTAATGTAGAATGTACGTGTGTTCGCTGTTGTGATATTAAAATCTATTTCACCTGTATTTGTAAAATCCTGAAACCCACCATTTGAAGCACTTCCCTTCGAGCTTCCTATAAGCACACGTAAACCTTGCGCTCCAGATACGTAATTCATTCTAATCCTGAGTTCTGTACCAGAATTTACAGAGCCTAAATTATTTACAACAAAAGCTGTTTGAGAGTTTTGCGGTTGTAACTGACCCTGCTCGTTGACCACGCTAAATATACCACGCTCTTCAAGCCAATCTGCTGTTCCATTTGCAAAATCACCATTATCTACAAGTTCAAAATTATCTAGCTCAATACTAAAATATTCCAATACTACGTCTCCTGCATAGCCGTCTAACTTTCCTATTTTAAAGGTTACATCTTGATCTCTAAATTCGTATTGAGTTACTATAACTTCCGTTGTACTTGTTGTTTCTATTATTTGATCGTCTGTAATTGATCCATGCGTAGCGTGTAATCGTATTGGTTGACCATTAGTTTCAGCTAACTTAAATTTTACGGTATAAGTTCCAGCAATATTATTGACTTTAGTGTTTAACTGAATATAACCGTTTCCTGTTTTTTCTGATTTGATACGAATACCGTTAGGTTCTCGACTAACACCTATAGCGTTGGTTGCGCCTTTAATTACAAAGTCGTCTAAAAGGTCGCCACTTCCCGACCAAATCAATCGAGTGTCTTTGAAATTAGCTTTAGAGAAAAATTCTTCTCCGTAACGACTGCCTTTATGCGTAATTTTACTACCGACAATATCTATATCTAAATTAGATGGATATAGAAAAGCACCGCTCACATTTTCAAAAGGTCTCACTGCATCTATTTTTGAACCTGTAATTGTTGACCTTTTCTGCTCTTGACTTATAAATGAGGCATTTAAATCTTCTCTATTAAAATCTAAGTTATTAAAGGTGGCTGTGTATCTCGACCACATATCGAAGAGTTCAGCGCCCCTAATATAAACACCGTTAAATGTCACCTTTTGACCATTATCATTATTTTGACAAATGATACCACCACCATTGGTAACATTCTCAATAAATATTGGTGGTAAATCTTGATTGACTTGACCTACCTCCATAGCTACCTGATTAATAATAGTACTATCATCTGGAGTGTCTATATTATTAATCTTAATAGCACCGCTATTGCTCACTTGACAACCGCCCAAGTCTATTGCTTTGGCGTGTCCGTTCTTAATATCCAATGTACCTATAATTGTTAAGTGACAATCGGACGTATTGGATGCGGTTACTTTAAAACCTGCATTTTCTGTAACATTTCCGTTAGGTCTTGTAGCTACTAAGTTGTATCCGTCAATTTTAACGTTATCTAAAACTATATCACAACGTAACTCACCTGTATGCTCTACACCTCCAACCTGTATAGCGTTTTTATTACTATTACCAATAAATACATTTTTAACTTTAAAAAATCTAAGGCGCTCAAAAGCTTCAGCCGTCACACCTCTATTACCTGACTTTAAAATATCTACATTCTCAACAATTAATCCCTCACAATATGCAGATGCAATTGGATTTGTGCCACCTGTACCGTTTGCGTTGCCGTTATTTGTTTCTAATATTGTAAAATCTCGCCATTCAGTTATGCCTGGTGCATCTGTATTTTGACCGCCTACAGGAATATTAACTAACAAATCACCAGTAGAAGTTATAGCGGTGTTAAATATAAATGTCTTATCCTTTCCTTGTCCTTTACAAACAATCTTCTCACCCGAAGTAGAACGGACCCATGCACGAATACCACCATTCAAAAGGATTGTGCCTTCTTGTAAAAGCATGTTCTTTTTGTTTTGATAGCAATAGTCTGCGCAGGCTTGAAACTTATCCTGCTCGTCTGTAGAGTTATTAAGTGTACCATTATTAACCCACTCATCATAATCAGCATCGAATTTCATACCGTACCATTCGGTTTTGATCCAACCCTCTGAACTGTTTAAATCTCTTACCCAAGCTCCTGTTCCTGTAGATGGAAATTTTACACCACATAACGCTACATCTTCATTTTCCGCTGATGCATCAGAATCATAATAAAATATTCCGCCACGACCATTTTCTAAAACGTAAACTATATTGCGCACACTAATATCTACAGAAGCTAAATCTGTGATTGATTCTACTGTTAATAAACCACCACCACCACCACTAGAATCATCACTTATATTGGTTAGTGGCAAACCCAACTGCAAATTATCATACTCTAAAAGATCAAGCGTATCAATGTCATTACCAAAATCTACTTTAACTAAAGTGTCTGATTGTACCAGTTCTATATTACTAACTTCACCGTATATCTGTTTACCTTGAGTTGCATTGTAGAACTTAAAAATAACCGACTTACCACTTTCAAAAAGTCCGATATCTGTTCTTAATACCTCGGAATACGGAACATCAAATATTAGAGAGGTTATTTTGCCATCGGTTTCAATAGCAAATACCAAACCATCACCCATATTGTTGTAATCTGAAAAATCGGCTTGCTTAACTTTTAGTAGTTTGTTTTGCCAAGATTGAGAGTTTTCGATAACACTAACTTCATCATTGGTCAATTCTCTATAGTCTGATAAGCTTTGTGTGTTTGTTGATAACTTTTCGTAATAGGCATAATACACGTCATCACCATTTGTAATCTCGTCCGGTAGCCTAGCATCTTCTACATACTGTATTTTACCCGTAGTTTGTTCGTTTTGCTGAGTTAGCAAAGGATTGGTACCTTCTAAAGTATCATAGCTGTTTTCTGTAAACAGATTACTGTTGTCTAGGTAACTTAAAACGGTGGTAAAGGAAGCTTTTTTATCAATACCATTCTGTGAAATATGCAATACATCCGAACCCTCAATATTAGAAACAGGGTCGAAATCATTAACATTTTTTTTATTGGCATTTAAGTTGGATATAAAACTCTGTATGCTACTTAATTGCTGTAGTATTTGTTGTTGCCAAGACATGCTCAAATATACTTAATTTTTGTTATTTAGAATAATTCTAAATAATTGAAAAATCATATAGTTTTCACTATTTCAATTACTTTTGAATTATGGTTGTTTTAATTTTTATCAGTTTTACACTTGGTGGTTATCTTATCGGTAAAGTCATTGCTTCATGCATTCCTGATGCTGAACAGCAATCCAATACCACTTTTATAAATCATCACTATACGTCCGAAACACATAACCATCTTCATATCGATAAACAGACCTTAAAATCTATTGTTGATAACTCACAACATTACCATCAGAATCAATCACAAGATTAGGCACCTCTAAGTTTTCGTTTGTATTTAATAATTCATCTGAAGCATTCAATGTGCCTCTACCTTTAGATTTCAACATATTCAATCGCACTTCATATAAATTACTTTCTTCTAATGGTCCATCTTTTTCCACATTACCATTCTTTACATAATACGTTCCGTTGATAATTACAATTTCATTACTCGCTTGTTCTACAATTTGCCTGTAGTGTTCCTTTGTTACAGGACCTATAATGAACAGATTGGTTTCATATAAGGATCCTGAAATTAAGCCACTGGCGTTATCACCTTTATTTATTTCACTTTCTTGATCGTAACCACCTTCGATATTTATTATTGGTAAGTGGGCAATGTGTTGTATGCCAGATTGGTAATACACATCAGTATTATCTACAGAATAACTAATCATTTTAATACAGTCCTTATGCTCGGTCTTTACGCTAATAAATTCCGACAGTCTTGTTTTAGTTGGAAATCTGCTATCGGTTTCTACAATTTGTACCTGAATGCAGGTATTGTTATAAGCTGCCATAGCAACATTAAATTCATACACCTCAAAATTCTGTCTATTGTATTGGCATTTAACGATACTGCTTGTTGCAGTTAATTGTGTGAACAAGGTGTTAATAGCTAAAACTTCTGCTTGTAGGTCATCATCGTAAAACACATTTTCTATTTGATACCAGGCATTGTTATAATGCATATAATTTCCAATAACGCCCCATTCAGGCAGACCTCCGTTTAAAGTATAGTCATTCCCAGTATCTAAATTGGTGTCAAAATCATACAGATTACCAGTAAGAAAATAAATCCCTGTTTTATCATTTTCCAATCCATAAGCCATCGCATCCCTAGCATCTGTTCTGCCTATATTATAGGTCAATTGCGTTGGAATAATTACATCTGTGTTACCATCAGCTTTTAATACTTGTATAGCGATGTTGGCATAATTGGACCATATTTGATTAGGAACAATATCACAACTGTTAAATTTCCAAGATTCTTTATAAGCTAGTCTTTGGTTACGTGCAAAAGCTTGATAGCTCAGCGTATTTTCATCATTTACCGATGCGCTGCAAGGTTCAAAGGATTCTTGAACCGCAAAACGAATAGAGTTGCTTTTACTAATTTTAGAATAGGGTTCTGTAATGTTATTACTATCTACCGTAAAATCGAGACTATGAAAACATCCTAAGCCATCTCTAACATAAATCGTATAGTCATCTGCAACTAAACCAGAGAATGTATTTGAGGTTTGCCAATTGCTGTTATCTAAAGAATATTCTATAGTACCGACATTATTAACATTGTTAAGATTTATGGTTACCGTTCCGCCATTAGGCGAATAATTACTTATGACATTAATGTTGGCGCTATTCCATAAACTTGGAATAACATCTGGTAGAAGTGTTAAGAATTGTATTTGTTCATCTTTAACTACTGTAATACTAAAACCAATACTGCGCTGTATTTCGAAAAAGAACGGATTGTTATTAACCGTGACGCTGTTTTCTGAATCATTAAAGAAATAATATTCATCTGCTTGAATGCTTGTGTTTACTTGAAATCTATAATGAGAACAGGCACCGTTTTCAGTAGCTTGAATTATACTATATGAATCTATTGTCAGAACATCACCGTCGAAATTGTCTATTATTGCTCTTACATTAGTGCTTTCTGTAGTGGGATTTGCAGTGACATCGGCAATATTGCTAAAGTTGTCAAAATCATTATTAGCAATAGTCGATGCAATAACTACCGTGTTATAAGTTCTAGTAACTTCGTAGATATTAGAATTGTTGAAATCGAGATTAAAAGCTGTTACAAAATTAATTGCTGAACGCTCACCATCTATATTTGTTGGTGTACCTTGGGTTACTTTACCAACACCAGTTCTAAGACTGACCCAAATTTCTTGAAAGGTAAACCCATTATTGATTGTGGCATCAAACAGTATACTTTCGTTTATCGCTAAATCTGTATCGAATATCAATGTTATTTGTGAGTAGGTCATATTGCGCTTTTTATTACTGTAAATTCACCATCACCATTTGGCTTTAAGTTGATTATTTTTGCTTTTTCCAATTCGCCAAACTCATTTAAAAATTCAACTTTGCCATAGAGATTTGGCACTTTGTTTCCGTTAGGCAACGTCGTGAATCCTTCTACGTTTTGAATGAAATTTCTGTCTACCTTATAATTGAACTTTATTTCTTCAGGCACGTCCCTAGCTGGTTCTAAATCGGCATTTGGTATGTTGCCATTTTCTGCATAAGGTGGATTACCTTGGGATTGAATTATAACTTGACTTTTCCCTGTAGAGTTTCCAAAAATGATACTGTTCAATGGATATTTAGTTAATCCAGCGCTTATCTTATGGCCATGCTTTAATAAGAGTTGAACTGGTGACCAAAGGAAATTGTAACTGCTTTCTGGGTCAAACATTCCAATAGGTTCTGCATCGAGCACATCCTGCCATGTTTTCAGTTCTAAAACATTGGATAAGCTTGGTTTTACATCGTGAGCCCAGATATCTAGGTCGCCACTTTGGTCCGTAGTCGGTGCCGTTATTTTGTTGCGTCGTCTAATGATTTCTTCACCGTAAGGATCCCAACGGTATTTTGCTGTTTTTTTATATTCATTGGCAACACCTTCAATTATGGTTGTAAAATTGGCTTGAGTGTTGGTTTCTTGTAAGCCCATCACTTCTTCATAATCACCACCTTTTTCTGAACCTATTACGATTGAGGAATAATAATAATCTTCGGCTATTTTACGCTCAACATTGTTAACTTGGGTGTATTGAAATGTGTTATTAACTTCTTTACCCAGGCGTAGGGTAACATTGTTGTCGTTAAAGTATTTAGAGTCTTCAAGAATAATACGTTCCTTAAAACCGATGCGTTCTATACCTAATCCTACATCATGCAGTACCTCTAAACTTTCAAAAGCATCTAAGAACGATGTGGAAAATGGTTTGTACAGGTCATCACCTGCGGAGAATTGTCTTATCCAATGGCCATGAGATAAAAATGTATAAGCCCCAGGTCCATCTACCGGATAACCTCTATCTACACGACCGTAATAATCGGATTTAAAATTAGATTTGTCACCCGTCATAATCTCTACTAAACGTTCTAATAACTCATAAGCCAATACACCATTGGTTAGGGTAGGTGGGTAGTAGCTGTCTTCTTCAATTTTAAGATTAGCAACAATGTTTTGTGCAAATACTCTCACCCCTGCATTGTTTCTAGGATTGAGGTTTGAACCAAACATATCCGATTTTAAGTAACATTCTAAAGCTAGGCTTTCACCTTCTAAAAGCGTGATATCTTCCACATGACTAAAGGCGATTTTTTTTATGAAACTTCCATAATTATAATCAACATTATTAGGTAATACTAATTCTGAGTCGTTAGGATCGTCGGATTCTATAGGGTCTTCAGATCGCAATTCATACAGGACACGACGTTCTTTTATGTTATAATTAGCGCCATCTTGATAGGTAGTCAAGCATATTTTATAACGACACCATTGTACATTTTCATACTGTTGAAAAAATGCATCCAAAGCAACATCTAAACTAATATTCATGTTTCGCTCTCTGTCATTAAGGGCATAGAACATCATTCCTGTGGTTCCTTGGGTTTCTGTACCTGAAGAATGTAAAAACACATTATTGGCTAGATCATGGGATTGCCCTTGTATTTGTAATGGAATTCCTGTGATTTGATGACGTGTATTACCTGCGTTGGATTCTACTTGGCAATTGGCTTGATTATTGATATCGTCAGTTGCAGTATTGGTTTCTAAAAAAATTCGACGACCAGGTAGACTCAATTGCTTTAATTCCAATGCTGGTATTATACGACCATCAAAGGTCTGTGTACGTTCTATTTCTACTTTATCCTTGCGTCTAGCTTTTAGAGTAGTTTCTAATCCACCAGACTCAAATTTCATTGAGGTAATGTTATCTTTAAATTCCCAAGAGCGCATCGATAAAAATCCTGTGTACTCACGATGCCATTTTAGCTCATTGTCTAAAGCGTTTTTTACCAATCTAAGTTTAGCATTGATACCTAATGTATCTCTAGCATTATTAAGCCAGTTTTTGGCATCACCCTTAAAACTCAGCGCATTGGAAAATTTAGCGAAAATACCTTCGTAATCATCGTTACGTGCATACTCTTTTTCGTCGTCGTTCCAACCAATGATATCCTCAGAAGCCACCTCAAAATTACCGATGTTGGTATTTTGGATTTCATATTCTGTACGGTTAATGTATGCAGTATCTATCATGGCCATTTAATGTTTTGTGAACGAAATAACTGATAGGGTATGTCATACTTTTGGTTATGCACATTAACTCGTAGTTTTAAGGCTTTTACCGCTTTGGTATTGTTCTTAAGCTCATCTACCATTTCACCGCTATATTTTTCAAAAGCGAGTAAGGTCTCATAGTCGTTGAGATTACGTTTTTCGTAAGCTAAACTCGTCATAATAGACGCTGCAATCATTTGGTTTGAGAATTCTTCTACGGATGGAATTACCTGTGTATGTGGTGCTAAATTGAGTGTAGCCCTCGTTTTTTGGATGTATGGTTTTTTACCAGGCTCTAAAATAACCTCTGGTCGTACTTCTGCAACTTCGGCTGGTCCACCTGGATGATCTTCAGTACCATATCGATACTTAGGTATAGGTTTTGCAAGTACAGCACCTATTTGTAAAGCACCGAAACCGATTGCTGTTGCCGCTAAAGGAATACCTAATACTGGACCTAATCCAATAGGAGGTGGAGCAAGTGCGCCTATTGCTGCTTGAGCTGTGGTGATAGCGATATTAAAAATTGAAAATGCTTTTGCGAATCTTGCAGCTTTTATTTGTTCCTGACGTTTCTTTTCTTCTAACTGCTGACGTTTTATTTCTCGCTCTTGTTCTAATGCTTCGCGTTGGCTTTCGTCTTCACCAGCTAATTGAATTTGTCGTTCGTAGTAGTCTTCTTGTGCGTCTATTTGTTCATCTATACCTAGAATGTTGGCTTCGAATACAGATTGTAAGATATCACCAGTAACTGCACCTATTGATCCGATTTGCGATAAAGTTTGCGATACTTGATTGTATTTATCTATAACTGCATCACCTGTTTCTTCGGCTTTTAATAAAAAGGCATTGAAGAAGTTCTCAATATTCCTTGCGTTAAGACCCAAACTGTCCGCAATGTTTTGTGAAGCTTGAACGATAAGTTGTTGCTTCATGTCGAACAATCGTTGTTCGGCTTGTGCTTGCAGTTCTGCGTTGGCAATGGCATTTTCGGTTGCTTCGTCGGATAGTGCTATTTTGGCATCCGTAAGCATACGTTCTAATGCG
This sequence comes from uncultured Winogradskyella sp., assembly GCF_937958655.1. GTDB lineage: Bacteria > Bacteroidota > Bacteroidia > Flavobacteriales > Flavobacteriaceae > Winogradskyella. The sequence continues at coordinate 17,815 of NZ_CALGNH010000055.1, read as the reverse complement.
ATACGTTGCTCTGGGTCTAGCATCGGATTTGCTAGTTCCTTTTCAATAACTGTTATTTGATTTCTTAGACGTTCCTCAGCAGCTTCACGTTCTATTTTGGTCACTTCATCCTCATAGGCTTGGATGCGTGCCAAACGTGCAGGACCGTTAAGCGTTTCTAAATCTGCTCGTAATCTTGCCTGTGCTTCATTGATACGTTGGTTCGTCGCATTGACCTGTAACTGGTTTTCGGCTTCAATTCTAGCTTTTGTCTTTTCAAAACTGCTTTGCAGTATGACCTGTACGTTATCCTCACGTTCTCGTATTAGTGCATCGTAATCATCGGAATAGGCGAGTTCTATACGTTTTATTTCGTCGGTTCTACCTTTGGCGAGTTCAATAGCACGTTTGCGTTCTAACTGTAAAAGAAGTATGGACTTGTCCGTGTAATTAACAACAGATGCTAAACGTTTTGATGTGGTTTCGTCGTCGCTATCTAAAATGCGTTTTTGAGCATCTATTTGGGATTGTAGTTGTTGTTTGGATAGGTTGAAGGCGTCTTGTTGTGAAAAATCTTGTTTTGATTTTAAAGCTTTATTATTTCCAAGAATTGCCTGTAGTTCTTTTTGCAATAATACAATACGGTCTTGTATCGCTTTAGCTTCGTCTCGATTAGTTGCTAATTTTAGTTTTTCCTGTTCTTTATTAATTAATTCTTGAATGAACTTTACATTTCTAGCTTGGGCTTCGGTTATTTCACCTGTGTCGTTGGACTGTTTTTTGGTTTCAATTCCTAAACGCTTTAGCAGTTCATCCTTAGCTGATAATAGATTAATACCTTCTTCTTCTTGCTTATTTAATCTCTTTTGCTGAACTTCTATATTATTGATACCAAAATTTATTAGTTTTATTTGTTCCGCATATTGATTATTAAAAGTTTCTTTAGAATCTAAGTACTCTGTCAAAGCTCTTGCGTTTTCTATATCAGTTTTGGTAGAATCTAATTTAAAACCTTCGGCTTTTTTTAAACCTTCAGCAACTGCATTTTCTAGTTCAACTTGATTTAATAAAAGTCCTTCTTTGACCTTTGCTGTTTTTATAGCTTGTTCTGCAATTTTATCATCTGCTTGAGCTATTAGGATTTTGTTCACTAACTCATCGTTGACACTTTTAATGGCTATTTGAAGTTCTTCGTTTGATACTTTTTCAGCATCTATATTTTTTAATAAATCTGGATATACCGATTTGAGTTGATTAATTAACCTAACTCTTTCTTCATTAGTGGTATTAACATTAAATATTCTAAATCGTAACGTCTGTAATTCTGTTTGTTGTTGTATAACTTCTTCGGTTAATGATTTCGTTGGTGTAATAGCTTTTAAAATAAAAGTACCAAGCCTATTAAAAGCATCACCAGCTTTTGAAATCAAGCCCTTTCCAACAGATAGTTGAAAATCTTCATAAGCGGCATTAAATTTCTGTTGTGAGTTTGCAGCTTCATCTAAAACAGCACCAGCTCTTGGAATTTCTTCTTTAGCTACATCAACAAAGGCTTGCATAAATTCCTTGCCTTTATCGACTTCTTCGTTTATTCGTTTTTGGGTGATACCTAAATCATCTAACCTAGCTGTACTTTCTCTACCGAGACCTAAAACCACTTGATTAAGCATGTCTTCGAAAGAATCTCCAGTTTGTGCTGCTCTAACTGCCGCCAATTCTAATAAAGTATCAGTTTGTTCTACATTTAGATTAAAATTATCTAATTGTACAACTGCTCTTTTAACATCGAGTTCTGAAACCAGACCTCGAGTGGCTTTTAAGGTTCTGTTTAGTATTTCACTTGAATTATTAACTCTATCAAAAGCGAACTCTATACCTTTTGCTTGTAAGGCTAACTGTCTTGCTTCGTTAGCAAAGTTAAAGGCTTCACGTAAACCTAGACCTGCGCCTATTAATGGAATAAACGTTTTTAAAGACGCAATGGCAGGTTGAAGAAACTTAGGGTAGTTACCAACGTTTTCTTGAAATTGGTTGGTTGATTTACGGATGCCTTTTACAGCTTTATCGTATTTATTGAATTCTCTAGTGCTTTCCCTAAGTTCTTTTTGCTCTTGGTCGCTCAGTTTTTTGCCAAGTGCCAATTTTGCTTGAAGTTCTTGAACTGACTTACGTGCTTTATCACGCTCATTAGTAAGCCTGCCCATAAACGTGAGATTGCGCTTTATCTCTAGGTTTTGAAGTCTAAGGGTTTCGCGTGCTTCAATATTTTGTTTATTGGTCTGGGTATTGACATTTTGTAATTTATTAGTAGTGCGCAATAGACTGGTTAATGATTTTTGGCGTTCTTCATCTACTTTTGCCAATGCCTTACCTTGATCTTCATAGGCTTTGGTTGCGGTTTGGGTAATGGTGATCTGTTTTTGTTGTAGTGTGCCGAGTTGCTTGTTATTAGAAACACCTTGCAATTGTTTGTAGATGTCAAATAGTTCTATGGCAGACTTTTTAAGTTCTTCATTTTTGGCAATGGCAATATTGAGGTTTTTTTCATATTCTAAACCCCAACCTAAAGCATCTTTGGTAATTAATTGGTCTTTTATGAGTGTACCTTCTGCCATTATCTTTTGTTTTTACGAGCCTGTTCTCGTGCAGTTTTTAGTTTTTCGTCAAACACCTTTTTTAGTGCATAGAACTGTGTTACTGTGATGCTATTGGTGTCTGTATATTGTAGATTGGTGTAGCTTGAATAGCCTAGTATCACTTCATCTATGTTGCTTGCTTTTTTATCGTTGTGCTTTGGTAGCAACACTTCTAGTTCTTCGATGAACATGAGCAACGCTTGACTTTCATTTTTTATAACATCGAGGTTATTGATAAAGTTGTCTTCTGTGAGTTTAAAACCAAACTCACGCAATTGGTTTTCTAGGTCTAAATCTCTATCAAATCTTAAAGCTTCGATAGCAAACTGAATACCGTTGTACTGTGACCTGTATTCCTCTATTTCTTTTAGCGTTCTAAAGGTTTTTTGGATTTTGTTGTTAGGATCTAACTGTTCAAAATCTGCTTTTAGTTGCTTTAATACTTCTGGCATCCGCAACAGGTCGTCCTTATTGTTGCTTAATAACGACGCATCATTAGTGCTTAAAGCCTGAAAGAACAGCTTTAGCGGTACGGTGTCTAATGAAGTATAGGTATAGGTCATAGTTTTAGTTCCTTGCGGATATAATTCTGTAAATAGGGTAGGACACGCTCTTGCAGTATAAATACTTTGTTAACATCCTGAAGCCCAAAAAAGGATTTACTCTTTAGCCTTATGTTGTCGAAAATCTCACTGAGCTTTGGATCTGTACTACCAAAAATTACTTGTTGATTTACCACCTTTGCGAAAATGGACGGTAGAAATACACCAGTCTGTTTAAAATCGTAGGGTTCGCCCTCACGCTTTATAATAGTTTCCTTACCAAGTAAAGCCTCGTTTGTGGTGATGTATTCGGTAGCCCTTGAGTATGTTCCCAAAGGCTGTCCGAATATATCCTCACTCTTTTTAAAGAGTTGTTGGCGGTTGAGTTCCGCCATTTCATCTTCTAAGGATTTGAGATATTCAAAAAGTACATTGCTCATATGCGTTGGCGTTAACTTCTGCACCCTTGCAAGTTGCTGTTGAAGTGTGGCCATGCATCATTTTACTTTTTGTCCTCTTTACCTTGCAACACTTTAAAGGCCTCTTCTAGTTCTTCCTCGGAATAGAATTTTCCGTGGCTTTTCTTAAACTCTGCCTTTGTTGGGTTGTAGCCTTCTCTAAATGTTCTGCCTTTATAGCTTCTTAATTTGCTCATTGTTTTTGGATTTTAAATTTAACTTACTGTAAATGCAACGGCTTCTTCCGTACCAAACATTGCCAAGGTTTGTGATACGATAATCGTCTCAATAGTACCTGTAGCTAAATCCGTATCAACGAACGTATAAAGGTTGGCATCATCACCTGTACCAGCACTAACACTGTCTGGTGTCTGTGCTGTACCAGAACCATTTTTAAGCACAAAGTCTGAAAGTGTTAATCCGGTTAAAGGTTTGCCATCACAACCGTAAGTCGCTCTTACTACCAATTCCGTAGCAGATGGCGAACCAACTACTGTTAAGGTTGCTGGATAAACACCCTTGTACTTTAATACATTAAAGTCTGGCTTAACTTCAGCTCCGTTATTAGACATTTCGTTAGGGTCAGCATAGATCATCTCTACAAAGCAATGCTGAGGATCACCTTCAATAACTGGTTCTTGGGCAATTCCCACTAAGAAATTACTTAGTTCCTGACCTTTAATTGTTCCATCTGTTTGCTCTATACCTTTAACTAAACCGTCTTCAGTAAATTCATAGATGTAGTTGTACTCACTTTCTTTATAGCTTAACAAAGCACCATGGGAACAATACCCTAAAAGATGTTTTACTCGTAATCCCTTACGACCTTCTTTAGTTTCAATCTTGGAGATTCTACCTTCGTAATACGATGGGTCAACATTAGCAAGTTCAGAGGTATCTATTAAATACATGATGATGACATCCTCTGCTTGTTTGGCAGTATCCCAGGCTGTTTTACTTCTAAATGCTGCTGCATCGGCAAACGCTTGAGACGACTTTGCTAAGGCATAGCCTACAGTTGGTTTGGTTAAGCATTGCTTGTCCGCACCTGTTTTTTTTTGGGAACCTGTAGTAGTTCCGCATCTATCGTTTATCATTGTTTTATGATTTTAATAATTAATTGTTTTTATATCACAACTTGAGTTGATTTCGCATGCTCTACCAAATACTATGGCATCCCATAGGTCGAGTTCGGTTTTATCCTCGGTAACGTTGGTGTAATTGTAATGCCTGGCAAACGTGTTTTGCTTCTGGTTAATAAACCTTACAAAGCCACATTGTTGCAAAGCGGTAATTACATAAGCGTACAACGGGTCTAAAACGTCTTTAAAATAGGTCTGTAAACGCTGTCTGTTTTCCATTTGAGCTTCCGTTGGATATGCCAGAATGAATTTTAGACCTGTGTTAAACAAAGGCTCTTTACCTTTTAGATTGATTGGTGTTTCTAACCAAATCAAAGGGTATTTATCTTTGCCCTTGCTGTTCACAGTTAAAAAACGTATGCAATCGGTTTCGGTACCAAAATCGTACTTACTTTTAAGGTTTACACCTTGAAATGTAATGTTTGGAATGGTATCGAACACCTCAATAAATCTATCCTCTAACTGTATCATAGACTAAACACATTGACTTTACTAAATGCTTTTGGCAACCAATTTGGGTACGTACTAGCATCTAGTTCGTTCATATCGTTTAAAAACTCATAAAGACTTCTTTCACCTGTACCGATAACATCGCTATTACCATGGCAATAGTTGCCGACTACCATACTTACAAATTCGTTATAAGCTTCGGTGTACTTATAGGTTGGACGTACACGAGTCGAGCCCTTGGCTTTTGGTTTGCTCAACCCTACGCCAAGGTGCTTGCTCGTATCTTTTTCTAACCATTTGCAATACACGTAATTAGTAATGAAGCTACGATCAACGTCCTCGTCAGTAAATATGATACCTCGCCAAATGACCGTTTTACCGTACATGGTGTAAGTTTTACCCTTAAGCAAATCTTTCCATTTTTGGTCTGCGTCATCTTTTATGGTATTCAAATTGGTTTGCGAGTTATAATCGAACTGGTCCATAAATGCTTTTTTAAGTGGATATCCTAAAGTTTTTGTTAGGATTTCTGGCTCATAGCGTTTTATGGCATTGTCTGCTTCGGATATATTACCAACGAGACTTGCGCTAGGAACATCATCCGATACAAACGGTAGTTCAGAATTAAGCGTGAAATATGCTCTAGTTGTAATCATTTGTTATGCCGATATTTCGGCTCTTTTTGTTTCTACGGCAGTTTGTACCGTTACTCTCGTGTCGGATTCAAAAACCGCAAGTTCTTCAAGAGTTGTCACTGCATTAACCAAAGCAATCACTTCTAAATATGGAGTACCTTGGTATGGATATGGTTGAGATTCTTCTTGAGATTCTTCTTGAGATTCTTCTCCTTCTGTTTCTGGTGATTCTTCGGAAGGTATTATCATGGCGCCTTCTTCAGTTTCCATGCACACTGTTAAACCGTATTTTTTAACACGAAGTCTGTTAGACTTGTAAACGATTTTTAGTGTTTTATCATCACCTTCAAAAATCAACTTTCCCATTATACACCGATTGCTGCCTTAGCTGTTGTAAAGTTTCCTTTAACGAACATATAAGGGTTGTAAATTGGGAACAAGACTTCCTCTTGAATTATGGCTTCAACCATATTCTTGAGTTTTTCTTGAGTGCTTTCTGAAAATTCCAAGGTCAATTCTGAAAATTGCGCTAAAGCTGCTGCCAATACCCAATCACCAACGATAAACTTACCTGCTGGCATTGCTGTTGTTTCTACAACGGGCAATCCGCCAATAGTCAACACACCATTTTCTAAACGCTGTACATCGATGTAATGCTCGTCGTTACCTTTAAGCGTCTCGATTTTGGTTGCATCTATAGGATTGAGCACAATACCTGTGGCCATATACTCTTGTGCAGTTACTAAAGTTTTAGCGACTTTAAGTACATCGATTTCTTGAGCGGCTTCAATAGAATCTTTAAACGGACTGTTAACCGTAAATGTCCATTCAGACGTATCGGATTCGGCTACATAAGCTAATTCTATTAAAATTTCTGTTGGACTTTTTACAATTGCTGTATGTGACGCGTTATATGCACCAGCCGTAGCATTTGCAATAGTAATAGTATCACCATTATTAAGGTTTTGATTAGCTGCAAAAGTGATTAAAGCTTTTGCACCACCATCGTAAGTTGCAACTGAAGCAATTGAACCAGCGGTACCTGTTATAGATGTATTTATTAATGTTGCGAAATCTTGTGCTTTTTTGTCAACACCCAATACATTATCACCATTTCCATCACCATATAATAATTGGAAATCCTCTTGATATCTCACCATTGCTGGCATTTTCTGCATAATGTGACCTAAGACAAAAGATGCAGATCGAAGCATTCTTTTAGATAGTGGTATATGCGTACCTATACGTTTAGCATCTACTTGTGCTTCTCTTACTTTAAAACTAGATTCTGCTAGTTCACCGTTTTCACCTATTGTACCAGTGCTTCTATCCCAGTCATAAACTTCTGTAAATGCTAAGTATGGTAAATCAGTTGGAATTACTGTTAATAAGTCTCTAACGTTCAATCGTGTTACTTCAGGATGATCAACTACTCGGCTATCTCTTGAAGTAATGTGAACTAGACTATTACCTGTGTAATCATCTGTAATAGATACTGCTTTTAAACTAAAAGAAGCTTTCTTTTTTCCGTTAGAATCTACAAACTCTTTGTATTCTTCACTTTCTAAAGCTTTTTTAATTTCTGATTTGAAAGCGTTTTTAGATGATGTAGGTATTCCACCATCTTTTAATTTCGCTAGTTCAGTACCTTGAGTTTTTGAAATTTCTTCTAATTTCTTAAGCGTTTCTTTAAACTTATTGAACTTTTCAGCATCAATCGCTTTTAATTGTGATTTGATACTTTCTAGTTCGGTGTTAAAATCCTCTTTAGAAATCAAATCGGCTTTAGACTTAGCAATCAAACCAACTAGTTCGGTTTTAAGCGTATCTAATTTTTGCTGGTCGTTAGCAGCCTTATCCGAAAAATACTTCGCTTGGTCTTCGTCAGATAGCTTTGCGATTTCATCTACGGAAAGTTCCTTAAAGGTTCCGTCTTTAATATTGCCCCAAATAGGTATTAATGTTGCCATAGAAATAGCACCCATACCGCCAACTTCAGGTGATGAAGTTAAAAGGGTCAATGCAACAAAAAACAACACACTTAATAAAAATGGAAGTGCTGTTTTTAATTTTGAATTTAGTTTCATTTTTAATTGTTTAAATGATTAATAATTAATTGTTTTCTGGCGTGAAGTGCTTTTGCGGCTTCTTTTTGAGTGCTGTTTTGCGGCTCATAGTTTTTTACCCAAAGGGTAGGTGTAACGCTATTGCTGCCAAATACAACTGCGCTTCCCTCTCTTTTTTTGGCTTCGTAAATGACCCAGAAATAGCCATACTCTTCTGCAACGTCTGGGTTTACTGATTTTTCTTTCATTTCGTTGAAGAAGTCCATTTGCTTTTGACTGTCTTCATCGTAGTAGGCGATATCTAAATCCACATAGAGCATACCTACAGAATGTTGGTCTACATCACCATTTTTATAGGCGTCGAACATAAAAGGTATCTTTGAACGCTCTAATATGAATTGATTGATATTAGCCACACATTTAAAATCTACATCTAGACCTAATAGGTTAAAGTTTGAGTCTTCGTTGTAACTTTTAGCTTTTTTTGAGATGACGCTCTCGAACTTATTCTCGTGCTGTTTTAAATGATGACTATATGGATTGTCGCTTACCGTTTTGTTCCAAATCTTGGGCATATGCAAGTCTAAATGACTATCTATGATGTTGGTGGAATTAATAACCGTTTTTACTTCAATAAAATCGGATGTGATATCCTCGATTTCAGGCTCGAACATTTTAGTTTTTAGACCAGAAATGATAGGCTGTGAATTGGTTTTGTATTCTGCCTTTTTGATTTCTTTGAGTTCCTCAAGATGTTTTTTGATAAACCTGGTCTGGTCCATCTTGTCCGTAAACTTCTTATCCGGATATTGTTTGATGATGTAGTTCATTTTGTCACAGTTTTAGCGTTGGACAATATTTTTATCTTGTTATCTAAGGAATCTTTCAACCGTTCATCACCGTTCTTTTCAGCTTTGCGCCTTAGTGCTTTTAATTTTTCAAGTTTCGATTCCATATCATTTTGTTTTTCTGCGGTCTCTTCTGGTCTTTCTTTTATAAAAAGGCTGAAAATTATATTTGTAACCTGTGATTGGACAGATTGAAATATTCATGTTTCCTATATGACCTTTTAGTACTGTACTATTCATTTTGAGCGATTTCGGTTTTTATGTTAATAGCGTTGAGCTGTTCTGCGGATAAATCCCAGATATGCATTTCGCCAATGGTTTCGTTATGTGGTAAACCAATGGCCGTGAGATAGCTGTTGTAGTTAATAGCACCACTTCTAAAGGCACGTTCTGCGGTCTGGGAATGCTTTTCTGTAGTTTGGGCTTCTTCTTTTTTGTTGGCTTGTAGGATGTTGAGATGATCGTAAGTCGCTAATAGTTCAATTCCTAATTCTGAGGTCTTAAAGAAGTGGTTAAAATTTTGCATAAAGTCGTCCGTTTCTGGTATAATGGTAGAATCGTACAGACGTTTTTCTGATGCGTTTAGGTTTTCGAAAGTTCCGCCCTTGGTGTAATATTTAGCCAATAATTCTGGTACACCTTTAGCATTGGCAATAGCGATAGCATCGCTCTCCACTTCTTCAAAAAGCAGTAGCTCTTTAGTGTTGAATCCCGTTTTATGAAACTTTAATGGCATATTACTAATAATCTGAGTGTATTGATCTTCCATTAAACCATACTTAGAAAATGCTTTCTGAACATCTTCGATTTGGTTATTTGTCAGGGGAATACTTCCCATAGCATCATCCTTTAAATCAGATGTCCATGCACCTTGAGGACCACGACGTTCAATGAGCACATTTCTAGCTTCAAAAGCCTTTTTGATGTTGGTGATGGGTTTTGTAAGTGCCAATAAATCCGACTTGCCTTGGGTAAACTCGTTATCAAATTTGATATTGACGTTGTTAAAGTGCATCACTAGATTAGGATCTAAATCCTTATGCTTACTGTTAAAGTTTTTAAGCACGTACTTACGTATGATGTCCGATTTGGTAGTGGCTGTTAACCAATTACCTGTTAATACTGGACTTACACAATAGGGTGGAAGGTTGTTAAGCACTTGGATATCCTCGTAAGTAAAATTGCTTTCCCAGCCTACAGGCACCATTCCGTATATATAACCATTACCAAAAACTTCATAATTAACTTTGAGCTGTCTTAACCATTCGGACCCTGTTTGCAATGGATTGGGTTTGATTAATAACTTTTTCAGCTTTCCACCATCGGCATCGTATTGCTCTAAAGGAATGATTTCTTCACTCTTTAAATCCTTGACCTTAAAGCGCATATTCGCAAAGGCTTCGGCTTTAATGTTTATGACGGCGTTGACTACAGGATTTTCATAGTAGCAATTAAGAAGATATCTAAGCTCTGAAAAGTTCTGCCAAACGGGTGTGCCTTTATTTATAAACGTGGTAGGTGGTAAAAAGGATAAGGACTGGTTATTAATGGGTAAAGATGCCTTGTCAATTGTCTTGAGCATCTGTTTATCATACCATTTTTTGAGCCTATTTGCCATTTAAGGAATTGGTTTGTAAATGGCACTCTAGGCACTCTATTGCAAATATAGTATTTTTTGTTTATTTAGAATATTTCTAAATAGTAAAATTATTCATAGCTTTGTAGTGAATTGATTTTTCCATTATTTGAAACTTTAGTTATTTAGTTAGGGAAACCCTCAGCTTAGTGTTGAGGAACAATAAAAGTCTAACATGTCTTGACTAGACATATTAAGCTTTTCTATTTTTTCTTTTATTATATCGATATCTTCATTAGAAACCGCATTAATACTAAGTAGTATTTTTTCTTCTTTTATTTCAGCTTCCAACTTTTTACGAATTGCATTTGCTTTATGAAAATTTCGCCATGTTAGTGTGCTTTTATAATTTCCTATATTGCTCATTGATTCAGTTTTAGTTCCTCACCAGTCAAAGCGAAATAGAGGTTTTGCAGTTGGTGGATGTGTTTAATCTCTATAGAAGGAAAAGAAGCATATAAGTTGAACTTATCTTTAAAAAGTAATTTTACAATTTCAATACTGTTAAATTTATAAATAGGATTATCTTCATCATCACAGTATTTATTTTCAAATCCAAAATCGATTAGCCATTGTTCGGTTAGGGGAATGGGTTTTAGCTCTTTTAAACTTGGTGAAATTATAGGATTACGTTCATAACGTTGTACTGCATCAAAACCTATATCCAACTTTACGACATCTTTAGCAATAAGTGAGACTCTAAATATGTTTTCATTTATTTTATTATCACGGTCTATATATGCATCATCTATGCCTTTAACGTAGTTTCCTACTCTAAGTTCGTTGGGTTGTATCATATCACTTTCAGTTTTAAAAATTCATAGCCTTTGTACGCAAAAGGAAAAGTTTTATTTTTCAGATAACCGTAATTAAAAATATTAGGGTTGCTACGACATAATTTTGTGAGCGTGGTAAAACACTCATAGGTATTGTCCTTTTTTAGTATAATTACCGTTCTCATAAATGTAGTAATTTTTGCGGTTTCTTTCGAGCGTGAGACTTATTTTTCAATATTAGATTCTACTACTATTTTATCTTTTTTGATGTTGCTAAACTCAAAATCCGTTCTGCATCTTGGACATACGCACTTTACCGATGTCGGACCAGTAGCTTCGGCAATTTTCTTTTGGCAGTTTGGACAGCGTATTTCGGTGGTGGTACTCATTGAAATATAAGTGTTATGAGATATGTTTCACTTCCGTAATTACCATAACCATGGGATGATTGTTTGATATCCATAAGTTCAAAACCTTGTTCTTGGTGCAATCTTATTTGTTTATTAATTTTTTTGTTTAGTTTACCTGTTTTAGAGGATTCAACAACTTTAACTACTTTGGTTTTATTAAGGCTGTTGATAATATTGAAGTCGGTATCTAGTTCTTGAAATGATAGGTTTCTATTCTTAAGAATTTCCAAGGAACTGTTGATATCTTCGGTTTTTTCTGTTAATTTTATGATTTTCATGCTACAATAATCTTTTAAATAGCCAGTAACGATTCTATGCGTTGTAATCTAATTTCGTATTCCGCATGCTTTTTAAAGTTCCAAACCGCTTGGCACGTTCTTATATCCGCAGTAGGATTTTCCTTTAATATTCTTTCGGTTGTTTTGTGGCAATATTGTTGAAGTTCTTTTGCGATTAATTCTATTTGTTCTTCTTCGGTCATTTTATAGTTATTAACTGTTTATTAATCTCGTGATATAAATTCATAAGTGCGTAGTCTTGGTCTGCATGATGCCAAGCACAATCCATACCACTTGTTTTTACAAATGGTCGCCAAACCTTCCAGAAATGAAGCCCTAAAAAGTTATATTTAAAGACTTGTCTTTCCACTATCCATCCTCTTGGTTTTTTTACTATTCTGAACATAATTACCATAGTGCTTTAGCCAACATCACATACCGAGCTGCTGCAAGACAGTCGGGTTCGTGGCCGTCGGGTTCTGGGATGATGTTTCCGTTTTTATCTATTTTTCGCATCCAGCTGTTCATGCCTTTAATAATATTTGGGCTATCTGGCAGTACAAAGATGTTATAGCTTCGCATACGGTTTACGCCTGTCATCTTTGAGCCTTTAGGTTTTTTTACACCTCTTACAGTATAGCCGTGTTTTAGCATATCCCTAAGTTCCGTTGCACCAGAACTATCACCAATAGTCAAATGCTTTTTAAGTTTTTGGATAGCAATCTTAATCTTTTTATCCGTTTCAGTTTCCTTGACGTTTTTGTACTTTTCCTTATCGTAACCGAAATAATAGGCTTCGTCTTTGGTGAAATCCTTGGCATCGAACTGTTCTCTTACTTTTTTCAGTATCAATCTATCTTTATAATCCACGATACTGTCACGCTCAGCGCCTTTTATTTTCTCGGTGAGTAGGTTGTGTTCTGTAAAGACTTCTTTTAAGTACAGGTTTGCACCGTCCAAGTATATTTCCACTTCGCAAGTAGGGTCTGGCGACGAACCAAAGTCCATACCATTAGGTAATCTTATAGCGTTTGGTGGTTGAGTATCAGTGGTTTTGTATTGGTACATTCTGCGCTCTGAGTAGGTTCCAGTTTCACCACGTCCATATACCTTAAACCATTCTTCATTATCCTTTCGACTTTCTATATAATTACGTTCGTTATCTGGGCACATCTCATTATCATTGTAGGTAATGATTATTTTTTCGCAGTTGTCCATGACTTCAAGCTGTGTGTGCGCCCAGAATTCATAATCTGGATTAAAGTCTACATATACTTCTTTCGACCTTGCGATATAGTGTTTTACAGCTTCCCAACCTACACGGTTGCCCTCGTTGATGTATAGAACCCCACGTCTTGGACCTTTACCTTTGTTGGGCTTATTATCATCGAGATAACGGAACTGTATTTTCGTATCGCAATAGTAACAGGTCTTTTCTTGCTTGTTGTAATAATCATAAAATTCTATTCCCCAAAGCCCAAACACAAATTCAAAGTCGGCAATAGCACCATCCTTTAGATTCTCATAGGTGTCGGTCATTATGGTGATGGTGTCACGGAATATCTTTTCATCCTCTGCACGTTCCAATAACCGCACGGCCATAGCCACATTTTTTCCCGCGGATTGACCGCCCTGAAGCAAATAGATATTAATGTCTGGATTTGCTTCGAGTTCCTTTATCTTCCAGTATGTCGTAGTATAGGCTAGGCTCACTCTTTGACTTTGTTTTTATAATCGCTCATATCTACGACTTGACGTGGAGGTAAAGTCTTTTGGCGGTTGTCTTTTTCGTAGAATCCTGTATGCTTGTGTATCATTTCCATAGCGCGTTCTTTTGAAACGAATTGCAATTCAATAATTTCAATCGTCTCAATGGTTTTACCTTCATTATTCTTTATTTCGCGCTTTGTGTGTTTGTATTTTGTGATTAGACGTTTTATGTAACCAGGTAATTCTTTGACTTCATCCGGCTTTAAACATATTGTTTCCGTAATATCCGAATATGCCCAGTTTTCAAGCTCTTTTAAAAGTGCTTCGTGAGACGTTTTAAGGGTAATTAGTGCACTATTCTTTTTTTCTTTAACATATTCGGTAATTCGACTATTTTCGAGGATTTGTCTAAATGAAGAATCTGCACTTTCGTATTTACTTTTAGGGTAGAATTTAAGATATGCTTGAACACCATTCCATCCATTGATAAACCATTCATCTATAACTAGGCAATATTTTTTAAAGGTAGAATCTGTCATTTTCTATTTACATTATTAAAGCAGTAGCTAATGAATTTAGCATGTCTTAATGCTTCATTTTTTTGAATTTCTGTTTGCATTTTACTTCCTTCTATGATTATATAAGGAACTCTTGCTATTTTATACTTACTACCTAAAGTTGTACTTACAATATTATATGAAGATTTAATTTGACTGTGAACTACTTTTGTATTTATGTAAGGGTTTTCCAAATCATTTTATTTTTTCTTTCCAACCTTTCTATACGTCAGTCCTAAACTGTCAAACCTTATAATATGCTTTACCTTGCTCAATTTTAATTTTAGAAGTCTCGATATTTCACCTGGTGTCCTGTTTTTATTATACAGGTGCATGATCTTATTTTCGATTTCTTTTTGTCTTTTGATGTCCTTTAGTATCTGTTCTAAAGTCAATCCACTTTTTATTATTGCTAATGGTATGCAACCATGATTACCAAAGGTTACTGGTGTTTGAAATCGTTTTGGGTTTTGTGTCATTGTGCTATGATTCCCCTCGGCTTTTTTAATTCCAATGAAACCGAGGGGTTTTTTCTAAAATTCAATCTATCATCAATATATTGGACAAACGATAGGAACCGAACCTATACACGTACTAAAAGTAAAACTTTAAAACCTCGCTTAAGTTTTTTTGTACAGCTCTAACCAAGTGAGCTACGTTTGCATTTATGCCTTATTGTTTGCAGATATGCAAATATTGAAGGAAAGTATTTTTGAAATTATTTTACCCTGCAGAAGATGCTTGGACTTGAAACTATTTGAGTTGTAAATATAGTAATTTACTGAATATTTTTAATGGTTGAAATAGTTTAATTGACTAATATTTTTATATATGTTAATGTTTCTGCATTTTCCTAACATGAACTGAAAACGTGTTAAGATTCTACAGTTATTTTTTACAATTAAAATTTCATTTCGACAATAGCTTTGCAACTGTCGATAACAGTCACTATAATTTATTGCAGAAAAAGCAACAAATCATAGTTTTGTGTTATATTCAATTGTTTTACTTAGTCGAAAACTTTCCATATCAAAAAACACCACATACTAAGCCATAAAACAACAAACCTTCCTGTATATTCATTACAAAAAACAGTATCATTTATAAGCATTAAGGCTATTAATAGAAGTATTCCTGTACTTGCTAAAACAACTAAACATAACAACGTATATAAAACATTAAACATAGTTGCATTCATTTCAATTAACCCAAATAGTAAACTTTTTTTATTATTCATTTTTATATATTTTTTTTAAATTTTAACGTTTCATATACGATAATCGTTATCTTCAATTGCGCCCGTGATAATCGAAATCACCTCGTCCTGCCGTAAATGACGTTGTACATCCGCCAAGTGCATTAGCCCACCGCTTAGGCGCAACATAAGATAACAATGCATATAATTAAACACTTACTTCTTTCTTAATTTTAAGTTCAGTACCGGTAAGCGCAAAAAATAAATTCTGCAATTCGTGAACATACATTTTCATAATCGACATTGGTTGGCTTCCATATCCAGTATCAACACTACAATGCCAAGAAGGGTCTTTTTCCAACGTGCCAGAGAATGCATTAACGGCAACGTATAAATAATATTCGCCAACATTAATTACATGAGCATCCCTTCTTTGGGTCTTTTCAAATCCAAAATCATTTAACCATTCTTCGGTAATTGGTAGTGGTCTTAGCATACTTGCATCTTTTTCTACCGACACAAGTCTAATTGTATTGTCATAAGGGTCTTTTACGTAATTACCTACCATTAATTTTTTTGCTTCCATTTCGTTTATATTTAAGTTTAGTTCTTTTTAAAGTCGTGTCAAATCATATGCTAACCGTTAGTATCAAGTGCGCTTTATGGGTAGGCTCACTCAAATGAATATGAGCGCACCAGATACTAACAATGCATAACACCTATACTTAGGTCGCTGCTTAATCAAAGTGTAGTACATATCCGAAATAATTAAACATTTTTTGCCAACGCTATTTTTAATAATGGTAATAAATATCAAACAAGTCATCAGCTTCAAATCCATACTTATTAATCAAAGCCATAACCTCTTTCTTTTGTTTCTGCCTTAATTTAAGTTTGTCTTTTCTTTCAGCCTCTTCCCTGTCAAATTTTTCCCAAATACTTTTGTTGTTACTACAGTTCCTGTGGTACAAATACCTTTCGTCAGTTTCATTTCCACGGTGCATAAAGTTTTGTTTATCTCTAATAAGGTAATTTCCTTGAATAGTCTTTTTGCATTTGTGGCATTTCATATTACCGCACCTAGTTCCGTTACTATTTGCTATTTGGTAATAATTGCGCCAACCAGTATCTTTCTTTTTAGTTTTTTCCATCGCTTTAAAATGTTTAATTATTTTTAGTTCTGTGATTGTTCAATGTTTCGGGCTTACTTGCCGTACAGGTGTTATGCTAACCGTTGTAGGTAATAAAAAAGCTAAAATTCTAATCCTGTAAAGATTTCTATCGCATTCAAAAATCCTTCTCTTCTACCCAATATTTCAAAGTATTCTCTTCCTAATGGTTTTACTTCTTTTAAAGACTTATCGTGGTAATTATACGCTTCAAGCATTTCAAGCAAAATATTTAGTGTTTTAGGCACGTCTTTTTTACTACCTACAACACCATATATAAATAATTGCTTGGTATGGTATTCTCTTGCAAAGTCAGTTAATAAATCACTTAAAGAGTATTGGTCTTCAGCGTGGTCGTTTGGGTTCATAATGTAGTCTTTTAACCCTAAATTTTTTAAGTGTTGTTCTGTCATTCTTTGTTGTTTTAAATTATTATTATCGCAACTATTCATATATGTATAACGTTAACTACAAGGCTCACTTAGTTCTTCTAATTTAATTTGGTGTTTGCTTGCCACAAAATCAAAAAAGTCTTGTCTATCTATCACAAGCTGTTTAGCAAAATCTTTCCATTCTTCACCCCAAGCTCTTAGCTTTTCTACATTGGTTCGTATTTCTTCCATATTTCTTTCTAAGTTTCTTATATTATATTCCGCCCAGTCAAGTGTACTTAAATAGCTTTCTGCTTCTTCTACATCTCGTAAATTTTGCCAAACATCTTTTACTTCTTTACTCTTATCAACTAATTGGCTTATAACTTCGTTTATTAAAGGGCATTGCTCTTTTGGTTGGTCGCTTATATCAAACAAGTCCTCGCTCGTTTTTATCTGTAAGTCTTTTTTGATTTTGTTTATTTTGTTCATTTAATAAAGTTTTTTGATTAATTCACGCCCAGTAGTTAACAATGTATAACACACATTAAAACGATGTGTTATACTAAACGTTGTGGTGCATTTTGCAATTAATGTATTGCAAGATTTGAAGTTTAGTTTGCAAAACGTCCGCTTCACCACCACAACACCGCATATAAATTATAGCCTAAGTAGGTGCTCCATTTGATGGTTCGGGCGTATCATCTTTTTCTTTTATTTTTTTTCCACCCCTTTTTAAATTACCCTTAAAAATTTCGTAGTGTTCATCTTCAAATTTCGTTTCTTTTTTTCGGCTGAAATGATATTCTAAAGTTGATTTGTCTAAATCATAACTTTCAATCATAACAGGCAAAGAACCGAAGAAGTTAAATTCTTTCGATTCTCTGTCTATGATGAAATAGGGCATATTAAAAACCTTTTTGAGAAATTTTATTTCTGTAATTTCTAACAGAAGCC
>NZ_CALGNH010000054.1 GCF_937958655.1 uncultured Winogradskyella sp. | reverse complement strand
AGGAATGGTAGCTATAGGTGTAGGCGGTGCAGATGCTGTAGATGTTATGGCAGGTATGGCGTGGGAATTAAAGTTTCCTAAACTAATCGGAGTAAAATTAACGGGTAAACTATCCGGATGGACAGCTCCAAAAGATGTTATATTAAAAGTAGCAGAAATACTTACCGTTAAAGGTGGTACAGGTGCTATAGTAGAATACTTTGGACCTGGTGCCTTATCTATGTCTTGTACAGGTAAAGGAACCATCTGTAATATGGGTGCTGAAATCGGAGCTACAACCTCTACATTTGGTTACGATGATTCAATGGAGCGTTATTTAAGAGCAACAGATAGAGAAGATGTTGCTGATGCTGCAAATGCTATAAAATCATATTTAACTGCGGATGCAGATGTTTATGACAATCCTGAGCAATACTTTGATCAAGTTATAGAAATCAATCTTTCGGAATTAGGACCATTATTAAATGGACCTTTTACGCCAGATTTATCAACTGAGGTTGGTAGAGATATGACAGAGAAAGCTAAGGCTAATGACTGGCCAGTTCAAGTAGAATGGGGACTTATAGGATCTTGTACAAACTCGTCCTATGAGGATTTATCTAGAGCATCGTCTATAGCGCAACAAGCGTTAGATAAAGGACTTAAAACTAAGGCTGAGTTTGGTATTAATCCAGGTTCTGAACAAGTAAGGTATACTGCAGAACGCGATGGAATTTTAGAGGTTTTTGAAAAATTAGATGCAAAAATATTCACAAATGCATGTGGTCCATGTATAGGCCAATGGGCAAGATATAGCGACCCAAAAAATGCACCGAAAAATAGTATAGTACACTCTTTTAATAGAAACTTTGCAAAACGTGCGGATGGTAACCCAAATACACATGCTTTTGTAGCTTCGCCAGAGTTAACTGCTGCTATTGCCATAGCAGGTCGTTTAGACTTTAATCCAATAACGGATAAGCTAATTAACGAAAATGGGGAAGAGGTAATGTTAGATGAACCAACAGGATGGGAATTACCACCAAAAGGGTTTGATGTAAAAGAGAATGGATACTTGGAGCCAATGGCAGATGGTAGTGGTGTGCAAATTACTGTTAATCCTACATCTGAACGTTTACAATTATTAGAGCCATTTACACCAATTGGAGATACTATAACAGGTGCAAAACTTTTAATTAAAGCATTTGGTAAATGTACTACAGACCACATTTCTATGGCTGGTCCTTGGTTACGCTTTAGAGGGCACTTAGATAATATAGCAAACAATACCTTAATTGGAGCTGTAAATGCTTTTAACAAGAAAACTAACTTTGTTAAAAACCAATTAACGGGCGAGTATGGTGGTGTGCCAGATACGCAGAGAGATTATAAGAAAAACGGTGTTTGGTCTGTTGTAGTTGGTGATCATAACTACGGTGAGGGTTCATCTAGAGAGCACGCTGCAATGCAGCCAAGGCATTTAGGCGTTGCTGCTGTAATTGTAAAATCATTTGCACGTATACACGAGACTAATCTTAAAAAGCAAGGTATGTTAGGTTTAACCTTTGCCAATGAAGCGGATTATGACTTAGTACAAGAAGATGATACCTTCAATTTCTTAGATTTAAATGAATTTGCGCCAGATAAACCACTGCACGTGGAGATCGTTCATACAGACGGTACAAAAGATACTGTAGCTTTAAACCATACGTATAATAATGCTCAAATAGAGTGGTACCATGAAGGTTCTGCATTAAATTTAATTAAAAAGCAGAATGCATAGTGCATAATACAGTTACTAAGCCTATTAAAAGCTCTTAATTTTATTAATTAAGAGTTTTTTTTATCCCTAAATTGAAAGGTGTTGACTTTAGTTACGACCATAATTTTAAACAACTAATCTCTCTGAAAATATGAAGTCCATTTGGGTATTCGAAGATGTCAATTTATTTGGCTTATTATGTCCGCACAAGTTCAAACAATATAAAGCATGCCATACATTTGATACTTACAAAAAAAGTGATTACATATATTTTGAAGAAGATACAGCCAATAAAATTTACCTTATAGAAAAAGGGAAGGTAAAAATTGGGTATTACAATGAAGACGGAACAGAAGTGGTAAAAGCCATATTGAGTAAAGGCGAATTATTTGGAGAAAAAGCAATTTTGGGCGAAGAAAGGAGAGACGAATTTGCGCAATCGGTAGATAATAATACCTCAATTTGCCCTGTAGGTATTACCACCATGCACGATCTAATGAGAGAGAATAAAACTTTCAGTTTAAGAATTTATAAGTTTATTGGGTATAAGCTTAAAAAATTAGAGAGGCGCCTTCAACTGCTACTGTTTAAAGATTCAAAAACAAGGCTTTTAGAGTTTTTAGAGGAGTTATGTACTGAGTATGGTTACAATTGTAACAAAACAGGCGACCATATTATTAATCATCCTTATACGCAAAAAGATTTAGCGTCTTTAATTGGTGTGTCTAGGCCAACACTAAATATTTTAATGAATGAATTAAAAGAAAATTGTATCATTGATTTTAATCGAAAGCAGATAAGAATCTATAAAACGTCTGCTTAACTTTGGTGTAATGAAAAATAAACTTACACTACGCAAAAGTATATTCTTAGTTGGTATTGCACTATTAATTATCCCACAAACGAGACAACCATTACAAGTTTTAGTACATAAAGGACTAGCTTTAGTCAACCCGGTAAAAAAGGTGTCTGAGGACGATAGAGTTAAGCTTAATGATTATAATTGGGTACTCTTAGAGGAAAATCACTCTTCATACAACCTTAAGCAAACGAAAGGCAAGGTTATATTAATAAATTTTTGGGCAACATGGTGTCCTCCCTGCATAGCAGAAATGCCAAGCTTGCAAAAATTATTTGATAAATACGGTGAGAAAGTTGAGTTTTTATTTGTCACTAATGAAAGCCCTGAAATTATTAAAGCTTATAAGGCAAAAAACAACTATACATTTCCTGTTTATTTTAGAAAGTCTGAAGCGCCAGAAGCGTTAATAACAACATCAATTCCAAGGACTGTTATTATTGATAAAAATGGACAGATAGTTATAGACAAAACAGGAGCAGTAGACTGGTTTGATACTAAGATTCAAAAAGAGCTCAACACGTTATTAAATTAGCTTCTTATTTAAAGTATCTCAGCGGAACAAATAACATTCCGAAGTTTTCGCCTTTTTCTTTGCCTAAATGCTTATGATGAATTTTATGAGCACGTCTTACCCCTCTAGCATATTTATTATCAATGTTTCTAAGTAATTTAAAACGCTGATGAATAAAAATGTCATGCACTATAAAATAAGTCATTCCGTAGAATAATATACCTAATCCAATAGGTAAAGTAAACCAAACACCTTCGTAATTCCAAAGGTAAAAGCAAACCATACTTACTACGGCGTAAAAAATAAAAAAAGCGTCGTTACGTTCAAACCAACTATCGTGGTCTTTATGATGATGGTCTCTGTGTAATGACCATAAAAAACCATGCATAATATATTTGTGTGTGAACCATGCGTTAAATTCCATGATGAAAAATGTCCCAAAAAGTATGGTTATCCAATACACCGTTTCCATATAATTAAAATATTAAAGTAAATTAAGTTGATATTTAACGTAGCTCCTGGTCAGCAATTCTATTTTTTTGTAATTAGGCACTCTAATTCTTGCTGTTTTTATTTCAATTGCAGGTGTATTTTTTAATTTTTGAAGTAATTTATTGTAGTATCTGTAGGCCATAAACACACCAAACCGTGCTTCTAAAGGTAATCGTTTAATGCCTTTTAAACCTTCCGAAAAATCGTTGTCAATATCTGCAATTATAGCTTGTTTAGACACTTCATCTAAATGGTTTAAGTCGGTATTAGGGAAATAGGTTCTATTAAGATCTTCAAAATCAGCTTTTAGATCTCTTAAGAAATTTACTTTTTGAAAAGCTGAACCTAAACGCATCGCCGAGTCCTTTAGTTCATTGTATTTTATGCTGTCTCCTTTTACAAAAACTTTAAGGCACATAAGACCAACAACATCTGCAGAACCATAGATGTAATCCTTGTATTCTTGTTCTGTGAGATAATCTTTTTTATGCAGATCTAAACGCATGCTATTCATAAACGCATCTACAAGACCACGATCTATATTGTAGTTGTGAAACGTTTCTTGAAACGAATTTAAAATAGGATTAAG
This sequence comes from uncultured Winogradskyella sp., assembly GCF_937958655.1. Classification (GTDB taxonomy): domain Bacteria; phylum Bacteroidota; class Bacteroidia; order Flavobacteriales; family Flavobacteriaceae; genus Winogradskyella. Next base: position 19,788 of record NZ_CALGNH010000054.1, on the reverse strand, counting down.
ACTTATTTTGTCGTTTAAAGCATTTTCTAAACTAAGTTCAAACTCCTTAAATAATTTCTCTTTATCATAATTATGAAAGGTATCTACAATCTCATCAGCAAATCTCACAAAACCATAAATATTGTATATATCCTGTCTAATACTTTCAGAAAGCATTTTGGTAGCCATAGAAAAAGAAGTGCTGTAAGCATTAGTTACGATTTTACTGCACTCTTTAGATACGTTGTCAAAAATTGATTTCATAATATATATATGGTGCTCATAAATGTTTAGAATTTATGAGGCAATTAAACTTCGTTTTTCTTAATGAGGTCAGCAACCAACTTTCCTGATATTAAGGATGGTGGTACGCCCGGACCAGGAACGGTTAATTGTCCTGTAAAATATAATCCATTAACCTTTTTACTTTTTAATTTAGGCCTTAAAAATGCAGTTTGCCTCAGCGTATTTGCCATTCCGTAAGCATTTCCTTTATAAGAATTATAGTCTTCCTTAAAATCGTTTACACAATAAGATTCCTTAAAAAGTATATCGTTTTTAACACTTTGTTGCGTTCGTTGTTCAAACCTGTTAATCACAATATCAAAATATTGTTGTCGCAATTCTGGTGTGTCTTCTAATCCTGGGGCTATAGGGATGAGGAAAAACCCAGTTTCGCACCCTTCTGGTGCCATGCTGTAATCCGTTACTGACGGAAAGTTAACATAAAATAATGGATTTTCAGGCCATTTTGGCTCATCATATATGTTTTCAGCATGAATTTCAAAATCCGTATCAAAAAACAAGTTGTGGTGTTCTACGTTTTTAAGCTTTTTATTAAACCCTACATAGAATAATAATGATGATGGAGCAAAGGTTCGTTTTTCCCAGTATGCTTCAGAATATTGACGATACGCTTTATCTAATAATGTTTCGGAATGATGATAGTCTGCACCACTTAAAACAATATCTGATTTTACAGTTGTACCATTAACCTCAATACTTGTAGCCTTTCCATTTTCAACAGTTATCTTTTCAACATTACTATTGGTATTTATAGTTACTCCAAGGCTTTTGGCAAGCTTGCTCATAGCTTTTATAATTTCGTACATGCCACCTTTTGGATGCCAAGTTCCCAAACCAAAATCAGCATAGTTCATAAAGCTATAAAACGATGGAGTTTGATTAGGTTTAGCACCTAAAAATAATACCGGAAATTCTAATGTTGATATTAATTTAGGGTTTTTAAACTTTTTTCTGACCTCAGTACTAATGGTTTTAAAGAAACGATCAACCCTTGTGATTGTATCTTTTGTTACAAGCTCAAATGGAGAGACACCTGGTTTTAAAACTACTTTATTAATAGCAATATCGTAATGCTCTTGGGCTTGATTTATAAATTTTCTTAGGGGTTTAGAGCTTCCTTTTTCTATGCGTTCAAATTCTTCGCATATTTGATCCATATGATCACCTATAGTAATAACCTCATCTGAGAAAAATATTTTGTAAGCAGGGCTTAGTTTATCTAGCTGATAATAATCACTCGTGCGCTTTCCAAAGTCATTAAAAAATTTCTCAAAAATATCTGGCATCCAATACCAACTTGGACCAATATCAAAGGTAAAGCCTTCTTTTTTCAACTGTCTTGCTCTTCCGCCTACCGTATTATTTTTTTCGAAAATACTCACTTTATGTCCTGCTTGTGCAAGGTAACAGGCTGCTGATAGTGCAGAAAAACCAGAACCAATAATTGAAATTTTTTTAGTCATTTATAGGTCTAAAGTTTTTGAGTTAAGTCTTTAATATTTTTAAATGCCGTCATATTTTTAGGCAGGTTTTCTAAATCTAATGCATTTAGCATTTGTCCTAATATCCATAGTTTAGTATTTGGCCTATTTTTTATCAGTAAATTTTCGAAATTCTTAATATAGTCCTCTATTATTTCCTTTTCGGGCTTAACCGTAAAATATGAAATGTAAATAATTTCATCATAGTAGTTTTGAAGATCTAATAGACTTTCTAGCGGTACACTAAAACCCAAAAAGATAGACTGGTAACCTTTGCTTACCAACTGATAATTAATGAACATTAAGCCTAATTCATGAATTTCATTTTCTGGCAGATAAAGAACAAATGTTTTTTTTGAGTTGTTAACTTGTTTCGATTGTATCTTTTCTGTGTTAATTAGTATTTTTTGACGGATTAGGGACGTTAAAAAATGTTCGTGTGAGGGAGAAATTGTGTCGGTTTGCCATAAAAGTCCTATTTCTGTAAGTAGTGGTATAAAAACTTCGTAAAAAATATCCTCAAACGCTTTCTCTTTTAATACAGATTCATAGGTTGTGTAAAACAGGGTCTGATCAAAATTTAGCATTGATAATTTAAAAGCATTGATGGCGTGGCTTTCTGTGTTATGTTCTGCAGCAATTTCGCGCACCAAAAGTGGTATTTTGTGCTCCTTAATTTTGGCAATCTTAGATATTTTATAACCGTTATTATTTAAATAACTGACATTTAGTAGTTTTTGAAAACTTGCTAAATCGTAATATCTAATGTTTGTATCTGTACGTTTGGGTTGTAATAGGTTGTAGCGTTTTTCCCAAATCCTAATCGTGTGTGCTTTGATTCCAGTAAGATTCTCTAAATCTTTAATACTGAATTGGCTCTTAATGTTGTTCATCTTTTTGGAAAAATGTTTAAACAAAAATAAGATTATATCTTGAAAGACTCCTACAATTAACAAAAAAATAATTAATGACTAGGAAGTGTAAAGAAAATCTGAAATGTATAAGTAATTTTTTTGTGCAATTAATCACATCTAATTTAATTTAAGTAGCAGTAAATTTTAAAGCGTAGGAATGAAAACATTTACTTAGTTACACATACCTTAGAGAACATAAGAATCCCTAAATTTTGGGTAAATTACTAAAACTTAATGGTTATAATTTTACATTAAAAGATAGTGCACACGAGAAGACTCGAACTTCCACGACCTAAACGGTCACTGGCCCCTCAAGCCAGCGCGTCTACCAATTCCGCCACGTGTGCAATTATAAAAGGTTGTAAAAATAAGAAAAGTTAAGCATAGGCTTAACTTTAATTTTGTGACCGGGCTGGGGCTCGAACCCAGGACCCTCTCCTTAAAAGGGAGATGCTCTACCAACTGAGCTACCCGGTCATTCTCTTAATTGAGGGTGCAAATATAAAATGTTTAATTAATAAAACAATACTTTTTTTATATTAATTTTTGTTTTTTTGTGCTAAAGATATTTAGGTGTTTAATAATCAAAAATATAGATAAATGGTTGTTGTTTTAATGGGGTATATGGGATCTGGTAAATCTACAATAGGTAAACATTTAGCAGAGGTACTCAACTACAATTTTATAGATTTAGACGACTATATTTCTGGTAAAGAAAATAGCTCTGTTACATCTATTTTTAATACTAAAGGTGAGATCTATTTTAGAAAGAAAGAAGCCTACTACTTAAATGAAATTGTAAGCACTTCAGGAAATATTGTTTTGGCTTTAGGTGGTGGTACTCCATGTTATGGTAATAATTTACAATTAATAAAGGCAAACGCTAGTTGTGTGTCGTTTTATTTAAAATTAACTATCCCTCAATTAGTTAAGCGTTTATTTACCGAAAAGGCTGCGAGACCATTAATAGCGCATGTTAAGGATAGTGATGAGTTACAAGAATATATTGGCAAACATATGTTTGAACGTTCTGCCTATTACGCCCAAGCCGATTATAGTATTAATACTGGCGAACTATCAATTGATGAAGGTGTTGAAGCTATTGTATTAAAATTAATCTAAAAAGGCTTCGTAAGGTTGTTGGGATAAATTAACGTGCACATGCTCAAACATAGAGGTCGATAGAGAAATACCTTTGAAATCTGCTTTTACAGGAAATTTTTTATGATTACGATTTACTAATACCGCTGTTTTAAATTGCTTTAATGGCACATCTAAAAAGTGCTTTATACCGTAAATTAGAGTGCTGCCAGAATTTAGTACATCATCAATAAGTACAATGGATTTGTTAGTGTAATCTATACGCTCTAAAGATGTTGTAATTGCTTCCGTAGGCTTAGTTTTATTAATAGTAACTCTACATAAGGTTGCCTTAAGATCTGAGATACCGTCTAGTTGTGTCTTTATTTTTTCTGCTAATAAAAACCCGTTACTTTCAATACCAGCAATTATAATTTCTGTTTCGTTAACATTACTTTCGTAGATTTGATAGGCAATTCGTTTAATTTTATGCTCTATTTCTCTATGGTTTAAGATGGTATTTTTAGTGAGTGCCATTACTTGTAAATTTCGGTAAATACTATAGTTTTTCAAAGATAAAAAAGAGTTCCTTACCTTGTCTAGATTTAATTGAATTAATTGAGGGTTCTAAAACCTTAATGTTAAAGTTAGAATCAAAATAGTTTAAATATGCTTTTTTACTGCCACCAAAAGGTGGTCCGTTTTCTGTTAATTTAAAATTAAAAAGTAAGCCAGCTAGTTTCCCTTTTTCTTTTAAAAGCGAATGTGTTTTATCCACATAGCTGGGTCTTAGACTTGGCGGTAATGCACAAAAGAAAGTTTGTTCTAATATAAGATCAAACTTTATATTGACTTTAAAAAAATCACAGTGTAAAATTTGGCGCTCCGGAAACTCAGGAACACGCTTCTTAAAATTGTTTAATGGAGTAGATGCAATATCTAAGATAAATGTATTTTTAAAACCATTTTTCCATAAATATTCAGCTTCATAGCCATTGCCTGCGCCAGGTATTAAAATTTTTAAAGATTTGTTATTAAGTTGATCTATATAAGTTTTAATTGGAGTAGAGGGTTCACCAATATTCCATCTTGTTTCAGACGTTTTATAACGGTTCTCCCAATAAGATTTATTTAGTTTATTCTTCTTCTTCATAAAAGTCATCAATAGCTCTTCGATCTTTTTTAGTTGGTCTTCCTATACCTTTTTTACGATAATAATCTTTACTATACTTTAATAGCTCTTGAGCCTCAAAGGATTCTTTTGGTGTTGTATCTATTCTGTATATATCAACCAGTTTTGCGCCAACGCGGTTAGGTGGTATATCATTTACAGTTAATTGGTAATTTACCTGGTTTTTTCTTAGCTCAATTTTATCGGTAGCATAGATCTCTCTAGAGGGTTTGGCTACGCTGCCATTAAGCTTTACTTGTCCTTTTTTACAGGCTTGTGTAGCTATGTTTCGTGTTTTGTAATAGCGTACACACCATAAATATTTATCAATCCGCATAAAATTTTAACTAAAACTGTATTAATACTGTATTGCAAAAATAAAGATTATTGTATCTTGCAACCTAATTAAAGCAATAATGAACCATACTCTAAATCTGTGGTAGTTTTAAAGTGTGAAAAACGTTACATATGAAACTGAAATTTTTAAAATTTACGTCTTTATTAATAGTGGCTCTAGTGGTTATTTTATCGTGTGAAAATGATGATGATGTCAACTTTAGACCTGCCGAATTAAGGGATAGAGCAGAACAGCAATTAACGGATAATCAGGAATTATTAGCCTATTTAGGTAGCCACTATTATAATTCCGGGTTTTTTGAAACTGGGACTAACCATAAGTATACGGATATTGTTATAACAGAACTACAGCCCTCACAGAATGTACCAGAGGGTCATACTTTGTTAATAGATGCTGTTTTACCTGCTGAAACAACAACGTTTGAAGATACAACCTATGAATATTACGTATTACGAATAAACCAAGGTGGTGGCGAGTCTCCAAATTTTACAGATGAAGTAAGAGTACGTTATGAAGGTTTTTTAGAAGAAACTGGAGAAGTATTTGATGGTGTAGCTACACCAATAGATTTTCGTATGCAACAATCTTTGGGGCTTTTTGAAGGAGGTGTAATAAGAGGATGGCAGTTGGTGCTTTCTAGTTTTAATACTGCGGCAGGTTTTTCATCAAATAATGGTATCGTAGATTATAATGATTTTGGTTTGGGAGTTATGTTCTTACCATCTGGACTAGGTTATTTTGGAACACCTATTCCTGGTGTACCAAGTTATTCAAATTTGATTTTTAAATTTGAATTACTTCAATTTGAGGTAGATGATCATGACGGTGATGGTATACCTACATTCTTAGAAGACACAGATGAGAACATAGATGTTCTGGATGATGATGCTGATGAGGATACTTTCCCAGATTTTTTAGATCCTGATGATGATAATGATGGTGTTTTAACCCAGAATGAAATTATAACAAATCAGTACATAGTGGATACTAATATGAATCAGGATGAGCCTGTATTGGCAATTACTGAATTTGAGGTTAGTAGATTTGAAACGGATGGCATTATAACCATAAATACGGTTACTTTTTTTGACACTAATGGTAATATGATTTTTGACCATTTAGATGAAGATGTAACTGAGGATTATAGTGACGATAATTAAAAAAATATATATTCATTAAAAAAGCCGCTTTTAGCGGCTTTTTTAATGAATATATATTGTGTTTTATAAGGCAATAGATAAACTTAAAATTAATTGATCTGGTCGTGTATCTATTCTGCTTCCTGCATTAGCACTGATATTAGTATTTATAAAGTTTGCTTCATTATTATTAAAGCCTCTTTCATAACGTAAATCAATTCCTACTTTATCTAGGTTTAAGCCAATTCCAAAATTTAAACCTACAGAAAAATCATCCTCTACATTATTAATAGTAATACCATCAAATTCTGTATCTAATAGGTATTGTAATGATGGACCACCAAAAACACTAACAGGACCTAATACTTTTAGACCAAGTAAAAGCGGAGCGTCAATTTTTTTAACATTAAATTCGTTGTTATCATAATCACTTTTAGTGGCTGTGTATACCAATTCTGGCCTAAAATAGATGCGATTCCCAATTTTTCCAAAGACACCAACATGGTAGCCAATATTGCGATCTGGATTTTGAGCATTAGCACTGATAGATTCAAAATAATCTCCGTTGCCACTGTAATTTAGACCGCCTTTAATACCAAATGCACTTCCTTTTTGAGCCGTTGCATTTAAACTGAATAAGGCTAAAATAACAGCAAATAATGCTGAATTTTTTAAATTTTTCATAATGTTCGTTTTTAAGATTAGAGTAATATTATCAAAAACGTTGCCAAAATGAACTTATTTCCTTTTCATTACATTTTTAGCAGCTTTTTCAATAGCCGCACTATTAAGTCCGTACTTCTCCATAAGCTGTGCAGGTGTCCCAGATTCGCCAAAAGTATCTTTAGTAGCAACAAATTCTTGTGGTGTTGGTTTGTGCTGTGCTAATACTCTAGCAACACTTTCTCCTAAACCGCCTAAATAATTATGTTCTTCGGCCGTAACTATACATCCTGTTTTAGATACAGACTCTAAAATAGCTTTTTCATCTAAAGGCTTTATAGTATGTATATTTATAACTTCTGCGCTTATACCGTTTTCGTTTAAGGCTTTAGAGGCTTCCAGAGCTTCCCAAACTAAGTGTCCTGTAGCGACTATAGTAACATCATTACCTTCGGTAAGTTGTACGGCTTTACCTATTTCAAATGTTCCATTTTCTGGTGTAAAATTAGCAACTTTTGGACGGCCAAATCTTAAGTAAACTGGCCCATGATGTTGTGCAATAGCTAATGTTGCTGCTTTTGTTTGGTTATAGTCACAAGTGTTTATAACCGTCATCCCAGGCAACATTTTCATTAAACCGATGTCTTCTAAAATTTGATGCGTAGCTCCATCTTCACCAAGCGTAATGCCTGCGTGAGAGGCACATATTTTTACATTTTTATCAGAATAAGCAACGCTTTGTCTTATTTGATCATAAACTCTACCTGTAGAGAAATTTGCAAACGTCCCAGTAAATGGAATTTTTCCACCAATAGTCATGCCCGCAGCAATACCAATCATGTTGGCTTCAGCAATACCAATTTGAAAAAATCGTTCAGGATGGTTAGCTTTAAAATCACCCATTTTTAGTGACCCAGTAAGGTCTGCACACAAGGCAACAACATTTTCGTTGGTTTTGCCAAGTTCTGTTAAGCCGTCTCCAAAACCAGACCGTGTATCTTTATTTTCTGTATTTGTATAAGTTTTCATAGTAAGGCCCACAACTGTGGGTATCTTTTAGTTAATATCTTTAATAGTCTTTTAGAGTTTCAGCATTTTGTGCCAATCCAATTTCTAATTGCTCATCATTTGGTGCTTTACCATGCCAGGCATGCGTATGCATCATAAAGTCAACTCCATTACCCATTACGGTTTTTAAAAGTACGCACACAGGCTTTCCGTTACCAGCTAAGGATTTAGCTTTGGTTAATCCTTTTATTATGGCTTCAATGGTATTGCCGTCTTCAATCTCCAAAACAATCCAACCAAAAGCTTCAAACTTTTCTTTTATACTTCCTAGCGGTAAAACATCATCCGTAGAACCATCAATTTGTTGACCATTTAAATCTATTGTAGCAATAAGGTTATCAATATTTTTACCAGCAGCGTACATTATGGCTTCCCAATTCTGTCCTTCTTGTAACTCACCATCTCCATGCAAAGTGAAAATAATGTGGTTGTCATTATTTAATTTTTTAGTTTCAGCAGCACCAATGGCTACAGACAAACCTTGTCCTAAAGAACCAGATGCTATTCTTACACCAGGCAAACCCTCGTGAGTTGTTGGGTGCCCTTGTAAACGAGAATCTATTAATCTAAAAGTGTTTAATTCTTCTACAGGAAAGTAACCTGCTCTTGCTAAAACACTATAAAATACAGGTGATATATGACCATTTGATAAGAAAAATAGATCTTCTCCATTTCCATCCATATCAAATTCTTCTTTTCGTTCCATTATCTCGTTATAGAGGGTAACAAAAAATTCGGCACAACCTAAGGAACCTCCTGGGTGTCCTGAGTTTACTTTGTGTACCATTCTTAAAATATCTCGTCTAACTTGGGTTGTTAAATCTTCTAACTGTTGAATACTTGGCATATTTTAGTTTCATATAATTAAGCCACAAAAATAGTTTTTTTAAACTACCTTAACAAAAGGGCAGTGTTTACACTTATTAACGATTTTGAAGATTTGCTAACAATTTTAAATTTTATTAAGATGTCAATGTAATAGAGTTATTTATATTTGCCAGCAGACATTGATTAAATGAAATTTGAACGCCTAGCAAAAGACACACAAACTAAAGCGAGAGCAGGTACCATAACAACCGACCATGGTAAAATAGAAACGCCTATTTTTATGCCTGTTGGTACCGTAGCTACAGTAAAGGGAGTACACCAACGGGAATTAAAGGATGATATAAATCCCGATATAATTTTAGGGAACACCTATCATCTTTACTTAAGACCTCAAATACCAATATTAGAGCAAGCTGGCGGTCTTCATAAATTTATGAATTGGGATCGGAATATTTTAACCGATTCTGGCGGTTACCAAGTTTATTCTTTATCTGCTAACAGAAAAATTAAAGAAGAAGGCGTAAAATTTAGGTCTCATATAGACGGAAGTTACCATGTCTTTACACCCGAGAATGTAATGGAAGTACAGCGAAGTATTGGAGCAGATATTATTATGGCCTTTGACGAGTGTACGCCTTACCCATGTGATTACAATTATGCAAAACGATCTATGCACATGACGCATCGTTGGTTAGAACGTTGTTTAAAGCATTTAAAAAAGTTGCCATTTAAATATGGTTATGAGCAGACTTTTTTTCCTATTGTGCAAGGGAGTACCTATAAAGATTTGAGGCAACAATCCGCCGAATATATTGCTAATGCTGGCGCACATGGCAACGCTATAGGTGGTTTATCGGTTGGTGAACCTGCGGAAGAGATGTATGCCATGACAGAAGTAGTGTGTGATATACTGCCAGAGGATAAACCACGTTATCTTATGGGAGTAGGTACGCCAATAAATATATTAGAAAATATTGCCTTAGGCGTAGATATGTTTGATTGTGTAATGCCAACACGCAATGCCAGAAACGGGATGTTATTTACAGCGCATGGTACTATAAATATTAAGAATAAGAAGTGGGCGGATGATTTTTCGCCAATAGATGAAATGGGCATTACCTATGTAGATACAGATTACAGCAAAGCCTATTTAAAGCATTTATTTACGGTTAATGAATTGTTAGGTAAGCAGATTGCAACTATTCACAATCTCGGTTTTTATTTGTGGTTGGTAAGAGAAGCAAGAAAACATATTATTGATGGCAACTTTAGTCAATGGAAAGCTAAAATGGTAAAACAAATGGATAAACGCTTATAATTTGAAAATTTTAGACTGGTACATACTAAAGCGCTATCTTTTTACATTTCTTATGATGTTATTACTGTTTATTCCTATTGGTATAACAGTAGATTTAGCAGAGAAAGTAGGTAAGATGATAGAAAATGAAGCTCCGTTTGGTGAGATAACGTCTTACTATATTAACTTTACAGTTTATTTTGCCAATCTATTATTCCCACTGTTTTTGTTTTTATCCGTTATATGGTTTACATCTAAATTAGCCAATAACACAGAGATTGTTGCCTTTTTAAGCTCTGGTGTTTCCTTCTCTAGATTCTTAAGACCCTACTTAATTGGTGCTACTATTGTAGCGCTTTTTGCTATGGTATTGGGTATGTATCTTGCGCCAATTGCTAGTCAGGGATTTAATGAGTTTAAATTTAAATACTTAAAGAAGCACAAGAAAGTTCAGGATACGCAAGATGTATACCAACAAATTAACGATAACGATTATATATACGTCCGTAATTTTTCCCCAAAACGTAAACAAGGCAGAAAATTTACGTACGAACATTTTGAAGGTAATGAACTAAAGTATAAGATTTTTGCTGAGAATATTCAATATATTGAAGAAGACACTACCTATAGGTTAACATCCTATGTAAAACGTACTTTTGAAAATGGCAAACAAATCATTGAAAAAGTTAGAAGAAAAGACACCGTATTCTCTTTTAAGATTGAAGACTTAGCACCTGTAGAATACGCTGCCGAGACTAAAGCTTATGGTGAATTATTAAAATTTATTGAATCAGAAAAACGTAAAGGGTCAAAAAATATAGGTAGGTATGAAGTTGTTAAACTCAAAAAATGGAGCTTACCAGTATCTATATTTATATTAACCATTATAGCCGTTGCAGTATCATCCGTAAAACGGCGAGGTGGTATGGGAGTCAATTTAGCATTTGGAATCTCAATTGCTATGATTTATGTGTTTTTTGATAAAATTTTTGGAGTTATGGCAGAACAGTCTAATTTTCCGGCCATTATAGCTGTATGGTTTCCTAATTTTTTATTTGGCATTTTAGCCATATACCTATTACAAAATGCCAAACGCTAAAATAAAGCATTATTTTCAGTTACACGTCTTAGTTTTTATTGCTGGTTTTACTGCTATTTTAGGAGAGTTGATTACTATTGGTTCCTTACCATTAGTATGGTATAGAATGACCATTGCAGGTATATTAATGTTTTTTTACATCAAATTCATTAAGTTAAATATTAAAATAAGCCTTACAGTTCTTTGGAAATTTGCATTAGCAGGCATAATCATAGCATTACATTGGATCACTTTTTTCGAAGCTATTAACCAAGCCAATATCTCTATTGCTTTAGCCATGTTTTCATCAGGTGCGTTTTTTGCCTCATTTATAGAGCCTTTATTTTTTAAGCGCAGAATTTTAATTTATGAAATTCTGTTTGGTGTTATTGTAGTTATAGGAGTCTATTTAATTTTTAGTAGCGAGTTAGGTTACATTAATGGAATTGTTTTAGGACTATTAAGTGCTTTATTTTCAACATTATTTGCAGTTATAAATGGACGATTTATTGAGAAACATAGTGCCACTGTTATTTCCTTCTATGAGTTTATTAGTGGTGTAGTTTTTATTTCAATATTTATTTTAATTACAGGTACTAATTTTAATGCTGAATTTTTTACCTTATCAAAAATGGATTGGATATATTTATTCATTTTGGCATCTGTATGTACGGCTTATGCCTTTATTGGCGCTGTAGAAGTTATGCGCTATATAAGTCCGTTTACAGTGATTTTAAGTTATAATTTAGAGCCTATTTACGGCATAATTTTGGCCTTATTACTTTTTCCTGAAAAAGAAAAAATGACACCACAATTTTATATTGGTGCCGTCTTAATTATATTTACTGTTGTAATGGATGCAATTTTTAAAAACTATAAAAGGCGAAAGTCTAAAACAACATCTATAAACAATTAAAGTTTTTATATTTGCAAGGACTAACTAACTAATACAACAAAAGAATAATTTCAAATTAAATGGAATATTTAGAGTTTGAATTACCTATAAAAGAGCTAGAAGAGCAGCTCGATAAATGTCAGCTGATTGGTGAGGAAAGTGACGTCGATGTTACAGAAACCTGTAAGCAGATAGAAAAGAAACTAAATGATACCAAAAAAGATATCTATAAAAATCTTACGGCATGGCAACGTGTGCAGCTATCTAGGCATCCTAATAGACCTTATACGCTAGATCATATTTTAGCCCTTTGTGGAGATTCGTTTTTAGAATTACATGGAGACCGAAATGTTAAAGATGATAAAGCCATGATTGGCGGCCTCGGTAAAATTGGTGACCAAACCTATATGTTTATTGGGCAGCAAAAAGGTTATAATACTAAAACAAGACAGTACCGTAATTTTGGTATGTCTAACCCAGAAGGATACCGCAAGGCCTTACGTTTAATGAAATCTGCTGAGAAATTTGGTATTCCGGTAGTTACTTTAATTGACACACCAGGTGCTTATCCAGGTTTAGAAGCAGAAGAACGAGGACAAGGGGAAGCTATAGCAAGAAATATACTAGAGATGTCACGTCTTAAAGTTCCTATCATAACCATTATAATTGGTGAAGGAGCATCAGGAGGTGCCTTGGGCATTGGGGTAGGAGACAAGGTAATGATGTTAGAGAATACATGGTATTCGGTAATATCACCAGAGTCTTGTTCATCTATATTATGGAGAAGTTGGGAGTATAAAGAGCAAGCGGCAGAAGCGCTTAAATTAACGGCTAAGGATATGAAGCGCATGAAGCTTGTGGATCAGATTATTAAAGAACCATTAGGTGGTGCACATACCGATAGGGAAAAAACATTTTTAGCCGTTAAAGATGCTATTTTAAAATCGTACGACGCGCTTAAAAACTTATCACAAAAAGAACTGATTAGTCAACGTATGAAAAAATATGACGAGATGGGAGTCTATAAAGACTAACTTCAATAAACATAGGCTACTAAAAAAAACTGAAGTTGAGACTTCGGTTTTTTTTAGCGCTATTAACAATATATTTAAGTTATTAACAGTTAGATTGTTGAAGACCTGTTAAGAATCGTATACAGTTCATCGATGGTATTTAGCTACATTTGTTACTTATGAAACAACCCAATCCTTTACAAGGTTATAAAGTAGATAAGAGTACAATCATTAGTTTAGAAAAAGGTAAAATACCACCTCAAGCTCTTGATTTAGAAGAGGTTGTCCTAGGTGCAATGATGATAGACAAAAAAGGTGTTGATGAAGTTATTGATATTTTAAGCCCTGATGCCTTTTATAAAGACGCCCACAAACACATTTTTGAAGCGATCTTTAAATTATTTGAAAATAGTGAACCCGTTGATTTATTAACCGTTTCTAGTCAATTAAAGAAAGATCAGAAATTAGATCTTATTGGTGGTGATTTTTACCTCATACAATTAACCCAACGTGTATCCTCTTCGGCTCATATTGAGTTTCATGCACGTATTATTTTACAAAAATATATTCAGCGTAGTCTTATAAAAATTTCTAACGAAATTATAGAAGAAGCCTACGACGAAACTAAAGATGTTTTTGATCTTTTAGATAATGCCGAAGCTAAACTTTATGAAGTGACCCAAGGTAATGTTAAGAAATCTACCGAAACGGCACAGAGTTTAGTTATACAGGCCAAAAAGAAAATTGAAGATATTTCTAACAAAGAGGGACTTAGTGGTATACCAACAGGTTTTGATAAGCTAGATAAACTTACATCGGGCTGGCAACCTTCAGATTTAATTATTGTTGCGGCACGTCCTGGTATGGGTAAAACAGCTTTAACCTTAACTATGGCAAGAAATATTGCTGTAGATTTTAATAAAGCGGTTGCATTTTTCTCATTAGAGATGTCTTCTGTACAGTTAATTACACGTTTAATATCTAGTGAAACAGGATTATCTTCTGAAAAATTAAGAACAGGAAAATTAGAAAAGCACGAATGGGAACAGCTTAACGTAAAGGTAAAAACCTTAGAAAAGGCACCACTATTCATTGATGATACCCCATCGTTATCTATTTTTGATTTACGTGCTAAAGCGAGACGATTAAAATCTCAGTACGATATACAGGTTATTATGATTGATTACTTGCAGTTAATGACTGCAGGTGGTAGTCAAAAAGGAGGTAACCGTGAGCAAGAAATATCTATGATTTCTAGAAACCTTAAAGCCTTGGCAAAAGAATTAAATGTCCCTGTAATTGCTCTATCTCAGTTATCTCGTGCAGTAGAAACTAGAGGTGGGAGTAAACGTCCATTACTATCAGATTTACGTGAGTCTGGAGCTATTGAGCAAGATGCCGATATTGTATCCTTTATTTACAGACCAGAATATTATAAAATTGACGAATGGGATGATGAGGAACGTTCACCAACCCAAGGACAAGGTGAATTTATTGTTGCTAAACATAGAAATGGTGGTCTCGAAAATATAAGATTAAAGTTTATTGGACACCTTGGTAAGTTTGATAATTTAGATGACTTTGATACTCCATTTGAATTTCAGTCTAAATTAAATGCCGCTGCTAACGACGATACATTTAAGCCAGATAGTTTCCCTAATCCTTCAGATGCTTTTGATGGACCAGAGGATGACGGTGTACCTTTTTAACAACAAATTAGAGTTTTTAAACCTTGTTTTTAGTGTATCTTTGTCGCTCGCTTAATCTATGAAAATTGCCTCATGCTAAATCAAAGACGTACAACAAACATTCTGTTGTTAATTATAGTAATTCCATTAGTGTTTTACTTACTTAAAATTCTGTCTTTTATATTTATACCCTTAATTTTTGCAATGTTTATTGCCCTATTATTTTTACCGTTAATGCGGTATTTAGGGAGACGTAATGTTCCTAAATTTTTGGGCGTCATCATTGTGTTATTACTTGTTGCTGGTGGTGTTATGTTGGGTATAGAATTAATTCAACTCTCTAGTAAGGAGATTTTAGCAACTAAATCCGAGTTTTTTTCTAAGGCAGAAGCTAAATTGGTAGATTTAAGAGTTTACCTTTTAGATAGTTATGGCATTGAGTTAAAACAAGACAATAATGTTATAGGGCAGTTTTTTGAAAAAGAAAATTTAGGAACAACAATAGGTTTTCTAAGACAATTTTTCACCATGCTATTAATGACCGTATTCTTTGTAGTACTGTGGTTAGGTGAGTCTATTAATGTTCATAAGCTTCTAAATAGTACGGTATTACGTCAAAAACATACTTCAATTAAAGCATTTATGAAGATTGAAAAAGATCTCATAAAATTTATAAAAGTAAAATTTTTGGTGAGCGCACTTACCGGATTGTTTACAGGATTAATGTGCTTCTTTTTTGATGTAAGTTTCCCCATATTTTGGGGTTTATTTGCTTTTGTTATAAACTTTGTTCAAATGGTCGGCTCATTTATATCGGTGATATTACTTTCAATATTTGCTTTTGTAGAATTAGATCCTACCAGCACATTATTCTTTTTTATCCTGGCTATTACATTAGTGCAAGTTACGTTTGGTGCCATTTTAGAGCCTATTTTTATGGGTAAATCTTTTTCTATTAATATCATTGCAGTCTTAGTAATGTTAATGTTTTGGGGCTTTTTATGGGGTATTCCAGGTTTAATAATGGCTATTCCAATTACAGTATTTCTTAAAATTATTCTAGAGCAATTTCCGAGTACTAAAGTCGTTGCTAATTTACTATCTGGTAAATAATAGGATATAAAAAATTTTAAAATTGTTATAACTATAAGTTGTTATTTTAAGTATCTTACTGCTCAAAAATGTCTTATGGTTCACGGTACACATAATGCTTTAGAAGATTCTAGAAATGACGCTATCCTCATATCTATTAATGGTGAATTATTTAAACGAAATGAAGCCAAAATATCTGTATTTGACAGTGGTTATCTTGTAGGCGATGGAGTGTGGGAAGCACTTAGACTACATCAAGGTGTATTGGTATTTATTGAGGATCATTTTAATCGCTTATGGCAATCGGCTGCAACAATAGGTATGCAACTACCGTTTACAAAAGAAGCATTAATTCAAAAAGTTTGGGACACCTTAAAAGCTAATGAAATGAACGATGGTGTCCATGTAAGAATAATGGTAACACGTGGTATTAAAAAAACACCATCTCAAGATCCTAGACTTACAATTTCTGGTCCCAATGTTGTTATTATTCCTGAGTATAAAACAGCCTCTAAAGCCTCTAAAGACAAAGGTATTACTTTATTTACAAGTACTATAAGGCGAGGATCACCAGATTATTTAGATCCAAGATTAAATTGTCATAGTAAGTTACACGAGGTACAAGCCTTAATTCAGGCAATTGAAGCTGGTGCGGATGAAGCATTAATGCTAGATATCAATGGTTTTGTATCTACCTGTAATGCCACTAATTTTTTCATTGTAAAAAATAATGAAGTTTGGACATCTACAAGCAAGTATTGTATGAATGGGATTACAAGAGGAAAAGTCTTAGAGGTTTGTAAAAATAATGGCATAGTACATTATGAAAAAGATTTTTCACTTTTTGATGTCTACGGTGCGGATGAAGCATTTGTAACAGGCACCTTTGGAGGGCTAACACCTGTAACTAAAATTGATGGAAGACTAATTGGTAATGGTAAATATGGTGAAGTAACTAAACATTTAAGCCATCTTTATGAGGTATTAATTGAAAATGAAGTAAAGCATGGATAATTTTAAGCGAATTTGTTTATGGTCTGGACCAAGAAATATATCTACGGCGTTAATGTATTCATTTGCACAACGTAAGGATACTAATGTGTTTGATGAGCCATTGTATGCATTTTATCTAAAACAACATCCTGAGGCACATAGCTATCATCCTGGTGCTAAACAGATTCTAGCAACTATGGAAAATGACGGTAACAAAGTTGTAAGTGAGATGATGGGAAATACAGAAAAGCCAGTGCAGTTTTACAAGCATATGACGCATCATCTATTAAATTTAGATAGGACGTTTATGAAAGACACTATTAATATTATGCTCACAAGGGACCCAAAAGATATGTTGCCGTCGTTTGATAAAGTTATTCCTAACCCATCCCTAGACGATGTTGGTTATGCCCTCCATGTTGAGCTTATTAATTATTTTAAAGATAACGATATTCAATTTACGGTTTTAGATTCTAAAAAAGTACTCGATAATCCCAAGAAAATTCTTACTAAGTTATGCAATTTTATAGAGATTCCTTTTGAAGAAGCCATGCTCAATTGGCAACCACAACAGCGCGTGGAGGATGGTATTTGGGCAAAATATTGGTATGAAAACGTCCATAAATCTAGTGGTTTCCAAAAATATAAACCAAAAGAAGAACCGTTTCCTACGCATTTAAAACAGCTCTTGGAGACTAGCAAGACCTATTATAATGAATTAGTGAAGTATGCTATTTCGTAATGTATAAAGGTTTTTGGGTATAATTAATCTTCTTCAAAAAAACCATCGAGGTAGGTTACGCAAAACCGACCTTCGGTAATTTCATAAGTGCCAACACCACTAAGTTCGGGTAGAGCAGTACAACTAAAAGTCCCCATTAAAAAGTTGGTTTCCGTATTATGTATTTCTATAATTACGCTACCTTCACCATAATGAAAATCTTGGAAACTCGGTGAATAATCAAAAGTTGTAAGCGATGTATCTTGGTTTAAAGCATAGGTGCCTGGACCAACATTATACCTAATAGATAAGAATATTTCTTCATTATTAGCATCTCTTGCAAGGAAACCTACCCATCCAAAATTATTTATACCAGGTACAATTTGCGTGTCTACAAATTCAATTCCATCAACTTTGGCAAAGAAGGCATTAACTTTTTCTAATTTAATATTTTCAAAAATACCAGATGTAAATTCTTTTCGCTCGCCAGTATCATTGTAGCCACTAAAATTAAAAACTCCAGAGATTGTTGCGTCAAATAAATTAATATCAGTAATCGTTACTTCACCTTGTGATGCATTAGACGCAGTCAGTGATTGCCAGACATTTAAATTAGTGTTATCTTCATTATAACTTCCAATATTAGTTTGGTTATTATCTGTAACACCAAGTGTGTAAGTACCGGTTTCATAAGCAAATACTGATAATGTTATCTGCTCGCCATTAAGTCCTCTAAATCCAGTAATAGTAATTTTATCTTCTTCAATTACGGCTTCTGTATCATCGGCAAAAAATGTTTGCCCATTAAAATCTACTTGAAAAAAAGAATAAAGTTCACAATCACCTAAATTATCTAATAAAGCCTGAGTTTCAGAATCAACTTCTGGGCAGACCGCTATAAAGTCCTCTAATGCATTTTTATAAGCTTCACAAAGTGTTTCATAATCATTAGCATTTGCATTATCAAAATTAATCTGTGCCAAAGATAAGTTGCCATTTACTTCTACGCACGTCAGTGGTGTTTCAGTAAAAAAGGGGCCTTCATAAGGCTCATTGTCACATGCAAATACGGCCACAAATAAAACCAAATAGGCCATTTTAAATAAGGTATTCAAATTCAAAATCTTCATCTATCAACGATATTAAAATTAAAACAACTCGCTATATATAAGGAAAAGCTGAAATTATATGCTTAAAAGAATTATAAAGTAAAGCATTATAGACTAAATATTAGTTATCTTTAGTTTAAAATTAATGAATTTGAAGAAGGGAATAATTTTATTACTTACACTTTTAATGTGTGTTAATGTTTATGCATCCTACATACTCATTCCAATGGATGCAGAATCTCAAGAAAATCATTTAAAAGCCTATGGAGTTACATATTGGACTTTAGAGAGAGCGCTTAAAGTTAATTGGCTACTCAATTATAGAGGAGGTTCTTTTTTACTGCCAGATGCGGAAATTATACAAAGTGAGTGTCAAATAAGAGGTGTATCTTTTGAGGTTATTTCAGACGCAAAGGCCGCTCAGCTATTAGGGGCAATAGGTAGTCCTTCGGTAAACCAAGAAGCCGTTGTGTTAGAGAAAGCTCCTAAAATTGCGGTTTATACTCCTTATGGAAAACAACCTTGGGACGATGCTGTTACAATGGTGTTAACTTATGCAGAAATACCTTATGA
Source organism: uncultured Winogradskyella sp. (assembly GCF_937958655.1). Taxonomy (GTDB): domain Bacteria; phylum Bacteroidota; class Bacteroidia; order Flavobacteriales; family Flavobacteriaceae; genus Winogradskyella. The sequence goes on along the minus strand of NZ_CALGNH010000054.1, from coordinate 342 downwards.
AACGATTTATGATGAAGAAGTTTTAAAAGATGAATTGTTACTATATGATTGGTTGCATTTACATCATGAAGATTTTACAGGACAATACGGGAAGTTTTATAGAACGTATCGTTCTGCCGCTTGGTATATTGAAGAAAAACGAGCAGCCGAAGAATTGGCAGAACGACTAGGTTATTCTAAAGTTTCGGATGCAAAGCTTGCCGTGGCTTTAAAGATTAGAGATTATGTTGTAGGTGGTGGATTTATGTTTGCCATGTGTTCTGCAACCGATAGTTTTGATATAGCGCTTTCAGCAGAACATGTAGATATCTGTGAGCCAATGTTTGATGGGGACGGTAGTGA
>NZ_CALGNH010000053.1 GCF_937958655.1 uncultured Winogradskyella sp. | reverse complement strand
TTAATCTATACAGAAATGGTAATGACAGTAATGGTTGGCACGCAGACAACGAAAAGGAACTTGGTAAAAACCCTGTTATTGCTTCAGTGAGTTTTGGTGAGGCACGCCCGTTTCACTTTAAACATAGAAGCCTAAAAGTAGAACGACACAAACTGGTACTAGAGCACGGAAGCCTTTTGGTAATGAAAGGAGAAATGCAACATTACTGGTTGCATCAAATTGCTAAAACAAAAAGGAATATTGAACCTAGGATTAACCTTACATTTAGAAAGCTTCTCTAAATTTAGAGTTGTATTATTATTACTATCAAAGCAGTAATTCATGATTTTTTTAATAGACTTAATTTATGAAATTCCTGCTTTCGCGGGAATTGAAAAACAAAAAACCGGGTTCCCTCAAACCCGGTTTCTCTAATTTGCTTTTTTTATTATGTAAGTAGATTTAGGGTCTCTAAGTCAACATAACATAATGCAAATATTAATTAATTAATCCATTAACTAAAAACTAAATTTTAGTATACCCCAAATATAGAATTAGAACTCAAACACAACGACAAAAAACATATTAAATCGATGTAATACATATAATTTTAACATTTTTGGATAAAAACATGTATTTCATCGATAAAATACAGGAGTTAAAATAGCGCATCCGAGATATTTTAAAATATTAATTTAGAATTTAAGTTTAATTATAATATCCCTTAATTTTACAATAGCATAAATTTAAAACTATGAGACTACTAGCATATATTACATTAATTCTATTTTTCAATAAAGGTATTTGTCAAGAAAAATCATTTTCTGAACAAGACGTATCTGTAACAAACTGGATCGATGGTACGCTACTCACTCCTAATAATGTCCAGACACCTCCATTAGCAATTATTATTGCGGGCTCTGGTCCTACCGACAGAAATGGCAATCAGAATTTTCTAAAAAACAATGCCTTAAAAAAACTTTCAGAACGTTTAGCTCATAAAGGTATAGCCACTTTTAGATATGATAAACGCATCGTAAAACAAATACGACAAGGTAGGGTTGATAAAACCATAATGTTTGATGATTTTGTTAAAGATGCAAAAGACGTACTGCGCTATTTTAAAGAAAAAAATGCCTACTCTAAAGTTTATCTTATAGGCCATAGCCAAGGTAGTTTGGTCGGTATGCTTGCAGCAAAGGATAGCGCAGATGGGTTTATATCCTTAGCAGGTGCAGGCCAAAACATTGGCGACGTTATTGTAGACCAAGTAACCACTATGGCGCCTCAACTTGGTGAAGAAGCTAAAAAGGTCGTTGTGCAATTAAAACAAGGAAACACTATAACAGATTATCCGTCTACATTAGCATCTGTTTTTAATACAGACCTACAACCGTTTATGATCAATTGGATGCAGTATAACCCTACTGAAATTATAAAACATTTAAATATCCCTATCCTACTAATTAATGGCACTAAAGACCTCCAGGTATCACAAGTGGAAGCTAAATTACTAAAGGACGCTAATGAAAACGCAGAATTAAAGATCATTGAAAATATGAACCACATTCTTTTTGAAATTAAAGGTGATGATTTAGAGAATTCAAAATCGTATAATGAAACGTTTAGGCCTCTAAGCTCAGAACTTATTACTAGTATTGTTGAATTTATAAAGACCTAAAAATACTTATATATCGTTTCAAAATTATACCGCATAGCATAGAAACGTCGCACACTTAAATTGAAAAAGCATCCCAACCACGAGATGCTTTTTCACTAACTAACCAACCAAAATGCAATGTTGCGATATTGTAGTAATGTTACTCTCGTAACTATCGCTGTAACCATTACACTTACTATATAACAAACCGCGTGCCAAACTCCAATTCTCATTATTTTTAATAAAAATGTAACATTTATTTGGGTTTACACACCTATAATATATACCTTTATGATATCATTTTAATATCATATTGAATATTTATTGATAAACCAATTAAATTTTTAGATCATGAAAGAAGAAAAAATCATTGTCCCGGCTAATGGCTACTTTATGCTATTTGTATTATTAATCCTATTTTTTGGAAGTATTGCCGCAATCATGGCAATGCAGACTGCTTGGCCTATACTTACTATAATCCTAGCCTTAGTTATGGCATTTGGCTTTATAATGGTGCAACCCAATGGGTCTCGTGTATTACTTTTATTTGGAAAGTATGTTGGTACTGTTAAGAAAAATGGCTTTTATTGGGTAAATCCTTTCTACTCTAAAAAGAAAATATCACTTAGAGCCAGTAATTTTGATAGTGAACGCCTTAAGGTTAACGACAAACTCGGAAACCCAGTTATGATAAGCACTATATTAGTTTGGCGTGTACAAAACACCTACAAAGCTGCTTTTGATGTAGATAATTACGAAAACTTTGTACGTGTACAAACCGATGCTGCAGTTCGTAAATTGGCAAGTATGTACCCTTATGATAATTTTGCTGATGAAGGCCACGATGAAGACATCACCTTACGCTCTAGCGTTAATGAAGTTAGCAATGCTCTAGAAAAAGAAATTGACGAGCGCCTATCTATTGCAGGTATTGAAGTCTTAGAAGCTCGTATTGGCTACCTAGCTTATGCGCAAGAAATTGCAAACGCTATGCTTAAACGACAACAAGCTACAGCCATAGTTGCAGCAAGACATAAGATTGTTGAAGGTGCGGTAAGCATGGTAGAAATGGCTATTGAAGAATTAAATAAAAAGGATGTTGTTCAATTAGATGAAGAACGCAAAGCAGCCATGGTCAGTAACCTTATGGTAGTACTTTGCGGTGATAAAGATGCGTCTCCTGTTGTAAATACAGGAACTTTAAGCCATTAATATAAACAAACTTCGGTTTTAGACATAGATTTCAAAATTTTGAAAACCTTTTAAACCAATATGCCAGAGAAGGTTGGACGGTGAAAAATATTGAACAAAACTGGACAAGTCTAGTTCTAGAACGCGATAAAAATAGGTAATGCGAATTTTTAAAGAAGAACAACGTTTTAATCAATTATGGCTCATCTTATTAATGGCCATAAGCATGCTTGTTCCTATAGGTATAATAATAGGCACATATATAAAAGACCCTAATAGTTTTACGCTCTTTGAGTTTATACTTATTCTAAGTCTTATGATTATAGCATCAACACTAATATTTACGTTTAAGCTTACCTCAAAAATTGATGAAAAAGGCATTCATTACAAGTTCTTTCCGTTTCATAGAACATTTAAACTTATAAATTGGAACACTATAGATAATGTATATATTAGGCAATATGATGCCATTAGTGAGTACGGAGGCTGGGGACTTAAAGGTGGTAGCCTTTGGAGAAAAAACAAAGGAAAAGCCATTAACGTTTCTGGAGACATTGGTATTCAAATAATACAAAAGAACGGTAAAAAATTGTTGATCGGAACACAAAAGAAAGCAGAAGCCGAACGTGTTTTACAGACTTACAAATCTAAAATAAACAACAATGGCTAAGAAAAAAGCATTTGCATTACGAATCAATGAAGATATGCTCAAAGCCATAGAAAAATGGGCTGCTGATGAATTCCGTAGCACCAACGGACAGATAGAATGGATGCTGATGCAATATCTCAAAGAACACAAAAGGCAGCCTAAAAAAAAAGAAAAACCAAAAGAAGAAAAGTGATCGGAAACGGTCACTTTTTTTAGTTTTTGTATTTTGTGACAAATTAAAGTTATGAACTCAAAAAACAAGTATATCCTACCATTTATCTTAACAATTATAGGTATTGTTATTGCTTCTGTTTTAATGTATTTCTTTTATGAAAAACCGGAAGACCCCATTTTTAAGAACGATGCAATAGTTTTTGGGATTTTAATGATATCCTTGGGATTTGTATTCTTTACGGAATCGAAAAAGTCAGGTTACTGGCATTATTTCTACAAGATTGTACCTGGATTACTAATGTGTTACCTTATTCCTGCGATATTCAACTCTTTAGGTGTAATATCAGATGAAATCTCCCAGACTTATTTTATTGCTAGTCGTTACTTATTACCAGCTTCACTCATATTACTTACCTTAAGCATAGACTTAAAAGCAATTTTTAATCTGGGTTGGAAAGCATTGGTAATGTTCTTTACAGGTACTATAGGCATCATCATTGGTGGGCCAATAGCCATTTTATTGATTTCAATCTTTTCACCAGAAACTGTTGGTGGTGCTGGTTTTGATGCTACATGGAGAGGATTGGCCACACTCGCCGGAAGTTGGATTGGAGGCGGAGCCAACCAAGCTGCCATGCTAGAGATATATGAATTTAACCAAGAGCTCTATGGAGGTATGGTACTGGTGGATATAGTAGTCGCTAATCTTTGGATGGCCGTTATACTCTTAGGAATTGGAAAACGCAAGCGCATAGATAATTGGCTTAAAGCAGATAATACTGCTATTGATGAATTACAGAACAAAGTCCAAGCTTTTAGTGATAAGATAACTCGGACACCATCAACTTCGGATTTAATTATCATTTTGACCATAGCTTTTGGCGCAGTGGGCATTGCACATTTTGGTTCGGATCATATCTCTGTTTTTTTAAAGGATAATTTTGAAGCCGTAAGTGATCCTAAAAGTGCCTTATCCTCCTTTGGCAGTGGTTTCTTTTGGCTCATTTCCATTGCTACTTTAATAGGTGTGCTGCTGTCATTCACCAAAGCAAAGAATTATGAAGGTGCAGGAGCAAGTAAGGTCGGTAGTGTTTTTATTTACATTCTCGTTGCTACTATTGGTATGAAAATGGATTTAGGTAAAATACTCGAAAACCCTGGATTGATATTAATTGGCTTGGTATGGATGGCTATCCATGCAGCACTGTTAATTCTTGTCGCAAAACTTATAAAAGCTCCATATTTCTTTTTAGCGGTAGGCAGCCAAGCAAATGTTGGCGGAGCAGCTTCAGCACCTGTTGTAGCAGCTGCATTTCACCCATCGCTAGCAACTGTTGGAGCATTATTGGCAGTCTTTGGTTATGTCGTGGGTACTTACGGAGCCATTCTCTGTGCAGAGCTAATGAAAATTGCCGCAGGAGGCTAGTATTTTTAAATTCAAAATAAGATATTTGCGCACTTAACAACTACACTAAAAACATGACTAAATACATTAAAGCTTTAAGTTTATTTCTCACAGCATGTATAGCTATTTCTTGCGGAAAAGATAATGATGCTAACTTCACCTTAAAAGGAAACATTAAAGGATTAAAAAAAGGTATGGTGTATCTCCAAAAAAATGGAGATTCAACGGATATTATAGATTTAGACTCAGTAGCCGTTATGGGAGAAAAAGAATTTGTTTTACAAACTAATCTCAAAGAACCCATTTTACTGTACCTAAAGCTTTTTAAAAATGATGGTGAAGAACATTATATTCCATTTTTTGGCGATAAAGGTGAAACTACAATAAACACATCTCTAAAGTTATTTAGTTATGATGCCGAAATAAAAGGATCTAAAACACAAGATTTATTAAATGAATACACCAAAGTTATGTCTAACTTCAAAGATCAAAACTTGGAAATTATTGAGCAAAGCCTTTTAGCTAAAAAAGCTAATGATACCATAGCTTCAGATTCTTTAAAAAAGCGGTCTACGACATTAATAAAACGCAAATACGCTTATACTATACAGTTTGCTCTAAATCACAAAGACAATATTATAGCACCTTATTTAGCACTTTATGAAGTTCCTGCAGCCAATACGGTCTATATTGATTCTATTTATAATGGTTTAACAAAAGACATTAAAACCTCTTTCTACGGAAAAAAATTAGCTAAACTTATTGAAACTAGAGCTAATATAGAATAGCACTTAAACTTGGTGATAGCCTAAAGCGGTTCTCGACCTTAGCTGATTTAATAGTATAAGATTCTGAAAGGCTCTATCATTAGGCATAGAATGATAAATCTATAAAAACAAAAAAAGCTGTCTCTAAAGTCTTTGTTTTAAATTCTTAACGTTTAGAATTTAAAACATTTTGAAAACCAATAAATTCAGATTCCTAAACTTAAAATCCGAATGACAGGTTTTCTTACTTTACAGACAGCCTTTTTAACTTTTTGAGTAAGTCACTCTTAAATTATTTTAATTTATTAATTCTATCTATCAATGCACGTCCTTTAGCTTCCAAATCGGTATTAATCGCTTTAAAATGTGCCTTAGGACTTTCAATATCTCTTTCGTTTACGCGAGCAATTAACTCATCAAATCCAGCAATGGCATCATCTATAATTGCATTACTATCTTTAGTTGGCTTTTCTGCATTTTCTAGTTCCCAGTAGTAAACAGCTTCAATGATATCACCAAAAACGTAATTAATATCCTTTTTTAAATCTCTTTTATTCGCCATAATGTTCTTTAATTTAATGGTATAAAAATAATAAATAGTATGCTGAAATCTTTAAAAATGATTTGAAGTTTTAAACATATACCTCCAGTAATTTTGCTGCACTAGATTTAAGTGTATAATCTTTAAATGCGGCTGGGAGCAACACCGTTTCTCCTTTTATAATCTTTTCTGTTGAAGATGATGTTGAAATCTCTAAATCACCATCTAAACACATATAAATAATGAATGAATCGTGATTATTTTTCTTTTTTATTATTGTGTTAATTTCGAGATAATTGGTAGTAAAAAAAGGACAGCTAACCATGCTATTAGATACATTTTCTCGTTTTTCGTATTCAATCCTAAAATCATCCTTCATATTAAACTTAAAAGCATCAATAGCGATTTCGTTATGCAATTTGCGCTCATTACCCTCATCATCTACGCGGTCCCAATCATAAACACGATAGGTAACATCGCTTGTTTGCTGAATTTCGGCCAGTAGTACTCCAGCACCGATGGCATGGATACGACCAGCTTCAATAAAATAGACATTTCCTGCTTTAACTTTATCAAAATTCAAAATCTTTGGCAAGGTTTTGGTCTCTAGATGCTTTAGATAGGTTTCCTCATCCATATTTTGATTGAAACCTACAATAAGGTTAGCATCCTTATCTGCTTGCAATACATACCACATTTCAGTCTTTCCAAAGGAATTATGACGCTCTTTGGCCAATTTATCTTCTGGATGCAGTTGTATGCTTAAATCTTTCTTAGCGTCTATAAATTTTATTAACAAAGGAAATTCGTTACCAAAACGTTTATGATTTTTATCACCAATTAAAAATCGTGTATGGTTATTTAATAAAGTTTGTAAAGATTCACCTTTTAACTTACCATTAGCAACAACTGAAATGTCACCGGGTACTGTACTTATTTCCCAACTTTCACCAACTTGTTTTGAGTGTGATGCTTTGTTTAATTGTTCCTTTAACTTTTCTCCTCCCCAAATTTTATCTTTTAAAATGGGCACAAATTTTAAAGGATATAAAAGATTATCCATAATTTATTCTCCTGAGTAGGTCACAAAATTACGTGGTGTTTCGTAAAGTGTAATTTTGAGATGAAATTTTGAATCTAGTTTTACCTTTATCTTATTGTAAATAATAACTGCAATATTCTCTGCTGTAGGATTTAAATCTTTAAATTCTGGCACTTCTACATTTAGATTCTTATGATCAAAGGCATCTTCAATCTCAGACTTAATAATATCTTTCAGAATTTTTACATCTATTACATAACCTGTTTCTGGGTCTATATCTCCTGTAACACTGGCAATTAATTCGTAATTATGACCATGAAAGTTTGGGTTATTACACTTACCAAATACGGCATCATTCTTTTCGAAACTCCAATCCTTTCGATAAAGCCTATGGGCTGCATTAAAGTGCGCTTTTCTATGTACAGTTACCTTCATATCTTATTTATGTTTATATAATCATAAAACTTTTCAAAAATAATTTTAAACCAAGCCGTGTAATTTTCGGGTTGTAAGGCTATATCGGCTTTTACATCTTCTAAGGGCATCCATTTCCAATCGGCAACTTCGTCTTTATTTATAGTTGGTGCGTTATTGTAATACCCTATCATTATATGATCGTACTCATGCTCAGTTAGTCCGTTGTCAAAAGGTGCTTTATACATAAAGGATGTTGTTTCCTTTAAGGCTGTTACAAAACCCATCTCTTCTTGTAAACGGCGTTTACCTGCTTCTAAATTAGATTCGCCGTGGCGTTGATGACTGCAACACGTGTTTGTCCACAGTCCTGGTGAATGGTATTTATGCAGCGCACGTTGCTGAAGCATTAATTCATTAGTATCATTAAATATAAACACTGAAAATGCACGATGTAAAAGGGCCTTTTCGTGCGCTTCCATTTTAGGCATTAAGCCAATTTGATTATCGTTTTCATCCACAAGGATGACTTGTTCTTCTGTCATAACACAAAATTAAGCACTAAAGGCTTAAAAATGTTAAAGGATTTCATAAAAAATGACCACTTAAAAATTAAGTGGTCATTTATAGTTTTATTTTGTTATTGTTTTTTTACTCTTTATCGTCACAAGTCTTACCGTTTATACTTGTTATAATAAACTCACTACGTCGGTTTAACTGATGTTCTTCTTCGCTACAGGTAGAGTTGTTTGACGGTTCACAACCACAATCGTTAACCAATTGGAATTCTCCATAACCCTTTGCTGTTAAACGCTCCGAAGAAATGCCATTATCTATTAGGTACTGACGTGTAGACTGTGCTCTTCTTTCAGATAAATTTTCGTTATATGCTGCCGATCCTCTACAGTCTGTATGCGAACGGATATCAATAGCCATTGTAGGATATTTATTTAACACAGCTAATACTTTTTGTAGCTCTATCTCAGCATCGTATCTAATATTAGATTTATCAAAATCGAAATAAATAATAGGAATATCTAAGATTTTAGCCAAATCATCACATGGACTAATTTCCTGCACATTTTTTTCTAATAAGAGCTGAAGTCTAAGCTCTTGCTTCTTCTTAGGTGTTGTAAAACGTTTTTCGTCTGATGCATAATTCTCTAATGCGCCACGCAACAAATATTCTTGCTCGCAATCTAAATCGAAAGCAAATGCACCATCAGCTCCAGTTGTTGAACGCTCTAACTCATTTCCTTCTCCATCAAATAAAATCACTGTAGCGTTAGGCAATAACTCCTCTGTTTTAATATCTTTAGCAACTCCGACTACAGATTGCTCACATTCCGGAATTTCAAAGGTATATATATCGTCTCCTCCTTTACCTCCTTCTCTGTTAGAACTAAAGTAAACACGCTTAGTCACTAAGTTTTCATAATATCCAAAATCATCGGCGATACTATTTACTGGTTTACCAACATTGAAGATTGGAAAGTTTCTATTTGAACCTGCTTCGACCTTTTGATCTAAACCTTCTGACTTAAATACATCTAAACCTCCCAAACCTGGAAAACCAGTTGAAGAATAAAATAAGTTTCCGCTTGTATCCATAAAAGGAAAGGATTCTTGACCTTCTGTATTTATCGAAGGGCCTAAATTTTCAGGCTTACCTAATGTACCATCTTCATTAACATCTACGACATATATATCGGATTGCCCAAAAGTACCTGGCATATCTGATGCAAAATACAATCTAGAGCCTGTAACATTTAACGTAGGATGTGCTACACTGTAATCTTTGCTATTAAAGTGTATTTTATGAATTTCGTCCCAAGTTCCATCTTCGCTTAATGTTACTCTATACAATTGTAATCGATTTATACCAGTTTCGTCTTCTTTGTATTTTAATTTGAAGAAATTATTTCTGGTAAAAAACATGTATTTTCCATTTGGTGAAAACACTGCACTAGACTCGTGATATTTAGTATTTACTTTTCCACTTATGGCAGTTGCTTCACCAAAACTATTTCCTGTTTTCTCCGATGCATATAAATCTAAATAAGGTTCTTCATTCCATCTATACTTGCGCCCACCACCTCTTGCCGAAGCAAATACGATAGAATTTTCGTACTCTGTGGTTCCAAAATCAGAAAACTCAGTGTTTATCTCTAAGTTACTTGGTATAATATCATCTCTACTGACATCTTCAATATTAGATCGGTAATCTACACTAGATAAAAAGGCCTTACCTCTTAAGTCATTAGGTTTAATATCATTAAACTTATTCATCCATTTATCAGCTTCTGCATAGTTCTCCACACCTTTAAGTGCTAATGCATATCTAAAATAGTACTCTGGGTCTATGACTTCTCCTAAACTCATAAGTTCTCCATACCATTTCACTGCATTTTCCATATCATTATTAAAATAATAGGAATTGGCTAATTTCTGAAAAAGATCAACTGACTTATAACCTTTATTAGCAACCTCTAACAATACCTCACTTGTTTTAACGTAAGCAAAGTCTTTATAGTCATCTTTTACGCTTTGTATTTTACCATTTTGTGCATAAGCAGATAAGGCAAATATACCTGCAAAAACTACACTTATATATCTTGTCATTTTTTTCATAGTCTTATTTTTAGAAGAAACGTGGTGATAATATTCTTCCCATTCTTTTAACTTCGAATCTTAAGGTTAATTCGTGAGAACCGCTATTGTAATTATTTAAACCTGTCGTTGTTAGGTCATAACCATAACCAATAAACATACCAGGCGTTACTTGAAAACCAACTAACGCACTAACTGAATCGTCCCATCTATAGGCTAAACCTGCAGTAAGGTTCTTTTTATACCAAACATTTGCTGAGACATCTGCTACTAATGGAGCACCTGACACCGCTTTTACTAAAAAGGCTGGTTTTAATTCTAAAGTTTCGTTTAGATTAAAAACATAACCACCAATCGCATAAAAATGTATACGTTCCGTCGCTAACGAGGTTTGAAAATCATCATAATGTTGCGTTTGCAAAAAATTTGGAACAGAAAGTCCTAAATACCATTTTCTGGTATGCATATATAAACCACCACCAATTGTTGGTGACCATAAGCTAATATCCGCAAATGCATTATCTGAAATATTTTGTGGTAATCCCAATCCAAAATCAGTATTCAAATTATGAACACCACCTCGTACTCCAAAGGATAATTTTAAATCATTGGCATTTAATGGTATGGTATAAGAAAAATTAGCATCCACCCAAGTTTCTCTTGCCGGACCTAAAGCATCACTAACAATGTTTAGTCCTAATCCAATTCTCTCATTTCTCAATGGAGAATGAATACCTAAAGTTTGTGTTTGTGGTGCACCTTCTAAACCAACCCATTGCGATCTGTGCAAACCTACCACGCTGAGCGTTTCTCTTTGACCAGCGTAGGCAGGGTTAACACTAAGTGTATTATACATGTAGTGGGTGAACTGAGGATCTTGCTGTGCTTGAACCTCTTTCGTTGTCAACAGTGTAGTAAACACTATTAAAATTAAACTTGCTTTTGATAATATACGTATCATCTTTCTGTCTTTTTATATAGTTGTTTACTTATCTATTTATATATAACCATCCTACTCTAGGCTCCGAACCATCTCCCAGATCTAGTACATAGTAATAGGTACCTACTGGTAAACCATTAGATTGTTCAATAACAGCTCTTCCGTTAGAAGTACCGTCCCAATCATTTTGGTAACCTTTTTTAGAATACACAATGTTACCCCATCTGTTAAAGACTTCTAACTTATTGTTAGGGAATCGTTCTAAACAATCAATAACAAACGTTTCATTAACACTGTCACCATTTGGTGAGAATTCATTGTATATGGTTAAACAAATTGGATCTACCGCTGCAGTACCACCATCGTTACTTTGATTTATGTCTATTCCTCCGTTTGCATTAATCACAAAGGCATTATTTTCGTAGTCTCCAAATCCTAATACTTCTGCAGTAATCTCAAGAATCTCTACTTGATCTGGATTGAGTTGAGCAATCGTCCACTCACCATCAATTTCAGAATAAGTTCCAGCTGTTGTTATTGCTGATACAAATTCATAACCACTAGGTATTTGCTCACTAATTACAATATTGGTCGCTGTTACATTTCCAATATTTGCCGCTTCAATAGTAAATACTACTTGGGCTCCAACCACAGGTCGTAGTTCGTCAACTTCCTTAGCAACATCTAAATCAAAAATTGAATTTACCGCTGTTACCGTTGGATCGTCTGGATCACCATTACCATCTTCATCATTGTCATTTTCATCATTAGGATCATCACTAGTATCTCTAATATCGTCATTAGAATCATTAACATCTCCTCCAGGGGCTTCACTGCTTACCGTTGCAGAATTTGTAATAAAACCTGTATCTAAATCTGCTTGGGTTATCTGGTACGTCGCTGTATATGTTGTACTATCAATCTCATCTGGTAACAATTGAGCTATTGGCCCACCTATAAGTGTTAAACCAGGCAGTACATCTTGTATTTCAATATCGGTTAAAGTGACATTACCTGTATTCTCTACGGTAAACACATAAGATATGATATCATCTATACTACCTTCTACTCCATCGCCATTAGTATCCTCTAAAGGCAACGTTGTTTTTATTAAACTTATACTCGGTTCAGCCACGATTACAATTTCTGTAACATCGTCTTCGGTGTTACCATCATTATCATCTCCATCGTCACTCGTGTCGTTGACTGTTGTATCTGCTGGACTGTCTCCACTTGCTAATACACTGTTACTAAAGCCTCCTGTATCTATTGCATCTTGCTCTATCTCGTAAGTCGCTGTGTACGTTGCTACTTCTCCAACCCCTAATGTGCCCTCTACATTGTCTGAGTTGGCAGCATCAAATGTTGGCCCTGTTAATAAGGTCAGTGGGTTACCATTAGCATCTACAAACGTATCTACTATACCTACGTTATCTAAGGTGACATTACCTGTATTGGTTACGGTAATGGTATACGTTACTGTATCTCCTAGACTTGCTCCTGTTGGTGCTACGTCGTTAGTAATTGCAAATGTCTTAACAGCTTCTAAGCTTGGATCGGCAGCAGCATTAACTGTTTCACTTCCATCATTTTCCACAGCTGTATCTCCTGTTCCATCATTATCAGTATCCGCGGATCCATCAGCTTCTGCAGTATTAGTATATGAACCATTATCTAAATCCGCCTGAGTTACTGTATGACTAGCGGTATACACCCAAGTTTCACCAACATCTAATACACCATCATTATTCCCTGGTGCATCTGTACCACGAACTGGTGATGCATCTGCTGTAGTATCTACAACGGTTGGGTTAAACACTGCTACATTTCCATTATTTGTTAATGTTATTCTGTAGTTGATAACCTGATTTACTTGCGAATACTCCGTAGTTGCTACATTACCATCAATATTAGTTAAAGTCTTAACTGTATTGACACTTGGATTAATATCACAACTTGTATCATCTGCTGGATCTGTTACTGCTCCATTCGTCCCTAAGGTATAATTTACGCCTGTTTCTGTTACTAAACCTGTATTAGTATCTACAGAAGCGGGATCTGGCTCACCAAATTGACCTCCATCAGATCCTGCAGTAAATGGATTATCATAAGCTTCATTTGCATCTGGACATCCATCACCATCACTATCTGTATTTTGGAAGTCGAAACTACCATCAGAAAGCGTGTCTACAGGTGTTGTAGCTTCTGCTGCATCATCTGCACCGTTTCCATCTAAATCATTAAACACATCATCTGTTGCATCTAAAACACCATCATCGTTTGTATCTAATGCTCCATTACCAGCTTCATCAACATCGTAAATACCATCATTATCACTATCTAAATCAAAAATATCATCTACATCATCGTTATCTGAATCTTGTGTTAAGCAATATTCAAAATCGTAAAAATTTAATTCAACATTAGCATTTCTATCTCCATCTATATTACCGACAATTACAATAATTTCAGTTACAGGTCCCACGACATTAATAGATATGCTATTCGCTGTAGGATCAGTTTGATTAGGGGTCGCTGCACTTATTGCAGTCTGTCCATTAATGGTTAAATCAGCTCCGACATTAACATCCGCTAAGTTTACTGATAAATTATCTGTTCCATTTATCGCTGTTATATCGGCTCTATCACCAACATCAAAACCACCAATCTTAAAACTAGCATTGTAAACTGGTTCAGAGAATGTGATGAAATAATTTACAACTCTCCCATTTGCGAAATCTGTACCGTCTGGTATGGTACTGATATAATCACCATCTGGTAAAACGGCAGCATTATTTTGGCTAGATACGCCACCATTCCAAGCAGCGCCTCTTCTTAACTCATAACCAAATCTTATATCCGCAGTACCAAAAGCATATAAATTATTTATAAATTCTGGATTGTTTGAAGAACCTGTGTTATCAGAGAATGTTTGACCTAATGCTATAGGACCATCAGAACAATTTAATTCAAATTCATTAAGGATACCATCATTATCGCTGTCTATGTCACAGAAATCTGAAACATTGTCACCATCACTATCCGGATTTCCAGAAGCAATAGCATCACAAGGGTTACAACCTGCAGTAATTGCTGGATCGGTTACTGAACTATTAGTCCCTGTAGTATAATCTACACCACCTTCTATAACCAATCCATTATTTGGATTAACATTTGCCGGATCTGGCTGGCCAAACTGGCCATCATCTGCTCCTGCAGCACTAGCATAGCCATAAGCTTCATTTGCATCCGCACAACCATCACCGTCACTATCTGTATTTTGGTAATCGAAACTACCGTCTGCAAGTGTATCTATAGGTGTTGCCGCTTCAGCAGTATCATTTGCTCCATTTCCGTCTACATCATTAAGACCTCCCGCATCATTTGCATCAATAACACCATCATTATTAGTATCTAGCGCACCAAAACCTGCTTCATCAACATCGTAAATACCATCATTATCACTGTCTAAATCTATAATATCGTTAACACCATCATTATCTGTATCAATAGCTGTACAATATTCAAACTCATAAAAATTCAATTCTAAGTTGGCCGTTCTATCACCATTAAAATTACCGACAACTACAATAATTTCGCTTACAGGGCCATCAACACTAATAGCTATACTATTAGCTGTAGGATTAGCTTGGTTAGGAGTTGCTGTACTTTCTACACTCTGTCCATTAATAGTTAAACCAGCTCCGACATTGATATCAGATATGTTTACTGGTAAAATATCTGTACCATTTATCGCTGATATATCGGCTCTATCTCCAACGTCTAAACCTCCAATCTTAAAGTTAGCATTGTAAACTGGCTCAGAAAAGGTTATAAAATAATTTACAACTCTACCTGCGCCGAAATCTGTACCGTCTGGTATGGTACTGATATAAGCACCATCTGGTAAAACTGCAGCATTATTTTGGCTAGTTACGCCACCATTCCAAGCAGCACCTCCTCTTAACTCATAACCAAATCTTATATCTGCACCATCAAAAGCATATAAATTATTTACAAATTCTGGATTATTTGTAGAACCTGTAGTATCTGAGAATGTCTGACCAAGGGTTAGAGGACCCGTTGGGCAGTTTAAATCATTAATATCTAAGATACCATCGTTATCATCATCATCGTCACAATAATCAGATATGCCATCGTTATCTGTATCTAAGTTTCCAGAAATAATAGCATCACATGGGTCTGAATTTACTGTAAGTGTGGAACAATTAATTTCTCTAATACAAACATTGTCATCGTGAGTTATGAGTACACAATAATCTGTACCATCTAAACCTGTAACGTCACTAATATTTAAGGTTGCTGTATCTACGTTACTATATACACCTCCATTGGCTAATACAGTACCACCATTGTCTGGATCTCCAATATACCATTGGTAATTGACACCATCATTGGCATTGTCTGGTGTACCATAATTTGGTGTACCTGTTGTGTAACTTGTGGCTGCATCTGCTGTGGCTAAGGCTGCAAAACTTGCTGCATCACCATCATTTACAGTTTGGTTGGTTGGTGCTGTATCTACGGTGAGTTGTATCGCTTCTATCGCTCTATCATAGGTATATGTACCATTGTATAAGCCGCTTTCTGCTGCGGTTTCTAGGCTATCTTCAAAACCATTATCGCCAACATTTGTAGCATCAAAAGGTGCTACGGTAATATCTGCAACTTCGGTAGTAATGGTACCTGCTTCGAAAGCATCACTACAACCATCGTTATCAGAATCGAGATCAAGTCTATTTGGTATGCCGTCATTGTCTATATCTATACTACCAACTGCACCATCAATAATAATTACTGGTATAGTTGCTGAAGCTAATGTGCCTGTAGATACTTGT
>NZ_CALGNH010000052.1 GCF_937958655.1 uncultured Winogradskyella sp. | reverse complement strand
TCTAGGCACTAATGAGTTGGTTGGTACAAATCCAAAGGCCATACAACCTTATTTAGAAAAATTGTTTGATGACCAATGGAAAACGTATCATACAATACCGTTTTGGGATGGTAAAACATCTAAAAGAATCGTAGAGGCTCTTTTAAAAATAAAGGCTACGGACGCTTAATTTTATTTTTAATTTGTATATTTCGTAGCCTCTAAGATGTTTCGAATTCCTAACCAATGATTAAAACATTACTCGAAAATTTTTCTCCAGAAAGCAACAGTCTTTTGTGGTTAATAACTGCTTTTGTATTGGCATTCTTTATTGCGTTTCAAACATTTCCTACAATACTTTATGTGGCGAAACAAAAAAATATAATGGATGAGCCAGATAGCAGAAGTGTGCATGCTGATACCACGCCAACGCTAGGTGGTATAGGTGTATTTTTAAGCCTAATTGTTGTAATGACATTAGTTGGGGCTTTTCTTAATACCAAAGTCTTATTATTAATAATGGGTGGTCTTACTATATTGTTTTTCTTAGGACTAAAGGATGATTTAACAGTCTTATCCGCTGGTAAGAAGTTAGGTGGTCAATTTTTAGCAGCAGCTTTATTAATTGTATTTACTGATACTAGGATTATTGGATTTTCTATGATTTTAGATATTGACCTACTACCGTATTGGGTGTCCGTGGGATTTACGCTATTTGTTTACATATTAATCATTAATGCTTTTAATTTAATTGATGGTATTGATGGTTTGGCTGGGACTTTTGCGATGTCTATAAGTGGTATTTTTGTTTACCTGTTTGTTAATGCTAACGACTTAAGTTTGGCTACTATTGCTATAGCACTATGTGGCGCTTTATTGGCGTTTCTACGACTTAATTTTTCAAAGAAAAATAAAATATTTATGGGAGACACAGGTTCTATGATTGTAGGGTTTTTACTAGCGTTTTTTACAATTAGCTTTATTAATATGGCTCAGACAAATCCAGAATCGAGTTATTTTAGAGCCTCACCTGCTCTTGCTTTTGCGCTTTTGTTTTATCCTTTAATTGATACGTTGCGTATCTTTTTTATTAGAATATTTGTCCATAAAACAAATCCCTTTAAACCAGATAAAAATCACATACATCATAGATTTATTAAAGCAGGTTTTAACCATGTAACAACAACCATAATCATTACTGTTATTAATGTGGTAATCGTTATAATTGCATTTAATCTTACAGGGATTATTTTAAACGGGCAGATCGTAAGTTTAATATTTTATGGTTCGGTATTATATACTTTGCCTTTTCTAGTAAAGAAAATCATTTAGTAATCTTACTCATATTGAATAGCTCTTATCTTTTGCTAGTCTTTTAAATGCAGTTATATTTGTTTTATCTTGAAATTTATTAAATGAAAAATTATTTTATCAGTATTTTGCTGTTACTGCTTTGTTATACGTGTTCTTCGAAAAAGCAAATCTTATATATGCAAGATGCCACAAGTGTAGGAGCTAATACTATTAATTATCAGTTTGCTAATATACAACCTAACGATATACTCAAAATTACCGTTGAGAGTTTGGTGCCAGAAGCAGCTATAGCTTACAATAAAGCATCCATGCAAAGTGTTCAGCCACAAAATATTCAGGTTTTACAATTAGACGGGTATTTAGTCTCTTCAGAAAATACCATAACGTTTCCTGTACTGGGTGAATTATCTACGGCTGGTAAAACTTCAAAAGAATTAGAAGACGCTATAAAAAATCAATTAATTTCTGGTGGTCACTTATCTGATGCTACAGTAAATGTTAGGCTCATAAATGCTAAAGTAACCATTCTAGGAGAAGTAAATAAACCTGGCACCTACAGCTTCACAGAACAAAATATAACGATATTACAAGCGCTTGGTTATGCTGGTGATTTAACAATAAATGGAAAACGCAATGATATTTTACTAACGAGAGAAGCTGATGGTATGCGCAAGGTTACGCATATAGATATTACCTCTGCTGCATTTATGAATAGTGAGTTTTATTTTATTAAACCTAATGATGTTATAGTAGTAAACCCCAATAATCCAAGGGTTAAAAATGCCGGTTTTATTGGCAATGTAGGTACGGTACTCACCATAGCATCCTTAGCACTAAGTGTTACAATTTTACTGACAAGATAATTATGAATAATTCTTACAATGATATAAATGCGTTTCTTGGAGATGACGAAAAGGAATTAGATATAAAACAAGAGATTAGACGTTATTTAAGATATTGGCCATGGTTTTTGTTGGCCATAGTAATGACAATTATTAGTGCCTATATCTATTTAAGATACGCACCAAGAATTTATGAAACTACAGCTAAGATTAAAATCTTAGACGAGTCTGATGGTTTAGAGTTACCAACCTCGGCTTTTATTTTTAAACGAACCAATATTAATTTAGAGAATGAAATTCAAATATTAACATCTTATTTAATAGTAGAACGTGTTGTTAAGGAGTTAAATTTAGGAACTAAGTTTTATGAAGAGGGCACCATACAAACGTCCTCAATATCAGACTTGCCTTTTGATTTTGAGCAACTTATAGATTCTGATAGTATAGATTATAGCCGTCGTTATAAGATTGTGATTGAGGATACTAGGTTTGTTATTTCAAATCTAGGTACTGAAAAAACATTTGAATTTCCAGATCATAGCACCTATAAAAAAGACCATAATTTACCTTTTGAGTTATTAATTGGGTCTCAACAAATTTTAAGTGAAGAAGTCGGTAAAACCTACTTAATAAACTTTCAGCCTATAAAGAATGCTGCGCTTGGTTTAAAAGCTATGATAAACGTTGATGCTATAGGTGATCGTAGTGATTTGTTACAATTAAGTATTAAAGGAGAAAGTTTTGAGTTATCAGAACGAATAATAAATACTTTAATAGACGTTTTTAATAAAGATGGTATTAATGATAGACAATTGGTGTCTAAACGTACTCTAGATTTTATAGACGAGCGTTTTATTTATTTAGCACAAGAACTAGATTCCATTGAAGTTAATAGGCAAAATTTTAAACAGAACAATAACTTGGTTAATCTAACAGCCGATGCAGAAATTGGGCTAACTCAGCGCACTAAATCAGAAGAAGAAGTTTTTAAAATAAGTAACCAATTAGTGCTAGCAAAAAGTTTAAGCAGGGTTGTTGCAGAAGATAATAATGGACTAATACCTGCAGATATTGGATTAGATAATAATGGTGTAAATATACTTATCGATGATTATAATAAAAATGTTTTAGACTTAGATAAGTTGAAAAAAGGTGGAGCAGGAGCAAATAATCCGTCTGTTAAATTAGCTGAAGGTAGCCTATTAGATTTAAAGAGTAATATTAAAAGATCTTTAAGTTCTTATGTTAATCAGTTAGAGCTTTCTCAATCACAAATTCAATCTAGAAACAACAGATTTAAGGGCCAAGTATCTCAAATGCCAATGAAAGAAAAATTGTTGTTAGGGATAGAACGACAGCAAAAGATTAAAGAGAGTATTTATTTGCTTCTATTGCAAAAAAGAGAAGAAGCGGCAATTAATTTGGCTATTACAGAACCGTCTATTAAAGTTGTGGAGAATGCACTATCTGGTACGGCGCCAATTTCACCAAGGCGCAATATTGTCTTTGTAGGTGCACTTCTATTAGGTCTATTATTACCATTTGGAATTTTGTATTTAAAATTTATGTTAGATACAAAACTGCATAGTAAAGAAGATATCTTGGCAATGAAGAGTGATATTCCTGTAATTGCTGAGATCCCAGATATTAAGAAAGCAGAGGCCAAACTATTTAGGGACCCTAATGACAAATCTGTATTAGCAGAGTCTTTTAGAATCCTCAGCGCTAACGTAGAGTTTATTTTACCGGTTAAAGACGATAAAAAAGGTAGAATTATTTATTGTACCTCTACAATTAAGGGTGAAGGAAAAACGTTTGTAAGTATTAATTTATCATTAGCGCTCTCTAGTATTAATAAAAAAGTACTACTAATAGGAACAGACTTAAGAAATCCGCAAATCCATAATCATATCCAAGAGGATAAGCAAAAGCCAGGATTATCTAATTATTTATACGATGTAAATTATAGCTGGCAAGACGCAGTCATTAAGGGCTTTGATTTGCATCCTAACCATGATATTATATTATCTGGTAGCATACCTCCAAATCCAGCACATTTATTAACTAATGGACGTTTTAAGACGCTTATTGAAGAAGCTAAAGCTATTTACGATTATATTATTGTAGATACAGCTCCTACCATATTAGTTACAGATACTATGTTAATATCCCAACTTGCTGATGCAACAATTTGTATAGCTAGGTCTAATTTTACTGAAAAAAATCTTTTATCTTATTCTAAAGACTTAAGTGACTCGGGTAAACTTAAAAATATGGCTTACGTTATTAACGGTGTTGGAGCCAGTAAATCTAATGTCCATAGATATAATTATGGTTATAGCTATGGTTATGGAAACAAGTCTTAATTATTAGCTATTGATTTTAGATTTTTAATGGTGTCCGTAGGATTGTTACTTTTAAACACATGGCTGCCAGCAACAAAAGTATCTGCGCCAGCCTCAACAAGGCGTTTAATGTTGTTGTCCGTTACACCACCGTCTATTTCTATACGTGTATTAAGACGTTGATCATTTATCATTGTTCTTAATTTTTTAACACGTTGGTAGGTGACATCTTCAAATTTTTGGCCACCAAATCCAGGATTTATGGACATAAGCAGTACCATATAACATTCTGGTAAAATATCTTCTAAAACACTAATTGGTGTTGTAATATTAAGTACAATGCCAGCTTTACAACCTGCATCCTTAATTTGTCTAAGTGTTCTGTGTAAATGTACTGTAGACTCGTAATGAACAGTAATAATATCTGCACCAACTTTAGCAAACGCTTCAATATAGCGTTCGGGTTTTTCTATCATTAAATGAACGTCGAGTGGCTTAGTGGCATGTTTCTTTATGGCAGAGATAACTGGTATACCATAAGAAATGTTAGGTACAAAATGGCCATCCATAACATCTATATGAAACCAATCTGCCTCACTACGATTTACCATTTCTGTATCGCGTTGAAGGTTGCCAAAATCTGCAGCTAGCATCGATGGTGCAATTAAGCATTTGCTCATTTGTTCTGATTTAAAAAGTTTGTTGTAAGTTGAATTAAGCTATTGGCTGGCAAATATTCAGCTTGTTTAATCCAATTAAAGTACAAATATAACTTATTCATGTCTGCTGTATTTTCAAATACTTTAAAATTTCCGCCGTTATAATCATCAAAAACTCTTCCTTTAATTTTTGTATCCAATAATTTTATAACATTAGTATGTCTCATATCTTTTTGAATTCGTTTGAAGAGCGCATCAATTATATCATGCTCACCCTCTAGTATTTGAAAAAAATGTTTGTTTTTTAGAATTAAAAGCCCAGTAACATTGTTAGAATTGTTATAGGTATTAACAAAACTAATTAAGTCGTCGGTACTCTGATCCGTTAAGTCAGAAGAAAAATCACTTATATAACAAATTGCTTTCATCCATAAAAGGAATTAGACGATGTATCAATTTATAAATAAAAAAGTGAACCTCCGGTAATCAGCCGAAGGTTCTTTCATCAATCAAAAAACGAACAGTTATGTTTTGTAACTGTTGTTACCTTTATTAGGTTGGTCGTTAAATATATAAAAACCTAACCTAAATATGTTTTTAATATTTTACTTCTAGAGGTGTGTTTTAAGCGTCTTATAGCCTTTTCTTTAATTTGTCTTACACGCTCACGAGTTAAATCAAACGTTTCTCCAATTTCTTCTAAAGTCATTGGGTGTTGATTACCTAAACCAAAGTATAAACGAATAACGTCAGCTTCACGAGGTGTTAAAGTTTCTAAGGCACGTTCAATTTCTGTACGTAAAGACTCATGTAATAATTCCCTATCTGGGTTTGGTGACTCTCCACTGCGTAAAACGTCATAGAGGTTGGAGTCTTCACCTTCAACTAATGGTGCGTCCATAGAGACATGACGTCCAGAATTTTTCATGGATTCCTTAACATCATTAATAGTCATGTCTAACTCTTTAGCTATTTCCTCAGCAGATGGTGGACGCTCATGACTTTGTTCTAAGAATGCAAAAGTCTTGTTGATTTTATTTATAGAGCCAATTTTGTTTAGTGGTAAACGTACTATACGAGATTGTTCTGCTAATGCTTGTAAAATAGATTGTCTAATCCACCACACAGCATAGGATATAAATTTAAAACCACGAGTTTCATCAAAACGTTGAGCGGCTTTAATTAGACCTAAATTACCTTCGTTAATTAAATCTGGTAACGTTAAACCTTGGTTTTGGTATTGTTTAGCTACAGATACAACGAAACGCAAGTTTGCTTTAGTTAGTTTTTCTAAGGCAATTTGATCGCCAGCTTTTATTCGCTGGGCTAATTCTACCTCTTCATCTGCTGTAATTAAATCTACCTTGCCTATTTCTTGTAGGTATTTGTCTAAAGATGCAGTTTCCCTGTTGGTTACCTGCTTGGTAATTTTAAGTTGTCTCATTTAATTTTAAGATTTGTGCAATATTTGGTCAACACTAGGTTGCAATAGTTATACGTATTTATGTCGTAAAATGTTACACAACTTTAAAAAAAAATAAATCGTAATGTGCATTATTAGATCTATGTTAATGTTGTCATTGACTGAATTTAATTTTTAATTATATTCTTTTTAAGTTTTAAGAGCATCAATCATTGTGTTAAATCCTTATAATGGCTACCCTAATTTTAAAAACTAAAAAAGCCCATCAAAAACTGATGGGCTTTTTTAATAAATGAAGATTTAAAAAGCATTAATCTTCCGTCTTATCTTCTCTTGGTTTTCTATCGTCTCTGCGATTATCTCTATTGCGGTTGTCGCGTCCACGATTATCTCTACCTCTGTTATCTCTACCACGATTGTTATCTCTTGGTGGTCTTTCTACATAACCTTCTGGTTTTGGTAAAATAGCTTTACGAGACACTTTTTCTTTACGGGTTCGTTTGTCTAAACCGAAGTATTTTACATCAAATACATCTCCCATGTTTACAACATCGGATACATTTTCTGTGCGTTCCCAAGCCAGTTCAGATACGTGAAGTAAAACCTCATTTCCTGGTGCTTCAGTATATTCTACTACGGCACCAAAATCTAGCATCTTAATCACCTTTACTTCGTAAACGCTACCCACTTCTGGTTTAAATAATAATGAATCTATTTTTGCCATTACAGCATCAATACCTGTGCTACCAACTCCAAGAATTTCAACAACTCCTTCTTCAGTAACAGGATCTTCATTAATAACTATAGTGGTTTCAGTTTCTTTTTGTAATTCTTGTATTACTTTTCCACCAGGACCAATTAACGCTCCAATAAATTCGTTAGGAATGCGACGCGTCACCATTGTTGGTGCATGCTCCTTAACTTCTGCATTTGGTTGTGCAATCGTATCTGTTAATTTTTCTAAGATATGCAAACGACCATCGCGTGCTTGTTGTAGTGCATTCACTAAAATCTCGTAGCTTAATCCTTTTACTTTAATATCCATTTGACAAGCCGTAATACCATCTGCAGTACCAGTAACTTTAAAATCCATGTCTCCTAAATGATCTTCATCACCTAAGATATCAGATAATACGGCATACTTATCACCTTCAGAAATTAATCCCATTGCAATACCAGAAACTGGTTTTTTCATTTGCACACCAGCATCCATCATTGCCATTGTACCCGCACATACAGTTGCCATAGAAGAGGAACCGTTAGATTCTAAAACTTCAGATACAACCCTTACTGTGTAAGGACAATCTTCTGGTACCATCCCTTTTAATGCACGTTGTGCTAGGTTACCGTGTCCTACTTCTCTACGCGAAGTTCCACGGATTGGTCTAGCTTCACCTGTACAAAAAGGTGGAAAATTATAATGTAAATAAAAACGCTCTTCACCTTCGTAAGATGGCATATCTATTTGGTTAGAATCTCTAGAAGTACCTAAAGTTACAGTGGCTAAAGCTTGCGTTTCTCCACGAGTAAACACAGAGGAACCGTGTGTAGAAGGTAAATAATCTACTTCGCACCATATAGGTCTAATATCTGTAGTCTTACGACCATCTAAACGTAAACCTTCATCTAAAGTTAAATTACGAATTGCTTCTTTTTGAGCTTTCGCTACGTACTTATGAATGAGTTTTCCTAAATCATCTTGTTCTTCTTCAGAGAACGAATTAAACACTTCTTCTTTAATTTCAGAAAAAGCAGCACCTCTTTCGTGCTTAGAAGAACCAGCCTTAGCTATAGCATAGGTTTTATCGTATACCATCTCATGAATCTTCTTTGCTAAATCTTTATCTTCACGTTCTGGCTCATATTCACGAACTTCTTTTTTGCCAACAGCTTCTGCTAAACGCACTTGAGCAGCACATTGCACCTTAATTGCTTCGTGAGCAAATTTTATGGCATCTGCCATTTCTTCTTCAGAGATTTCAGCCATTTCACCTTCAACCATCATTACAGAATCTGCTGAAGCACCAATCATCATATCGATATCTGATTCTGCCAATTGTGCTCTCGTTGGGTTAATGACGAATTCGCCGTTTACTCGAGCAACTCTCGCTTCTGAGATTGGACACTCAAATGGGAAATCTGATAACTGAATAGCAGCAGAAGCTGCTAAACCTGCCATAGCATCTGGCATAACGTCTTCATCATGAGACATTAATTGAATCATCACCTGAGTTTCAGAATGATAATCTTTTGGGAATAATGGACGTAATACACGGTCCACTAAACGCATTGTTAATACCTCTCCGTCACTTGGTCTCGCTTCTCTTTTAAAGAAACCTCCTGGATAACGACCAGCAGCTGCAAATTTTTCTCTGTAGTCTACGGTTAATGGTAAAAAGTCAACGTCATTTTGGTGGTAGTTAGATACTACTGTACATAATAACATACATTTTCCCGATTGTACGACAACGCTACCATGCGCTTGTTTTGCTAGTTTTCCGGTTTCGATAGAAATTTCTCTACCATCACCTAGGTCAATGACCTCTTTGTAAGTTTTTGGAATCATAAATTTTTTTAATTCGTACTTATCGGTACTGAGAGAATCTTAGTCATCGATAAGTTTTGTTAAACAATGGTCGTTGTGTTGTTGTGTAGTTGTTGACCAATGAAAAACCGCTAATCCTAAATGTGTTTTAGGATGTTATGCTTAATTTCAATTTTCGAATTTAATACGCTTACGATTGCGTTATACAGAAACAAAAAAGAGGCTAAAAAGCCTCTTCTTTTTTATTTTCTTAATCCTAATTCTTTAACGATTGCACGATATCTTAAAATATCTTTTTTAGTTAAGTAGTCTAGTAATGCACGACGCTTACCTACTAATTTTACTAACGAACGCTCTGTATTAAAATCTTTACGATTGTTTTTTAAGTGTCCTGTTAAGTGGTTAATACGTTCTGTAAATAATGCAATTTGTCCTTCCGCAGAACCAGTATCGTTTTTTCCTTTACCGTGTTTTGCGAAGAGTTCTTCTTTCTTTTCTTTAGATAAATACATTCTAATATTATTGTAAATGATTGTTATGTACTATGAAAGATTTTCTTTCAAGCGGCAAATATAGTAAAATTTGAGAATACTACTCTATATCGCTTGTTTCTTTTTGTTATAAACTATAATATATATGAGGTGAGCCATTATGCTCTTAATGGCTGATTCTTTATGAGATCTATATAAAGATTTACCTTTTGCTTTAAGTCTTTTCTGTGTGTTATAAAATCTAAAAATCCGTGTTCTAACAAAAACTCTGAAGTTTGAAACCCTTCTGGTAACTCTTGTCCTGTGGTATCTCTAACAACCCTAGGGCCTGCAAAACCAATTAAAGCTCCTGGTTCAGCGATATTAATATCTCCTAGCATTGCAAAAGAGGCTGTTGTTCCGCCAGTTGTTGGATCTGTACATAACGAAATGTAGGGTATTTTTGCGTCTGCCAGTTGTGCTAATTTAGCCGAAGTTTTTGCAAGTTGCATTAAAGATAAAGCAGCTTCCATCATCCTTGCACCACCAGATTTACTAATAATCATAAAAGGTGTTTTTTTCTTTAGTGCGTAATCGGCTGCTCTTGCAATTTTTTCGCCAACTACGCTACCCATAGAACCTCCAATAAAACTAAAATCCATACAAGCTATTACTAAATCTTTACCCATAGATTTACCTACGGCAGTTTTTACCGCATCTTTAAGATTTGTTTTTGCCTGTGCTGCTTTTAAGCGTTCTGGGTATTTTTTGGTATCTACAAATTTAAGTGGATCTTTAGATGTTAAATTAGTGTCTAATTCTTTAAATTTATTATCGTCAAATAGAATTTCAAAATACTCTTTACTTCCAATTCTTACGTGGTAACCATCTTCTGGGCTTACGTAAAAGTTTTGTTCTAGTTCTTTGGTGTCTATTATTTTTCCTGTTGGTGATTTATACCACAGGCCTTTTGGTGTATCTTTTTTCTCTTCAGTAGAAGTTTGAATTCCTTTATCTTTTCTTTTGAACCAAGCTGTCATATAGGGTTTATGTTTTTTGGATTCGAGTTTAAGGCTTTTGCGAGCCTTAACTAGTTTTTAGTTAGTTTCTGTGCAAATGTATAACATATAAAATTACTACATTAAATATTAACTTCAAAAAAATCTCAACATATAGCTAAATCATTTATGTAAATAAAAACCCACTAAAATAAGTGTCTATTTTAGTGGGTTAAATATTGGTTATCTTAGTTAAGCACTTATAACGTATCTACATTGTTTAAGTCTTCAAATGCTTTTTTAAGTCTTTCAACAAAAGATTCTTCTGCTTTTCTTAACCAAACTCTTGGGTCATAATATTTTTTATTAGGCGAGTCTGGTCCGTCTGGGCTTCCAATTTGTGTTTGTAAGTAGTCTTTTTTGTCTTCTACATAATCTCTTACACCACTTAAAAATGCCCATTGCATATCGGTATCAATATTCATTTTAATGACACCATAACCTATAGCTTCTCTAATTTCTTCAACAGTAGAACCTGATCCTCCATGAAATACAAAATCTATATGGTTGTGCCCTACATTATATTTTTTTGAAATATACTCCTGAGAATTTTTTAGGATTTTTGGTGTTAATTTTACATTACCCGGTTTGTAAACACCGTGTACGTTACCAAAAGCTGCGGCTACAGTAAACTGATCGCTCACCTTCATTAATTCTTCATAGGCATAAGCGACCTCTTCTGGTTGCGTGTATAGTTTAGATTCATCGACATCACTGTTATCTACGCCATCTTCTTCTCCACCAGTAATACCAAGCTCAATTTCTAAAGTCATGCCCATTTTACTCATTCGCTCTAAATACTGCTTGCAGATTTCAATATTTTCTTCAATAGGCTCTTCGGACAGATCAATCATGTGCGAGCTATAAAGTGGTTTTCCAGTTTCTTTAAAATGCTTTTCGCTAGCGTCTAATAAACCATCTATCCATGGTAGTAGTTTTTTAGCACAATGGTCTGTGTGTAAAATTACAGGGACTCCATAGGCTTCTGCCATATGGTGTACGTGTTTAGCACCAGCAATGGCACCAGCAATAGCTCCTTTTTGGTTTTCGTTACCAAAACCTTTACCAGCATTAAACTGAGCGCCTCCATTTGAAAACTGAATAATTACAGGTGCATTTAAGGCTTTAGCTGTTTCTAATACACCATTTATTGTGTTTGATCCTATGACATTAACGGCAGGTAAAGCAAAGCCCTTTTCCTTTGCTAATTTGAAAATTTCTTGTACTTCTTTACCTGTAGCAACTCCAGGTTTAATATTATGACTCATAATAGTTTCGATTGAAAATTTAATTTTCAAAAATACACAAAATTTGAGTACCTACTGGGCATAATTTGAGTGAAAGCACGTATTAAATATCGAAAACGATATAGACGTTTAAATATTTTAGAATGGATAGTTTATACCAATATTATACACGGCGTTCCTAAAATTATAATCTTTAAACCAGCGCTCACCTATATTTAAGGATGGATCATAGGTTTTAAAGCCCACATCAAAACGAAGTACAAAAAACTTGAAGTCGTAACGCATACCAAAACCAGAGCCTATGGCTATATTTTGTAAGGACTTTATGCTATTAAATGTGGCGTCTTCATCTTCTACATTATCGAGTACATTCCATATATTACCAACATCTACAAATAAGGCACCTCTTAAGTCTCCAAAAAGCCCAAAGCGTTGTTCTGCACTTAGGTGTATTTTAAAGTTAGCTTCATTAAACTCGTTAGTGGTTGTAGAACTGCCTGGGCCAAGGTTATAGGCTGTCCAAGCTCTATTGTCGTTAGGGCCACCACCAAAAAAACTTTCTGCAAAGGGAATACTATTAGAATTTCCATAAGGTATGGCAATACCTGCATAACTTCTAAATGCAAAAACGTTGTTTCGTCCTAAATCAAAATATTTTACATAATCAATCTCTGTTTTAAAATATTGGGAAAAGGCCACACCAAAGACTTCATTGCTTCCGTTTTCATTTTTTGAAGCGCCTAGGACATTAGTTAAGGTTGATAAAAAGTTACCTGCCAATTCTATTCGCCATTTAAATATTGAAAAATCATTATCGAAAATAGAGGTACGTTTATCTTTTTTATAATCAAAACTGGTTGAGAAAATAAGGTTATTTTCTGTTAATCGTTGTTTACGTTCTTCAATATTATTTACAACTACAAAGTCGTCATCACCAGAATTTAAAATAGTATTACCTGCCAGTACTTCTTCGATAAATTGGTCAGCAGGTGAAAACCTATTAGACAGACTCTCATCTTCTAGGCTTTCTTCGGTATTTATAAAATTAATACTCCGAGCTATAGTGTTTAGTCTTCCGAAGGAATTAGAATAAACACCAAAATAATTATTTGTATTTAGGTTTTTTACAAACTGAACATTAAAAAGTTCTAAGGTATTGGTAACGCTTTGCGATGGGAGCCAATTGTAACTTAGTAGTCCTGAAAACGTTTGTTTATCTAAGCCTATGTTTTGTTGGCTAGTTACCGATAAATTAATAGCCGTACTTGGCGACATATATTTTGGGATAATTTTATCGGTATTAATAGGTGTAAATAGATGTGGTATCGTTAATCTTATATTACCACCAAATTCATTAATATCAAAAAAAGCTCTATTATCATTGTTATTTTCTCTGGACGCTCCAATTGCGGCTACGCCACTAATCTCTAAAGTTTCTGCACCTCTAAATACGTTTCTTATTCTTAATCCTGGTGTTACAGAAAACCCAATGGTTTGTATATTACTTTGGCTTACATCAAAATCTAATCCTAGTTGGTATTTTTTTTTGGGTTCTAAATATATGTTTGCTATTAATGAGGTATCGATGCTGCTTTCTACATATTCTATACTCGGATATCTAAACATTTGTAGGTCATTTAGATATCTAGACGTTCTACTACGCGAAATATCACTGTAGATATCTCCCTTGTGTATAAAAATAGCATCTGTAAGTGCTTTTGGTTTAAATCTTAATTTAGTTTTACTATAAAGGTTAACACCTTTGTAGATTGTAGTATCTGAAATAGATCTAAAACGATTTGAAAAGTTATCATCCGTAAATACGTTTACTTCCTTTATTTTATAAGTTTTAAAAGGTACTGTTGTTGTAGAATCATCAGTTCTAATAGAACGATTAGGAATAATCAGTTCTGTGTTTATTTTATGATAAGTACCTATGGTATCTGTAACAAAACTAATATAGTCTTGGCCAAAATAGTAGAACCCAGAGTTCCTTAAATAATTGTTGATGCGTTTACGCTCTTCTTGGTAATACTGCTCGTTATATTGTTTACCTTTTTGTAATAACGTACTTTTAATAAAATCAGCGTAGAGTGCTTTAATCTTAGGACTGCTTATTATTGGCTTAATGGAATCTAAAACATAAGGTTTATTTTTCTTTATTGTATAGGTGATTTCCGCTCTTTTTGTACTATCCTTTAATACGGTATAATTAACTTCATTGTCAAACCACCCTCTACTAAAGAAATATTTTCTAAGATTTGTAAGGGTTTTAACTGTTTTGTCCTCGCTAAAAATAACGGGAGCTTCTCCTGTGCGTTTTAGCCAACTATTAAAGTTTTTTCGAGATTGTATATCTTTATCAAACTGTTTTTTTGAAAGCAAACTGGTTTTCCATTCTACTTTAGAGGAGTCACTCAACACTTTAGCTTGTAAAATAGAATCTATATTAGGTCTTGCCAGGTTATATAGATTAAGACGGAGGGGTAAACGCACACCAAAGAAGGGTTTCATGCCCTGATTTACTTTTTGAACAATAATATTATTTACACGTTCTTCTGTATTAATCTTACCATCTACAATAATGGTGTTTTTAGTTATGAGATGTTGGTTTGATTTAACACGCTTAACAACATTACAGGAGCTAATGATAAATGCCAAAGTGATAAGGAACACTATTTTACAATTGTGCTTAAGATTTTCTAAGAATAATAAAATCCAGAATGGCAGTTTCAAAAGTTATGTTGTTTATTTGATATTTATTGCTTTGAACAAAAATTAGTCCAAAATGGTTTACTTTGCATTAGCACCAACAAAAGTAAAGACATTTTAATGTTATCAAACAATCAAATAAAGTTAATTAAAAGTTTATCTCAAAAAAAGTATAGACAAGAGCTGGGATTATTTACTGTAGAAGGTATTAAAGGCGTGAATGAATTTTTAAATTCAAATTATAAATTACATAAATTATATACCACAGGACTTAGCTTTGGTGTTGCAGCGGCATTAGAATTTGAGGTAACGGATAAGGAATTAAAAAAAATTTCAACATTAAAAAATCCTAATACGGTTTTAGCAATTTTTGAAATGCCTAAGCAGACAAATTTTAGTGCAGATGGGCTTGTTGTTGCTTTAGATGATGTTAGAGATCCTGGTAATTTGGGCACAATTATTAGACTTTGCGATTGGTATGGAGTCACTGATTTGGTATGTAGTAAAGCGACTGTAGATTGTTATAATTCTAAGGTTGTACAGGCCACAATGGGATCTTTAACACGAGTTAACATAATTTACTTAGACCTATACAGTTTTGTTGATGACTTTAAAGGAACGGTGTACGGAACTTTTATGGAAGGTGATAGTATCTATACTGCAAAATTACCAAAAAATGGTCTTCTAATATTAGGGAATGAGGCTAATGGGATTAGTTCTGGTTTAGAAAAAAAAATCACAAATCGGTTAACGATTCCTCAGTTTGGTAACGCGTCTAAAACCGAAAGTTTAAACGTGGCCAACGCTACTGCTATAGTGCTTAGTGAATTTAGGCGTCGTATTATTGAAATGTGAAGTTGATAAACACACCTCTGGTTTGCATATTAGCAATGTTACCTGTCCATGGGCTATTAGGGTCTGTGTCTCTTATTATTTCATTATTTAGAGAAAATATAGCGCGTATAGACGGTGTAAACTTAAAGTATAGCAAATAAAGGTCTATACCAAATCCAAGTTCATAGAAAACACTGCCGCGAGTCATTCTAAATTCTCCAGAGCTATTGTCGTCTGGGTTTTCTTCATTGCTCGATAGATTTAAGGCTGTTGAGAAGCCACCAACAATAAAGGGCTTAAAATTGTTAATTCGTTTCGTTGAAATTTTTAGTAGCAAAGGAATATGAATGTATGTAGATTTAACTTCTCTTAATAAGTCTGCGTCATTAAACTCCATACCACTGAAGTAGCTTTCATCATATTGTAAATTTCTGGTGGTAAAAAATACACCAGGTTCTAGTCTTAGATTCATGTAATTATTGAGGCGCATATCGCCAAT
Organism: uncultured Winogradskyella sp.; assembly: GCF_937958655.1. Taxonomy (GTDB): domain Bacteria; phylum Bacteroidota; class Bacteroidia; order Flavobacteriales; family Flavobacteriaceae; genus Winogradskyella. The sequence goes on along the minus strand of NZ_CALGNH010000052.1, from coordinate 7,147 downwards.
GAGTCCTAAGTGAAATCCCGTTGTTTTATCTACTAATATGTCTTTTAGGTCTTCATTATAATTAAATTTAAAATCATATTGGTTAAATCCTAAGAAATAACCCCAAGACAAGAATTTTTCATCTAAATTATCTATGTTATTTGCAACTTTTTCTCTCGAAAACAGTTGTGCTGTTGCAGTTTGGGTTGCTAAAACAAAGGCTAAAATTAGTATAACTTGTTTCATATTTATGCTTTTGTTGCTGTGTAAATAGTAGCTACTCCCATGGTTTGTGGTTTGTCTACGACATTAATAAACCCAATTTTTCTTAAAATATTGTTTAAAGTTTCGCCATGAGGGAAAACAGAAGCTGATTCACTCAAATATTTATAAGCGACCCTATCATTTGAGAATAGTTTACCAATTGTAGGTAAGATAAATTTAGAATATACAGTATAGCCAAATTTATATAAGGGGTTTGTAGGTACAGAGGTTTCTAATATTACAAAAATACCGTTTGGTTTCAGCACACGTAAAATTTCGGACAGTCCTTTTTCAAGCGTTTCAAAATTTCTAATTCCAAAGGCTACAGTAATAGCGTCAAAGCTACTGTCTTTAAAAGGCAGATCTTCAGAATCTCCTATAACCATAGAAATAATACCGTCTAATTGTTTAGATTTTATTTTTTTTCTACCTACCTCAAGCATACCATCACTAATATCTAAACCTATAATTTCTTTAGCATTGGTTGTTGTTAAGTTAATGGCTAAATCACCTGTACCAGTGGCAATATCTAAGATAGTTTCAGGTTTATTTTCGGCAACTATTTGTACTACCTTTTGCCTCCATTTAACATCAATTCCAAAAGAAATGACTCTATTTAAACCATCATATTCTTTAGAAATTGTATCAAACATCTCAGTAACCTGCTCTTTTTTTGAAGCATTACTGTGTTTATATGGTTTTACTTTTTTGGCCATTGCAAATTTTTGGCAAATATATGGATAAGTTATAAGTACTTAAAGTTGAAAAGTTTTAAACTTACCTTAAATAGACATACTTTTTATTACAAGTATCAGTGTATAAATGTAGTCAACCCATTATAATTAAACGAGCTAAAAGTGCCTCGCATAAATTAATGTTTCAATTTTAAAGCCATAAGGACTGCATTAACTTGCTACTTCTCATTATATTTGCGTGTTTAGTCCTAATATTTTAAAATGAAAATAATTATTGCAGGTGCAGGAGAAGTCGGTTTTCATTTGGCAAAATTACTGTCCTACGAGTCGCAAGAGATAACGCTCTTAGATACTAAAAAAGATAATCTAACCTACGCTGGCGAACACCTAGATATTAGAACCATAAAGGGTAATGCTACTTCAATTTCAGTATTAAGAGATGCCCATGTTGAGTCTGCAGCACTTTTTATTGCGGTAACATCTTCTGAAACTACCAATATTACAGCAAGTGTTTTAGCAAAGCAATTGGGTGCCCAACGTACCATTGCGCGTATATCTAATACTGAGTTTATTGAAGAAAAAGATACTATTGGTTTTTCTAAATTTGGCATAGATGAGCTTATTTCACCAGAGTCATTGGCAGCTTCAGAGATTGAATTATTGTTAAATCAATACGGTTTTAATGATACTTATGAGTTTGAAGATGGCGCACTCACCATGCTAAGCTTACGATTATCTAGAACCGCAACTTTTGTGGGAAAAACAGTTAAAGAAGCTGCCGAGTTATACTCAGAGTTACACTTTATTCCTATAGCTATACAGCGTTATGGAACGCAGTATACAATTATACCTAGAGGGGATACACAGTTTAAAGAAGGAGATAATGTTGTTTTTATGACCTCTAAAGGTGGTGATGAAGAATTATTTGATCTCTCTGGTAAGGTAAAAGTTGATATTAAGGATGTTATGATCCTTGGCGGTAGTAAAATTGGATATAAAACCGCTAAAGATTTATGTAAGAGTAAGTTTAAAGTAAAGTTAGTTGAGGGTAAGAAATCTGTTGCCGAAGATTTAGCTGATAATCTTCCAAATGCTTTAGTTATATGTGGTGACGGAAGAAATGTTGAAATTTTAGAAGAAGAAAGCATTAGGGAAATGGACGCTTTTATTGCTGTTACAGGAAATTCTGAAACTAACATTATGTCTTGTCTTTTAGCAAAATCTAAAGGAGTAAAAAAGACCATTGCCCTTGTTGAAAATATGGATTACTACCAGCTCTCACAGTCTATTGGTATTGATACCCTAATTAATAAAAAATTATTAGCGGCAAATAATATCTTTAGATACATAAGAAAAGGCGAGGTTGTAGCTATGACCAAACTTACTAACATGAATGCGGAGTTATTAGAATTTGTAGTTAAACCAAATTCTAAGATTACCAATAAAATTATTAGAGATCTTAATTTTCCGAGGTCCGCTATATTTGGTGGTGTAATAAGAGATGGTAAAGGTATGATACCACTAGGAAATTTTAGAGTCGAGGCTGGAGACAGAGTAGTAGTTTGTTGTTTGCCACGTTCCATATCTACCGTTGAAGCATTTTTCTCTTAAGCGATATAAAGCAATGAAGCTTAATTATAAAATCATTTTTCATTTTTTTGGGCTACTATTATTATTTAATGGTGGTTTTATGCTTATTGCCACCATAATTAGTTTAATCTACCAAGACGGCGTTACAATTAAATTACTTTTAGCCGCTTTGGTAACGTTGCTGTTAGGTGGTATCGCAATGATGGTTACCAAGACGCATAATAAAGAAATGAATAAGCGCGAAGGCTACATTGTAGTTGCCTTCGGTTGGATTGTGATGTCGTTAACAGGGACATTGCCCTACTTAACAACGGAAGCTATACCGTCCTTTACTGAAGCATTTTTTGAGACCATGTCTGGTTATACAACCACAGGAGCCAGTATTTTAGATAATATTGAGATACTACCAGAAGGAGTTTTATTTTGGCGTAGCACCACCCATTGGATTGGTGGTATGGGAATTATTGTTTTGGCTATAGCGATACTGCCTTTGTTGGGCGTTGGTGGCATGCAATTGTTTGCTGCTGAGGCGCCTGGTCCAGGCGGTGATAAACTACATCCAAGAATAACAGATACAGCAAAACGTCTTTGGTTAATTTATTTTGGATATACTGTTGCAGAAACTATTTTACTTCAGCTCGCAGGCATGTCTTTTTTTGATGCTATTAACCATGCATTAAGTACTTTATCTACTGGTGGGTTTTCAACCAAAAATGCCAGCGTAGCTTACTGGAATGATAATCCAACAATACAATACATTATCATTGTCTTTATGTTTTTGGCAGGTACTAATTTTGTTTTAAGTTACTATTTATTTAAAGGTAACGTTGTTAAAATAGTTAAAGACGATGAGTTTAAACTTTATTTTAAGTTTATATGCATCTTTACAGTTATAGCAGCATTGTTAATCTATTTTAGAGCAGATGTGTCGCAATCGTCTGTGGCGCATCCAATGGTTTTAGGTGAAGGTGAGAGTGCTATACGCCATGCCTTATTCCAAGTGCTTGCAATCATAACAACAACAGGTTTTGTAAGTGCAGATTACACCTTGTGGACTCCATTTTTAACCGTCTTCTTTTTTGGTTTAATGTTTTTAGGAGGTTCGGCAGGGAGTACCTCGGGTGGTGTAAAGGTGGTACGACATTTAATTTTAATTAAAAATGGATTTTTAGAATTTAAAAGAGCGCTACATCCAAACGCTATCCTACCAGTACGTTATAACAAAAAGTCAATATCAGGAGATATTGTTTTTAATATTTTAGGATTTTTTATCCTTTACATGCTATCTTTTATAATTGGAGCCTTGGTGTTTTCAATGTTTCAAATAGACTTTACCTCTGCTATAGGGCTTTCGGCTTCAAGTTTAGGAAATGTAGGACCAGCTCTCGGTGATTTTGGACCCGTAAATAATTATGCAGCTTTACCTCCTTTAGGTAAGTGGTGGGCTTCTTTTTTAATGCTTTTGGGCCGTTTAGAATTATTTACCATCCTTATTTTATTAACTCCATTCTTTTGGAGGAACCGCTAGTGTATAATATTCATTTCATACAAAACGTTACTTTAGTAATCTAAACAAAGTAATCGTGTTATTTAAAAAAGCAATTGTTTTAATTCTATTTGGAGCGTTGGCGACTTCATTGTCTTGTATAAGTGATGTAGATTTTAATCAGGCAGATGAGCTTTTATTAGCTCCTGTAATAGAATCTAGTATTATACATACAGAGCAAGCAGCTTCTCACTTTTTAGAAAACGGAAATGAGCTTGTTGTAGTAAGAGATTCTATAGGTAATATTGAAATTTTTGAAGATGAATTTGTTATAAATAATTTAATTAGAGCTGAATTATTTTTTGAAGTCACAAACTCAATAAATAGAAGCTTTAGCCTACAACTAAATTTTTTAGATGAAAATGAAGAAGTGCAGCATACGCTAACTTTTGACGCTGATGCTTCACCTAATGGCAATGATATTATCACTAATTATGAGGAAAATTTTGAAGATGATAGTTTAAATGCACTCAAGACTACTAGAATTATAGCTGTAGAAATTAGATTAAATCCCAGTGATGATGGCTCAATGCTAGACGAAAATTCAATGGGTAGGGTATTGCTCCAATCTAAGGGCGTTTTTTATTTAGAAATAGGGACGTAAGATGAATAGGGCTAAGTCATTTTGTGTTGTTTTTTATTTCGTTTTATCCAGTGCCTTCTCACAAAATAAACAACTATTATTTGGTTTTACTGACATACCGCAATCCATACTATTAAACCCTAGTACCACACTTGCAAATAATGGGTTTATTGGTATTCCTTTATTGTCCAAGAATCACTTTAGTTTTGGCGCTTCTGGAGTAAGTGCTTATGATATTTTTATAAATGATGGTGTAGATTTTAATACTAAACTAAGAAATGCGGTTTTTAATCTTGACCGAAACGATTTTTTTACATTGAACCAGCAAACCGATATTTTTTCAGGCGGATTTGCTTTTGGTAGCGGTATTGAAAAAGACAGCTATTTATCTTTCGGAATGTATGTTGAAACTGACGCTATTGCATACTACCCAGAAGATTATGCAATCTTAGCTTTAGAAGGAAATGCAAACAAAACAGGTAGAGTTTTTGATTTAAGCGACCTAAACGCTAGCGGAGAGATGATTTCAGTTTTTCACTTTGGAATAGGGAAAAAAATAAATGAACAACTAAATATTGGATCTCGAATAAAACTTTACTCCAGTGTATTTAATTTTAATTCAACCGACAACTCAGGATCATTCATAACCCGAGAGGGTGAAAATAATTTACTAGAACATAGCTTTAATTTAGATCTAAGCTTGCAAACGTCAGGCTTTAGTGATCTAAATAATAACGCAAACTCTAATAGCTCAGAAGCTATTAAAGCGTTGAGAAAAAGATTGCTTTTTGGTGGTAATATGGGCTTAGGTCTCGATTTCGGATTTACATACAACCCATCTGCGCAATTAACCGTTGAAGGAAGCGTGTTAGACATTGGGTTTATAAGACACTCAAAAGGTTTACAAAATTACGCATTGCGTGGATCTTATACTTATGAGGGTTTTAATCCGCTATTCTCAGAAGTTGATGGTGGGCAAACACCAGAAGCCTATTGGAACGAGATAGCGGATGAGTTTGAAGAATTATTCAATATTGATGCAACAGCATCAAAATATACAACATGGAGGCCAATAAAATTGAATTTGGCAGCTAGGTATAAGTTTGGGAAAAGGCAAAGTGAAAAATGTAATTGTTTGGCTGATGATGAAGGGTACGTTAATGCGGTTGGTGGGCAACTTTTTGCGATAAATCGTCCAAGAGCTCCACAATTAGCGTTAACCGCATTTTATTACAGACGACTTTTTAAAGGATTAAGAGCAAAAGTGACTTATACTATAGATTCTTTTTCTTACACAAATGTCGGTTTAGGCGTATCAGCATATTTAGGGCCAGCCAACTTTTATTTATTAGCTGATAATATAATTGAATATCAAAACATTGCAAAAGCGAGGAGTATTTCAATCCAATTTGGTCTTAATTTGGTTCTTGGGAGAGCTCAAAAACAATAAATTTTAAACTTTTTTTCATTTATTTTTAAATTTAGTCAGCCTATATTTTTACTGCTATTTTATGAGATTAATCGCTTCAATCTTAAGCTATAGTTGAGGTTTGCTGTGTAACATTTTTAGTTATACCTCGTCATATAAGCGTAACCAACTAAAAAATACCAATCATGACATCAGTAGTAATTAAAAAAGTAAAAACAGTACCAGAACCCATTGAGGTATCTCATTACACAACCAATGGATTGTTAAATTCTAATTACAAATCAATTGTGAAGCACAATTTTAGTAAGTCGACTGCAAAGTCCGTATTTGGGATAAGGCAACGTATTAAATCTTCACAATTATGCATGGTAAATAACACAGGTATCGTCTTAAAACTATCTGTGTTTGCCATGGCTTTAGTCGCTATTTTTTAGTCGCTATTCACTATTGTTTTTTTTGATCTTTAACTGACACATGTAATGGTGTCTTTTACAACTAAAGCGCTCATGTTTTTATGTGAGCCTAGATAATTAATGCACTAATTTAAAACTATGACTTATGGGTTTCGGAGGATCAGCTCAAGCAATGATAACAACGCTTAAGAACAATGAAAAGATGCGTTCTAATCGAAAAAAATTTAAAAAAACCTTAGGTGGCTATGGTAAAACCGGGAAGGTGGAGTATGATTTTCCTAAGGCAACACCAAAGCAGCTAAGAGAACTAAGGCAACGGCTTAAAAAGGAAAATAAAATGATGTGGCTAAAAGTTACAGTGGTATCCATGCTTGTAATTAGTTTTTTAATTTGGATGTTACTGTTATAATAACAAAAAGCTCTAGCGTAATATAAGTTGCGCTAGAGCTTTTCTTAAAAAAGGTAACAGATATTAACTGAGTACCTCTTTTATTCTTTTAATAGCTTCTATAATATTGTCTTGAGAAGCAGCGTAAGAAATACGTATGCAGTTAGGATTACCAAAGGCTTCACCAGTTACAGTAGCTACATGTGCCTCTTCTAATAGAAATAAAGCCATATCTGAGGCGTTGGAGATCGTTTTTCCTT
>NZ_CALGNH010000051.1 GCF_937958655.1 uncultured Winogradskyella sp. | reverse complement strand
TTTATTCTTAAACTGACGCTCTAGTCTTGCGAGATAATCCTTCTTTGCACGCTCTAGTTCTGAAGCCTTAAACCCGTAACGTTTTACACGCTCGTTCTCTTCTAAGAGCGTTTTTAAAGCATCTAATTGGCCTTTTTCATTAGTTTGTGCAAAGGATTGGTAGGCCTGCTTATTACCAATAATGCCACCTTTATATGAGAATCCATAAATAAAAGGTGGATTGGGTTTGTTGCTATATTCTGCCAGTCTATTATTAATCATTTGATCAAACAGACCTTCCACCATGTTATCTCTGTAATCTGCTACAGTTTTCGTTTTTTTTGGGTTGCCTTTGTCTTTGTAATAAATTTGAACTTGAGAGCCTGTAGCTTCTTCATCCCATTCTATGGCTACAAAAGTACCTTCATGATTTTCAGAGTAAAATTCTTCTCTTGGTTTAGGGTTTTCAGGGTTTGTTAAACCACTAAAGTTTTCTTTTATTTTTTGTTCTAGCGTTTCAACATCTAAATCACCCACGGCAATAACAGCCATTAGGTTTGGTCGGTACCAGTCTTTTTGAAAATTCCTGAGGCTCTCATAATCAAAGGTTTCAATGTTTTCTTTTGTACCAATTGGTAAACGTTTTGCATACTTAGATTTGTAAGCAATCTTATCTAAGTATTTAGACTGCATTCTGGTTGCTGCGCCCAAACGTGTTCTGTATTCTTCTATAACCACACCACGTTCATCGTCAATATCGTCTGCGGTTAATAATGCGTTACCTGCCCAATCTTGTAAGATTTGAAATCCTTTATTCAATTTTTCGGGATCATCACTTGGTATGGGCAGAATATAAACCGTTTGGTCAAAACCAGTATAAGCATTAAGGTCAGCGCCAAACTCTACACCAATACTTTGGAGGTAATCTACCAATTCATTCTTTTTAAAATTTGTAGTACCATTAAAATTCATGTGCTCCATAAAATGAGCCAAACCAACTTGGTCGTCGGTTTCTAAAATAGAGCCTGCTTTAATAGCTAGTCGCAGTTCTACTTTATCTTCTGGTTTCCCATTATTCTGAATGTAATAGGTGAGACCGTTGGCAAGTTTACCAATTTTAACATCTGGCGTAATTGGTAAAGCTTCTGAGGGAACAGCTCCTGTGATTTGTTTTTCAACCGTTTTGGTTTGTGCGTTTGCGGTAAAAATTACAAGTAAAATACTTGTAAAAAGTGCTTGAAACACTTTAGGAAGTCTTGTTTTCATTGATTGATGGTTTTAAATTAGGAAATTAATTAATTCCTCTAATTTAAATATAAATCCTTGTTGTAGAAATGAATAACAATACTTTAACTATTTGTTTAGTTATTTTTTTGCTTTAATAAAATAGCTAATAAAGTGCTGTGGTTAATCAATTAAAATTTGTAAAATTTGTATGGCAGCATCGCTAATCTTAGTGCCAGGACCAAATATAGCAACGGCACCAGTATCAAAAAGATATTGATAATCTTGTTTTGGTATAACTCCGCCAACGATAACCATAATGTCATCTCTGCCATAGGCTTTAAGTTCTTCAATAACTTGCGGAACCAATGTTTTATGACCAGCAGCAAGAGAGGATACACCTAATATATGAACATCATTTTCTACGGCTTGCTTTGCAGCTTCTTTTGGAGTTTGAAATAATGGTCCTATATCTACATCAAACCCAACATCGGCATAGCCTGTGGCAACTACTTTAGCACCACGATCATGCCCATCTTGTCCCATTTTAGCAATCATAATACGAGGACGTCGACCATCTTGCTCAGCAAACTGGTCTGCTAAAGTTCTTGCTTTTTGAAAGCTTTTATCGTCTTTTATTTCTTTACTATACACTCCGCTAAATGATTTTATTTGTGCTTTATAGCGTCCAAACTCAGCTTCTAAAGCATCACTTATTTCACCTAGAGTTGCACGTTCTCTAGCTGCATTTACGGCTAAAGCTAATAAATTCTCCTGACCTGTCTTTGCAGCTTCAGTTAATTTTGAAAGTGCGTAAGCAACATTGGCTTTATTTCTGCTAGATTTTATTTGGTTTAAACGTTCTATTTGTTGACGACGAACGGTTTGGTTATCTACTTCTAAGATATGTAGAGCGTCTTCCTCTTTAAGTTGATATTTATTAACGCCTACAATGGTATCTTGGCCAGAATCTATACGTGCTTGTTTTCTAGCGGCAGCTTCCTCAATTCTTAATTTTGGAATCCCAGCTTCAATAGCTTTGGTCATACCACCTAGTTCTTCAACTTCCTCAATTAATTGCCAAGCTTTTTGTGCAATAGCGTTGGTTAAACTTTCAAGATAATAGCTGCCTGCCCATGGGTCAACAGTTTTAGTGATATGGGTTTCTTGCTGTAGATAGATTTGTGTGTTACGTGCTATGCGCGCAGAAAAATCGGTTGGTAGAGCTATGGCCTCATCTAAAGCGTTAGTGTGTAAGCTTTGTGTGCCTCCAAAGGCAGCAGCAGCAGCTTCTATACAAGTTCTTGCAACATTATTAAAGGGATCTTGTTCGGTTAAACTCCAGCCAGAGGTTTGGCAGTGCGTTCTCAGAGCTAATGACTTAGGGTTCTTTGGGTTAAATTGCTTTACAAGCTTAGCCCATAACATACGTGCAGCGCGCATTTTAGCGATTTCCATAAAATGATTCATACCTATTGCCCAAAAAAAAGACAGACGAGGTGCAAAGGTGTCTATATCCATGCCAGCAGCTAAACCTTTTCTAATATACTCAAGCCCATCTGCTAAGGTGTAGGCCAATTCAATATCGCAAGTAGCACCTGCCTCTTGCATGTGATATCCTGAAATGCTTATACTATTAAAACGCGGCATGTGTTTACTGGTGTATTCAAATATGTCTGAAATGATTTTCATGGATGGAGTAGGTGGGTAGATGTACGTATTACGCACCATAAACTCTTTTAAGATATCATTTTGAATAGTGCCAGCAAGTTGCTCTGGTTTTATACCCTGTTCTTCTGCGGCTACGATGTAGAAGGCCATAATAGGTAGAACAGCACCATTCATGGTCATAGAAACCGACATTTTATCTAATGGAATTTGATTGAACAAAATCTTCATGTCCTCAACGGAATCTATTGCAACGCCTGCTTTACCAACATCACCAATGACACGCTCGTGATCTGAGTCGAAGCCTCTGTGCGTAGCGAGGTCAAACGCAACCGACAGGCCTTTTTGTCCTGCAGCAAGATTACGTCTGTAAAAAGCATTGCTCTCTTCGGCTGTTGAAAAGCCTGCATACTGTCTAATCGTCCAAGGTCTGCGCACATACATTGTAGAATATGGGCCACGAAGATTTGGAGCAATGCCAGCAACAAAATCTAGGTGCTCTAAGTCTTCTATATCCTTTTTTGAGTAGGTGGGCTCTATTGAAATACCTTCTGCTGTAAGAAAGTGATCTTCCTCGTTTTTAGATGCACTACCCGAAGTGTTAAGCGTAAGGTGTTGAAGATTTTTTCTGGTCATAATATCATTTTTTCTAGGAAAGGGTCAAAATTGACTTCAAAAGGGGCTATTAAATTTATAATTACTGTTTTTTTATTTGAAGAAATAAAATAGGCATGCTGAAAGGCTTGTTGATTTAGCTTAGGATTTTCGAGTTTAAAAATGCCTTTAAAAATTTGAGTCTTTCCGTTGTCGTTATGCTTGGCAGTAATTTTTGTAAATTTTAAATCGGTGGTTTCTGAAACTTTATTTTGACTTTGCCTTATGATTCCTAAAATATACTTAGCGTCTTGTCTAGAAATAGGTGTGTATGGAATTGAATTTATAATGTAAGAGGCATTAATTGAATGGTCAAAAAAAATGTAATGATTGCCATCCATTTTTCTAATATTTCTAAATCGTAACCTTTCAATTTCTAAATTTTTGTTATCGGTAACTAATGAGTCTAATAATTTTAAATAGTCTATTGAAGAAAATTTTTTAAAGGTACTTGGCAGAAATAGTTTAATGGCATCGTCATCTAGTACATGTGTTTGCCCTTCTATGTCATTTATATCTTCAATTTGTGTCCAATCTAAAACTTCTTTAGCGACCTCCATACACGCGGTTAAAAAGAGTTGTGAAACCACTAAAATTAGCACTATAGTTTTTCTCAATACCATAATTTATTCTTTTTTTAACCTGTTGATTTCCAATTTTTCAGACAATCTATTTTTAATTATAGGTTCAATTAAAGTTTTACGCTTTTCTTTTTTTAAAAATGGGCTAAATTCTAGCTCATTTTTCATTTTATCAGTAGGATTTTGATGTTTGTTAGTCCCTAAAAGTATTAATTTTTCAGCATCAAAATCTCTCTGTTCTTTAGTAGCGTTTTCTTTTATTTTTCGTTGAATTGTACCTTGTTTTAGCTGTCTTAAAAAACCTCCATTGGCTTCAATATTTTTAAAAAGATCTAATCCTTTTTGCGCTAATTGTTGGGTTAAATTTTCGATATAATAAGCTCCATCTGCTGGGTTATTAACCTTGTTAAAGTAGCTTTCTTCTTTTAAAACGAGTAATTGATTTCGGGCAATACGATCTCCAAATTCATTTGATTTATGGTAAAGGTTATCGTATGGTAAATTTGAAATTATATTAGCACCACCTAAAATAGCGCTCATACATTCTGTGGTAGTACGAAGCATGTTTACGTTGTAATCGTAAATGGTTTTGTTTCGTTTACTTGGTGTGGCAAAGATTCTACAATTGGTATTAATACCATATTCGTTTGCTAATGTGCTCCAAAGTTGACGTAAGGCTCTAAGTTTGGCAATTTCGAAGAAGTAGTTTGAACCTACAGTAACATTAAAAGTGACACAAAGGTGTTGCTGTGTTTTATCTTTAAGGTTATTTTCAAGATAATTTAAGTATTCGTTGGTGTGGGCTAAACCATAGGCTAGCTGTTGTATTATTGTAGCTCCTGCATTTTGATATAGGCTAATATCTACGCTTAATTGATGGGTCTGTTTAAAGCTACTTTTAAACTTAGTTTGGTCATCTTTTAGATTTTTGTACCAATTACCACTTTTAGCTAAATGATTAATAATATCAGTATGAATGTAAACTTGTGATGATTGTTTTGAGTCTAAAGTCAAAGACAGTACATTACTTATAAAATTCTCAGAAAGAAAACCACATTTAATATCAATTGGGATAGTTGCGGTATTTATATTTTGAAATAACGCTTCAATAGAAATATTTTCATCTAAAATTTTGAACTGGATGCTCTCGGCACCACGATTTATTGCGTCGATCGCCTTAGCATTGGCATCCTTTGCATTATTTACGTTAATGGTTTGGCATATTTTCCATTTTGTTGCTTTACTCTGGGAAATGTCTGGTAAGGTGTTAAACTGATCAGAATGATAAAATGGCCTAACGTTAATGCCTTCGTTATTTTTCCAGATTAGGGCGTCATTATAATCTGCACCTTTTAAGTCGAACTGTATTTTTTGTTTCCAAGCCTTTGAAGATACAGCTTCAAAATCGTTAAATAAAAATTTACTCATGCGTTTTTTGTTTGGCTATGCTGTCTTCATATTCTATAATGAAGATGTCTTCATTAGGTTTTTTCATATAATAATTTTCGCGTGCAGCACGCTCTATACCTTCATCGGTACTTAATTCTTCTATGGCTTTATTGTCTTTTGCCATTTCGTTTTTGTAATGGTCTTTTTGGTACTCTAACTCTTCTATGTCTTTATTTAATTCGTAATGATATCGAAGGGAGTGTGCATCAAAAAATAACATCCATATTATAAACAAGATAAGAACTATGGCAGATATGTTTTTTAAATATTTCATTACAAGCGCTCGTTAATTATAGTTTTAACGATATCTACGGCAACAGTGTTGTATTTATTGTTTGGGATGATGATGTCAGCATATTCTTTCATAGGCTCAATAAATTGCTGGTGCATTGGTTTTAGTGTGTTTTGATACCGAGTTAAGACTTCGTTAATGTCTCTACCGCGCTCAGAAATATCGCGCTTAAGTCGTCTAATTAAACGTTCGTCAGAGTCTGCGTGTACAAATATTTTAATGTCAAATAAGGTTCTTAATTCTGGGTTAGTTAAAATTAAAATACCTTCTACAATTATAACCTTTCTGGGTTTTAAAGTTAGTGTTTCTCCTGTACGATTGTGCTCCACAAAGGAATATACGGGTTGCTCAATTGAGTTTCCGCTTTTAAGGGCTTTAATATGTGTTTTTAATAAATCAAAATCTATTGATTTTGGATGATCAAAATTTATTTTCACACGTTCATCGTAGCTTAAGTGTGTAGTGTCTTTGTAATATGAATCTTGGGATATAACGTCTACCTCGGCTTCGGAGAGTTCATTTAAAATAGTATTTACAACTGTGGTTTTACCACATCCTGTTCCGCCAGCTATTCCAATTATAAGCATTATTACGTTTTAGATTAATTTGTTATACAAATTTAGCGAATTAGAGCTAGCCTATAGCATGCTTTTTGTTTATTGTAATTGATGGTTAAAGATCAAAATAACTACCTTTTTTTTAGTAGAGCTGTTTTAATTTTTCCGAATTAATTTTACAATTCCTAAATTTTCAATACCTACATATATGTAACCATCTGGTCCTTGCTCAATTGATCGTACTCTACCTAAGCCATCTAAAAGCCGTTCTTCTTTAATAATTGTATTGTCTTTTAAAGTACACATATCTAAATATTGAAATTTTAAAGAGCCCACTAATAGGTTTCCTTGCCAATTACCATATTTAGTACTATTAATAAAAGCCATACCACTTGGAGCGATTGACGGCGTCCAGTAATGTAAAGGTTGCTCCATACCTTCTTTTTCTGTGAGCTCTGTAAATGTTGTGCCGCTATAATTAATACCATAACTAATAATTGGCCAGCCATAATTTTTGCCTTTTTTAATAATATTAATTTCATCTCCGCCTCTAGGGCCATGCTCATGAGTCCAGATTTCTTCTGTCTTGGGATGAAGCACCATGCCTTGTGGATTTCTGTGTCCATAGGAATAAACAGCTTTTTTTGCACTTGGTTGATTATGAAATGGATTGTCCTTAGGTATGCTACCATCATCATTGATGCGGTACACTTTACCACAGTCTCTTGAGATATCTTGCGGGTTTAAATCTCTATCTCCACGATCTCCAATCGTAAAATATAAATAGCCTTTTTTATCAAAAACTAAACGAGATCCAAAATGTTGTCCCTTTTTAGAATTTGGTTCGGCTTTGTATAAAACTTCAAAATCTATTAGCGTATTCCCTTTCAGTTTTGCCCTTGCTACTGCAGTATTAGCGCCATTTTCTTTTCCGCTGGCTGTGGCGTACGAAAAATAAATCCATTTATTGACTTTATAATTAGGGTGCAAAACAATATCTAATAAACCGCCCTGACCGCTAAAATGAATTAATGGTAATCCCGAAATTATTGTTTTTTTACCATTTTTAAAATGTATGAGCTGACCTGCCTTTTCATTTATTAATAAAGACCCATCGGGCAGAAATACAAATCCCCAAGGAATGTCTAAGTCTGAAACGATAACTTTATAATCATTTTTTGTATTTACAGGATTTTTGTCTTGAGCACACGATAAGGTGCTGATTAGTATAATGATAAGGCTAAGTGTTTTCTTCATATTTAAAAAGAACTATTTAATACTGTCTAAAGTTAGAAAATTGTTATTTGATTATGAAGAAAAATTCTATATTTGCACACCTCAATTGATAATCATTTTCGGGGTGTAGCGTAGCCCGGTTATCGCGCCGCGTTTGGGACGCGGAGGTCGCAGGTTCGAATCCTGCCACCCCGACTTTTTTCGAAAACTCATTTTTTTTAAAATGGGTTTTTTTGTTTGAATCGTTTGGAGCTTAAAATAATATAAATTTTAGAAAACTAGAGAAATTGTTTATAACTTTTATTAACTTTTTTAAATGTAAAACATTGGAAATCAGTAAAATGGTAGTTTAACTGTTAATTTAGTTATTGAACGATTTTTGAACTTTGATGCATTTAATATATTTACTTTTACACTGATTTTTAAGCTATCGACTCATGATTTCATTTATTGTACCTGTAAAAAGTGAACAGGTTACTTCTGATTGGCTCAAGTTTAGTCAATATGTTGAAGCAACCTTAATTTCAATCTGTAATCAAACAGATCAAAATTTCAAAGTTATTGTGGTTTGTAATGAAAAACCACAAATTAATTTTGAACATCCTAACATTCACTATGTTGAAGTAGATTTTGAACCACCAGTTAGAAGAGATTCAGAAAGTGATAAAAGTCTTAACAGAAGACGTGAGTTAGACAAAGGTGGGAAATTAAAGATTGGTGTTAATTATGCCACGGAAAATTTTGATACAGATTATATAATGACTGTAGATTCTGATGACTTTATTAGTAATAAGATTGCAGGATTTGTTAATGAGAGCGGTACTGAATTACCTGGGTGGTATACAAAAAATGGATATATCCACTTAGACGGAAAACCTTTTCTATTGGCGACCTACAAGTTTAGTTACCTGTGTGGAAGTTCTGTAATTGTAAAACCAGAACTTTTTAATTACTTTTTTAATGTTGATCCAATGTTATATTTTGATCATCGCCTAACCGTTTTAAATAATAATATTGAGTTAACCCAATTGCCTTTTTATGGTGGCGTTTACAGTATGGCTAATGGCGAGAATCATTTTATGTCCATAGCTAATATTAGAAAATTTAATACGCATAACGGTTGGATGACTTCAGAAGGTATAAAACGAATTTATAATAAGTTTAAAAATTACAGTTTTAGGTTTATAACTAAAAAAATACGTAAAGAGTATAGTTTTAATAGATAATCTTTTCTTCAATTATAGCCTTTAAAGCCGTTTTTAAGATTACGTCATTTTTTTAGTTGAGACCATGTCTATAGTTCTCAAATATTCATATGTCTGTTATGGATATTGAATGTAAATTGCTAAAAACTTGTAATTACTTCCCATTAATTTTGTGTCTAAAGCATAGTAATAATTTAAACTAAAGTTTTATTATAAATTAATAATCACATCCCCATATGATATTTGTGGTTATAGCAGTATTAATTAAATAATCTAAAATTTAGTTGTACGTTTAATTTAGGAACTCATATAAGGATCTTTTTAAGGGTTAAACTTATCTAATTGACTCTTAATTATTAAGACTTTAAAAAGACGATATAAAAATAAATTTAGGGTTGTAGCAGAGTAGCTAGTGTTGATAACTTCTATGTAAGGATTTATCTAAAAAACCTACTTTTGTTTTAGAATAAAACTTTATGATATGTCTAATACAATTGAGAAAGTAAAATGTTTAATAATAGGTTCTGGACCTGCAGGTTATACTGCAGCTATATATGCCTCTAGAGCCAACATGGAACCTGTGTTATACCAAGGAGAACAACCAGGAGGTCAATTAACGACGACTAATGATGTTGAGAACTTCCCAGGATATCCAGATGGCATAACTGGCCCTGAGATGATGATTCAACTTCAGAAACAAGCTGAACGATTTGGTACTGATGTGCGCCACGGTTGGATAACTAAGGTAGATTTTTCTGAAGATATACATAAAGTCTGGGTAAATGAAGAAACAGAGATACATGCGTCTACGGTAATTATATCTACAGGTGCTTCGGCTAAATATTTAGGATTACCATCAGAACAAAAGTATCTAAAGCTAGGAGGTGGTGTTTCTGCATGTGCAGTATGTGATGGTTTTTTCTACAGAAACCAAGAAGTCGTAATCGTAGGAGCAGGTGATTCTGCCTGTGAAGAGGCACACTATTTATCCAAACTTTGTAAAAAAGTAACGATGTTGATTAGAAGAGATGAATTTAGAGCATCTAAAATTATGGAAGCACGTGTTAGAAATACTGAGAATATTGAGATTTTATTAAATACAGAAACCGATGAGGTTTTAGGTGATGGTCAAGTAGTTACAGGTATTAGAGCTTTTAACAATAAAACGAATGAAAAGTTTGAAATCCCGGCAACAGGATTCTTTGTAGCTATAGGACATAAACCGAATACAGATATTTTTAAGGACTATCTAAAATTAGATGAAACAGGTTATATCATAAATGCCGTACCTGGGACAAGTAAAACCAATGTAGAGGGGGTTTTTGTTAGTGGTGATGCTGCAGATCGTGTATACAGACAAGCCATAACAGCTGCTGGTACGGGTTGTATGGCTGCTTTAG
>NZ_CALGNH010000050.1 GCF_937958655.1 uncultured Winogradskyella sp. | reverse complement strand
ATGCTTTATTGATTATGGTTGGCGTTCAATTTTCACTAGGTGTATTAACGTTGATTTATGCAGTCCCTGTATGGCTTGGAGTATTACACCAAGTAGGTGCATTTATTTTACTCAGCGCAATGATTTTTACTTTACATCGTTTCAGTAAATAATTAAAAAAACGTTTAACTTTGCAGCATGATTTACAGATTTAGAGTTATCCTAGATAATGATACAGAAGAGGATGTTTTCAGAGATTTAGAAATCCGAGAAACGGACACTATGGAAGACTTGCACAATATTATTACGCAATCTTTTGGGTTTGATGGTCTAGAAATGGCTTCGTTCTATATTAGTGACGACGAATGGAACCAAGGCGAAGAAATCGCTATGTTTGATATGAGCGAAGGCCTTAACAAGGTAAAAATGATGAGCACCAGCATCATCAAAGACATAACGCATGAAGCATCTCCAAAACTTATTTATGTTTATGATTTTTTAAACATGTGGACCTTCTATGTAGAACTGGCAGAAATCGTAGAAGAATCTGTAGGCACCGACTATCCTAACCTAATGTTTGTACACGGACAGATACCAGACGAGGCGCCAGAGAAGGTATTTGAAGCCGATACAGATTCTGATGATTTTAATGCGTTTGAGGATGATATTGACGTGGATGATTACAGTGATTTAGATTTTGATGAAAACTGGAATTAAAACGGTTTATCATTTACCCCTTCATAATTTCGTTTTACAAAATCTAGAGCATTTTTTACGACCTCACCCATTGTTGTGCTCTTTCTAAAATTTAGATCTAAAGTGTATTTATAGATTTCTTCCTTAAGCATATCTACGTGTTTTTTTAAAGAAAGTTCATCCACCTCCATACATTTTAATAGCGCTTGTATTTGATTGTTATGACTTAACATACGTTTTGCCACAATAGAGCGTTCCTCAATTTTATATTGATCTATGGATTCTTTTTGAATTTTAGCCCTAACCAATTCTACCATTTTATAATTTTCTTTAAAAAATTGAGGTCTATATATCTTTAAATTACCCTCATAAGATTGTTGATCAAAATCTATTGCTCTTATTCTAAATACAACATGGTCAAAATCGTGCGTTGGTACAATTACATAATTATAAGATCTCATATCGCCCAACAACCTTATCATACAACGTTCATTAAACTTAACAAACTCTTTAGCAATCTGGGCTTTTTCAGAGGCGTTACAATCTTGGAGCATATTTTTTATAAATTCATCACCAGGAATTCCTGCAATATGCTCTTCAATCAAGGTGTTTTTACAAACTAAAAAGTTGAGATTGTATGGAGACAACATGTGCTCTAATTCTAACCCATAAACTCTAGACGCGTCAGCTTTCTTTACATAGAAATAGGTGTAATTATCATTAAGAATATTTCTAACCTTTACTCTAAAGGGTTTAGAGTTTCCAAAAGTACAAAAATCTATAGCATCAATATTTAAGTATTTTAAGATGACATCACTTCCATCTGAAAGTAAATTTGAATATACCTTTTTTAAGCTTAAATCTATTTCTTCGCGTTCAAACTCATTGTAGTAAACCCGCACCCATAATGTATCTTCATCATTCTTATCGTAGACAACAACAGAACCTTGAAAACGCAATAAATCTTCATAAAAAATAGGAAGATCTATGTTGCGATTATATACAGACAAATAGCTATCTAATTCTGTTGAAATTTTATAAGAAGGCTTCTTTTTAGATATTTTTAAATCCTCTTTCATTTTTTAAATGTAATAGTTTTCTCTAAAACCTATGTAACAAACTACAGCTTTAATCGTCTTATCAACATAACCAACTTTTGCCAAGCTTATACTAAGCTTATTTAGTAATAGCTATGGCAACTTCAATAAATTTAAACCAATCAATTTTGGAACAAACTATCCTTACAATCAACAATCTTACAAAAAAGTTCGGCAATCTTACGGCTGTAAAAAACTTAAGTTTTACTATTAACAAAGGTAACGTTTATGGCATTTTAGGGCCAAATGGTAGTGGTAAATCTACAACTTTAGGTATTGTATTAAATGTTGTCAATAAAACCCATGGTGACTTTCACTGGTTTAATGGCAATACCACTACACACAATGCTTTAAAGCAGGTAGGTGCAATTATTGAGCGCCCTAACTTTTACCCTTATATGACTGCAAAACAAAACTTAAAGCTGGTTTGCAGAATAAAAGGAGTTAATGAAAGTAAGATTGCAGAAAAGCTAGACGTTGTAGGGCTTTTAGACCGTAAAGATCATAAATTTAAGACCTACTCATTAGGGATGAAACAGCGCCTGGCCATTGCTTCTGCCCTACTTAACGACCCAGAGATTTTAATATTAGATGAGCCTACAAACGGATTAGACCCACAAGGCATACACCAAATAAGGCAAATTATTAAAGATATTGCAGCTACTGGCACTACTATTTTACTAGCATCTCATTTACTTGATGAAGTAGAAAAAGTATGCTCCCATGTTGTAGTGCTTAGAAAAGGTGAAAAATTGTATTCTGGGCGCGTAGACGAAATGATTAACAGCCATGGCTTTTTTGAATTAAAAACGGAACGACAAAATGACCTCATTAAACTGCTAAATGCGGATACTAATTTTTTAAAAATAAAAGTTGAAGATGACTTAATTACGGCCTTTTTAAATCAACCCATGTCAGCCTCAGACTTCAACAAACTTATGTTTGACAAGGGGATTTTATTATCACATCTGGTAAAACGAAAAGAAAGCTTGGAAGAGCAATTCTTACAACTCACAGACAACTTAGAATCAAATCAAAAAACAGCTTAATTCTTATTAGGAACTACGCACAACCAATCAATATATGTTACGTCTTTTAAAATTAGAACTACAAAAACTTTGGCTGAATAAAACAAGTCGAATCCTTATTATAATTTCATTTATATTACCTTTTACGGTTTTAGTATTATCCTCAATTAAGATTAACTTTTTTGGCTTATTCACATTAGAATTAGGAGAATTGGGCATCTTTAATTTCCCAATTATTTGGCATATTACCACATTTTTTGCTTCCTATTTTAAGTTTTTCTTTGCTATTGTGGTAGTGAGTATGATAGGTAATGAATACAGCAATAAAACCCTAAAACAAAATCTAATTGATGGACTGAGTAAAAAAGAATTTATTCTGTCTAAATTTTATACCATCGTTTTCTTTTCTCTATGTGCCACCCTTTTAATTGGTTTAGCATCGTTTTTTATAGGACTCTACTATTCTAGCTACACAGAAGCCTCAATTATAATTAGAGAAATAGAATTTTTACTAGCTTATTTTGTAAAATTGGTAGGATTCTTTAGTCTTTGTTTATTTTTTGGAATGCTACTCAAACGTTCAGCATTCGCACTCGCATTTTTATTCATATTATGGTTGTTTGAATGGTTAATCTTTTTGGGAGCTTATGAAGCCTTTGGTAATGCAGATAGCGCATGGAAAACAAAGAATTTTCTTCCATTAGAATCTATGTACAAACTTATTGATGAGCCAGGTAGAAGAATAATGATGACTAAGTTTCCAGATAATAAAGATATTATGTACGACTATGCTGTACATTGGTACGAAATTGCAATAGTAATGGGTTGGTCAGCCCTTTTTATCTTTTTATCTTATAGGCTGTTAAAAAAGAGAGATTTGTAATATCTTTGATAGCTATTGCTATGTACTACTAAAATACTACCTACAGCAGAAATATAATCCATTAGCTACTGTAATAATGTATTGAGAATTGTAGGAATGATGCGTATATCAAAGCTATTATGAAGAAGATTGGTTTTATATTATTTTTGGTGTTTGTCCTATATCCAGTTTATGGACAAAATGAAGCCTCAAATTGGTATTTTGGTTGGAATGCAGGTGTCACATTTGATGCTACTGAAGGCACAGTAACATCAATAACAGATGGGCAACTTAGAACTTTAGAAGGTTGCACATCCATATCTGATGCTGATGGTAATTTATTATTTTATTCTGACGGTAGAACTATCTGGAGCGGTTTAAATACCATTAATGGCATACATCAAGTAATGCAAAACGGTACTGGATTAAGAGGTGCTGAATCTAGTACTTCTTCGGGAGTAATAGTTCCTAAACCACAAGATCCTAGTACTTATTATCTTTTTACAGTAGATGAACCACATCATATCCCTTCTTCACGTGAAGGTGGAAATTTTGGACTTAATTATTCCCAAATTAATCTAAATGATAATAATGGATTTGGTGCCGTAGATATTAATTTAAAGAATGTTCAACTGCAGACATTTGATCAAAGTGACCCTCTCCAAGTAGAATATAAATGTTCAGAAAAAATAACCGCTGTTAGTTCTGATGACTGTTCATCTATTTGGGTAATCACGCACTTTGTAAATCGTTTTTATGCCTTTAAGATTGATGAAAATGGTGTTGACCCTAACCCAAGAATTTCAGACAATATTTTTCCTGAGGTACCAGTAACAGGATATAGACGTAATGCTTTAGGTTATATGAAAGCCTCACCTGATGGCACCAAGTTACTTGTTGCGCATTATGGATTTGCAGAAAACAACTTTGGTGGAAATACACCTGGTGGAGTTTATCTTTACGATTTCAACCCAAGCTCTGGTTTCGTAAGTGGTGGCTTGGAATTATATAGCCCTAGCGAAGGTAACAGCCCTTATGGTGTCGAATTTTCAGCCGAAAACCGAAAAGCTTATGCAACAGTAGGCTCAGGCGCAACTGGTAATGGGGCGAGCTGGGTATTTCAATGGGATTTAGAAGCTATGGATATCCCTGATTCCAGAGATGAAATTTATTTTTCAAATACAATTAGTGCTGGTGCGCTGCAATTAGGTATAGACCGAAAAATTTATAGAGCACAATATGAGTTTGAACAAAACACTGGCGCATTTCGTTATTTAGGGGTAATTGAAAACCCTGAAGCAGATGGCGAAGACATTATTTATGATGACAGAGGTGTCGAGCTAGACATTAATGGCTCTCAGCAAAACACAAGTAGAATAGGGTTACCTCCATTTATTCAATCACTTTTTAATTCTGAAACAGACATCATTAGAAACGGCATTAGTACAACAGAGTTAAGATTATGTACTGGTGATTCTTATACTTTACAAGCAGGTGATATCCCTGGAGCAGACTATGTATGGTCTTTTGATGGTAATTCCATTGCTGGTAACAACCAGGCTGAACTCTTTATTGATACACCAGGTTTCTATCAGGTTTTTATAGAACCCAATAACGGAGAATGCCCTATTGAAGGTAGTGCCATAGTAGGAGTTTTTGAAATACCTGTTGCCAACGAACCTACAGATATAAGTGTTTGTGATACTGCTGCTAATGATGGTATTTTTGATATGTTCGATTTTTCAAACAAGAATGGAGAAGCTCTACTAGCTCAAGAGCCAGATCAGCATAATGTTCGTTATTTTGAGACAGAAGAAGATGCTGAAAACCTTGAAAACGAAATCTCGTTTCCTTTCACCAATGCCGTCAATCCACAAACCATTTATGTAAGGGTTGATAATGTTGAGAATACCAATTGTTTTGATATTAACTCATTTGAAATTGAAGTATTCAATACTCCTCAAATTGTTCAACTCAATACTTTAGAATTTTGCGATGATGATGGAGACCCTACAGATGGTTTTGCAACTATAGCATTGGGAGATTTAATTCCAACAATCAGAGGTGAACAAAGTGAAACCGAAACTAATATTACCTTTCACGGTTCGCAAGAGGATGCCGATAATAACGATAATCAACTAGCACTATCTTACACTAACGATACTGCCTTTAACGATTCTGTTTTTGTTAGAATTGAAAACACTACAAATACCACTTGTTTTAGCACAGGTAGTTTTGAAATTATTATCAATGCTGCGCCTGCAGCAAACAATATTACCATTGTACAATGTGATGAAGATGGCATACAAGAAGGGTTTACAATATTTAATATCTCCCCATTTACAGAAGCTATTATTGAAAGCACAGTTGACAGATCTATAAGTTTTCATATCTCACAAAACGATGCTCAGAACGATGAAAATCCTATTGATCCTGATGCCTTTGAGAATTTCTTTAATCCTCAAATCATCTACACCAGAGTCACCAATACCAATACAGGTTGTGTGAGCTTTAGTGAGGTGTCCCTAGAGGTCAGTACTACAGCATCTAACGATGCTAGCATTTTCGTTTGTGACGATGATGGTAACGAAGACGGCTTTGCGGCTTTTAACCTCAACAATACCAATGCCATTGTCCTTGCTGGTGCTCCCGCTGGACTGCCTGTAACCTATTACGAAACCTATAACGATGCCTTGTTGGAAAACAATCCACTAGGCAGTAGCTATACCAATACCGTTGCCTATAACCAAACCATTTACGCACGTGTTGAAAATAACAATGCCTGTTATGGTATCAGTGAAATTGAGCTTACCGTTTTTGAACTGCCCAATATTGAAACTGCTTTTGAAACCATCTATTGCATTAACTTCTCACCTGAACCGATCATTCTTGATGCTGGTGTCATCAATGCCTCTACAAGTGACTTTTTCTATCAATGGTCCACTGGTGAGACCACAGCTTTTATAGAGATTGACACACCTGGGACCTACACCGTAAGGGTCAGTAATACCGATGGCTGTTTTAAGGACAGAACGATAAACGTTTTACCTTCTAATGTTGCTACCATTACAAACGTTGACATTGTAGATGCCTCAGAAAATAATACAGTTAGTATAATAGTCAGCGGTGAAGGTGATTATGAATATGCTCTTGTTGATAGCAATGGCCCTTACCAAGACAGTAATACCTTTACAGATGTTGAACCTGGTCTTTATACCGTCTATGTTAGGGACAAGAATAATTGTGGTATCAGTGAAGAATTAATTTCTGTTATTGGATTCCCTAAATTCTTTACACCTAAT
>NZ_CALGNH010000049.1 GCF_937958655.1 uncultured Winogradskyella sp. | reverse complement strand
TGATTGGTGATTGGTGATTGGTGATTGGTGATTGGTGATTGGTGATTGGTGATTGGTGATTGGTGATTGGTGATTGGTGATTGGTGATTGGTGATTGGTGATTAACAAAATAAAATTTTGGCAGCAACCATTTACACCTCCTAATACCTTTTTACTAACAACTAACCACTAAAAACCGCCTACTGCGTATTTCGTCTTAGCGCTGCCATTTTAATAGCAGTAATAGCTGCTTCTGTTCCTTTATTACCATGTTTACCGCCAGAACGGTCTATGGATTGTTGCCTATTATTATCTGTTAATACACAAAACAAAACAGGGATGTCACCACTTAGATTTAAGTCTTTTATACCTTGGGTAACACCGTCACATACAAAGTCAAAGTGCTTAGTTTCACCTTGAATAACACAACCAATAACAATTATAGCATCTAACATACCAGAATCGGCATAGATACTTTTAGACATACGCGCTGCTCCGTACGTCAACTCAAAAGTCCCAGGAACATTCCAACGAACAATATTTTCTTTTACAGCACCACAGTCTATAAGTGCATCAAAAGCACCTTGCCATAACCCTTCTGTAATTTCGGTATTCCACTCAGAAACAACAATCCCAAACCGAAAGTCTTTCGCGTTTGGGATTGTAGCTTTATCGTAATTCGATAAATTATGATTTGCAGTTGCCATCTATTATAAGCTTGCCTCTAGTTTTCCTATTAAAACATCCACTTGGCTAGCCTCTGCAGATGTAGAAAATTCAGACTTTATGCGGTTAAGGTACTCTGAAGCTTTCTGATTTTCTCCTAGATCTATTGCCATACGTGCTGCTTTTAACAAATAAATTGGTGTTGTAAAGTTGTTTGTATTGGCATTAATCGCTTTTTCGTAGTATTCTAATGCTTCACTTGGCTGCTCTAATTGAGCAAAAGCATCACCTATACCACCTTTAGCTATAGGGTCTAACATTTTATCATTACTATTAAAATCACTTAAATAGGTAATGGCATTTTGATAGTCCTTAAGGTTTAAATAAGCCATACCTGCGTAGTAGTTGGCTTGGTTTGCTGCAGATGTACCACCATACTCACTGATAATATCTAACATGCCATACTTACCTTCACCTCCATTAAGCGAAAGTGTATAAAGCGAGTCTGATGATATACCATTGGCAGCATCTTCAAAGTATTTTTTAGCCTGGTACATTTCATTAAGCGCTTCTTTACCTTGTGGCTCTGCAACAAATTTTTTGTAGCCTAAGTAAGCCAAAACAATTAAGGCAATTACAGCAATAGCACCTATAATGTAATTCTGATTTTTAACAAACCACTCTTCTGTTTTAGAAGCTCCTTCATCTAGTGTATTAAACACCTCAGCCGTTGTAGAGTTTTCTTCTACTACAACTTCCTTCTCTTTTTTAGTTTTTGGTTTGTATCCTCTTTTCTTATACGTGGCCATATCTTGTCTATTAATGCGTGGGCAAAAATAAAATTTTTATTGGGATTTAAAAGCCTATTTATTTGTTATTTTTCAATAATTTGCACCAATAAGATATACCTTCATAACCGCAGTAAACTAAAGGAAAATTGTTTAATTTTTATGATTCTAAATACACTATCATTAGTCAACTACAAAAATTTTGAAAGTCAGGTTTTCGATTTCGACAGCAAAATCAATTGTTTTGTTGGTGCTAATGGTATAGGAAAAACAAATGCTTTAGACGCTATTTACCACCTGGCTTTTGGTAAAAGTTACTTTAATTCTGTTGCCATTCAAAACATAAAACACGGTACCGAGTTTTTTGTGGTAGATGGTAATTTTACTAAAAACGAGCGTCCTGAAAAGATTATTGTTTCCCTAAAACGCGGCCAAAAAAAAATAATTAAACGTAACGGAAAAGCCTACGATAAATTTAGTGAACACATTGGGTTTGTGCCTTTGGTCATAATTTCACCAGCAGATCGCGATTTAATTACAGAAGGGAGTGATATGCGACGTAAATTTATAGATAGCGTTATATCCCAAAGTGATAAAGCTTACTTAACATCTGTTATTGCATATAACAAAGTGTTATCTCAACGTAATGCACTTTTAAAGTATTTTGCACTTAACAACACGTTTAACGGTGATACACTTGCTATTTATAACGAACAATTAGACAATTATAGTAAAGACATCTTTAAAAAACGTGACGCATTTTTAAACGTTTTTATTCCTATTTTTAAAGAACGTTACGAAGCTATAAGCCAAAGCAATGAAGCTATTGACTTAAAATACAAAAGTGACCTTTTTAACGGTGAATTAATAGCGCTTTTACAAAGTAATATTAACAAAGACAAAGCATTACAATATACCAGTATAGGTACTCACAAAGACGACCTTACCTTTTTAATTGATGATTTCCCTATTAAAAAATTTGGTAGCCAAGGTCAGCAAAAATCATTTCTAATTGCGTTAAAATTAGCACAGTTCGATTTTATAAAGCAGCAAAGTGGTGTATCACCAATACTCTTACTCGATGATATTTTTGATAAATTAGATGAAAACCGTGTGGCACAAATTATTAGTTTGGTTGACAATGATCATTTTGGCCAAATTTTTATAAGTGATACGCATGCGGATCGCACTGAAAATGTGGTAAAACAAATACATCAATCGTATAAATTGTTTAAACTATAATGAAAACTTTTAATACTAAAAAAAACCTCTATCTGAGGTCTATTTTAAATGTAAAAACACTGTTTTTAATAACCCTGCTTACTCTTTTCAGTTGTTCTGAAAATCCTGAAATTTATTTAGACCATCTAAATGGGTACTGGGAAATAGAGGAAGTTACCCTAAGTAATGGCATAAAAAAGCAATATAAATATAATGAAACCATAGATTACATAGCCGTAAACGATAGCTTAAAAGGCTTTAGAAAAAAGTTAAAACCAGGAATTAACGAAACCTACTACACATCAGACGATGCAGAAGTCTTTACCATAAAACTAGAAAACGACAGTTTAAATATTTACTATGTGACACCTTATGCCATATGGAAGGAAACTGTGTTAATGGCCTCTGAAACCCAGCTTAAAGTAAGTAATCAAAATAAGGATGTATATTTATACAAACGCTATACTCCTATAAAACTGAATATAGAATAATTAAAAGATACCGCTTTTGCGGCAACGGTGATGGCTAAACGTAATAACGATAATCAACCTATACAAGAGGTCCTCAAAGAATTTGTACAAACCAATAATTTACAATCTGGTTTAGACAAGGTCAATGTGCGCGAAGCTTGGAAAAAGCTTATGGGAAACGGTGTTAACAACTACACAACGGCTATAGAATTAAAGCAAGACACCCTTTATGTGCAATTAAGCTCTAGTGTATTACGTGAAGAATTGAGCTATGGTACAGAAAAAATTATTTCAATGCTCAACGAATCTATAGGAAAAGCCATTGTAAAAAAACTAATCTTAAGGTAATTACAATCTTAAAGTTTTACAAATTACGTTATAAAGATAAAGCATCATTGTATCTTTAAGCAAAAGAAGCAATGCGTCTTTATATATTTATATTTCTTAGTCTATTTCAACAACATATGATACTATTTAAATTTAACGCAGACAGTAAACTCAATGACTGGCGAACCGTAGATGACGGTGTTATGGGCGGACAATCTCATGGAGATTTTAAAATAAATACAGAGGGTTATGGTGAATACACCGGAGACATATCTTTAAAAAATAATGGTGGATTTTCATCTTTAAGATATCGTTTTAATACTATTGAATCTCATCAGTTTACCAAGTTTAAAATTAAAATAAAAGGGGATGGTAAAACCTATCAGTTTAGAGTAAAACGCACGAGTGACCAACGCTATTCTTATGTTACTACCTTTACGACTACTGGCAATTGGCAAATAACAGAAATTCCTTTTAACGCTATGTATGCCTGGTTTAGAGGCTCTAAAGTAGACGTTCCTAATTTTAATGGAGACCAGATGGAACAAATTGCCTTTCTTATTGGTAATAAAAAAGAAGAACACTTTAAACTACTTATAGATTCCATTCGGTTAGAATAATATTTGGTATTTTTAGGTTCTTAATAATTCTGAGCTTATGAAATATGCCAAATTACTCTTATCCTTTGTATTAACAATTGGTGTGTTTTTCGTTTTAAATACAAAACTAGGTTCACTTCCTCCTTTAGGTAAATTTTTAAATCCGAGTGCTGGCATTTGGCAAAATGAAACCGACGAATCTGTTACAGGAACTATTGATATCCCTGGTTTAACAGATAAAGTCACAGTGCATTACAATGCACAAATGATACCGCATCTCTTTGCACAAAACGAGCACGATTTATATAAAGCGCAGGGCTATATAACCGCAAAACATCGGCTTTGGCAAATAGAGTTTCAAACCCACGCTGCTGCTGGTCGTTTATCTGAAATTTTTGGTGAAGGAGCCCTAAACTATGATAGAACGGAACGAAGACGAGGTATGGGTTACGGTGCAGACCAAGCCATGGAGTACATGAAACAGCACGATACCGAAACACTTAATTACATACAAGATTATGCAGACGGTGTTAATACTTATATAAACGAACTTAACCCAAAAGATTACCCAGTAGAATATAAATTATTAAACTACGAACCAGAGGCTTGGTCTCCTAAAAAAACAGCTTTACTCTTAATGTATATGACCAAAATGTTGGCTGGTGGTGATGATGATTTAGAATATACCAACGTGCTACGTTTAGTGGGTCAAAAAAACTTTGATTTACTTTTTCCCGATTTTTTTGACCGCACAGATCCTGTAATTCCAAAAGACACAGATTGGAGTTTTATTGATGTTCCACAAACAAAATTACCCGCAAGTAAAGCCCTATTAGATACCATTGTTGAAACCATTGAAAAACCTCATCCAGATAACGGTAGTAATAACTGGGCGATTTCTGGTGCTAAATCTGCTACTGGCAATCCTATCTTAGCCAACGATCCTCATTTAGGATTAAACCTTCCTTGTATTTGGTTTGTAATGCAATTAAGTACACCGAATCACACTGCATTTGGTGCCACAATACCTGGTGCTTTAGGTATTATTTCTGGTTTTAACCAACATATTGCATGGGGAGAGACCAATGCAACAAGAGACGTTATTGACTGGTATAAGATTGAATTTAACAGTGATAGAACTAAATATAAGTACGATGGAGCTTGGAAAGACGTATCAATGCGTGTTGAAGACATAAAAATTAAAGGAAAGCCACATTATAAAGATACCGTACTATACACCCACCATGGCCCTGTAGTATTTGATAAGAATTTTAAATCTGATAACGAGCGTTCTGGTTACGCCATGCGATGGATAGGCCACGATGGCGGAAACAATCAAAAAACATTTATAGAGCTTAATAAAGCTAATAACTACAATGATTATGTAGCAGCACTAAACTTCTGGAATGCGCCTGCTCAAAATTTTGTCTTTGCTTCTACTGCGGGAGATATTGCGTTATGGATTCAAGGAAAATTCCCTAATAAATGGGAAGGTCAGGGTAAATTTTTAATGGATGGTAGTAATCCAGAAAATGATTGGCAATCTTATATTCCTCAAAAGTTTAATGCACATACAAAAAATCCCAAGCGTGGTTTTGTAAGTTCTGCAAATCAGCACCCTGTGGATGAAAATTACCCATATTACGTATTTAATGATGGTTATGAAACATATAGAAATCGTGTTATTAATGATTTTTTTAACTCCAAGGAGACATTTAGCGTTGCTGACTTTAAAGCACTACATAACAACAATTTTAATTTAAAGGCCTCTGAACTTTTACCTTACATGATTGCTCACATGGACACAGCTACACTTAATGCGTCTGAGCAATTGATATTTAATGAAATTAAAGCATGGGCCTTTAATAATGATATTAACGAAGTTGGGCCAAGTATTTGGAGACAGTGGTATGGAAAACTTTACGACATGGTTTGGGATGAGTTTGATGATGATACGCTTGCTTTAATATCTCCTTACACCTACCAAACTATTCATCTTTTAAAACATAAGGGTGATCATAAGTTTATGGATATTAAAGCTACAGAAGACACTATTGAAACTGCAAAAGATTTGTTTCTTCTATCTTTTAAAAAAGCTGCCAAGCGATTAGCTGAAATTAAAGACGAAAAAGGAGATTACACTTGGTTAAACTATAAAGCCACTTATGCAGGTCATTTATTACAAGCACTACCTGCTTTTTCTCGGTTTAACATTCCTATTGGTGGCGATCGCAACATTGTTAATGCTACCTCAGAAAACCATGGTCCATCTTGGAGAATGATTGTAGAACTATCTTCGCCTCCTAAAGCTATTGGTATATATCCTGGTGGACAATCTGGAAATCCTGGTAGCCAATATTACGATAATTTTATAGAGGATTGGGCCGCTGGCAAATACCATGAGCTTAATGTTTTACAATCACAAGAAATAACAGCTGATATCATTGGTACACAAACCTTAATACCTGCATCAAATGAATAAAACAATTTTAAATTTTATAGCGACTTTGGTTTTGGCTCTTATTTTATCGCTTTTTCTACCTTGGTGGTCTGTTATGACTGCTGCTTTGGCTTCGGCATTGTTTATTCCACTTAAAAAATTCGCAGTCTTTTTTGTCCCTTTTTTAGCTATATTTCTTTTTTGGAGTGTTTACAGTTTCGCATTAAGCAGTGGTAATGATTACACATTAGCCAAGCGTATTTCTCAATTACTCTATTTAGGTAGTAACCCTTATTTATTAATTATAATAACTGGTCTTGTCGGTGGCTTAGCAGCCGGTACAGCGGCATTGCTTGGCAAACAAATAACAGTGGTTACAAAGTAAATTGCTTATTATATGGCACCTATTTTTTTAATCTTGAAATGTTAAATCTCTAAGTATTACTTTTGTTTTTTAAAATGTAAATACCATTTTGAGCGCCACAAAACGTCTTTACTTTATTGATGCTGTTAGAGCATTCGCCATCTTAATGATGTTGCAAGGACACTTTATTGATACAGTATTAGATGTTCAGTATAGAGATGAAAGCCATATGCTATATAGCTGTTGGAAATACTTTCGTGGACTCACCGCACCAACATTTTTTACAATTTCTGGTTTAATTTTTTCTTATTTATTAATTAAAGCCAAGCAGACTGGTTGTAGCAAACAAAGAATACGTAAGGGTTTATTAAGAGGTTTAATGCTAATAGGTATAGGTTACGCTTTACGAATACCAATTTTTGAATGGTTAATAGGAGAATTTAAACTGTATTTTTTAATCGTCGATGTATTACAATGCATTGGCCTATCTTTAATAATAGTGATTTTATTGTACAATTTAGTAAATAAAAAAACGTACATTTTTTCAGGATTAATGCTCTTACTAGCGATTATTATTTTCACTACAGAACCGCTATACAGAACTTTAGTAATACATAAATTACCGCTTATATTTTCTAACTACTTAACTAAAGTTAACGGATCTGTATTTACCATTATACCATGGTTTGGGTACATTTGCTTTGGAGCATTTATAGCCACACTTTTTTATAAGTATTTAGAGCATCCTAAATTTAAAATATCTATAATTACAGTCTTCTTTGTTGTGGGCATGGTTCTTATTCATAAATCATCTTGGCTGTTTAAAGAACTATACCTTATGTTTAATGTAGATGTATTTTATGGTGTAGCCAATTACAATTACCTCTACACAAGATTAGGTAATGTCCTTGTATTGTTTGCAGTATTCTATTTGGCTGAAAACTACGTAAAACAATCTCTAATCCTTAAAATAGGTCAGAAAACACTGTCTATTTACGTTATACATTTTATTATTATTTATGGAAGCTTTACAGGATTTGGGTTAAATACTATTATAGGCAAAACCTTAAACCCATGGCAAGCGGTTATTGGCGCACTACTGTTTTTAACTACGGTTTGTTTTATAGCATTTTACTATGTTAAAAGCAATGCATTTGTATATTCTGGCATCCGAAAAATTTATGAAAAAGTCACCAAGCAGTCGCGTTACAAGGTTTAAGGTTTAGATTGTTTCAGTAATCCATGTGCCAGTCAAAATTTTCATTAATAATTCTTTCTTTTTCGTTTTTTAAAAACTCGAGATAAGCCAAAGCTGTGGGAGACAGGTTTTTAGACTTTAGCCAAACCAAATTCCAATTTGTAACAATAGGTAATCCATTAAACGGTATAATTTGTAAATCCCCATTTTTAATTTCGTTTTTTATACCTATTAGCGGCATTATAGAATATCCCAACCCAGCTATTACAGCCTGTTTTAAGGCTTCGTTAGAGGTAAGTTCCATTTTCTTTCTTGTTGAAATATTATAACTTGCAATAAACGTTTCCATGGCATTTCTGGTTGCAGACCCATCTTCTCTA
Source organism: uncultured Winogradskyella sp. (assembly GCF_937958655.1). Classification (GTDB taxonomy): domain Bacteria; phylum Bacteroidota; class Bacteroidia; order Flavobacteriales; family Flavobacteriaceae; genus Winogradskyella. Next base: position 48,862 of record NZ_CALGNH010000049.1, on the reverse strand, counting down.
TATAACATCGGATACTTTTCAAATATTTTTCCTTTTTTTACATTACGATTAAATTTGTCGTTGGCGCTACCTACCAAAAACAGCTTATTTTCCATAAGCTCTATCCGTTCTAAATTTAATTGATCTGGGATTACAGAAACCAAAGCAAAATCAACTTTATTTTCTTCTAAACTTCTTACTACACTACTCTTGTTTGTTACATCCATAATCAAATCTACACCAGCATGTTTATTTGTAAAGTCCGATAAAAAGTAAGGCATTACGTATTTACCAGTAGATACTACTGAAATTTTTAACCGCCCAGCCACTTGCCCTTTAAACGATAAGGTTTTATAATTGATAGCTTCTACCTCATTAAGAATTCGCTCTGCAGCCTCAGCTATCTCCCATCCAAAATCTGTTACATAAAGTTGTCTACCTACCACTTCTGTTAAAGGAATAGAAAACTGATCCTGAAATTTTTTTAATTGTATAGATACAGCTGGCTGACTTAGAAACAAAGCTTCGGAAGCCTTGGTAATACTCTTTAATTGGGTAATTTTTAAGAAAATTTGAAGCTGATGTAACGTATAATTCATAAGATATATTTATGTATGTTATAAAAAATATATATAAAAATAAATAAATTTTTTATCTCAACTTTGCAGCGTATTAAATTTTAAGAAACAATTAATAGTATTAAAATGGAAAGAATAAACACTCAAAATTCTATCGTAGTAGGAAATACTAAAAGAAAAACTTCATCAGCGAAGACAAAGGCACTATCTGGATTAATCTTACTCAGCATATCTGGATTGCTTACACTTTCGTATTTAAATGACAATATCTTTATGGAGCAACTCGCAATAAGCGGATTTATAATTGCGTGCGTTGCTATTATCAAATTAATGGAAACTAATTAATATCTAATTTTAAAAACAAAACAACATGGCAGAATCATTAAAACAAACCGAAACAAAAACAGAACAAAAAATTAATTTAGTAGAGGGTATGTTTAGACCTTCTGAGGCATCTCATATCATTAATGCCTTAATTGATCAAAAAATAAACTACCACAAAATACAACGGTTAAGTCTATGCGAAGGTGATGAAAATTGTGATACTACATACGAAAATGCTCGTATTAAAGAATTACTAAATGAAAAAGAAATTGCAAAAAGCTATATAGACACAGCAAGACGCAAAAACTTTGATATTATTATAAACGGTAAACTTGATATCACTTTTATTAAGAAGTAAGCTTTATAACTAACCTCATTAAATAGACTTATAGTTATGGATTTACATTTGTTATTTGATAATTTAACAAATCCGGCACTCTTATTCTTCTTTTTAGGAATTATTGCAGTACAACTTAAAAGTGATTTAGAAATACCACCCAATTCCTCTAAGTTTATATCGCTTTATTTACTATTATCAATAGGATTTAAAGGCGGACAAGAACTTTCTCACAGCGACCTTAATTTAGAAATAATTTGGTCGCTTTTATTTGGAATTTTATTAGCAATTGTTGTACCCATATATACGTACTTTATTCTTAGACGAAAATTTAATGTCGCTAATGCTGGTGCTATTGCTGCATCTTATGGCTCTGTGAGTGCTGTAACGTTTGTTACAGCTATTTCATTTTTAGAAATTGAGCAAATAAGCTTTGGCGGACATATGGTTGCTGTTATGGCCTTAATGGAGGCGCCTTCCATTATCGTAGGTTTACTGCTTATATCGCTATACGATAAAGAAAATCCTATTAAAATCTCAATGGGTAAAGTGGTGAAGCATGCTTTAACTAACGGCAGTGTTCTACTAATTCTCGGAAGTTTGGTTGTCGGTTTTTTAGCAAGCGATCAACAAGCGGAAGGTATTAAGCCTTTTACAACAGATATATTTAAAGGATTTTTAGCCGTGTTCTTATTAGATATGGGAATAACAAGTGGTAAAAAGTTATCTGCATTTCTTAAAAAAGGATGGTTTGCATTAGTATTTGCTATTGTTATCCCTATATTAAATGGATGCCTAGTCGCTGTAGCAAGTTCCTTATTTACTGACAGTGATGGCAACAGGCTTTTGTTCGCAATATTAGCTGCTAGCGCGTCTTATATTGCAGTACCTGCTGCAATGCGCATCGCTGTGCCAAGAGCAAACCCTAGTTTGTATTTACCAATGGCACTAGCCATAACATTTCCATTTAATATAACATTAGGCATGCCCTTGTATTTGTGTATTATACAAATGTGTAATTTCTTTTAATGAAAAGAGGTCATCTAAAATTACTTTTAAGATGACCTCTTTTTTTATTAATAAAATCAGATGTAATTACTCAAATTCATTCAACGTTTTAGTAATTATAGATACACAATCTAACAACTCATCTTCGGTCATTACCAAAGGCGGTGCAAAACGAATGATATTACCATGCGTTGGCTTTGCTAAAAGACCATTATCTCTAAGTTTTAAGCAGATATTCCAAGCTGTATCACTATCCTCGGTGTCATTAATAACTATGGCATTGAGTAATCCTTTACCTCTTACTAAGTTTACAATACCGCTTGTTTCAATATATGTATTTAACTCAGATCTAAAAAAATTACCAAGTTTATATGCATTCTCAGCTAATTTTTCGTCTCTAACAACTTCTAAAGCCGCAATAGCCACAGCTGCTGCAATAGGGTTACCACCAAAAGTACTACCATGGTTACCTGGCTTAATAACATTCATAACAGCATCATTAGCTAAAACCGCTGAAACAGGATAGGCACCACCAGATAAAGCTTTTCCTAATATTAAAACATCTGGTTTTACATCTGGTGTAGATGAGCAATTTTTATCCAAGCAATTACAATTGCCGCAAGTTGCTAATAAACGTCCTGTTCTTGCAATACCTGTTTGCACTTCATCTGCAATAAATAAGACGTTATGAGCGTCGCAAAGTGCTTTTGCTTTTACTAAATAATTTTCAGAAGGCACATAAACACCAGCCTCACCCTGTATAGGCTCAACTAAAAAGCCTGCTACATTTTTGTTGGCTTGTAACGCATGCTCTAACGCTTCTAAATTATCGTATTCTATTTTTATAAATCCATCTGTATATGGTCCAAAGTTTTTTCTGGCAACAGGGTCGTTAGAAAATGAAATAATGGTTGTGGTTCGTCCATGAAAATTATTCTCGCATACTATAATTTCTGCTTCATTTTCATCAATACCTTTAACCTCATAAGCCCATTTTCTGCATAACTTTAAAGCAGTTTCAACAGCCTCAGCACCAGTATTCATTGGTAAAAGCTTATCAAAACCAAAATACTCGGTTGCAAACTTCTCATAACGCCCAAGCATATCGTTATAAAAGGCACGAGAGGTTAATGACAGTGTTTGGGCCTGATTGGTCATTGCATTGACAATTTTAGGGTGACAATGCCCTTGGTTTACAGCAGAATAAGCCGATAAAAAATCGTAATACTTTTTGCCTTCTACATCCCAAACATACACACCTTCTCCTTTATGTAATACCACTGGTAATGGATGGTAATTATGTGCACCATACTTGTTTTCTAAATCAATCGCTTGTTGCGACGTTAATTGGTCTAAACCAGCCATTTTAAAAGTTTTTAAAGTTTAACATAAACCAAGCAAAGAGTAGTGTATGCCTAATCTCGCTTAGCGAGTTCCTTATCTACCTTTATCCTTTCAAAAGTTTTGAAAATTCAGCGTGGGAAAGAAATCATCCCTAGAGGACTGCAAATTACTAAATATTTATGAAATTCATAGTGAAGTGTTATAATCAAATTAATTAAAGGTATTTTTAAAATGCAACTATATTTGCACTCTAATTTATAATTAATGCCACGACGAGAACGCAACAAATTTGTAAAACGCGGACAAATTATTGAGATTTTAATTGAAGACTATGCTTTTGGAGGAAAAGGGATTGGTCGCCTACGAAATGACTATGGTGAGTTTGTGGTATTTGTACCAAACACACTGCCTGGCCAATTGGTAAAAGCTCAAGTAAAGAAATCGAGCAAAAAATATGCTGAATGTAAACTGCTAGATGTCTTAAAACCTTCTGATGACGAACTAGAAATGCCCTATCAAGAGATTCCTGGCGCGCCATACATTCAATTACCTATTGAAAATCAACACCATTACAAAAAACAAAGCACGCTCGAATTATTTAAGCGTATAGGTAAAGTTTTAGATATTGAAGATAAGTTTGACGAGTTTGTAAAATCACCTCATACGTTTCATTACAGAAATAAAATGGAATATGGCTTCTCAGCTATAGGCTACGACAGAACTTTGAAAACTGATGTTGATGAATTTACCCTTGGTTTTAAAAGACGTGGTCTTTGGTGGTGTGGAGAAAATTTAAATAAAGATTCTGGACTTTTTGATCCTGAGGTTGAAAACCACTTAAAAAGTATTAGAGTCTATTGCAAAAACACAGGCTTAGCCCCTTGGCATGGCCCAAAAAAAGAAGGCTTCTTTAGGTATTTTGTTGTAAGAAAATCCTACAAAACCAATAAGCTGTTATTTAATTTAGTTACAACCTCTTATAATTTGCCAAAATTTGATTTAAACGCATTTGCTAAGTTTTTAGTTGAATTGTTTGGTGAAAGAGTAGCTGGATTACTCCACACCATTAATGATGAAGTTGGAGATAGAACTATTGCAACAACAGGCAGTATAAAACTTATCTATGGTAATGATAAAATTGTTGAACAACTCTTAGGTTTAAATTTTGAAATTAGTATGAAAAGTTTTTTTCAGACCAACCCAAAATGTGCAGAAAAACTCTACACCAAAGTAGTAGATTACGCCTTAGAGAAGAAAGAAGCCATAGATAATTCGGTAGTCTTAGACCTTTTTTGCGGTACAGGTACTATAGGACAAATTATTGCCAGTAAAGCAGATAATACCAAAATAATAGGTGTTGATATTATTGCATCTGCCATTGAGGATGCCACAAAAAATGCAAAGCGTAATAACATTGAGGGTTTAGAATTTTACGCGGCTGATGTCGGCAAATTTTTAACAGAACACCCTGAATGTACCAACAAAATACGAACCATTATTTTAGATCCTGCAAGAGCAGGTATTGCGCCTAAAACCCTTAAAAAAATAATAAACCTTAATGCAGAACGTTTGGTTTATGTATCTTGTAACCCGGCTACACAAGCTAGAGATACAGAGCAATTAATACAAGCTGGCTATGAGATAAAAAAGCTTAGTTTAGTGGATCAATTTCCACATACAGCTCATATTGAAACTGTGGCCTTGTTTGAGAAATAGTCTATGAAAAATATTTATAAACTCCTCTTTTGCTTAGTTATCTGCTTACAGAATTGTGAGCGCGATGATATTTGCGCCGAAGGCACACAGACAACACCTCTGCTGTTAGTAGAATTTTACGATATTAACAGTACCGAAGATCTTAAAAGCGTCCCAAGATTAACAGCTTATGGCGAAAACTTACCTGACCCTAACCCACCAGAAAGTGAAGGCCCTAAAACCCTAATTTTTAATACCAATACAAATGCGCTAGCCCTTCCGCTTCTTATTGGAAACGAAGGTGAAATTATAACCTCTAGGTTTGTACTAGAGCAAAATACAAACCTAAGGTTAGACGAAAATGACACTACAACATCTAATACCGATATTATAGAAATCTCATACATACCTGAATTTTTATATGTCTCTAGAGCATGTGGTTATAAAAGTATTTTCACACAATTAAATGTAAATTTAGAGGATGAAACAAATGCTTGGATAAGTGCCATAGAAATTGTTGAAACTACCATTGAAAATGAAAACACAGTACATGTACGTATCTTCCATTAGAAGCCTAATTATACTGCTTTTGTTATCCACAATGGCTTTTGCACAAGACCAAAACAAAACGGTTAATGACACCTTAATTTATAAACAAAAGTACGGTTTACGGCTTGGAGCAGATTTAAGTAAAATCGTCAGAACTTTTATTGACGACAACTATACAGGCATAGAAATTATGGGAGATTACAGGCTCACCAAAAAAATATATTTGGCAGGTGAGATTGGTAATGAAGAACGTACCTTAGAAAATGAAGTTTTAAGCAACACTACAAAAGGAAGCTATTTTAAAGGTGGAGTAGACCTCAACTTTTATAAAAACTGGTTAGATATGGAGAATATGATCTACGCTGGGTTTAGAGTTGGAGCTAGTACATATAGCCAAACCTTAAATAACTATAGCATTTACAACGTAAATAACCAATATTGGGATCAGCAATTTGCTGTAGAAGCGGGTACAGAATTTAATGGCTTAACGGCACTTTGGGCAGAACTACTCATTGGTATGAAGGCAGAGATGTTTAATAACTTTTATGCTGGGATCAATGTACAATTAAAAGGTCTAATTTCTGAAACCTCAATAGATAACTACGAAAATCTATACATCCCAGGGTTTAACAGAACTTTTGATAGCGGACGCTTTGGTGTTGGTTTTGGCTTTAACGTCGCCTATTTAGTACCGATTTTTAAGAAGGATAAAGTCGTTGTTCAAGAAAAGGAAGAAGAGTAAAGAGTAGTTGGTTGTTGGTTGTTGGTTGTTGGTTGTTGGTTGTTGGTTGTTGGTTGTTGGTTGTTGGTTGTTGGCTAAATAAATGTAAAATCACAACCATCTAAGGCGCCGATTAATTTTAATTTTTTTAATCCTAGTTAAAATCTACTATGGATTAATACCTTATCACTATAACTAGCTATTTAAAAGAAATACTCGTTTTTTGTATATATAATCAACTTATGTAAATGATGTTATGCTGAAATAAATTCAGCACAACAACCTTAAACATTATTTAAATACCCCAAAACATTGGCCTCTATCCTACTCTGAATATTTGAAACATCGGCCTTTACAAATGTTTCGCCTGTAATATTTTCGTAAAGTTCTATATAACGATCACTCACAGAGGTAATATAATCATCGCTCATAAAAGGTACGGTTTGTCCTTCTAAACCTTGAAACCCGTTAGATATTAACCATTGACGCACAAACTCTTTTGAAAGCTGCTTTTGCGCTTCACCTTTGTCTTGGCGGTCTTGGTAACCATCTGCATAGAAATAACGTGATGAATCTGGCGTATGTATTTCATCGATTAATACTATTTTACCGTCTTTAGTTTTTCCAAATTCATATTTTGTGTCTACTAAAATCAAGCCACGGTCAGCAGCTATTTCAGTTCCGCGTTGAAATAATTTCCGTGTATAATCTTCAAGAACTGCGTAATCGTCTTCAGAAACAATACCACGTTTCAAAATATCTTCTCTAGAAATATCTTCATCATGATCGCCCATTTCTGCTTTTGTTGCAGGTGTAATGATTGGTTTAGGAAATTTATCATTTTCCTGCATACCTTCTGGCATTGGCACACCACAAAGCAAACGTTTACCTGCTTTATATTCTCTCGCTGCATGCCCAGACATGTAGCCTCTTATTACCATTTCTACTTTAAACGGCTCACATAAGTGACCTACAGCCACGTTAGGATCTGGTGTGGCTACTAACCAATTAGGTACTAAATCCTCAGTATCTGCCATCATTTTTGTAGCTATTTGGTTTAGGATCTGTCCTTTATATGGGATTCCCTTTGGCATAACCACATCAAAGGCACTTAGCCTGTCTGTTGCCACCATAACTAATTGCGAATCATTAATATTATAAACTTCTCTAACCTTGCCTTTGTAAAAACTCTTTTGATTAGGAAAATTAAAATTGGTATCTGTTATTGTGTTGTTCATTGTTTAATGTAATCTCATTAATTGTCAAGCTTTTTTTACTTAACATGGTAATCTCATTGATTCTATTTATAATGTGATGAAATTGCCACGCCCTTCGTCCTCGCAATGACAACTCATTTTAATTTTCCTCTTTGGGAAATTAAAGGAACTTTAATCACGATTCTCAATACTCTTATATGCAGCTATGACTTTCTTCACCAACTTATGACGAATAACATCTTTATCATCGAGATAAATAATGCCTATACCTTCTATATTTTTGAGTACTAAAAGTGCTTCTTTTAAGCCCGAAATAGTTCGTCTTGGTAAATCCACCTGACCAGGATCTCCGGTTAGTAAGAACTTGGCATTTTTACCCATACGCGTTAAAAACATTTTCATTTGTGCGTGTGTGGTATTTTGCCCTTCATCTAAAATTACAAAGGCATTATCTAAGGTACGACCACGCATAAAAGCCAATGGTGCTATTTGTATGACACCTTTTTCTATATAGCTTTCTAATTTCTCATGCGGAATCATATCGCGTAAGGCGTCGTATAAGGGTTGCATGTAAGGATCTAACTTCTCTTTTAGGTCTCCTGGTAAAAACCCAAGATTTTCGCCCGCTTCAACTGCAGGGCGTGTTAAAATAATACGTTTAACCTGTTTATTTTTTAAGGCCTGCACAGCTAAGGCAACACCTGTGTACGTCTTACCTGTACCGGCTGGTCCTATTGCAAATACCATATCATTTTTGCGCGTGCTTTCTACGAGTTTGCGTTGATTTGCAGTTTGGGCTTTTATGAGTTTACCGCCAACGCCATGCACAATAACTTCACCACTTTTTTCGGATGTGGTGTAATCTGCACTGCTATTGCTGGTTAATACACGCTCTATAACATTCTCATCGAGTTTATTATATTTACCAAAATGTTTCATAAGCATCATCATCCTAGTATCAAACTCTTCTAATAAGTCTTCGTCTCCATAAGCTTTAATTTTGTTGCCTCTTGCAACAATTTTTAGCTTTGGATAGTATTTCTTTAAAAGTTCAATATTAGCATTTTGGGCTCCGAAGAATTCTTTTGGTGTTATTTCTTCGAGTTCTAGAATAAGTTCGTTCAAAAGGCTTCTTAATTTAGTGTTTCTTTTCTTAGTTTTGTGTATCAAACTGATATAGACAAAGCTAATAATTTTACAACCTCAATTCTAAAAAAAATATCAACAATTAATCCATGGCAATAATCACCTTAACCACTGATTTTGGAGAAAAAGATCACTTTGCTGGTGCAATAAAAGGTGCTATTTATAGCGAACTACCACAGGTAAAGATTGTTGACGTATCGCATTCTGTTTCACCATTTAACATCTCTGAGGCGGCTTACATTATTTTAAACGCTTACAGAAGTTTTCCTAAAGGCACCATTCATATTATAGGTATAGATTCTGAGTTAAGCCCTGAAAACAAGCATATTGCTATTAAATTAGACGATCATTACTTTATATGTGCTAACAATGGTATTATGAGCATGATTTGTGCAGAGATTGCACCAGAGAAAATTGTTGAGATTAATATCCATGACAAAATAGAAACGAGTTTCCCTTTATTAGATGTCTTTGTAAAAGTGGCCTGTCATATTGCACGTGGTGGCACACTAGAGGTCATAGGAAAAGTTATTAACACTATAAAGCCGATTAAAAATTTAATACCTTTTGTTAATGACGAAAAAAATCAAATTATTGGGAGTGTTATTTATATAGATAATTATGGCAATGTGGTTACCAATATTAAACAGAAATTTTTTGAGGATGTGCAAAAAACACGAACCTATGAAATCTCTGCACGCAATCATAAGTTTAAAAAAATCTATAGTAAATACAGTGATATTGTAAATTTTGATATAGAAGAATCTAAACGTAATGATGAGGGTAAAGGTCTAGTAGTATTTAACTCTTCGGGTTATTTAGAAATAGCCGTTTACAAAAGCAACTGCAGCACAGTAGGTAGCGCATCTACACTAATGGGCTTAAAAACTATGGATACAGTAACCGTAAATTTTTTACCTAGCCATAGTCCTAACCCTACTCAAAGGGAAGGAATTTTAAGTTGAGGTGATAAACCAAAATTTTATTTTCACAACCGTAATAAAGTTTTTTCCTTTGGGAAGGATTTAAGAAAGATTTAAATTAAAGTTCTAATTAAGATTATGAGTTTGAATGAAAAAGATTCACATTTTCATGGGAATAAAATGTTAGTAAGAATTGTAAAACTGAGTTTTGAACCGTCTAAGATTGAAAAATTCTTGATTAATTTTGAAGCTAATAAAGAAAAAATTAGAGCATTTGAAGGTTGTAGTTTTTTAGAATTATATCGTGATAAGAATATGCCCAATATCTTTTTCACTTATAGTTATTGGAATTCTGAAGACGATTTAAACACGTACAGACATTCAGAGTTATTTAAAGACGTTTGGAGTAAAACAAAACCTTTATTTAATGCAAAACCTGAAGCTTGGTCTGTTAATAAATTGGCAACTTTAGATTAATAAATCACAAATAACTGAATACTGAATACTGAATACTGAATACTGTAATTTAATGCTAGCAATACTAAAAAAAGAAATAAATACGTTTTTTGCCTCACCAATTGGGTATTTGGTTATAGGTGTGTTTTTATTACTCAATGGTTTATTCCTATGGGTATTTAAAGGTAATTTTAATATTCTTAATAATGGTGAAGCTAGCGTATCTGCCTTCTTTATGTTAGCACCTTGGATTCTTATTTTTTTAGTTCCTGCAGTTACAATGCGCAGTTTTACTGACGAAAAAAAACAGGGTACATTAGAATTGTTATTAACCAAACCTATTTCACATTTTCAAATTGTATTAGGTAAATATTTTGGAGCATTTATCTTAATTGTGTTAGCACTTATACCAACGCTACTCTATGTCTACACTGTTTCTCAACTAGGCAATCCGCAAGGCAATTTAGATATGGGTAGTACTATTGGTTCTTATTTTGGTTTATTATTTTTGGTAGGCGCCTACACAGCTATAGGTGTATTTGCCTCTACGCTTTCAGACAATCAGATTGTAGCCTTTATGATCGCAATATTTATTTGCTTCTTTATGTATTTTGGTTTTCAAGGCCTTTCTAATTACAATATTGCCGGTGACTTGGTTTATATAGAAAACCTTGGTATGTCTGCACATTATAACAGTATGAGCCGCGGAGTTATAGACACCAGAGACCTCATTTACTTTATAAGCATTGCTTTAGCTTTTTTATTTTTTACCAAACTTAAAATTCAGAAACAATGATAATTACTCCCCTCTTAGTAGTATTTATAATTGTAGTTTTTGTATTACTTTTTCTGTTTTTAAATACGGTTGATAAACGCAAATGGCTAACAGCACTCATTAGTTTAGTACTTACGCCCTTTGTCTATTTCTTTATGTTCTATCCTTTTATTAATATCATTAGTAACTACCATCACCAAAAATACTTTGATGCTGAAGCTTGGATTAAAAAACCTGCATTGCGTTACGAAATGATTGACCATGTTATAGAATCGGATACATTAATTGGGTTTTCTAAAGATGAAATTACAAACGTACTTGGCCAACATGAATGGTTATCTTGGGACGATGCAAAAAAAGATCATAATCCAAATAAATGGAATTATGGTTTAGGCATAGAACCAGGTGCTTTTAATAACCAAAAAGATTGTATAGAAATTACCTTTAAGGACAACAAGGTTGAGCTCTTAAGACACTATCAAGAAAAAATTACATACGAGAATGAAGACAAATAAAACCCTTATACATATCCTCTTTGTATGCGTTGGTTTAATTGTTATTAACGCCATTTCTAGCAACTTTTATGGTCGTTTTGATTTAACTAAAGATAAACGTTACACTTTGTCTGAGACCACGCAATCGTTAATAAAAGCTATAGATGCACCATTGGTTATCGATGTATTTTTAGAAGGTGACCTACCGTCTGAATTTCGTTTGCTTAAAACTGAAGTACAACAAATCATTGAAGAGTTTCAATTAACAACCAATACTATAAAAGTAAATTACATTAATCCTATTGAGGATGAAGCTACCAGAGAGCGCAATATTGAAGAACTCACTAAGTCTGGCTTAGAGCCTTATGTTAATACCGATAATAATTCGGCCAAAGTAACACAAGAACTTATTTTTCCATGGGCTTTTGCCAGTTACAAAAATAAAACGGTTAAAATTCCATTATTAAAACGAAGCCTAACGCAAGGATTGCAAGAGCAAGTTAACAGCGCTGTACAAGGCTTAGAATATGCTTTTGCTGATGGATTTAACAAATTAGTAAACACCAAGACTAAAACCGTTGCTATTTTAAAAGGAAATGGGCAGCTCAAGGATATCTATATTGCCGATTTCTTAAAGACAATACAACCATACTACAATATTGCTCCCTTTACCTTGGACAGTGTATCAAACAATCCGCAAGGTACTTTAGATAAGTTAAAGACCTACGATTTAATTGTAGCCCATAAACCCAGCATTGCGTTTTCTGAAGAAGAAAAATTAGTATTAGATCAGTACATTATGAGTGGTGGCAAAAGTCTCTGGCTAACCGAGGCCGTAATTATGGATAAAGATAGTCTGTATAACGATTCTGGTTCGGGAGTTTCTATTATGAGAGATTTAAACCTAAAAGATTTTTTCTTTAAATATGGTGTAAGAATTAACCCAAATTTGGTTAAAGATTTATATTCAGCACCCATTATGCTCGCTATTGGTGAAGGCAGCCAAGCGCAACTGCAGCCTATACAATGGCAATATTCTCCTTTAGCAGCTGCTAACCCTAAGCATCCTTCAACAAAAAATTTAAACTTAGTAAAATATGATTTTGCAAGCCCTATAGACACTTTAAAAAATGCTATTACAAAAACAGTTTTATTACAAAGTTCGCCGCAATCTAAATTAGAAGGCGTGCCTACTGTAATTTCATTATCTGAGGTTACAAAAAATTTAGACGAAACGTCATTTAATGCTGGTCCACAAAATTTAGCTGTATTACTAGAGGGAGAATTTACTTCGGTTTACGATAAGCGCATATTACCATTTAAGGTTAAAAATTATAAATCAAAAAGTCCCGAAACTAAAATGGTCATAATCTCTGATGGAGACCTTGCAAAAAATGAAGTTATAAAAAATAGACCTCAGGAGCTAGGTTTTGATCAACTCACCGGAAAAGCCTTCGGAAATAAAGAATTTCTACTAAATACTATCAATTATTTATTAGACGATAATGGACTTATAAACATTAGGGCAAAAAATATTAGTATGGCCTATCTAAATTCTGATAAAGTAAAGGCTGAAAAAGTAAAATGGCAAACACTAAACATCGCTACACCACTAGTGTTTCTCACTGTTTTTGGATTTATCTTTAACTACTTCCGAAAGAAAAAATATACCTAGACTTTGTTAATAAGTTTGTTTTAGAAAACCCTTGTATTGAGATATATTTGTAAGACAATGTAGCACGAAACAATGGCTCTTATTTAGTATAGTATTACGCTCTAAATAAGTTTGATTTTTTTCTTAAAACGTCATTAAGTTGTTTCATATGATCTAAAAAAATAATTAAAATACAACGCATGAAATTTATAGTTTCAAGTACTTATTTATTAAAGCAACTGCAAATATTAGGAGGTGTTATAAATAATAGTAATACGCTACCTATTTTAGATAATTTTCTATTTGAATTAAGCCAATCTAAGCTAACAATATCAGCAAGTGATTTAGAAACAACCATGGCTTCTACTATTGATGTAGAAAGTGATTCCGAAGGTAGTATAGCCGTACCTGCTCGTTTATTATTGGATACCCTAAAAACATTCCCAGAGCAACCGTTAACGTTTGTTGTTGAGGATAACAATACGGTAGAAATTAGCTCTAACCATGGTAAATATGCTTTAGCCTATGCGGATGGTGCAGAATTTCCTAATGCTGTATCCGTAGATGATGCCAGTACAACCACCATTATGGGAGATATACTAGCCACAGCTATTAGTAAAACCATATTTGCTGCTGGTAACGACGATTTAAGACCTGTTATGAGTGGCGTATTTTTTCAATTTGCTACTGATAGTTTAACGTTTGTAGCTACAGATGCTCACAAGCTGGTAAAATATACACGTAACGATGTTTCTGCAACAGAATCGGCAGAATTTATAATGCCTAAGAAACCTTTAAATTTATTGAAAGGTATTTTAGCTGGAAGCGATGATGATGTTTTGGTCGAATATAATGAATCTAATGCAAAATTCACTTTTGAGAATTCTGTTTTAATCTGTCGTCTAATTGATGGAAAATACCCTAATTACGATGCCGTAATTCCTAAAGAAAATCCAAATAAACTTACCATAGCCAGAACGCAGTTTTTAAACTCTGTGCGTCGTGTTAGTATATTCTCTAACAAGACCACTCATCAAATTCGCTTAAAAATTGCTGGCGCAGAACTTAATATTTCTGCCGAAGATATTGACTATAGTAATAAGGCAGAAGAGCGCCTAACATGCGATTACCAAGGTGATGATATGCAAATAGGATTTAACTCTAGGTTCTTAACAGAAATGATTAATAATTTAAACTCAGACGATGTACAATTAGAAATGAGTTTACCAAATAGAGCAGGAATTTTAACACCAATTGATGGGCTTGACGAAGGTGAGCAAGTTACCATGTTAGTAATGCCTGTAATGCTTAATAATTAAGCAAAGATTTGCTATTTCAACAGTTATGACTGGGAAAGGGCTCACTGTAATGGTGGGTCTTTTTTTTAAGATTAATATTAAGGTTTAAATAATAATATATACTTTTAAAAACTATTAACCTCTTCCCCCTTTATCTTTAACGTTTTTATGAAAAACTACGTATTAGCAGTTTTTTCTTTATTAGGTGTTTTAAGCAACGCACAGCGCATAGAAAAAAAACCTTTCTCTCTAGACTTAAGCCCTTTTTTTGGAACAATATTAGAACACAATCCAGATATTGCACATCTTATTACCGATCATCCAACGGGTTTCATATTAAGCTACAATAGAAAAACGTACGGATTTAATGAATGGGAACGACGCTATAATTATCCAGATTGGGGTTTTTCACTCTCTTACCAAGATATGAAAAATCAATACCTGGGAGAAAACATTGGTCTTTATGGTCATTTCAATTTTTACTTTTTAAAACGAAATTTGGTGTTTAGAATTGGACAAGGCATTACCTACGCTAACAAACCATACGATAGAGAACATAATTTTATAAATAACGCTTATGGCTCGCACCTTCTAAGTTCTACCTATTTAAAGTTTGATTACATTAAGGAAAACCTATTAAAAGGTTTGGGATTTAATGCTGGTTTTACTGTAATTCATTATTCTAATGCTAATATAAAAGCGCCAAATAATAGCACTAATACTTTTGCCTTTTCGGCAGGATTAAATTATTTGTTCGATGCAGACCAATTTCCAGACTACATACCAGAAGGTGAACGTACAAAATATACAGAACCTTTTAAGTACAATTTTGTATTTAGAAGCGGCATCAATGAAAGTGATATCAACGGTAGTGGGCAGTTTCCTTTTTATGTATTTACAGCATTTGTAGATAAACGCATCAATCACAAGAGTACATTTTTGGCCGGTACAGAAGTATTTATATCAAATTTCTTAAAAGAATACATAAGACATCAGTCCATTGCTTTTCCTGAAAACGGAATACAAGCAAACACCGACTATAAACGTGTTGGTGTTTTTGCTGGCCACGAATTACGTTTTAACAAAGTCGCCTTTATAACCCATCTAGGATATTACGTGTATTGGCCTGTTGAGTTTGAAAACCGAATCTATAACCGCTTAGGTCTAAAACGGTATTTTTCAGATAAACTTTTTGGAGTGGTTAATGTACATTCGCATGGTGCAAAAGCAGAGGCTGTAGAGTTTGGAATAGGCTTAAGATTATAAAGGCCCATAATAGGTATTTAATAAGCCATTAACACTATAAATCATTTAATTAATTTACAGATAAACAGACAATTGCAAAAACTTTAAATAGATGAAAAAAATAATAGGTATACTACTATTAATTATCGTAACATCCTGCGATTCTGAAAATGCAATAGATTGTTTTCAATCTGCTGGCAGTAGTAGAGTAAAAGAATATGACCTCAGTGGTTTTGATAAAATTACCGTATTTGAGCGCGCGCAACTTTTTATATCTGAAGGAGATTATTCTGTAAGATTAGAAACTGGCGAAAATCTAATTAATGATATTGACATAAAAATTTTAGACAATAGATTGGTTATTAAAAATAACAATGCTTGTAACTTAATCAGAGATTATGGCATTACTAAAGTCTTTGTATCTGCACCAAATCTCACTGAAATAAGGAATAGTTCTGGTCTAAAAATTATTAGCGAAAATAGATTAAACTATCCTAACCTAACCCTATTATCCGAAGATTTAGAAGCGGAAGATGCTTTTTATATCGATGGAGATTTTGAGCTTAATTTAAATGTTGAAAATCTTACCATTACACAAAATGGCCTTAGTAATTTTTTTTTATCAGGAAACATCACCAATTTAGATCTCAACTTTCTTTTTGGAGATGCTCGGTTTGAAGGCAGAAATTTAACCGTAGAAAATGCAGACGTTTACCATAGAGGCACAAACGATATTATTATTAATCCGCAAAATGAACTTACAGGCACGCTCCTAAGCACTGGCAATATGGTGGTTGTAAACACACCTCTACTGCTAGATGTAGAACAATTATATACTGGCCAAGTTATAATTGAAGATTAATCTATATCATTGAGACTCCAGTCGTATTCTATATACGCTATTTCAGCACTAGGACTAATCTTTGTATTTGCATACTGATTTATGTAGTCAATTATAGACTCAGAATCTTGTAAAAAATCCTTTTTATACCACTTAAAAATTTCAGAAAGCTTTACAGTATTTTCAGTAATCTTATTTTTATCCGAATTAATAAATGCTTTTACAGCTTTATCCATTAACTCATCAACATTTTGAGAGGTGTAAGCATCTCTCAATAATTTTGGACAAGAAAAGGAAGCGCAATTAATAGCAAAATGCATTCTTGGTTCTTTCATTTTTTGTAAAATTCCTTTTTCGATATCGGCTAAAGAAAATTTCTTATCGCCGATATATATAAATTTCTTTAAAAATGGTGATAGAGTAGCATCTACTTTCTTTATACTTTCTACTGGGTAATAATCTACAATAAGCTTTATAGTGTTGGCATTATAAACATTTATAAAATAGGCTAACTGCTCTTTAAAATCCCAATTATTTTTGGGCGTAATGTTAGCCAAATACGTTACATAATTATTAAGTGCTTTTCTGTCGTCTTTAAAGCCTTTATAGTCCACCAACCCATCTTCCGTAACGTATGTCTTTAAAAGCTGATCCCAAGCACTATGATCTACATTATTTTTAACATTAGTAGTATAGGACGTTTTAGTCTTTTTTTTGTAGGGTATGCCCTTAGAGGAAAAACAAGACACAAACATTGTACAGATTAAAACTAGTAGACTTGGTCTTAATAATTTAGCGTTCATAGTATCCATTTATTTTTTTTATTGGTCGTTTTCTTATTAAAGCATTCTTTAAACTTAAAGATAAATAAAAAAGACCCATCTTAATAGATAAGTCTTTTTAATTCCGCTTTCCTCCAGATACTGTAACTCCCGACACGTCGGGACAGTATTAATAACTAACTAACAAAATTAAGAGACAACGGATAGCTAGGTAATTCACCATTACTAGCTTTTATAGCGTTTATTATAGGCATTACAAAGGCTAATATGCCTATAAGTATTAAGAGTACAATCCCTAATCCTAATGCTAAAATTAAAGGAATACTTAAAATAGAATAGATTATTATACTCAATTGAAAATTAATAATAGCTTTACCATGGGCATCCATACCATCTACACTGTCCTTTTGAGTTGCCCATATAATAAGCGGAACTATTAAGCCACCAAACCCTGTAATATAAGTCAACATTTGGCATAGATGTGTAATTACCAACAGTTGATTGTCTGTACGTTTAAGTGTGTGATAATTTGATTCCATTATTTTATGTATTTACACCTATGAGACGCACATGATTTAAAAATGTTACAGGATAAAAGAAGAAAATTTAAAGGTTGAATTATTTCCCAATACAGAAATTAGCAAAAATATTACCTAGTAAATCATCATTGGTAATCTCGCCTGTAATTTCACCAAAATGATATAAGGCTTGTCTAATATCTATGGCTAATAAATCGCCCGAGAGTCCAGTTTGCAAACCATATTGTACTTTCTGAATTTCTTCAAAAGCTTTAAGCAAAGCATCATAATGCCTAGAGTTGGTTACAATAGTTTCGTTATTGCGTAAAGCTCCTGTATTAATTAAGTTTAAGAGTGCGCTTGTTAATTCTTCAATGCCTTTACCTGTTTTAGCAGATAATTTTAGAAAATGAGATTTCGCTAATTCTGATTCTAAAGGTTTCTGTACTGCACTAAAAGTAACAGAAAGATTCTTTAATTCTTCCTTAGAAAGTTGATCAATTTTATTGGCTACTACCACTAATGGTTTTTGTGGGTATTTGTTTCTGATTTTTTCGATTTCAATCTGCATCGCAGTCGATTTTTCACTTTCATTAGCCATCACAGCTGCTTCAAATAAATAAATTACCACTTGCGATTGATCTATTTTTTCAAACGTTTTTTTAATACCCATACTTTCCACGACATCGGCAGTATCTCTAATACCAGCTGTATCAATAAAACGAAAACCTATACCACCAATACTAATTTCGTCTTCAATGGTATCTCGCGTTGTTCCTGCTATATCCGATACTATAGCGCGTTCCTCATTAAGCAATGCATTTAAGAGTGTAGACTTACCAACATTTGGTTCTCCAACAATAGCAACCGGAATTCCATTTTTTATAACATTACCAACGGCAAACGAATCTATTAAACGTTTTAATACAAAATTTATACGTTCTATAAGTTGCTTAAACTGCGTTCTATCAGCAAATTCAACATCTTCTTCTGCAAAGTCCAATTCTAATTCTATCAACGATGCAAAATTTAAAAGTTCTTCTCTAAGTTTAGTGATCTCAGAAGAAAACCCACCGCGCATTTGCTGCATCGCAATTTGATGAGAAGCCTCATTATCACTAGATATAAGATCCGCAACAGCTTCTGCTTGGCTCAAATCTAATTTCCCATTTAAAAACGCACGTAAGGTAAATTCTCCTGCTGTAGCCATTCTGCAACCTGTCCTTAAAAACAACTGTATAATTTCTTGTTGAATGTACTGAGACCCATGGCATGATATTTCAACCACATTTTCGCCTGTATAAGAATTTGGGTTTTTAAAAACCGATACCAAAACCTCGTCTAAGGTTTTAGCTCCCTCAATAATATGCCCTAAATGTATGGTATGCGTAGCTTGGTCTTCTAAGATCTTATTAGAAACAGATCTAAAAACCTGAGAAACTATGGCTATAGCCTCGTTTCCTGATAATCTTATAACTGCTATAGCACCACTTCCAGATGGTGTTGCTAAAGCAACAATTGTGTCATTATGCATATTATAAGGATTTAAAGCAAAAGTATTGTAAAATATGGGATTGTTAAAAAGTTGTTCGTTCTATTTAAGATTTAATTTACAATACAAAATTCTATTTTCAAGACATTGTTTTTATATTTGCAACGCAATAAATAGATAACATATTTTATGAAAAAAATACTAATAATATTAACAGTTGGTTTACTTATATGCAGTTGCAAAAAGGAAAACAGAACAGACTATAATATAAACGGAAAGGCAGAAGGAGTTTATAATGGTATTAGAGTTTACTTAAAAGAAATTGACCAAAAAGGTAAAGAAGTTGTCATTGACACTGCTATTGTTATGAACGAAACGTTCTCCTTTAATGGCAACGTTTTAGAACCTAACCTGCATTCACTTAGTATAGATGGCGAAAACGGTAAGGTTGTTTTTATGCTCGAAAATGCTGATATCTCTATAGAAATTGACAAACAACGTTTAGATAAATCTACAATTATAGGATCTAAATCTCAAGATGATTTTAGCACCTTTCAGACCAATATAAGAGCTATACAAGAGCAAGGCACCGAAATTATGGCTAAACATAGAGATGTACTGATGGAACAAAGCAGTAGTCAATCAGATTCGCTACGAGAAATCTTAAATACATTAAGGGAAAAAATGACGAATTACCCTTTAGAATATATAAAAGAAAATAATGACAGTTACTTTAGTTTAGAATTATTTAAAACAGAACTAAGTAGACCAAAAGCGGACGCCAAAAAATTAGTTGATGTATTTGATAATTTTTCTACAAACATTAAATCTACCGATAAGGCCAAAAAAGTAAAAATTCTTTTAGATGAGCTCTACAAAGAATACGAAAGAGTAGCCTATTTAGAGGTTGGTAATCCTGCACCAAATTTTGAAGCTCCTACAACCAATGGAGATACTTTAAGTTTAAACGCTATTAAAGGTAAGGTTACTATTATAGATTTTTGGGCAGCTTGGTGTGGTCCATGTAGACGCGAAAACCCAAATGTTGTTAAAATATACAACGAGTACCACAACAAAGGTTTGGAAATTATTGGAGTTTCTTTAGACGGACAAACGAGACAGAAAGATCCTAAAAATGCTTGGTTAGAAGCCATTAAAAAAGATAATTTAACATGGCACCACGTTTCTAACTTAAAATATTTTAATGATCCTGTTGCTCAACTTTATAACATAAAGGCTATACCTGCAACCTTTATTTTAGATAGTGAAGGCACAATAGTAGCCAAAAATCTAAGAGGTAAAGCGCTAGAAGATAAGGTAAAAGAATTATTAGAAAAGTCTTAATAGCATAAAGACTTAGCGCCTTAAATAGAGTTTTTTTTAAAATACGGATTATATTAAGCTGAAATTAAAGGTTATTATAGTCCGTTTTTTAATTTGAATAAATGCAACATGTTTTAAAATAACCTTCTCTTTATTTAATGCAGCTTACCAGTTTTATACAACACAAATAAAATAATAATAGGAATCGCCAAAAGTGCAATGTGTCCTAGATCTGTTTTAAAAAGACTAGGCATTAAAATTAAAGTTACAAAATAACCTCCAACAGCACCACCAAAATGTGCATCATGGCCAATATTACCTATTCGTTTTTTAATCCCATATATTGAATACAACAAGTAACCAATACCAAAAATATAACCAGGGATTGGAACAGGTATAAAAAACATTATTAAACTCATTTCTGGGTCTAAAATAATTGCAGAATATAAAACACCAGTAACAGCACCACTTGCACCGACAGCATTATACCAATACTCATGTTTATGAAAGTATAACGACAATAAATTACCAAAAATTAAACTCGCTATGTAAATAACAATGAAATTTAATGGTCTCAATTGGTTAACCACTGTATTGGCAAAAAAATACAGCGTAAACATATTAAATAATAAATGTGTGGTGTCTACATGAAGAAAACCAGAACTGAACATACGCACCTGCTCTCCTCTAATAATCTTACCAACATTAAATTTATAGGTCTCAAAAAAAGAATGATCATCAAATC
The DNA here is from genome assembly GCF_937958655.1 of uncultured Winogradskyella sp. Classification (GTDB taxonomy): domain Bacteria; phylum Bacteroidota; class Bacteroidia; order Flavobacteriales; family Flavobacteriaceae; genus Winogradskyella. The sequence continues at coordinate 27,418 of NZ_CALGNH010000049.1, read as the reverse complement.
CCTTTATCGAAAAAATGACATTTGCTGCAATAACTACAATGGTGACGACATCTAAATTGAACATAAACTATAATTATATCACTCAAATATAACATATATTTACGCTTTAATACTAACCTTAATAAATGCAACTTATTGCCTACATAATAGTTTATCCCATTCTTTGGTTAATTTCAATATTACCTTTTAGGTTACTTTATGGTTTTTCTGATGTAATATGTTTTTTTATATACAGAGTTTTTGGGTATAGAAAATCTACGGTTACAAATAATTTGCGTTTAGTGTTTCCAGAAAAATCAGAGGAAGACATAAAAGCAATAACCTCAAAATTTTACCACCATTTATGTGATATGATTGTAGAAGCTATTAAATCTATGACCATATCAAAAGCACAACTCAAAAAGCGTTATCGTTTTACAAATGTTGATCTCATAAGAGATTTTGAACAAAAGCAACGCAGTATCATCTTAATGTGCGCACATTATGGCAGTTGGGAATGGATATTTATTCTTCAAACCTACATTAATCACAAAGGTTACGCTATTTACAAGCGGTTAGCTAATAAGTATTTTGACAGGTTGGTAAAACGTATAAGAGCCAGACACAACAGCCATCTTATTACAACAAAACAAACCTTTGAGGTGCTTACCGAAGCTAAGAAGAACGGAGAGCTTACCATTAATGGTTTTGCTTCTGACCAATCACCCAAAGCCCATAAAGCTTTTTATTGGAATGACTTTATGAATATAAAAGTCCCTATGCATACAGGAGCAGAAATGCTTGCTAAAAAATTAGATATGCCTGTTCTTTTTTTTGGCGTTAAACGTATTAAACGTGGTTACTACGAAACAACGTTTAAAACCCTAGCCGAAAATCCTAATAACTATAAAGACTACGAAATTACAGATCTATTTTTTAAGCTCGTAGAGCAACAGATACAAGAAGCTCCTCAATATTACCTGTGGACTCATAAACGTTGGAAACACCGAAATAATGTACCCAAAGAATTTCAATAAAATCAAGAGACTGTAAGATAAGGTAATGTTTTGTCAATCTGACCTTGTTTCAGAATAACGGATTTTCTTAATTTTCAGTAGCCTTATGATTTAAGATTCCTATTTAATGTTACTAAATATTAGCAATGGCTTTAATTTCTGCTATAAAACGATCAGCTAAATTATCGGCAACCTCCTGCGATGGTGCCTCTGTATAAATTCTAATAATAGGTTCGGTGTTACTTTTTCTTAAATGCACCCAGCTATCCGAAAAATCAATTTTTACACCATCTATAGTAGTTAATTTTTCATGACTGTAATTAGATGCCATAGTCTTTAAGATACCATCAACATCTAAACCTGGTGTTAATTGAATTTTCTTTTTACTCATAAAGTAATTAGGATATGTAGCTCTTAACGCACTAACAGATAGATTTTTTTCTGCTAATAAACTTAGAAATAAAGCTACACCAACTAAGGCATCGCGGCCATAGTGTAACTCTGGGTAAATAATACCACCATTACCTTCACCTCCAATAACCACATTATTCTTTTTCATTAATTCTACAACATTCACTTCGCCAACAGCACTTGCTTCGTAACGACCTCCATGTTTTTCAGTAACGTCCCTAAGAGCTCTTGTAGAACTCATATTACTTACTGTATTGCCTGGGTTTTTACTTAATACATAATCTGCGCAAGCTACCAAGGTATATTCCTCTCCAAACATATCTCCATTTTCATCCATAAAGGCCAAACGATCTACATCAGGATCAACCACAATTCCAAAATCAGCACTTTCTTTAACTACAGCTTTTGCTAAATCCCCTAAATGCTCCTTTAAGGGTTCTGGATTATGGGGAAAATGACCCGTAGGATCACAATATAATTTTATAGGATGTACGCCTAAACGCTCTAATAATAATGGAATAGCGATACCACCAGTAGAGTTTACTCCGTCTACAACAACTTTAAAATTAGCAGCCTCAATTGCTTTTTTATTAACTAGTGGCAATTCTAAAACTTCATCAATATGTAAATCGATGTAAGCTTCATTTTTAGTGATTTTCCCTAAATCATCGACTTCTGCAAAGGTCATATCATTAGATTCGGCAATGTCTAAAATCTTTTTTCCTTCAGCACCATTTAAAAATTCACCTTTATGATTCAGTAATTTAAGTGCATTCCATTGTTTTGGATTGTGGCTAGCCGTTAAAATAATACCTCCATCGGCATGCTCCATAGGCACAGCAACCTCAACAGTTGGTGTGGTGGATAGTCCTAAATCAATAACATGAATTCCCATACCAACTAAAGTTTGCATTACCAAACTTTGAATCATTTCACCAGAAATTCTAGCATCTCTCCCAACCACAACTCTATAGTTTTCCTTTGAGCGTTGTTTTTTTAACCAAGTACCATAGGCCGCAGCAAATTTAACAGCGTCAATAGGTGTTAGGTTATCTTCTACCTTTCCTCCTATTGTACCTCTAATTCCAGAAATAGATTTTATTAAAGTCATAAATCATTTGATTTTACGCAAATATAATCAGTTAATAGGATTTTGTTATAATGAATTTGTAAATTCGGCTAATGAATTTTTTAGCCCATATATTCCTTTCTGGCGATAACAAATTAATTACCATTGGTAATTTTGTTGGTGATGGTGTAAGAGGCAAAAAATACAAGGATTACCCTACCGAAATTCAATTAGGAATTCTATTACATAGAGAGATTGACACCTTTACAGATGCACATACGCTATTTAGACGAAGCACAAAACGTTTACATAAAAATTATGGCCACTACAGTGGTGTTATTGTAGATATTTTCTACGATCATTTCTTAGCAAAAAACTGGACCACGTATTCTTCAATTCCACTACCAATATATGTCGAAAATTTTTATAGAAGCTTAACCAATAATTTTGAAGTATTACCACCACGATTTAAAAAACTCACCCCATTTATGATTGAAGATAATTGGCTATTAAGCTATGCATCTTTAGAAGGTATTCAAAAAGTTTTAAATGGTATAAATCGAAGAACGGAAGGAAAATCTAAAATGAATAAAGCTACCACTGAGTTAAAAGCCAACTATGAGGATTTTGAAAACGACTTCACATTATTTTTTGATGAACTTATGACCTTTAGCCAAAAAAAACGTATAGAATTAGAAACGCAATTTAATATATGAAACGCCTACTATTACTTTTTATAATTACAAGTGTATTTAACTGTAAAAACAAACACGCTTCTGCCCCTTCTAAAATAACAAAAAGAGGTCTCATTGCAAAACAAGCCATGGTGGTGAGCGCTAGAGAAGAGGCTTCAAAAATTGGTGTCGAAATTTTAAAAAAAGGAGGTAATGCTTTTGATGCCATGATGGCTACAGAAATGGCTCTTGCCGTATGCTACCCTTATGCAGGTAACCTTGGTGGTGGTGGCTTTTTGGTATACAGAATGGCTGATGGCAGCAAAGGTGCCTTAGATTATAGAGAAAAAGCACCTTTAGCAGCAACTAAAAACATGTACTTAGATAAGAAAGGGAACGTCATTAAAAATCTAAGTACAGTTGGTAGTATGGCTGTAGGTGTACCAGGTACAATTGCTGGTGTATTTAAAGCACAAGAGCGCTATGGTAAATTAGAGGTTAAAACTATATTAGAACCCGTTATAGCGCTCGCAAAAAATGGGTATACCATTACAAAAAGACAGCAAAAACGTATTGCAAGTTACGATGCTGATTTTATAGCTGTAAACAAAAAAGAAATACTATATTCTAATAAACTAAAAGCGGGCGACACTATTAAAAACGTAGCCTTAGCCAATACTTTACAGCGTATTGCAGAACACGGTAAGGCTGAATTCTACACAGGTGAAACAGCCACGAAACTTGTAGATTATTTACAATCTAAAGGTAGTATTATAACGTTAGAAGATCTGGCAAAATATGAGGCTAAATGGCGAGATCCTGTAACATTTCAATACGATAATTTAACCATAACATCCATGTCACCACCATCCTCTGGTGGTATATGTTTAAATCAAATAATGACCATGATAGAACCTTTTGATCTTAAAGACTATGGGCATAATGCATTAAAAACCATTCAGGTTTTAGTAGAAGCAGAAAAACGTGCCTATGCTGATCGTGGTTATTATTTAGGAGATCCAGATTTTGTTAGTATTCCAACACAAACCCTTACTAGTAATGCGTATTTAAAAAATAGAATGGCTAGCTTTTCTTTTAAACAACCGACTCCTGTAGATGCTATATCGCATGGCAAAATTGAAGGTTATGAAAGTGATGAAACCACACACTACTCTATTGTAGATCAGTTTGGTAATGCTATTGCAGTTACAACTACACTCAACGGTGGTTATGGTTCTAAATTATATGCTGATGATTTAGGTTTTTTTCTTAATAATGAAATGGACGATTTTAGCAGCAAACCCGGAGAACCTAATTATTATGGATTAATTGGTGCAGAAGCCAACAGTATTGTACCAGAAAAACGAATGTTAAGCTCAATGACACCTACCATTATAGAAAAAAATGGAGAATTCTATATGTCAGTAGGTACACCAGGAGGCTCTACAATTATTACCTCCGTATTACAAACGATTTTAAACGTGCATGAGTTTCAATTATCTATGCAAGACGCTGTGGATGCTCCGAGGTTTCACAACCAATGGTTGCCAGACGAAATTAGAATGGAACCTAATGGATTTGATAAAGAAATTATTGCGCAACTTAGAGATTTAGGCTATAAAATTAACGAATCGAGATCTCCAGTTATTGGAAAAGTAGATGGTATTTTAATGCTAGAAGATGGTACTTTAGAAGGTGGTGCAGACCGACGTGGAGATGACACAGCCGTTGGTTTTTAAGTGTTTTTTATTAATTATAATATATAGTTTAACAACCTCAACAATACAATTAAAATTAAAGGTAATTTATAACCGTCTAAATTTAGCAACGGCTAATCATGAAAATTTTTCACAAAGACATGCAACAGATACTTTACGAGCTATTCGTTAAGTATAAATTTAATAAAGAAAAGGCAGAATTACTAGCATATACATTTACGCAAAGCACCTTAGATGGTGTGAGTTCTCACGGCATCAATCGTGTCCCTCTTTTTATAGAACACATTAAAAAAGGTATCGTTAAAACTAATACTGAAGCAGAGCCTATAGCTTCCTTTGGTAATATAGAACGTTGGGATGGTCATTTAGGTGCAGGTATAATAAATGCCACAAAATGTACAGACCGAGCCATAGCATTAGCAAAAGAGCATGGTATGGGTATGGTTGCATTGCGCAATACCAATCATTGGATGCGAGGTGGAAGCTATGGTAAACGTGCCGCAGAGGCTAATTGCATCTCCATACTTTTTACCAATACAAAACCCAACATGCCACCTTGGGGAGGAAAAGACAGTAGAATTGGTAATAATCCATTTGTAATTTCTATACCAAGAGCTAAAGGTAACATCGTATTAGATATGGCGCTTTCTCAGTTTTCTTTTGGAAAAATAAATGATTATAGATTAAAAAATAAAACCTTACCGTTTTATGGTGGTTGGGATACTAATAACGAACTCTCAAAAGATCCTAATAAAATTTTATCAAAAGAACGCGGATTACCCATTGGATATTGGAAAGGCTCAGCACTTTCTATGGTATTAGATATGCTTGCAACCGTACTATCGGCTGGTAACTCTACAGCCAAAATCAGTACCGAAGCTATTGAAACTGCCATTTCTCAAGTCTATATTTGTATTTACCTACAGGTCTTTAATGATAAAGGTTTAGAGCAAAGACTTTTAAATGAAATCATTGAATTTACACGCAACGTAGAGCCAATGTATCCCGAAGACCATATCTACTATCCTGGAGAACGTAGTGCTAAAACCAGAGAAAAAAAATTAAAAGATGGCCTAATTGTTAATGACGAAATTTGGCAAAAAATACTAGCGTATCTTAATTAATCTAATTATCACTTAATACAGAACATAGTCCTATTAGCGGATAATTTATAACTCTAATTTAATTTTTTATACATATACTATCCATTTAAATTGTATTATTTTTACAGTCAATAGCTTTTATGTTTTGGCAAAAAAACGATCAATAAAACGTGTACTAAAAATCATCATTGGAGTTATAATTTTCCTAACACTCCCGTCGCTTCTATTCTTTGGTTTTTTATATTTTAAATACAATGAAGAGTTACCTGTGGGAGAAGAAGGTTCTAATGCCAATTCACTTGCAAAATCTATGCTTAACGCTTTAAATGAAGACGCTTATCTTAATACAGACTACTTAGAATGGACATTTAAAGACAAACATCACTACAAATGGTATAAATCGGATAATAAGTGTGAAGTATCATGGGGTGCTATGAGCGTAATTTTAGATTTTAAACAAATTAATAAATCAAAAGTTTTTGCAGGTAAGGAAGAATACAAAGACAAAGAAAAACAAGATTTTATAGCTAAGGCAGAACGTTACTTTAATAATGATTCGTTTTGGCTAGTAGCGCCTTATAAAATATTTGATAAAGGCACAGAACGTCGATTAGTAAAAACTAAAGAGGGTAAAGATGCTCTTTTAGTAACTTATACCACTGATGGCACAACACCAGGCGATTCTTACTTATGGCATTTTGATGAAACTGGCAAACCTAAAAGCTACCAAATGTGGGTAGATATTTTACCCATTGGTGGTTTAGAAGCCACTTGGGATCAGTGGATCAAAACACAAAGTGGTGCACTTTTACCTACAACTCATAAATTATTAATATTTAACTTGGATATGGGTAAAGTTGAAGGTCTTAGTCTGTAACAACTAATCAACAATCGTAGTTTACAAATACGGTTTTTAGCCATATTACACCCTATTGCGTTTTCAAACTTCAACCAACTTCTGCATCGGTTAGCCTCTATATAGCTTAGGGTTAAAGTGGCTTCTAATTGTTACTGTATATTGCTAACTATTTTGAACGTTGCCCTACAAACTGCTGTGTTTTTAGCTTAAACAAAACATTAAAACTAGTTAAACTACCATAACATCGTGTTAAGTACTGCTGCAGATCTACTTTTTCTTGGTTTTCAAGATTACTCGAGTTAATTTTCTGCTCCATAACGCGGAGTCGATCTCTTACCATAGTTATCTTATGAAAGAATTTATCAATTGGTAACTCACTAGCCTTTAAATTTTCGTCACTAGGCTGCATAATCAGCTTACCACCTTTCCATTTATCGCCAATGGTAATTACCTCAGATACATCAGACCATTTTTTAAGAATAGCTTTTAAACTTTGCTCTACATCATAAAAGCTCACTGTATCCACCTCATCTTCTGCGGCTTCAATGACTTCAAATTCTGAGTCCAATTCCAAGGTCTCTAAACCATTTTCTATAAAGGTTACCCAATAGTGTTTAGATGTAACGTTAGTTACCACACCTTTTCCGTATTCAGAATGATTAATTCGAGAGCCAATTCCTAGTAATTTCATAGATTGTATTATTCCTTTTTTTTAATGAGGAATCATTTAAAAGTAATTCCATATTTTACCACTAAAATAGGCATTACCTCAAAATTAATCAACAAAATTTATAAGCTTATTGCATCGCTATATAAATAAGGAAGTATCGCTGTCGTTAAAATAGTTTTTGGGCATAATTCTACGACTCATTAAAGAACGTTTTCTTTCAGAAAAATCAGACTTAATATCCTGTTTTATAGGCTTTCTTCTTTTAAATAATTGTAATAATTTCATAGCAAGTTATTATTAACATATATTATATACGATCTTAAGACAAGATATAGATGGAATAATTACTTTAAATATAAAAATTTAGCAATAATTTAACATTAGGGTATGAGGCAAAGGAAAAAATAGCTAACAACTAGGACCTATAACTAATTCTATCTCTAATACCACCACTTTCTCTGTGAATAACCACATCGGCATTATAACGCTTGGCTAATACTTTAGCTTTGTTTATAGCCGTACTTTGTTTTCTATGTTTTGAGGTAATACGCTTATTACCTTCCCTGCGCACTGCCCAACCCAATTCATAAGGCACTACATGCTGATGCCACGTGCGTTTTTTAGTTGAGTTATAACCAAGAGCACTTAGTATCGCTTCAATCAATTTTTGTACTGCATCGGTTAGAGAATTTTGTTTAGACATTTAGGTATTTCATTTAAGAAAACAAGATAACAAAATGAAATACAATACCATTTATGACATTTAATTTATGGAATAATAGATTATATTAGCTACAATACCCATAATTAAAATTAGAAAGAACATAATGATAATTAAATAGGCATTTGGTTGCCACGAATAGCCTGATTGGGTCATATTATAAGAAAATTGTTGATTTTTTCTATGTCTTGAAAATAAATTAAAACGTTTCATTATAACTTCATTTTGCAACTCATTCCTTAAATTTCTAACGTAAAAAGCCGAGGTATTAATAACTTTTACATTTAAAATTGTCAACGTTCATTTGTTTTAAAACCCAATGACATTAGATACATCGGGATCAAAATTATAAATAGCTCATAAAACTTAAGAACTCTATAAAATAGTTTTTTACCTTAAAAAATTCGGATACCGACTATAATTAACCATAATTTTTGTGGAGGTAGAATTCTCCTTTTTTGATATTCACCTTAATATTCATTTAACATCTAAAAGCGTACCTTTGCAACTTTGCTAAATCCTTTTAAGAAAAGATATTATCTATGAGCATAGCTGACGATGCTATTGAGGTTAAAGGCGCCAGAGCGCACAATCTAAAAAATATTGACGTTACTATACCTAGAGAGAAACTAGTGGTTATAACTGGTCTTTCTGGGAGCGGAAAATCCTCACTGGCTTTCGATACCATTTATGCCGAAGGCCAACGTCGTTATATCGAAACATTTTCGGCCTATGCGCGTCAGTTTCTGGGTAGTTTAGAACGTCCAGATGTTGATAAAATAGATGGCCTTTCTCCGGTCATTGCCATAGAACAAAAAACAACAAGTAAATCACCAAGGTCAACAGTAGGCACTATTACAGAGATTTACGATTTTTTACGTTTATTATTTGCACGAGCCGCAGATGCCTATAGTTACGAGACAGGTGAAAAGATGGTGAGTTATAATGATGAACAAATTAAAGACCTTATTCTCAACGCTTATAAGGGCAAAAAAATTAATATTCTATCCCCTAAAATAAGATCTAGAAAAGGACATTATCGCGAGTTGTTTGAACAAATTGCCAAACAAGGCTTTGTAAAAGTAAGAACCGATGGGCAAATTGTTGATCTTGAAAAAGGGATGAAACTAGACCGTTATAAAACGCACGATATAGAAATTGTTATTGATCGGTTAAAAATTGATGACTCTAAGGATAATGAAAAACGTCTTATGGAATCTATAAATACAGCAATGTATCATGGAGATGATGTACTTATGATTATAGACCAAGAGACCAATGAACCAAGGTATTTTAGTAGAAATCTTATGTGTCCTTCCTCTGGTATTTCTTACCCAAACCCAGAACCCAACAACTTTTCGTTTAACTCGCCAAAAGGAGCATGTATAAACTGTAATGGCATTGGCGAATTATATGTAGTTAACGAGCAAAAAATTGTACCAGATACCACGCTCTCTATTAAAAACGGAGCTCTAGCTCCGCATGGCCCCACAAAAAAGAGTTGGATTTTTAAGCAATTTGAAACCATAGCACAACGCTTTGAGTTTTCGTTAGGGGATCCTTGGGAAGCCATTCCAAAAGAAGCCAAACAAATCATTCTTTATGGTGGTAAAGATAGTTTTGAAGTAGAAAGCAAAATACTTGGTGTAAAGCGCAATTATAATATTGATTTTGAAGGTGTCGCTAATTTTATTGAAACACAATACGCCTCTAATTCTACATCCTTAATGCGTTGGGCAAAAGAATATATGGATAAGGTACCATGCGCTGTTTGTAATGGTTCTCGCCTCCGAAAAGAGTCTTTAAATTTTAAAGTCGATGGTAAAAATATTGCTGAGATCGTAAATATGGATATTGTTGAACTTGGAGAATGGTTAGAAGGTTTAAACAATCGAATTTCTGAAAAGCAACAAAAAATTTCTGAAGAAATTATTAAAGAAATTAAAGCCAGAACTCAATTTTTACTAGACGTTGGCTTAACTTATTTATCGCTAAATAGAAGTTCTAAATCGCTCTCAGGTGGCGAGGCACAACGTATTAGATTAGCAACTCAAATAGGTTCTCAATTGGTTGGTGTGCTTTACATTTTAGACGAACCTAGTATAGGACTACATCAACGCGATAACGAAAAACTAATTAACTCTCTTGTATCATTACGAGATGTAGGCAACTCTGTCATTGTTGTAGAGCACGATAAAGATATGATTGAACGTGCAGACCATGTCATTGACATTGGTCCTTTTGCAGGTAAACACGGTGGTGAAATTATAAGCGAAGGCACACCAAAAGACTTACTTAAGCACAATACACTCACAGCAGCCTACCTCAATGGCAAAAAAGAAATAGAAATTCCTAAAACCAGACGTAAAGGCAATGGTAAAAAAATAACGCTTAAAGGGTGTAAAGGTAACAATCTCAAAAATATAGATGTTGACTTTCCGCTCGGTAAAATGATTGGTGTCACAGGAGTTTCGGGTAGTGGAAAATCCACATTAATTAATGAAACACTCTACCCTATTCTCAACGCGCATTATTTTAATGGTGTAAAAAAACCAATGCCGTATAAGAGTATAAAGGGGCTAGAACATATAGATAAAGTAATTGATATAAATCAATCACCAATAGGACGAACACCAAGAAGTAATCCTGCAACATACACAAAAACCTTTGACGAAATCCGTAAACTATTTGCACAAATACCCGAAGCATTGATACGCGGTTACAAGCCAGGTCGTTTCAGCTTTAATGTTAAAGGTGGACGTTGCGAAACGTGCCAAGGCGGCGGCTTACGAGTTATTGAAATGAACTTTCTACCAGACGTTTACGTAGAATGTGAGACTTGCCAAGGCAAGCGATTCAATAGAGAAACCTTAGAAATACGTTACAAAGGTAAATCCATAAGCGATGTCTTAGATATGACCATTAACGAAGCTGTAGGCTTTTTTGAGCATATTCCTAAGATTCACCGTAAACTCAAAACCATTAAGGATGTTGGCTTAGGCTACATTACTCTAGGGCAGCAAAGCACTACCCTTTCTGGTGGCGAAGCCCAACGCATTAAACTAGCCACAGAACTTAGCAAACGCGATACAGGCAACACCTTTTATATTTTAGACGAACCCACTACAGGCTTACATTTTGAAGACATCAGAGTTTTAATGAAAGTTCTAAACAAGTTGGTAGACAAAGGTAATACCGTGTTAATTATAGAACATAATTTAGACGTTATTAAAACCGTAGATTATATTATAGATATAGGTTACGAAGGAGGAAAAGGTGGTGGCCAAGTAGTAGCCAAAGGCACACCAGAAGAGATTATAAAAGACAAAAAAAGCTATACAGCTAAATTTTTAATAAAAGAATTGAATTAATACTATATTGAAAATTTGATGGCGCTAAGTGCAATCAAAACAAGTATCTTAGCAATAAACACTAATTACTGAATACTGAATACCGAACAAATATGAGAAAAGAAAGTAAACACAAAGGCTGGAATGAAATAAAGACAAACGACTCATGGGCTATTTTTAAGATTATGGGAGAGTTTGTTAATGGCTACGAAAAACTAAGTAAAATAGGCCCATGTGTTTCCATATTTGGATCTGCACGTACAAAGCCAGACCACAAGTATTATAAGCTAGCTGTAGAAGTTGCACAAAAAATTGTAGATCACGGCTATGGTGTTATTACAGGTGGTGGACCAGGTATTATGGAGGCTGGAAATAAAGGAGCTCATATTGCTGGTGGTACTTCTGTTGGCTTAAACATAGACTTACCATTTGAGCAGCACGACAACCCTTACATTGACAGCGACAAAAGTTTAGATTTTGATTATTTCTTTGTCCGTAAGGTTATGTTTGTAAAATACTCTCAAGGTTTTGTCGTAATGCCAGGCGGTTTTGGAACTTTAGATGAACTTTTTGAAGCCATGACATTGATACAAACACATAAGATAGAGACCTTTCCTATAATACTAGTGGGTAAGGAATTTTGGAGTGGCTTAATTGATTGGGTTAAAAACACGCTTTTAGAAGCAGGTAACATAAGTCCCGAAGATTTAAACTTAATTCACCTTGTTGATACTTCAGACGAAGTCATAGATATTTTAAACAAATTCTATGAAGAGTATAGATTGCGTCCAAACTTCTAAAAAAAACCTTATTTAATTCGCAGGTATGAAAAAGAAAAATCTAAGGATTTTAATAATTGTATTTTTGACTTCGCTTAGCGTTTCTGCTCAAGAGACGTTTAAGGTTATGTTTTATAATCTTCTTAATTATCCTTTAGAAGACGCGGTACCAAATCGTGAAGAAGATTTAGAGTTTATACTTTCAGAGTATCAACCAGACTTGTTTTTGGTTTGTGAATTGAATAATAGCACTGGTGCTAATAACGTTCTTAACATCACTAAAAGTGCTATTACACCAGATTTTGAAATGGCTACTTACGTCTCCAACACCTCAGATGATGCAAGCGGTGACCAAAATGATCTTCAAAACCAGCTCTATTACAATAGCAACAAGTTTATACTTCAAGAAGAAATAATTGTACCCACAGATTTAAGAGATTTTAATGTATATAAACTTAAAATAAACGCTATAAACCAATCTACAAATCCTGTAGAGTTATATGTTGTTGTTTGTCATTTAAAAGCCTCTAGTGGTGCCGAAAATGCACAACGACGTTTTAATATGGTATTAGAATTAGACACTTTTTTAAACACATTACCCACCAATTCAAATGTACTTTTAGGCGGAGATCTTAATCTTTACACAGGTACAGAACCTGCATTTCAGCAATTATTACAAGACACAAACAACATAACATTTGCAGACCCTGTTAACCGCGTTGGTAATTGGAATAATAATCCAAATTTTGTGGATGTTTTTACACAATCTACAAGAACGCAAAGTGGTTTTGGAGGCACAAGAGGTGGTTTTGATGATAGGTTCGATTTTATATTAACCTCAGAAAATATGTTAAGTACTTCCAATATTACTTACGTACCAGACTCTTATGTAGTTTATGGTAATAACGGACTGTCCTCTTGCTATAACAGGCGTATTAATTCTTCGGATTGTGGTAATGAAAATTCAGAATTCTCGTTTGCTATAAGAGACGCTTTGCACAATTTTAGTGATCATCTTCCTGTAACGCTATCTTTACAAGCCAATATAACCTTATCTAATGCTGCTGAGATCGTAAAACTACCAAATGTTTTTCTCGAAAATACGTTAATCGATTCAGAATTAAGACTAAACTTTACTGCACCTCTACCAGCAACTAATAACGTTTATATTTACAATCAAATGGGGCAAAAAATTGAAACCTTAAGTATTACTAATAATGTGCAACTTAGGTACAATACCTCGCATTTAAGTAACGGAGTCTATGTTTTAGGTTTTTCTGAGTCAAATATTAGACCCATTAAATTTGTTGTAGCGCATTGATTAAACATTTATACATAACTATTGGTTGTATCCTCGTAACTTTAAATCTATATGGGCAAAATCGTATGGCTATTAAAGCCAACGTAGATGTAGAAACCAAAACCATAAACATTACCCAAACTATAGATTATAAAAACACTTCATCCGACACACTTAAAACACTATATATTTCGGATTGGAACCAAAGTTATTCTACCAAATCTACACCACTAGCCAAACGGTTTGAAGAAGAATTTACCACCAAATTTCATTTAGCCAAGAAAAAACAAAGAGGTTTCACCCTTATAGCCTCCATCTTTAACCTTAATGATAACAGAACGGTTGCGTACTCGTATTTAAAAGCACATCCAGACGTTTTAAAAGTTGATGTAAAAACGCCGGTATTACCCAATGAGAGCTTTAATCTAGTTCTTAATTACACCCTTGTGTTACCAGACGCTACATTTACAGGCTATGGTATAACAAAAAATAAAGATTTTCAATTAAAGCATTGGTACTTAACTCCGGTAGTCTACAATGGTAAATGGCAGTATTACAGCAATAAAAACCTTGATGATATTTTTATACCAAAGTCCGATATAATTATTGAGATTACGCATCCTATAAATTATAAAGCAACGTCAGAATTGGATTTGATTACCACACGATCAGACCTAAAAAACAAAACACTTACTACAATTTTAAGTGGTAAAGACCGCGTAGATTCGTATTTATCAATTAACAAGTTTCCAGACTTTAAATTTGTACAAACAGACAATTTTGTAGTGGTTTCAAATATTGAAGAAAAAGGTTTAACTGGCCCAGAAAAAGCAATTATAGCAGACCGAATTACGCAGTTTTTAAGTAAAAATTTAGGTAACTACCCTCACAAAAAATTATTAGTAACCGCAATGGATTATGGCAAAGATCCTTTGTACGGTTTAAACCAATTACCAAGTTTTTTTAGACCTTTTAAAAGTCAATTTCAGTATGAATTAAAGCTTTTAAAAACAGCCTTAAGACAATATTTAGATAACATCTTAATGCTAAATCCTAGAAAAGAACATTGGCTCAGCGATGGTATACAGGTTTATTACATGATGAAGTATGTAGAGACCTACTACCCAGACACGAAACTTTTAGGCACATTGGCTGATGTTTGGGGCATAAGAGCGTTTCATGCGGCAGACTTAGATTTTAACTTTCAGTATTTTCTGTATTCTATGGAGATTGCCAGAAAAAATAGAGATCAACCTTTAAATACATCTAAGGATTCTTTAATAAAATTTAATGCAAACATCGCCGGAAAATATAAAGCAGGTTTAGGCTTAGCTTATTTAGACGACTTTACTACAGATTTAGACCTAGACCAAGAGCTTACCTCGTTTCTTAAAGCTTCTAAGCTAAAACCCGTTGCCATAGATAGTTTTGAAACTTTTATTAAAACAAAGACCAATAAAAATGTAGATTGGTTTTTTAAAGATTATGTAGGCTCAAGAAAAAAAATAGATTTTAAAATAAGTAAGGTTAAAACCACGCAAGACTCTATACACCTTACTATAAAAAATAAGCGTGTTAATGATATGCCAGTATCCTTGTTTAAACTAAATAACGACTCGGTTATTGGAAAACTATGGGTAGAAAACATAAAAGGTACCAAAACCGTAAGCATACTAAAAGATAGCACCACTAAGTTTGTTTTAGATTATTACAATAGAATCCCAGAATTTAACCAAAGAGATAACTATAAGGCCGTTAGCGGCTCGTTTCTTAACAATAAACCATTACAGTTTAGACTTTTTAAAGATATAGAAGACCCTTATTACAATCAGGTGTTTTTAATGCCATTAGTAGAATTTAATAATATCTATGACGGCTTAACTCTAGGGACTAAATTTTATAACAAAACCATACTTAGAAAACGTCTTAATTATAGAATTTCACCACAATACGCCACACGCTCAAAAAGCCTTACAGGCAGTGTAAGTGCGTTTTACACGCACAATTTAGAAAACCAAAATTTATTTAATATTACCTATGGTATATCAGCAGGATACAGATCATTTGCGCAAGATGCATTTTTTACAAGAATTCGCCCGTCAGTAACATTCTCATTTAGAGATGACAGTGACTTTAGGAGAGATAAAGTTGATAGAATTTCAGCGCGTTATGTTAGTATTTCTAGAGAACTCGGTAGCGAGGCTATAATAGAGGATTTAGACGAACCAGATTATGGGGTATTTAATTTACGGTACTCGCACTTTAACCCAGGTATTATTAATTTCTCTAGATTTAATGCAGATTTTCAGGTTGCAGAAAGGTTTAGCAAATTATCCGCCAGTTATGAGTTTAGAAAGTTAACCAAAAGCAATAGAAATATTAACTTTAGGTTATATGCAGGGATGTTTTTAGATAATAATACAGATCCAACTTCTAATTTTTTCAGTTTTGCCTTAGACCGTCCAACAGATTACTTGTTTGATTTAAGTTATTTAGGAAGGTCTGAAGATTCAGGTTTATTTAGTCAACAAATTATTATTGCCGAAGGTGGTTTTAAGTCTATGCTAGAAACTCCTTTTGCAAATCAATGGATGACAACGGCTAATTTTACAACCTCTATTTGGCGCTATATACAAGCTTATGGAGATTTTGGCTTAGTGAAAAATAAATTTAGCCCAGCAGAATTTGTTTATGGTTCTGGCATAAGACTTAATCTTGTAGAAGATTATTTAGAACTCTACTTCCCTATTTATTCAAGTTTAGGGTGGGAAATAGCACAACCAAATTACGACGAACGAATTCGTTTTATAATCTCCGTAGACCCTCAAGTGCTTTTAGGTTTATTTAGAAGAAAATGGTATTAACATATTCTTACTGAAATGTTAAAATATTTTATATTCCTTATTTTTTAACAAATAAATAACCTTTTTACTGAGAATATTTTAAGAATTAAGAGTTCTAAGCTATTGCAGGTCACGTCTCTTTTTTGTACTTTTGCATGGCAAAAATTAATCCTGAATGAAGACCAACTCCGATACCAAAACAGAAATTACATTCAACGACTTTAAATCAGAAGTTATAAATGATTATAAGCTTGCTGTTACGAGTCGAGAATGCAGTTTACTTGGACGTCGCGAAGTCTTAACTGGTAAAGCCAAATTCGGAATTTTTGGTGATGGTAAAGAAATTCCTCAAATCGCTTGGGCCAAAGCCTTTGAAAATGGTGATTTTAGATCTGGATACTACAGAGATCAGACCTTTATGATGGCTATTGGCGAATTAACGATTGAACAGTTTTTTGCAGGTTTATATGCCAATACAGATCTTAAAGAAGAGCCCATGTCAGCTGGTCGTCAAATGGGAGGTCACTTCGCCACGCATAGTTTAGATGAACATGGTAATTGGAAAAATTTAACCGAACAAAAAAATTCTAGTGCAGATATCTCACCTACTGCCGCACAAATGCCAAGACTTTTAGGATTAGCACAAGCATCAAAAATATACCGAAATGTTAAAGGTATTGACACCACAAAATTCTCAAAAGGTGGACAAGAAATTGCTTGGGGAACTATAGGAAATGCTAGTACAAGCGAAGGTGTATTTTTTGAAACCATTAATGCTGCTGGTGTATTACAAGTACCTATGGTTATTAGCATTTGGGATGATGAATACGGTATCTCTGTACATGCAAAACACCAAACTACAAAAGAAAATATTTCAGAAATTCTAAAAGGATTTCAAAGAGATAAAGGCACTAACGGCTACGAAATATTTAGGGTTAATGGATGGAATTACCCTGAGCTTATAGACACCTATCAGCGTGCAGCGCAAATATCGCGTAAAGACCATGTGCCAGTGATGATTCATGTGCAACAATTAACACAACCGCAAGGTCATTCTACCTCTGGCTCTCACGAACGCTATAAAAACACAACACGTTTAGCATGGGAAAGAGAATATGACTGTAATGCCCAAATGCGTCAATGGATGATTGAAAATAATATTGCCACAGACGATGAATTAGCGCCATTAGAAAAAGAAATTAAAAAAGCGGTAAGACAAGGCAGAAAAGCAGCTTGGTCCTCATTTATTAAGCCAATAATAGAAGAAAAACAACAAGTTATTGCTCTGTTAAAACAATTGGCAGCAACGAGTAGCAACGGTATTTTTATTACTAAACTTATCAACGATTTATCTATAATTGATGAGCCGCTTAGAAAGGATGTACTTTCAACAGCACGCAAAGCATTGCGCTATGTTGTTTCAGAAGAATCGCCTATAAAAACACAGTTACAACATTGGATTAATGATTACTTCGCGGTAATTCAACCAAAATACAGTTCGCACTTGTATAGTGAGTCTAGCCACAAAGCTATTCATCAAAACGAAGTAAAACCTATCTATACCGAAGATGCTAAAGAAGTTGATGGTCGCATTGTATTACGAGATAATTTTGAAGCTATTTTTACAACCTATCCCGAAACCTTAATTTTTGGGGAAGATGCAGGCCGAATTGGAGATGTTAATCAAGGTTTAGAAGGATTGCAAGAAAAGTTTGGCGAATTAAGAGTTTCTGACACAGGTATTAGAGAAGCTACAATCTTAGGGCAAGGCATAGGTATGGCCATGCGCGGATTGCGACCTATAGCAGAGATTCAGTATTTAGATTATATACTGTACGCACTTCAAATAATGAGTGATGATCTGGCGACGGTACAATACAGAACAAAAGGGCGACAAAAAGCTCCCTTAATTGTTAGAACGCGTGGTCATCGTTTAGAAGGCATTTGGCACTCTGGTTCTCAAATGGGTGGAGTATTAAATTTAATTAGAGGAATCCATGTTTTAGTACCAAGAAATATGACTAAAGCTGCAGGATTTTACAATACCCTTTTAGAAAGTGATGAACCCGCTTTAGTTATAGAGTGTTTAAATGGGTATCGTCTCAAAGAAAAAATGCCATCTAATATTGGAGCCTTTAAAACACCTATTGGTATTGTAGAAACTATTAAAGAAGGTGAAGACATTACTTTAGTCTCTTATGGCTCTACCTTAAGACTTGTAGAACAAGCCGCTAAGGACTTATTAGAAGTGGGCATAGATGCAGAGATTATAGATATTCAATCCTTATTACCTTTTGATTTAAACCACGATATTGTTAAGAGTATAGCCAAAACAAATCGTGTAATGGTTATAGACGAGGACGTCAAAGGTGGTGCATCTGCATATATATTAGACCAACTCTTAAATGTACAAAATGCCTTTAATTACTTAGATAGTGCACCAAAAACTTTAGCAGCACAAGCTCATAGACCTGCTTATGGCACAGATGGAGACTACTTCTCTAAACCCTCTACAGAAGATATTTTTGAAGCCGTATATGGTGTTATGCACGAAACGAATCCTAACGATTATCCAAAGTTACGCTAAGTTTAAAACGTAACGAAACTCATTTTACTAAATTTGGAAAATCGTAAATTTAGGAATCTTAAGTAATCATCTTTTAACAGGCACTCATTAATGACACAGCAAAATAATACCGACCAACAACCTCTAATTACAAGAGATTGGTTAGCCATAGAGCGCACCAAACTTGCTAATGAGCGTACATTTTTAGCATATTTTAGAACTTTTTTAGTCATTTTAGGAACAGGAGTAACAATACTTAAACTAGAGTTTTTTTCGGACCTAGAATCTTACGGTATTATCCTTATTATAATCTCCGCCATTATACTTTTTATAGGTGTTTTTCGCCTTTTTAGAGTTAAGAACACAATTAGAAGACACTATTAAATGTATATGGCAGGAGTTGCGCTTTGTTAATCGAAATTTATTGTCAATCGGGTCAAAAATATTGAGTTTAGCATAAACTTTAAAAAATAAACGTTTATGAAACCAAAGACCTCAATCCTTATTGTTACTGTTGCGATTGGTATTTTATTAAATTCTTGCATTGTTAAGTCCTTGCAACCGTTTTATATTAAAAAGCATTTAAGCTTTAATAAGGCACTCTTAGGAAACTGGGTAGATAATAAAAAAGGGCAATGGACCGTAGAAGCCATTTCAGCTAAAATGGAAGCCGATAAAAAAAGCGATGCCAAATTTTCTGATGAAGATCTAAAAATCTATGAAACCTACAACAAAGGGTATTACATAACACATTTAAAAAAGAATAAGGAAGCTGGCTTTATTGCAATGCCGTTTAAGGTTAATGATACCTATTTTTTAGATTTTATACCTATAGATATTGAAGATAACGAAATTAACAGCTTAGCCGCTAAACATCTTTTAAAAACACACTCTGTAGCTAAGTTAAACATAAAGGCTAACAAAGCGGTGTCACTTACATGGTTAAATGAAGAACGTATTACAACACTTTTTGAAGAACAAAAGATTCGTTTAAAACATGAAAAAATAGGCTTTGAAAATGACCTTTTAATAACGGCATCTTCAGAGGAATTATACGAGTTTTTAAAAAGAGCGTTAGACATGGACATGTTTACGACTTTAAAAAAAGATGGTGAAAAATGGAATTCTTCTGATAAATTAATCTTAACAAAAATAAATGCAAAGCCTTAGTCTTAATGCCATTCTAAAAAAATCCAATTACCACAGACCATTAATTTTTAATGGCATTTTGTGGTTATTAGCCTTTGTAGTATTAGTATTTGTATTTTCAAAAGGCAATACTCCAATTAAAGTAGATTACATCTACACTATGGTCTTTTTAATAACACTAGCACTACCAGTAAGTATCAATTTCTATATACTTATTCCCAGACTACTAAAGCAAGAAAAGTATTTAAGTTATGCAATGTCTTTCATCTTCAATTTAGTATTTTTTGCGTTAACCAGTAGCTGGTTTTTACGGCCGCTTTTAGATCTCGTTTTCACAAAGTATTTCTTCATTGCATATCTCTCAAAAACCGATATTTTTATTGTGTTTTCAATCTTTTTAGTTGCCACAACATTAATTAAATTTGCTGAAGATTGGTTCTATTTTAACACAAACGAAAACAAAATTCTACGTTTAAAAAACCAGCACATAGAAACTCAGTTATCTGCCTTAAGAGCACAGATAAATCCCCACTTTTTATTTAATTCGCTTAATGTTATCTACGCACTAGCACTAGAAAAAAAAACAGAAACCACTAAGGCTATTGTGCAATTGTCGGACATTTTACGTTATGTTATTTACGATACTGATACTGAACGTGTGATACTAAAAGATGAAGTAAAATTGATTACGAATTATATTGCATTTCAAAATTATAGGTTTAAGACACCAATACCCACTGACCTAAATATTAATATAGAAAACGAGCATTATAAAATATACCCAATGCTTTTACTGCCACTCATAGAAAACAGTTACAAGTACGGTATTATTTCTGGAGAAGAACCAAAACGCATAAAAATAGATCTAACTCAAAATAAAAACAATTTTGAATTTTGTATTAAAAACACCAACCTTAACACGGATAATAAACTAAAGGCTAAAGACTCTGGTGTGGGTTTAAAAAATCTAAAAAATAATCTAAATTTAGTGTATCCTAACCGCCATTATTTTGAAGTTGTAGAAACACCAGAGCAATTTAAAGTTTTACTAAAACTTACAAATGAAATCTAAAAAATATATATCTTGTATAATAATTGATGACGAGTTATCCTCACAAAAAGTTCTTCAGTACTTCATAAAAAACACCGAAGTATTAGAATTAAAAAAGACATGTAACACTACTTCTGAAGCTTTTAAACATCTTCAAATACATAGAGATGTAGATTTATTATTTTTAGATATTAACGTGCCGCAACAAAATGGGCTAGATTTTTACAAATCGTTAAAAGATGCACCACAGGTTATTTTTACCACAGCCTATTCTCAATATGCCGTTGAAGGCTTTGAAGTTAATGCCACAGATTACCTATTAAAACCCTTTTCTTATGAGCGGTTTTTAATCGCCATAAACAAAGTCTTAAATAAATTTAATAACGTTAACATAACTAGTGAATTTATAATTTTAAAAGAAAATAAAGCCATACATAAAATATTATTTAAAGACATACAATACGTTGAAGCTTTTGGAGACTATGTAAAAGTGCACGCCGTAGATAAAACAATTGTGACCCATAGCACGTTTTCTAATCTTATAGGGAAATTACCAGATTATTTTTTGAGAATACACAAATCTTACAGTATTAATCTCAATAGAATGCATCACCTCATCAGAAATAAAATTGCGGTAGATTCTCACACTATTCCAATAGGACCAACCTATAAGCAATCCGTTTTAAAAGCCTTAAATTTGTAATATGAAGATTGCATCTATTGTTACGATTAAAAAAGAGCTTCAACATTTACCCAAAGAAGACCTTTTAGAACTTTGCTTACGCTTAGGAAAGTTTAAAAAAGAAAATAAAGCCTTACTCACCTACTTACTTTTTGAATCTCATGATGAGGATGGCTACATTACAAGCATTAAATCTACATTAGACGAACTCTTTGACAGCATTAACACGGCGAGTTATTTCTACATGAAAAAGACGATTAGAAAGATTTTAAGACAAATAAGAGTCTATAGTAGGTATTCATTAAAAAAATCCACGGAAGTAGAGCTCCTACTCTATTTTTGCGAACGGTTAAATGAACTTAATCCTTCTATTCACAGAAACAAAACCTTAAGTAACCTATACGAACGCCAAATTATTGCGCTTAAGAAAAAGATAAGTGTCCTACATGAAGATTTACAGTACGATTATAACTTGCAATTAGAGGATTTGGAAGTGTAGTTTATTGGGCTTTTTAGACGGGTTAAATTGATTAGAGTTATTAAACCTGAAACCAACAAACAAAACCAAGAACTAACAACCAACAACTTACTGTTTTTTAGTCTTCTTGCTACCTTCATACATTTCGTATTTTACCAAGCGAGACTCTAATTTTGCGTTAAACACTTTGATTTTTCGAGATGGTCTTAAACCAATATACTTTAGTGCTTCGAGATTAGAGGTAATTAACCAAGCATTGGTATTTGGGTAACCATGTTTTAAGGTTGTACCAATATTACCATAAAACGCTTCAATATTTAGATTTTCTAGGCGCTCTCCATAAGGTGGATTAAACACCATTTGTAATTTATCGTTACCCGCTTTTTGGGTTTTAAAGAAATCTTCGTGCTGAATGTGGACAAATTCATCTAAGTGTGCATTCTTAATATTTTCTTTGGCTTTGGTAACTGCAGAAGGTGATTTGTCGTAACCTATAATTCGGTGATGAAAATCTCTCGTCTTTTTTAATAAAGATTCTTCAATTTTTTCAAATAAATCTACATCCCAATCTTCCCAACGTTCAAAGGCAAATTCTTTACGCATTAGATTTGGTGGTATATTACAAGCAATCATTGCCGCCTCAGCAAGTATGGTACCACTACCACACATTGGATCCATAAAATCGGTTTGGCCATCCCAACCGCTCATTAAGATTAAGCCCGCTGCAAGTACTTCGTTAATTGGTGCAATATTGGTTGCTGTTTTATAGCCTCTACGGTGTAAAGATTCACCCGAGGTATCTAAAGAAATGGTACAACGTTGCCGATCTATGTGTACATTAATTTTAAGATCTGGAAATCGTAAATCTACATTAGGCCTAGTGCCGCTATGTTCTCTAAAACGATCTACAATGGCATCTTTGCACTTTAAGGCCGTGTATTGCGAGTGAGTAAACACACTATGATGCACGGTAGCATCTACCGCCAAAGCGCCAGTGGATTTAAGGTAGTTCTCCCACTTTATATCTTTTACATTTTTATAAAGATCCTCTTCTTTGGTAACTCTAAAAGACTTTATTGGTTTAAGAATTTTAATGGCCGTTCTTAATCCCAAATTAGCCTTGTACATAAAGCCTTTATCGCCAACAAAGCTAACATTACGGACACCTTTTGTAACCTCCATGGCATCAAGTTGGGTTAGTTCTTTTGCTAATAGGTCTTCAAAACCAAATAAAGTCTTGGCAACCATCTTAAAATTATCGTTCATAACTTACGTCTAAAGGAATGCAAAAATACAGTATTTTTGTAGTACAATTAGCATTATGACAAAACCAACAAAAGCGTGGTATGCATCTTGGTTTGATACACCATACTATCACATTCTATATAAAGACAGAGATTATACCGAAGCCCAAAACTTTATGGATAACCTTACCAATTACCTCAACATCCCAGAAGGTGGTAAGATCCTTGATTTGGCTTGTGGTAAGGGAAGGCATTCTGTTTATTTAAACACTTTAGGTTATAATGTTACTGGTGTTGATTTATCTGAACAAAGCATAACCTACGCTAAACAGTTTGCTAATGACACCCTGCGGTTTAATGTGCATGACATGACTAAACCTTATCCTGATACTTTTGATGCCGTTTTTAATCTTTTTACAAGTTTTGGGTACTTTGAAAATGAAGACTGCAATCTACAAACCATTACATCTATTAAAGCAGAGTTAAACGAATTTGGATTTGGCGTAATTGATTTTATGAACAGCAATTTTGTGATAGAAAATTTGGTTGCTGAAAACACAAAAACCATAGACGGCATAGCATTTAATCAAAAACGCCGTGTTGTAGATGGATACATTGTTAAGGATATTAGTTTTAAAATAGATGATGAAAACTATAAATTTCAAGAACGTGTTAAAGCACTAACACTAGAAGATTTTAATGTATTATTTAACAAAGCAGGAGTTCATTTATTAGATGTATTTGGAGATTATAAATTACACAAATATCATCCAAAAACCTCTGAGCGGTTAATTATGATTTTTAAGTAAATGAATAAGTATCTCTTTCCTATATATGCCATAGTTATTGGTGTACTTATCGCTTTATTAACCAAAAGTCAAAAATCTATACACACTAAACTACTTTTATCGTTTAGTGGTGCTTTTTTATTGGCATTAACTTTATTTGATTTACTACCAGAGGTCTATGATCATTTAGATGCTAAATCCACTGGTTTTTTTATAATGTGCGGTATTCTTCTGCAAATTGTTTTAGAGTTTTTTTCTAAAGGTGCAGAGCATGGCCATGTGCATATTCATAAAGAAAATTTAGACTTTCCGTGGTTACTTTTTATTAGTCTTTGTATCCATAGTTTTTTGGAGGGTTTTCCGATTCATCAACATAATACAATGATCTATGGCGTCTTTATACACAAAATACCCATTGCAGCTTTGCTTACCTCTTACCTATTAAAATCAAAATGTAAAAAAGTGCAAATTATTAGCTTTATTTTCATTTTTGCAGTAATGACACCTTTGGGAACCTTTATATCTAATACGGTGAGCTTAGACCAAAAAGTATTGGTAAGCATTAATGCTTTAGTTATTGGTATATTTTTACACATTTCTACAACCATTCTTTTTGAGGCAAGTGAGGGTCATAAATTTAATTTATCTAAGCTGGTAGCCATTTGTTTGGGAGTTTTAATTGCTTATTTTATTTAATAACTTATGGATTAGTAGGTCTTAGCTGTCAATTAAAAATAATGTTTAGCAAAGAAGAAAGTAGAGCTTTAAGACAAGAATTCTGGACCAGTTTTGGGAAGTCTTTTCCTAGAAAATGGCTATTATACAATACAAAAATAAAAGGAGTTGCTTTTAAATTTCATTTTGACACTACATCGGCCTTAATTGCCTTAGATTTAGAAGATGACTTGGAAAACAGGATCAATTGCTGGGAAAAGTTAGTAGCTTTAAAAAGTATTCTTCGAAATGACTATTTACCCGATGCTATTTATGAAGAAGAATTCTATCTAGAAAATGGAAAAGAACTCTCTCGTATTTATATTTCTATACCTCAAAAAGTATCCATACACAACAAAAACACCTGGCGTGCTGTGATGGAATTTTTTAATACTAACATGATTTTATTTGAATCTTTTTTTGAAGAATATAGAGATATCATTAAGGTCTCTTAGACTGTAATATTTATATTTACTGCCCTATAAAACTATGTAATGCAATTATTTTCTTTTAATCATATTGCTATATCTGTAAAAGACGTAGCGAAATCTGTTGATTTTTACCAAAGCGTTTTCAACCTAAATGAAATTAAAAATACAGCTTCTGTAACTGAAACACGATGGTTGATGCTAACTAAAAACGTACAAATTCATTTAATCCCAAGACCTCAATTTGAGATTACGATTAATAAAGCAGTACACTTTGCACTAGCAACGAAGGATATTAATACGTTTATAAATCACTTAAACGGGTTAAAAATTGCATATTCTGATTGGGAAAATACTCCTAATAAGGATTATGTACGGGATGATGGTATACGACAAATCTACTTTAAAGATCCCGACGGTTATTGGATAGAAGTTAATAATGACGTTGCTAAATAGCCTACTTTACAAAATGGTTATAAGGTATCTAATGGACTCTTAATTTTAGACATACTCCGTGGCGTAACCTTAGTATATACCTGTGTTGTTTTTATAGAATTATGGCCTAACAACTCTTGTATAAAACGCATATCAGCACCAGACTCTAAAAGGTGCGTAGCATAGGAATGTCTAAGTCCATGTATGCCTATATTCTTTTTTATTCTAGCCTTGCGCATTGCTTTTTTAAAGACTTGTTGCAGACTAGATCTAGCATAAACGCCACCATACTGTCCCTCTAGCAAAAACTCTTTTGGTTTATAGGTTATATAATATTCTCTAAGCAGAGGTAAAACAGATTCTGGTAAAGGCACATAACGGTCTTTTTTTCCTTTAGCACCATTGAGATGAACGACCATACGCTTACTATCAATATCTGTAAGTTTAAGTCTTACGACTTCGGACACTCGTAAACCCATTCCGTATGTTAATTGTAGTGCTATTTTATGTTTTAAATTAGTGGTGACTCTAAAAAGTTTTTTTACTTCAGATTTACTTAACATCTTGGGAAGTGTTAGTGGTTTTTTAGGTCTAGGAATATCAAAAAACATTTTTGGTCTGTTCAGTACCTGCTCAAAATAAAATTTAATAGCATTGATTTTTCCATTAAGTTTTCGTTCACTCATTTTCTCAATTTTAATACAATAGAGAAAGTAGTCTTTTAAGCGTTTAGGAGATAAATCTTTTACGTCATAGTCATCTAATAAATCTAGCAGGTGCATAAACTCAGCAATGTAAATTCTTTTAGTACTTGGACTGTAACCTTTTAAACTGAGCTGTTCATTTAAATTTAAAAATGCTTGCCTATTTACGAGATGAATTTTAGATGCTTTAGCTTTTAGATTGTCTTTGGGCATTAAATTTAAGGCGGTTCTAACTACATTGAGGTCTGGCAAATACCACGATTTTTTTGTAGCACTCCATTTAGCAGATGGAAACCGCTGCCTTAAAGCTTTGATTAAATCTTGCCTGTAAGGAAATGAAATAAGTATAACGGCATTACCTCTATGGGATGACATTGAAAAGCTATAATATTTTAAATTCATACAGGTATTTTGTATAACACTTTATGTAAATATACGTATTTTGATATACAAAATACCTGACTACTAAAAAAATAAAACCCTTTAAATTCATTGGGTTTACAAATAATTATTATTTTTAAAAATAAATACGTAAATACAGACTTATTTACGAGTTGTAAGCAAGCTAAAAAACATCATAATTGAATTCAATATTTGAAATTTTAAAAGGACTTCCACCATACGGAAAAATGTACGTGCCAATTCCGGAAGGAAATTGGTCAGAAGGATTGCCTGTGGAATTTACAA
>NZ_CALGNH010000048.1 GCF_937958655.1 uncultured Winogradskyella sp. | reverse complement strand
TCCCCTTGAGGGGACTTTAGGGGTGTTTTTTCGTTTTAATTTACCTTTTTTGAATAGATATAATAATCTCTATCAACCTCAAAATCTGAGCTTTCAATAGCTCTAGTTTTCCATTCTGAATTAGGAAAAATCCATTCTGTTTTACCATTAATCTTTACTTCAATTGGCATGTCAAAACCATTAACGATATCAACATATCTAAATTTTAGCATCCCATTTTCAATCTTATATTCTAGGGTAGGAATACGCGTGTCACGTAGGTATTGATTAAAAAAGGCAGAAAGATCTTTGTTAGCCTTTTCACTAATATAATCTTCAATTTGCTTTGTGGTAACAGTTTGATGATGAAAATCTTTATTCAATCCTCTAAGGATTTGCCTCCATTGTTCATCATCATTAATAAGCTGCCGTAACGTATGAAGCATATTGCCACCTTTGTAATACATATCACTAGAACCTTCTTTATTAACGTTATAGGGTCCAATAATGGGTTTGTCATTTTGTATTAATTTTCGGCAACCTATGACATAATCTGCAGAGGCTTCTTTACCGTAGTAGTAATCTAAAAACAGATTTTCTGAATAATTGGTAAAGCTTTCGTGTATCCACATATCTGCTATGTCTTTATTGGTAATATTATTGGCAAACCACTCGTGCCCAGCTTCGTGTATAATTATAAAATCAAACTTTAATCCCCAACCAGTGCCAGATAAGTCCCTGCCTAAATAACCTTTCATGTATTTATTTCCATAGGTTACAGAGCTTTGGTGTTCCATACCTAAGTAGGGTACTTCTACGAGCTTAAAACTGTCTTCATAAAATGGGTAAGGGCCAAACCAATGCTCAAAAGCTTTCATCATTTTTGGTGCATCTTTAAAGTGTTCTTTTGCGTTTTCAAGATTATCTTGAAGCACCCAATAATCCAGGTCTAATTTTCCTTTTTCACCGTTATAGACTTCAGAAAAATTGACATAATCACCAATATTTATATTGACACCATAATTATTAATTGGGTTATTTACAAACCAATGCGATTTTACTTTGTCATCTAAATCTTCGAGTTTTCTTAGACGACCGTTAGAAATGTTGGTTAGTCCCTTAGGAATCGTAACACTAATGAGCATGCTATCGACTTCGTCATACATATGGTCTTTATTTGGCCACCAAACACTTGCACCCAGACCTTGGCAAGAGGTAGCAATAAAGTGCTTGCCATTGTTGTCTTTTTTCCAAGAAAATCCACCATCCCAAGGAGCACGTATTGCTTCCTTTGGATGGCCTTTATAATGTATCTCTACGGATTTAACCGCACCTACTTTTTGTGCGCCAAGCCTAATGTAAAACACATTACCGTCTCGTTGTATGGCACATGGTTTTTCATCTTGAAGCACTTTTGTAATTTCCATAGGCTCTTGCAAATCGATTTGCATCACCTGATTGGGTTTTAAAACTTTATACTGTATTGTGTTTTTTCCCGAAATGAATTTCTCATCAGGCTTCACTTCAATATCCAAGTGATAATAGGTTAAATCCCACCATTCGCGCTCTGGTGTTATACTACCTCTAAGGGTGTCTTGCTTTGTAAACTTAGTTTTATCATGTAATAGTTGTGCTTCAACATGAGATATTATTGAAAGCATAACTAAGCATAAAAGGTATTTAAGATATAGTAGTTTCTTGTATTTGTTTTGCATTTGCTTTTTTTATGTATTTAATTAGCATAAAAGATCCTGAAATTATATTAATTCCTAAATAGAAACTACCTACTAAAAGCATAATTTTAAAACTATCAGTCACACTTTTAAATTCCGATAGCTCAGAAATTAAGGCAAGCACCATATATAAGTTAAGGAGGATGAAGATAAACCCGATAATTATACCAGATACTATCTTTTGCTTCAAAATTTGAAAACTAATAATTACTATTAAAGTTATTGCAATTGGATTTAACCATGAAGATGCCATCCAATAGTAAAGTAAAGATGCAAGAATGAATAATTCTGGTAATAAAGGCTTTATAGTTTTAAATTTCATCTTTAACATTTTTAATAGTAAACGCTTAGAATCATCTTATTATTTTATTAGGAAAAACAACAACACTTTCATGACCATCCTCACCAACAGCCGCTACACCAAAGAATGAATTGTCAATTACAATTCCCTCTAAAGTGAATTCCGTAACATCACTTACATAACGACTATGATCCCAAGTTGGTGATGTAGTGTCTCTCCAATAGATTTTGTACCCTTTTGCACCTTCAACTTTAGACCATTGTAACTTTGCTGAGGCTTCTACAATACCACCAATACCAACTTCTGTAGGAGCAGGTGGAGCAGAGGCAAGGCTTGCCATTGTAATCGCATTAACAGCCGTTAACTTTTTACAGTAAGGAACGTTAACATGCTCAAAAGTATCTCCATAATTAACATCATTTTCAGTTCTTATATCTTGGTGTTGTTGGGTGTAATTTTCGTGTGCTTCCATAATACGTATACCAGCAAAACCAGCATCATTAAAAGGTCTGTGATGGCCACCTCTGCCAAAACGATCAAGTCTATAAACCATCATTGGGTTCATCTCTGGCATATAAATTTTAGTAGTCTTATGAATGTATCTTGCTAATTGACGCGATGTTCCATCAACTTCTCCGCCATAAAATCGACGTGCTATAGCTTGTCGTTTTAATTGTTCGGCATCAGTTACAGCAGTTGTTGTAGGTTCTGAAAAAATTCTGAAGGTACGGTTGTCAATCACTCCATCTACTCCTTTTATATTGCCAATCATATCATTATTTAAGACTCCGATAATGTCCCAATTATTCTCTTTGGCATGTTTAGCCATGCCTTGGCCGCCAAATAAGCCTTGTTCTTCACCTGATAATCCTAAGTAGATAATACTACTTTCAAATTTATATTTAGAGAGTACACGAGCTGCTTCTATTGCTCCAGCCATACCTGTTGCGTTATCATTTGCGCCAGGTGCATCATCTGTAAAGTTGTTAGGGTCACTTATACGAGAATCTATATCACCACTCATTATAATAAAACGATTTGGGTGTTTTGTACCACGTTGTATAGCCACTACATTAACTACCATCACGTCTTTTACAATACGTTGATTTGTTCCTTTTTTTACTAAATCTTTTTGATAAAAAACTTCTAAACAATTATTACAATTTTTAGAAATGGTGTTAAACTGTGATTTTATCCATCGTCTTGCAGCACCTATACCACGAGTGTTTGATATGGTGTCACTTAGGGTGTGTCTTGTACCAAAATCGGCCAGGGTCTTTACGTCTTGTCTTAGTCTCTCTTCTGAAATAGCGTTTATGATGTCATAAATTCTAGAGTCTGTTTGGGCATTAATTAATGCGGTAACCAATAATGAAAAGGTTAAAATAAAGTGTCTCATTGTGATAGCGATTATATAAGCATTAAAATTACGCTATAGTGCATAAAGAAGGCATTAAATATTTGTTAATACCCACGCACTATAACCAACTATTTTTTTAAAACTAAGGTTCCAAAAATATTAGCATCAATCCAACCTCTGTTTTTGTCCTCTCCTTCGACAAAAACAGAACCTATAAAGTTTTCACGTAATTTACTGTTATCATTATCGCAATAGGCTAAAGCAAACCCAATATTTTTGCCTGCCGTTAATGTAACGGCTTGGTTGTCGCCTTCATCAACATAGCTATCATCATAAATGCTAATTTTTACTTCCCAAATCGTAATATTGCCCTTAGTTTTGTGCTTTGATTCTATGTGCGAATTGTAAAGTTTTCCTACTTTGTTGGTAGCCATATCTACTACATTACCATCTAATGCGATATGATAGGCAAAGGCATTATGACTAAACTGATGTTCTCCACCACTATTATCTTCATCAATAAAAATTTCTAAACAATCATCGTCCCACCATTGTGTTAAGGGATCTTTATAAATATCAATGAGCTTATCGTCTTTAATTTCTGCGAGCAAATAGAGTGCATCTTTCTTCCAGGCTAGTTTATATCTCCCTTCAAAATCATCTGATGCTAAGGTTTCACCAAGCCAAACTTGATTTAGTGCATGCCATGCCGTTTTATTCCAGATGGCTTCATTGGCTATACCGTCTATAGTAATGATTTCTTCCGTTTTTTTAACTTCGAGAAGTTGTTTTATGGGTTTAGTAGTGGCTTTTTTATAGTTGAATTTTACGTTCTCGGTTTCACCACCTTCTTTAATATCTACATAGACATTCATTTCATTTTCAGAAACTTTTTCAAATGTCATACCTTCAAAAATAATTTTGTTTTTGGTTATTTTTTTTAATGAAAAATCAACCGTTTCATTTTTAGTTTCCCAACCTTTAAGGGTGTTATCAAAGTGTTTGAGCTGAAGCACTAGTGAATTTTCAATTTCTCTTATAATTTCAAGTTCATAAAATTTAACCTTGCCATCTACTATTAACTTAAACGAGGCCATCATGGAACCACCAGAGGGTTTACTCCAAATCTCTTCGGTTTTGCCACCAAAGGCTTCACCATGCCAAGTGCCAGAGATCCAAGCGATGTTTTCTAGTTTTGGTTCTAAAGTCTTTTCTTGAGAACATACGGTGTAAAATGTTAAAAATAGGACTGCGGTAAAAAGGTGTTTCATTTGATTTTTAAATTGTGACAAATGGTAGTTTAAAATTTATGTACCGAGATCTGTCTCACTTATTTGCGTTAAATTTAATCTTTATTGGTAAATAATTAGTCGAAACTTTTAATCCATAATAACTAATTATTTTAGAATTCATTTTAGTCTAAAACTAAAAAGTAAAGTTTAGTTTATTGCATAAACGTTACCTTGGTAATTATTCCGTTAACGACTTCGTAGATTGCAACTGTGCTAAAAACCCGTCCGTTAGCATTGACCTCTTCTTTATCAATGACTTTGTTTCCGATAAGGATACGATCTTTAAGTACTGCCTTTAAGTCTGGTGTTCTATTAAACCAAGAAATATAGTCTTTACGCATTTGGTCCTTACCTTCCGATAATAATTCATTAGGATAGTTGTATAGTTTTATATCTTCTGAAAATTGCGCTAAAAAGCCTTCTACATCTTTTGCGTTATAGGCATCTAGTTGTTTTTGGACAGTACTTTCAAATGTATTGCTGTTTTTTGTGTGCTTAGTGTGTTCGACTTTATTCTCTTTAAGCGATGGATCAACTTTAACAACTTCAGAAACATCACCAGCTATCAATAATTTATCTTTTGTAATGTTGGTAGTAAGGCGTGTAATTTTGGTAATGCCATATTTAGATAAATCGTTTAATTTCTTCCAATTATTATCTTTTTTTAGGGTTAATTTATATAATGAACTTCCTTTGCTTGATAGCAAAGTTCTGTCATCTAGCCAACAGATATCTTCAACACCTTTAATTGTATTTGCTAATAATCTGGTTTGTCCAGTTTTAGGATTTAGGGATCTAATTTGCCAGTTTTTACCACCGGGTTTGTAAATAAAGCTCACCAAGTTGGAGTTAGGTATTTTATGAAAAGAACGTCCTACATTATCTGCATATTTAGTGTTACGACCGCTTTTAATATCTGATACATAAAGATTTAATATGTCGTCTTCAATGACAGCAGACACAATTGTATTATTATCGTACCAGGTGTAATAAGCCACTACTAAGTTTTTTATAAGTTCCTCTGATTCGCCATTACTCCACATGTACTTATACAGTCTTTGTGTACCATCTTTATCTAGTCTAACAGCAGAAACTGCATTTCGTTGAGGTACTTTTAAAGGTGTATATTCACCACCATCTGTATAGTTTAGCCATGATTTAGCATTGTAGCGTGTATCGTATTTAGCAATGTCTGTTTGCTCATTTCTTGTGGAAGCAAAGAGAATGTAACGCTCATCAAAAAAAGAAGGTTGATTGTCATATCCTTTATTTTGAGATATGTTTTTATGGCTTTTTAAGTTGATCTTATTGTTTGTATAAGAGAAATCAAACAAATGTATTTCAGTATCAGATTGCGAAAATGTTGAACAGTAAGTGGCCAACATCATTAAAAGCATAAGATGTTTCATATTGGTTAATAGCATTGTTTTATAAATATAGTAATATTCTAGCAGTCTTATACTTATAAACAAAAAAAGCCAATTCAAACTAATGAATTGGCTTTTCCATTTCTAACTTAAACTTAATTAAAAGCAGTTACTTGTTTTACGATTTATTTATAAATTAAAAATTATCCAATTTAAAAGAAATATAGAATCTATTTAGTTGATAACTAATAAGCTATACTGTTAAAAAAATTATATTTATGACAAATAATTTGCTCACTTTTAATATTAATACTAATATTAATATTAAGGTCTAATCATTAAAAATTTTTATTATGAAAAAAATGTTTTTATCATTGGGTTTTATCGTGGCAGTAATGTTTAGTGTTAGTGCTCAGAGTTCTCAAAGTGGTTGTCCTTCTAATTCAACTTATATTTCTGCAAGTTGTGTAAGTGGATGTTATTCAGTGTATACAAATAATGGAACTATTTGGGATTTTATAGGTAAAAAACCAACTACAGATCAAGAAAATGCAATAAGAGACGATTTGAACAGACGTTGTTCTACATTTGGTGGTCAAGCTTCAATTGATGAACCAGGAAATATTTAAAATTTAAGAATATATGAAATACCTATTTCTTTTATTATGTTTTTCTTTTTCATTTGCTCAGAATAGTGATGATAAAATGTATAGTATAACTTATTTGAATCAGTTTAAAGATAGAAAATCAATAGACTTTCCTTTAAAAGAATATAGTAGGCTCTTGGTTAATAAAAATGAGTCTATTTATCAAATTTATAACGCTATGCATCTTGATACTTTAAAGTTTGAGGGTACCGTAACAAGTGATGATAGAAATAGGTATTATTCTTTTAATAAACATTCAATATATTTTAAGAATAATACTTTAAAATATAATGATGTGATTTATGAGGATGAATATTACTACGAAGAAACCATAAATCATTCTTGGGAGCTAAAAGACGAAGAAATGGATATAAAAGGGTACTCATGTAGAAAAGCTATTACAAATTATGGTGGTAGAGAATGGGAGGCTTGGTACACTTTAGATTTACCCATAAATGCAGGTCCTTACAAATTTAAAGGGTTACCTGGATTAATACTAAAATTAACTGATTCTACAGGTTCATATAATTTTGATTTTTATGCAATTACAGAGCGAGAGCTAAAACCATTAAAAAAATATCATCATTTAAAACCAAAATCTGAATGGATTAATACAACTAGAACAAACTTCAATAAAATAAAGGCTAATTACGAGTCACTAAGTTTAAATGAAAAACTTAATTATGGTAATACAGGTCCCAAAATTAAGGTTAAATTAATTGGTGGCAGTGACGACTCAGAATTACGAAATCCAAAAAAAGTAGCGAGAGCAAAAGACCTAAATTTAATAGAAATAGATTACAAGGATTAACTTGGTTCTTCAAAGCCTATTTTGATAAAAAACTTTAAGCTATATACTATACTTTTCTCAGTGCTCTATTGTATTGGTCTATCATCCCAAAGTATAGTTATAAAAGGACAAATACAAGACGCTTTGTATAAGCCTATACCCAATGCAACCATTGTTGCTTCATCCTCAGAAGATAAAACAAATATTATAGCTTATACCATAAGTAATAATACAGGCAATTATACTTTAAATATTAATAGCAATATACGCAATGATTCTATATGGTTAACCATAAGACATATGGCTTTTAAAAATGAAGCTATAAAGGTTATGGCCATTAGCCAAACATTAGATTTAAAGCTTATAGCACAATCTAATGCTCTAGACGAAGTGGTTATTAAAGCTAAGGAACGTGTAACTATTAAAGGTGACACAATTAATTATACGGTTTCAAGTTTAAAAAAGTCGAAAGATTACACCATTGAGGAGGTTATTGATAGAATACCTGGTGTAACCATATCAAGCAATGGTCAAATTAAATATAACAATAAGCCTATTAGTCATCTATATATTAATGGTGTAGATTTGTTAGAAGGTCGTTATAACATTGCAACGCGAGGCATACCAGCAGATGCTGTTGAGGATATAGAAATTCTAAGAAAACATAACCATGCAAGGATAGACAAAGGTATAACTAACTCTGATGATGTTGCATTTAACTTAAAAATTAAAAAGGATAGAAGTTTAATATTTGGAAGTAGTAAAGGCGATGTAGGGACACCATTTATAACAGGTAGAGCTGAAATAACACCTATATACATTAAGGATAAATTACAAGATATTGCCAGTCTAAAAATTAATAATATTGGGCAATCATTAGTGTCTAATGGAATAGGTTTAACAAGTGGGAGCAGAAATATTGAGGTGCTTAAGTTAGATGAACAAAATATCCTTCAGAAACCAAATACAGATGGTTTTGGTTTAACTGAGAAATATTGGATGGACAATAAATCAATGGCATTCACTAATAATACTTTAATAAAACTAAAAGACAATAGTCTACTTAAAATACTAGCAAATTTTAATGGAAATGATAATACACTAAGAAGTAATTCTAATAGTATATATTTCTTTGGTAATGATAGTACTATAATAAACAGAGAAAGCGCAGAGAATTTAGACACGAAAAATTATGGCTTATCTACTATCTACGAATTGAATAAAAATAACATATACTTTAAAAACACATCGTCTATAGAAGTTGAAAACGTAGATGGCTTTTCTTCTGTTAATCAAAATAATAATTCTATTCTATATAAATATAAAAATGATAACAAAAAAATATTAAACGTATCAGAATTTAAAATAAAGCTCGGTAGTAATATACTTAACAATGGTATAATTTTTCAATATGATAAATTTGATGAGATTAATAATACATTACCATCTGTATTTGAAAATGAAATTACAAGCACTTTTGAACCAACAAATACGTTACAAAGCATCGGTGTAAGTCAATTTAATCTTGGTGCATTCTCAGAATATAATTTTAATTTTCTAAAAACAAGATGGAAATTAACCCAAAGTTTCAATTATAAAAGTGAGAACTTTAATAGTAGTTTAAGACAGGTGTCAGATTCAGAAAATTCAAATTTAGGTTTTCCTTTTGTGAGTGATTTTAACTTATCAACTTTATCATCTAATACAGTGTTGTTAGCAGAATACAACTTTAATAAATTAAAACTTGCACTGTCTCCAAGTGTAGTTTTTATTGATTTAAATCAAAAGGAAGCATTGAATACTGATCTAAATCGAGAAAATAGATATCTTTTTTTTCAACCTAAACTCAAAGCTTCATACCGTTTTAGTGAACGTTGGAATATTGCATCTGGTTTAGGATTTGAAACAACAATATCTAAATTTCCCCGATTGTTTAATGGTTTAATATTAAGGGATTATACAACGCTAAGCAGAAATCCAAATGAAGTTAACGTTACAAGAGGTCTTAAAGCGGACCTCCTTCTTAACTATCGCAATATCCTTAGAGGCTTTTTTTTTAATAATGTAACCACTTTTTCTAACAATGTATCAGATTTTACATTTGTAACGACACTAGATACAGATGGTTTAGTAACTACTGATGCCATACTTTTAGATAATAGAATAATTTCTTTTGTTAATTCCTCAAACTTTACCAAGCGTTTGTTTAAGATTTTACAAACTGATTTGTCTTATAGTTTTAATTACAATAAAACTGAGCAGTTATTCAATACTATTTTGCAGAATGCTGCTAATATATCTCACAGAGTAGGGCTAGAACTAGAATTAGATAATGACACCTGGTATGGCATAACATATAATAGTAGCATAAATTTTAATACCACAAAAGTCAATGGTTTTAAAAGTAGAAATACATTCCTGAAAAATAATTTTGAATTTAATTTTTACACAAGCTCTAAAACACGACTTAATTTTGATTTTGAAAGCGTGCAAAGTCGTTTTTCTAGCAATAATTCTACCAATAGAAATTCATTGTTTAATTTCTCTTTCTTTTATAAACCGAATAAGAGACTTTTTTTAAGAGCGCAATTACAAAACATCTTTAATCAAGACTTTTTCAATTCTAATTTTAACAGTGCAAATTTTATATCAGAATCAAGTTTTTCTCTTAGACCAAGACAGTTCACTATTGGGTTCAATTACACGTTATAAAAAAAACCAATTCAAACTAATGAATTGGCCTTTGCATTTCTAACTTAAACTTAATTAAAAGCAGTATTTATTTTCTGCTTTTACTTTTTCTGCGATTTCATTACGTAAGTCAACGATATCCGGGTAATTTTGGTATTTAGTATAACGCTTTAAGCCCATAAGCATCATGCGTTGCTCATCTCCTTCGGCAAAAGAGATAATACTTTCTTTACCTTTATCCTCAATGATATTTACAGCGTTATAAAGGTATAATTTTGACATTGCAATCTGTACCGATTGTGCGTCTTCACCAAAACGTTTTGCGTTCTTCTCAGTTCTGAGAATGGCAGATTCTGCCATATAAATTTCAATTAGTATATCTGCTGCTGCGACTAATAGTTGTTGATGTTCTTCTAAATCTTGTCCGAATTTCTGTACTGCACCACCAGCGACCATTAAGAAAGTCTTTTTCAGCTTTTTGATCATATCTTTTTCTTCAGCAAATAATTCTGAATAATCTGGTGTATCAAATGACGGAATACCCATTAATTCTTCTTGTACTGCTTGCGCAGGCCCTAACAAATCAACATGCCCTTTCATGGCTTTTTTAACTAGCATGCCTACAGAAAGCATTCTGTTAATTTCATTAGTACCCTCATAAATACGTGCAATACGTGCATCTCTCCAGGCAGCTTCCATCGGAGTTTCTTCTGAGAAGCCCATACCACCAAAGATTTGGATGCCTTCGTCTGCACAGTTCTGAACATCTTCTGACACAGAAACTTTTAGTATCGAACATTCAATGGCATATTCTTCAACACCTTTTAATTCTGCTTCTTGATGTGAGTTGCCTTGGCTAACTCTAATCGCAATGCGATCTTCTATATTTTTTGCGGCTCTGTATGTTGCAGATTCACCAGCATAAGCATCTGCTGCCATTTTGGCTAACTTCATTTTTATAGCTCCAAAATCTGCAATTGGTGTTTTAAATTGTTTACGCTCATTGGCATATTGTACTGCAGTTGTTAAGATGCGTCTTTGCGAATCTAAACAGGCCGCTGCTAATTTAATACGACCAACATTTAGGGCATTCATGGCAATTTTAAAGCCTTCGCCACGACCAGCTAGCATATTTTCAACAGGTACAACCGTATCATTAAAAAAGACCTGACGTGTAGAACTTGCTCTAATACCTAATTTGTGTTCTTCTTCGCCAAGGGTTATTCCGTTGGGATTTTCCGGATCGTATTCAACAATAAATCCTGTGATGTTTTTATCATCTTCGATACGTGCAAAAACAATCATTAAACTACAGAAACCTGCGTTTGATATCCACATTTTCTGCCCATTGATTTTGTAGGATTTTCCGTCTGAAGAAAGCTCGGCCGTTGTTTTACCAGAATTAGCATCGGAGCCAGCACCAGGTTCGGTTAAGCAATAGGCGCCAAACCACTCTCCAGTGGCTAATTTTGGAACGTATTTTTGTTTTTGTTCTTCCGTACCATACAAGGTAATTGGCATAGTACCAATACCTGTATGTGCACCAAAAGCTGTACTAAAAGAACCTGTACCAGATGAAATATAATCACACACCAAACAGGTAGAAACAAAGCCCATTTCTAGACCTCCATAAGCTTCTGGTACGGCAACGCCTAAAAATCCGAGCTCACCGGCTTTGCGCATCACATCTTCTGTTAAGGCATAATCTTTGGCTTCAAACCGAGCTTTATGAGCAATGATTTCTCTGTCATTAAATTCCATAACCGCTTCTTTCATCATTTGTTGCTCTTCACTAAAATCTTCTGGTGTAAATACGTCTTCGCATTTGGTTTCTTTCACTAAGAATTGACCTCCTCTAAGTATGTTTTTTTCTGTTGTTTCCATTTTCCTATCCCTAACCCTTTCCGAAGGAAAGGGAATTTTTTGGGTATTTTAATTATACTTTGTTTTTGTTTCAAGAATTAAGAAATTAGATATGAGAGATTAGAAGTTAGACTTCTTATAGTTTTCTCATAAACCCTATCTATTGCCATCCTTTAAAATTCGTTGTTTTTATTATTTAAGCTTTCAAATTGTTCTTTTGTAATATAATGCGCATATTGTGCTGCTAAGAGTTGTGTTCCTAATTCAAAAGATGACCCTAATATATAATCCAAAAAGATGCTAAAACCTTTATCTGTTCTTGCAGAACCCTCAGCAATGTTAGAGGGCATAGAAACTGCGCATCCAGTTAATTGAGATGTTAATCTGTAATCTTCTCGTTTTGGAAAATCTGAAGTTAAATCATACACATCTTTCATGATTTCTGTTCCTAATTGCCAAATTTTTAGATTACGATGATTATGTCTTTTCTGTTACTCATGAGTCTAATTTCTAACCTCTCATAACTGTAATCTCTACGACAAAAACTCAAAAATCCCAGCAGCACCTTGGCCTGTACCAACACACATGGTCACCATACCATATTTGTTTTTCATATTTCGCTTTCGCATTTCGTCAAATAATTGCACCGAGAGTTTTGCTCCTGTACAACCTAAAGGATGCCCTAATGCTATGGCTCCGCCATTAACGTTTACGATGTCTTGGTTTAAATTCAATTCTCGCATCACTGCTAAAGATTGCGACGCAAATGCTTCGTTAAGCTCTATTAGGTCGATATTGTTTTGTTCTAACCCTGCTTGTTTAAGTGCTTTGGGAATTGCAGCTACTGGCCCAATACCCATAATTCTTGGTGGTACACCTGCTGCGGCATAACTTACCATACGTGCAATAGGTTCTAGATTTAATTCTTTAACCATGTCTTCACTCATTACCATTACAAATGCAGCGCCATCACTCGTTTGTGATGAATTACCCGCAGTGACAGACCCATTGGCAGCAAATACTGGACGCAATTTTGCTAGTGCCTCAACACTCGTTCCACGACGTGGTCCTTCATCCTTAGTCACCGTGAATTTGCGTGTTGCTTTTTTGCCGTTGTTATCGATGTAGGTTTCTTCAACTTCTATAGGTACAATCTGGTCTTGAAAACGATCTTCATCCAATGCTTTTAGAGCTTTCATGTGTGAATTAAAAGCAAACTCATCTTGATCTTTTCGAGACACCTTATATTCTTGGGCTACGGCTTCAGCAGTGTTTCCCATTCCCCAATAATAATCCTCGTGCCCTGAGCTTACGATATCATAATTTAATTCTGGTTTAAAACCTGTCATAGGCACAGAGGTCATGCTCTCCGCACCACCAGCAATGATACATTCTGCCATACCAGATTGAATTTTAGCGACGGCCATACCAATAGTCTCTAAACCCGAAGAGCAAAAACGATTTACCGTTACACCTGGTACATCAACAGTTTCTAATCCTATTAATGAAATAATACGAGCCATATTTAGGCCTTGGGATCCTTCTGGCATTGCGTTACCAACAATAACATCGTCAATACGTTTTACATCAAATTCTGGTAGCTTCCCCATCATATACTGAATGGTTTCTGCAGCCAGCTCATCTGCTCTTTTAAATCTGAAACCACCTCTTTTGGATTTTCCTACGGCAGTTCTATATCCTTTTACTATATATGCTGTTTTCATTCTTATCCCAACCCTTTCCATAAGAAAGAGAACTTTTTTGGTGTTTTAAATGTTATACTTTAATTTCATTTTAGTTCTTGTTGTCTTCCCATTGGGAAGATATAGACGGGATTAATTCCGCAACGGTTTCCCAGTCTTTAGCATATGCTGAATACGCTCTAAAGTTTTACGTTCTGTGCATAAACTTAAGAATGCTTCACGTTCTATATCTAATAAATATTGTTCTGAAACTCTTGTTGGCTCGGATAAATCACCGCCAGCCATAACATAGGCTAATTTGTTTGCAATTTTCTCATCGTGCTCTGAGATGTACCTTGAAGCTTTCATTGCATTAGTCCCAACCATAAATGTTCCTAGGGCTTGTTTACCGAGGACTAAAATATCTTTACGCTGAGGTTTTTGCGTATAACCAGCTTGAGCCATTAATAAGGCATGTTTTTTAGCTTCTGCGATCTGTCGGTCTTTGTTAACTACTACGATGTCTTTTCCTTTTTGTAGCACATTCATATCAAAAGCTTCGTAAGCTGATGTGGCCACTTTTGCCATACCAATGGCTAAGAAGTGTTCTTGTAATACATTAAGCTGCACATCTCCTTGATGAAATAAATCCTGAGCTCTCAAGGTCATTTCTTTAGAGCCACCACCACCAGGAATAACACCTACGCCAAACTCCACCAATCCAATATAGGTTTCAGCGGCAGCCACAACTTTATCGGCATGCATGGATAACTCACAACCACCTCCTAAAGCCATGCCGTGCGGTGCAGCAACTGTAGGGATGGCAGAATAACGCATACGCATCATAGTATCTTGAAAATATTTAATAGCCATGTTAAGCTCATCATACTCTTGTTCAACAGCCATCATAAAGATCATCCCAATGTTAGCTCCGACTGAGAAGTTAGTACCTTGGTTACCAATAACCAAACCTTCAAAATCCTTTTCAGCTAAGTCCACCGCTTTGTTTAATCCTGCTAAGACATCTCCACCAATGGTATTCATTTTAGACTGAAACTCACAGTTTAAAATACCGTCTCCCAAATCTTCAATAACCACTCCGGAGTTTTTAAAGACTTCATTAGATTTACGAATATTATCTAATAGGATAAAGGCATCCTGACCAGGCTTTTTTACCTGAACTTTAGACGGTATATCGTAATAGTAGGTGGCACCATTTTTAACCGTATAGAATGCTGTTTCTCCTTTAGTAATCATTTCGGTAACCCAAGCTGCTGGTGTTTTACCTTCGGCTTTCATGAGTTCAATACCTTTTTCGACACCAATGGCATCCCAAATTTCAAATGGGCCGTTTTCCCACCCAAAGCCTGCTTTCATGGCATCGTCTATTCGATATAATTCGTCAGATATTTCAGGGATTCTATTTTGAACGTAAGCGAACATGGCAGCAAAATTTTTACGATAGAATTCTCCTGCTTTATCTTTTCCTCCTACTAAAACCTTAAATCGGTCTATAGGTTTGTCAATAGTTTTAGTGAGTTCTAACGTTGCGAATTTTGCCTTTTTAGAAGGACGGTATGCCATCGTATCTAGATCTAACGCAAGAATTTCACGATTGCCTTCTGCGTTGGTAGTCTTTTTATAGAACCCTTGTTTGGTTTTATTACCTAACCATTTTTTTTCCATCATGGTATTGATGAAATCGGGTAGTCTAAATAAGTCATGGGCTTCATCATTAGGGCAGTTATCATATATTCCATTGGCTACGTGCACTAGGGTGTCTAAACCTACAACATCAACGGTTCTGAAGGTTGCTGATTTTGGACGGCCGATAACAGGCCCTGTTAGTTTATCGACTTCCTCTACGGTTAGCCCTAATTCTTTTACCTGATGAAATAAGGATTGGATACCAAAAATTCCTATTCTGTTACCAATAAATGCAGGAGTATCTTTTGCAAGTACTGAAGTTTTTCCTAAAAATTTATCTCCATAATCCATTAAGAAATCAGTCACCTCCTGCTTACATTTAGGACCTGGGACTACTTCGAATAATTTTAAATACCGTGGAGGATTGAAAAAGTGCGTTACAGCAAAATGGTGTTGAAAATCTTCACTGCGACCTTCGTTCATAAATTTAATAGGAATACCAGATGTATTTGAAGATACAATGGTACCAGGTATTCTGTATTTTTCAACCTTTTCAAAAACCTGCTGTTTAATATCTAAGCGCTCTACAACAACTTCCATTACCCAGTCTACATCTTTAATTTTGTGTAGGTCATCATCAATATTACCAGTAGTAATCCTATCTGCAAATTTTTTATTGTATATAGGTGATGGCTTAGATTTTAATGAAGCGGTTAAAGCAGTATTAACAAGTCTATTACGAACTACTTTATCCTCTAAAGTTAAGCCCTTTGCTTTTTCTTGGTCGTTAAGCGCTTGTGGCACAATGTCTAATAAAAGGACATCAACACCAATATTTGCAAAATGACAAGCAATACCAGATCCCATAATGCCAGAACCGATAATAGCTACTTTTTTAATTCTTCTTTTGCTCATTATTTAGTTAGAGTTTCTTTTTGGTTATATATTTTTCTGTTGGAGATCATATTATTAATAAGTTCTGCAACCTCATAGAAATGTTCAATTTTATCTAAAGCGATATTAGATTTAATGGCCTCGTTAAATATGAGTACACGTTCTTTAGAGTAGTCTCTTTTTTCTCGTCCGAATGCGGTGAGGTGAATTAATACACCTCGGCCATCTTCGGGATTAGGTTTACGTTCTATTAAACCTTTTTCTTC
This sequence comes from uncultured Winogradskyella sp., assembly GCF_937958655.1. Taxonomy (GTDB): domain Bacteria; phylum Bacteroidota; class Bacteroidia; order Flavobacteriales; family Flavobacteriaceae; genus Winogradskyella. Next base: position 947 of record NZ_CALGNH010000048.1, on the reverse strand, counting down.
CATACTTTTTAATGTACGCGATAGAGAAGTGGCCTCCATACCCATTTTTGGACCTAAAGATGTTGAGGGTGTACCTTGTTCTGGGTCTATACTTAATAAGGCAAAACCCGTAGCCATAGTAGTATCGAATTTTAAGGCTTCTTCATTATACATTTTGTTTACAGCTAACCATGTGGTTCTTAAAACATAATCTATAGTTTTATCTTTCATGTTACGGAAATTGTAAATCAAAGATACTAAAAAAATACTATGCACGCATAGTAAATAAAAATAATTATGCACGCATAGCAAAATGGGTTTAGAATAATAACGTATTAATTTCGATAAATCTTTTCGTAAAGCGCATCATATTTTTCTCTAATTACACTGCGCTTCATTTTCATGGTAGGCGTGAGGTGACCAGCATCTATTGTCCAAGCTTCAGGTGTTAATTCAAAGCGTTTGATTTGTTCCCACTTCCCAAAGTTTTTATTATACTTATCGACTTCTTTTTGAATGCGATTGATTACAATTTTAGAGTTTGAAATTTCAGTTTCGGAGGTCCCAATGGTATGGCCTTTATGCTCTATCCAGTCTCTAACGAAATCATAATTTGGCTGAATTATAGCTGCTGGCATTTTTTCTCCTTCGCCGACAACCATTACTTGTTCTATAAATAAGGATTGTTTTAAATCATTTTCTAAGAGTGTTGGTATAATATATTTACCACCAGAGGTTTTAAACATTTCTTTTTTACGGCCTGTGATTTTAAGAAAACCATCGCTGTCAACCTCACCCTTATCACCAGTATGAAAGTAATCTCCTGTCATAACCTCATTAGTCTTTTCTGGGTCTTTGTAATAACCCATCATTACATTTGGACCATTTATTAGTAGCTCTCCATCGTCGGCGATTTTAACTTCCACATTATCTATTGGTTTGCCTACTGTACCAACTTTATAGTGGTG
>NZ_CALGNH010000047.1 GCF_937958655.1 uncultured Winogradskyella sp. | reverse complement strand
AATTTTATCTCCTTCTTTAAGTTCTCCACTTAATAATTCTTCCGTAGTTTCTTTTTTTGGTTGCTCAACTTTTACACGAGGAGGATCATAGGGTTTAACAATAATCTCTACTTTTCGGTTTAGTCCACGAATTTTATAAAGATCATTATCGTTAATTACATTAAGAAGAATTTCTCCTTTACCATCTACATTTGTAATAACGGATTCATCAAACTCATTATTAGAAAACACCTCTTTTATGGCATTTGCACGTTGCTGAGATAATAACATATTATAAGAGTCACTACCTCTATCATCACAAAAACCATAGATAGATATTTTTTTAATGTCCATGTTTTCAATTTCAGATAAAAACAGTAAAAGACGGCTTTCTTCAGTTTCAGGAATGTCGTATTGGTCCGTTAAAAAATAAACCTGATGCTTTATTTCTTTTTGCGCAAAAGCAAACTGAAAGGATAGACATATGAAAACAAGTAGGGACTTCATTTTTTGTAGAACTTTTTCAGTTTTTATAAAAATTCTCTATTGCTAAATATAGATAATTTTTGTTAAAACCATTTTTAAAGTCATTACTAAGTAGGTATTACCTTAAAATACTAGCATATTGTTTAGGATTATTTAATATAGAAATGGCTTTTAGAATTTCATCATTATTTGCTGTATAATACGCATAGAGACCTTCACTATAGAAATAACGTTTTATAATTTCGTCTGTTAATAAGGATTTTAATTGTACTTTATTGGCATTAATCGCATTTGTTTTATAGGCTTGTAAAGCGCTTGTTAAATTGGTCATTTCAGTGCTAATTACACTATTTAGTTCTTCTTCTTTTGCAACCTTAATAGCATTATCTAAGGCTTTTTCTGTTTTTGTTTCAAAATTAAAATCCGTTGATTTTAAATAAGATTTAAAATTATTAAAGTCAGCATCTGAAAGCTTAAATGCTTTATAATCGTCAATTTTATTATTGTAATAATACTGAGTTGCATAATCAAATATTAAGTTTTCATTTAAAATAGCCTTAGTAATAGGTGTTTGTTTAGAAAGTTCTATTTCTATATCTGGTTGTACTCCACCACCATCGAACACATCACGTCCATTTTTAGTTTTAAAAGCATTATAATTTTCCTTTTTTATGCGTGTGGCTTTACCGTTTTCGTCTCTATTCCAGTAATCTAAGGCTTGTATACAACGGCCAGATGGTGTGTAGTATCTAGAAATTGTAATCTTCATTTGTGTACCGTAGGTCAAGGCTTTAGGACGTTGTACTAAACCTTTACCAAAACTACGCACACCTACTACAACAGCTCTATCCATATCTTGTAAGGCGCCAGATACAATTTCACTAGCAGAAGCACTACTTCCATCAATTAAAATGATTAATGGAATTTCTGTATCAATAGCATCACGCTTGGTATAATAGGTCTTATTGTATTTTTTAACTTTAGATTTTGTAGTAACAACCAATTGATTTTTTGGCACAAAAATATTAGTAACATTAACAGCTTCATTTAATAAGCCGCCTGGGTTTCCTCTTAAATCTAATATAAGTTGTGTTGCACCTTGATTTTTTAATGCACGTAGCGCACCTAAAGTTTCTGCTGAAGCTTTTTTATTAAATTTTCTAAGAACAATATAACCGGTTTTATCATCAATCATAGAATAATGAGGAACGGCCTTAATTTCTAGAGATTCTCTAGTGATTTTTACCGTATTTGTTTTTCCTTGGCGTTTGTAGGTTACATTAACTTCTGTACCTGCAGCACCTTGTAGTAAATTACCAGCATCGTCCTTAAAGTCAGAAACAACAACATTATCTACTTTTATAATTTCGTCACCGGCTTTGAGACCAGCTTTATCTGCAGCGTAATTTTTATAAGGTTCTACAATAACGAGCTTATCTTTTAAGGTTAAAACTTTTGCACCTATGCCTGTATAGTCACCAGCATTATTGATTCTAGAAGCCTCTACATCTTGCTCGTTATAAAACCTTGTGTAAGGATCTAGATCATCTAACATACTCTTAATAGCAGTATCCATTAAATCACCAGGGTTGGTATCATCAACATAATTCATGTTGAGTTCTTTAAATAGGGTAGTAAAAATTTCTATTTGCTTTGCAATTTCAAAGAAATCATTTTTGAATGCCGTAGTGCTTAAAAAAAAGAGAACAGCAAAAGCAGGGATGATTAGCTTTTTATGTAGAAGTTTTTTCATGTTCTGGGATTTTGTCTAAAAATTTTTGAAATAACTGTTTCATCTTACGATCAGTTGCTTCAAAGGTTGTTCCGTCTTTGCTAAGGTATAAAATCATAAACGCATAAGCTGTTGAACTATTGTTAAAGTATAGGGGTTTATTAAGTCTATAGGCTTCTCTTAATAATCTTTTAATTCTATTTCTGGCAACCGCTGTTTTATGAAGTCTTTTACTCACGGATACACCTGTTTTGAGAACGCTTCCATCTTCGTGCTCAGTATTAAGATATATTAACCGCAGAGGATAGGCTGTTACAGCTTTACCTTCCGTAAATAATTGTTCAATGAGCTTCTTACTTTTTAGCTTATCTTTTTTAGAGTATTTAAACCGCATGATAACAAAAATAGAAAACCATGCCAACTAGACATGGTTTTAATAATCTATTTGTATAAATATTTATTCTACTGTAAACGTATTATTTTCGCGCTTTACATCCGCCATCATTTTAGAAGCATCAATTTCAACGGATTTCACCACTTTTTTTGCATCAAACGTATAGGTTGGCATCGCCCAAGCCCAATCGCTAACAATTGTTGCTGAGGTTGGTTTTTCACCTCGCATCATTTGTAATGGAATATAAAAATCTTCGGTAGAACCGTCTGTATACGTCACAGAAAGATCAACTGGCATTGGCATTAAACCGATACGCTCTAAAGTAATTGTTTTTCCATCTACTGATTTTACGCTATAATCTATGGTGTTGGTGGTTTGCGCAAAGTCTATTAAATACCAATCGAGTTCTAGATCTGTAATGCGTTCAGCAGTTCTTACTATGTCCATTGGTTTAGGATGCTTAAACGCAAAATCATTAAAGTATTTTTTTATGGTTTTCTTTAAATTATCTTCGCCGATTACATAACCTAGTTGCGCTATAAAAACAGCACCTTTACTATAAGCCGCAGCGCCATATACTTGATTGTATTTATAACGATCTGCATGTGTAGTTAAAGGTTGCTCATATCCAGAATTAGCTAAGCCAATGTACCCTCTGTAAGAACCAGATTGTGGGTTTTCTTGTTTGTTTTCGCGCAATTCGTTTTCCGCCAAATTAGAGATGTAACTTGTAAAACCTTCGTCCATCCACTCATGCTTTGCTTCGTTGGTTGCTAACAAAAATTGAAACCAAGTGTGTGCCAACTCATGGGCTGTTACACCAACTAAACTTCCATAATTACGTTTACCTGTGATTAAGGTGCACATAGCATATTCCATACCACCATCTCCACCTTGTATAACCGAGTATTGATCGTAAGGATATTGCCCAATATTTTCACTAAAATAAGTCATCAACTTAGCCGTATCAGGTTGTAGTTTTTTCCAGTTCTCTAAATAGTTTGACTCTAGGTCTTTTTTGTAGTAAAAATGTAAAGTTGGGCCATTTGGCATTTCTAGAGTATCATGAATAAAATCGGGATCAGCTGCCCAAGTAAAATCGTGTACGTTTGGCGCTTCAAAATGTAAGGTTTTTTTATTTCCACTAGCTTTTGTTTCACTTTTAAGGTAACCAGTACCACCAACAACATAATCTTTATCAATAGTTAATTTTACATCAAAGTCTCCCCAAACACTATGAAACTCTCTCCCTATATAAGGATCTGCATGCCAACCTTCACCATCATATTCTGCTAATTTAGGAAACCATTGTGTCATTGATAAGGCTACTCCTTCTTTATTGTTTCTGCCAGAGCGACGGATTTGGAGAGGCACTTGGGCATTAAAATCCATATCAAAGGTCACTTGTTCACCTGGTTGAATGGGCTTGTCTAATTTGACCTCTAATACAGTACCAACAGTTTCGTGAGAAATTGATTTACCATCTTGTTTAAGAGAATTGACATTAATATAACCTATTTCATTGGGCTTAAGCTTGCTAATACGATCACCAACTCTAGGATCTGGATCCGCAATGGTTCTAGAGCGCACATCCATTTCGCTGCCTGGTTGAAAGGCATTGAAATATAAATGGTAATACACACGATTCAACACATCTGGTGAGTTGTTAGTATAGACCAACTTTTGTTTTCCTTTATATTGAAACGAATTGACATCCATATCAATTTCCATGTCGTAATCCACATGTTGTTGCCAATACCCATTATTAGCTAATGCTATTGGTTTTGTTTGAGATTTTACTGGTTTTTCTGTGGCTCCACACGACAGAAGAAGTGCTAAACACGTTAAATTTAGAAAGAGCTTTTTCATAAAATATTTAATTATATAATTTAAAAGTGTCTAAATGATTTTTAGCATTTAGACACTTTTTTAAGAATTTATTTAGTAGTGCCTATTTAATTTTAGACGCCATAATTAAAGCATTATAAGCATTTGCAATTTTACCAGATTTAGATAAATCTGAAAAAGGCTTTACGTTGTTAGCATCTCCGCCTACAACTACTTTTGTGGTTAACGGTAGGCCAGAATCTAAAATAACTTGCTTTACCTGAGCTGCCGATAAGTTAGGGTATTGAGACCTTATTAAAGCGGCTATACCAGCTACACCTGGCGCTGCCATAGATGTTCCTCCTTTAAAGTCATACTCGTTTTCTGGTGTTGTAGAATACACTTCAGAACCTGGCGCAAAAACATCTACGTTCATTTTTCCATAATTAGAAAAACCAGATACCATTTTAGAGCCATATTTTTGGGTTAAAGACCCTACTCTAATGTAAGTATCTGAAACCTCTACAAAGTTGACGTTATCATCTGGGAAATTGGGCTCAGTATCTACATTGTTACTGTCGTTACCAGCCGCGTGTACAAATACAACATTATTATCTGAAGCGTACTTAATGGCATCTCTTACCCATTGCGAGTGTGGCGAAAACGACTTGCCAAAACTTCCGTTGATTACCTTAGCACCGTTATCTACGGCATAACGAATAGATAGCGCTACATCCTTATCATATTCATCACCGTTTGGTACAACGCGTAATGCCATAATTTCAACATTATTAGCAACACCATTTGCTCCTTTACCATTATTGCGTTCTGCAGCAATAATACCAGCAACATGCGTACCGTGAGATTCTGATTTTTTAACATGCTTTACATTGCCGTTACCATAACCAGTATCTGACATATCGTTGATATCGTCATTCGTTTTTCTGCCAGAAAAATCTGGGTTTAAATTATAATTTAAGCGCTCGTTAACTTGCTCTTGTATGCCTTTAAGTTCCACTTTAGCTTTTTGTACAGTATAACCATTGCCGTTCATTTGTTTAGCAATTTGTACGGCTTGTTGTATGCTTTGATCTTCGGAAGAGATGGCATTAATCTCTTCCATAGTGTAATCTTCTTTATTTAGATATTTACTAAGTGTTTCGTGTGTATTATTTACGGCTTGTGCTATTTGGTCGTATTGTGTTTTACGTCCCATCCATGTTTGGCGCTCAGATTCTAGAAGTGCTTTAGCTTCTTCATATCTAGGGTTAGAGGTGTCATTAGCTGATATAATACGTACGTACTCTAATTGCTCATCATAGGCATCACCTAAGAAATTCCAACCATGAATATCATCTACGTAACCGTTTTTATCATCATCTTTTCCGTTATTAGGGATTTCATCTTGGTTAGTCCAGATGACATCATCTAGATCTTCGTGGTCAATATCAATTCCAGAATCTATTACTGCAACGATAACTTTTGTTCCTTTTTTTCCTTTAATAATTTCAGAATAGGCTCTATCTACAGCCATACCAGGTATGGTGTCTCTTTCTAGGTCTAAATGTCCCCAATTCTTTTTTTCAGCATCGGTTAAATCGGTTACTTTTAGTGGTGATGTATCAATATTTTCAATAGGGGTTGTAAGTATATCTGCTGTTGAGCCACAACCAAAGAGTACTGCGGCCGAAATCCCAACATAGCCTAATAATTTATAATTCAATTTCATATTAATGGTATTTATTTAATTAAAGTAGTTGTTTACACGTAAAAACATCGTTAAGTCTCACACCTTTTTCGGTATGTTTAACGGTAATAATTTCGTTATGAGCGTCGTGCTCTAAAAATAAGTAAAAATTTTGTTCGGCAGCCATATTCAAAAATAATTCTTTTTCGTCTAAAGTCAGTAATGGTCTGGTATCGTAACCCATTACATAGGGGAGTGGTAAATGACCAGCTGTAGGTAATAAATCTGCCATAAAGCAAATGGTTTTTTCTTTGTAGCGTATCATTGGAATCATTTGTTTTTCTGTATGGCCGCTGGCAAAAAAGATATCAAAACCCAATTCAGAATTTTTTAAAACATGTTCTTCTGGTGGTGATGTAAACTTTAATTGCCCACATTCTTCCATTGGCAAAATGTTTTCTTTTAAGAAGGAGGCTTTTTCTCTTCTATTGGGTTCTGTAGCCCATTTCCAGTGGTCAGCATTGCTCCAAAAATGCGCATTTTTAAAAGCTGGCACATAACCTGTTTTATCTTTATTCCATTTTATGCCCCCTCCACAATGATCAAAATGCAGATGGGTCATAAAAACATCGGTAATATCATCTCTATGAAAGCCGTATGAAGCAAGAGATTTATCTATAGTATCGTCTCCCCAAAGAAAATAGTAACCGTAAAATTTATCACTTTGTTTATTGCCCATACCTGTGTCAATTAAAATTAGGCGGTTGCCATCTTCAATTAACAAACAACGTGCCGCAATATCGATCATGTTATTGTGGTCTGCAGGGTTTGTCCTAGTCCAAAGTGATTTAGGGACAACACCAAACATGGCGCCACCATCTAATTTAAAATTTCCTGCGTTTATGGGATATAATTGCATAGACTTGCAATTTACCAAAATACGAGGTAAAATATCCTATAGAATAGGATTTTTAAGGTTGTAAAAAAAAACCTATTTTCGAAAGGAATTAAAACACACAACAATGGTAGAATTAGCAGGTATTATTATTCTCGGAATCTTGGCACAATGGGTAGCTTGGAAATTTAAGATTCCTGCAATTTTACCTTTAATTCTCATTGGTTTATTGGTTGGGCCTATTGCAGCAGAATTTATAAATGAAGATGGGTCTAAATGGATTGAACCGATTTGGAATGGAAAAAAAGGACTTTTCCCTGGGGAAGGGTTATTTTATTTTGTCTCGCTTGCCATTAGTATTATACTTTTTGAGGGAGGTCTTACCTTAAAGCGAAGCGAAATTAGAACTGTGGGACCTGTAATTACAAAGTTAATAACAGTTGGTGCTGCAGTGACCTTTTTTGGTGCCGCGGTATTGGCTCATTATTTATTTGAGTTAAGTTGGGATCTATGTTTTCTATTTGCGGGATTAATAATTGTAACAGGCCCAACGGTAATCACTCCAATACTAAGAAATATACCTTTAAAACGAGATATATCAACAGTACTAAAGTGGGAGGGTATCCTTATTGATCCAATAGGTGCTTTAGTTGCAGTATTGGTGTTTGAATTTATTTTTGTAGGTGGAGAAGTAGGCTTTACAAAGACGGCTTTAATAGAGTTTGGTAAAATTGTTCTTTTCGGAACTACGTTTGGGTTTACCTTTGCACATGCCTTAGTTTTTGCAATTAATAAGAAGTTTATTCCACATTATTTACTTAACGTAGTATCCTTGTCTGCGGTGCTTTTGGTTTTTATTGAATCTGAAATTTTTGCGCACGAGTCTGGCTTACTTGCGGTTGTAGTTATGGGAATGGTTATTGGTAATAGTAAGCTCGATAATATTAAGGAACTCTTGTATTTTAAAGAATCACTCAGTGTATTATTAATTTCTATTTTGTTTATTCTACTGTCTGCTAATATTAATTACGACGAGTTAATGTTATTATACCGTTGGGAAACCTTGGCTTTGTTTTTAGCCGTTGTATTAATAATTAGACCGTTAGCGGTATTTATTAGCGCTCAAGGATCTAAATTAAGAATGAACGAAAAATTATTCATTAGTTGGGTTGGTCCACGAGGAATTGTAGCCGCAGGTATTGCATCGCTTTTTGGAAGTAAACTTAGAGCTGAGGACGTTGCAGGCGCAGAGTATATAACACCATTAGTATTTATGATTGTACTAGGTACAGTACTCTTAAATGCAACTACAGCACGTTTATTTGCAAGAATCTCTGGTGTGTTTTTAACTAAATCTGAAGGGATTTTAATCATTGGTGCTTCTAAAGTTTCTAGGTTAATTGCACAATATTTAATTGATAACGGTAGGCATGTAGTGTTGGTAGATAGTAATCAAAATAATATAAGTGAGGCAGAAAAACTAGGTATAGAGGCGCACACCGAAAACATATATTCAGACACCTTAACTGACAATGTAGAATTTAATGATATTGGTTATTTATTAGCCTTAACAGGCAATGGTGATATTAACCGTTATGCGGTGGAAAAGTTTGGTGCTCAATTTGGCGAAAACGGTACATTTAGACTAGCTTCAAAAACGGAATTAGAAAACAACTCCATTTCTGATGAAGACGGCATATTTACGCTGTCAGATGATTTTAATAACCTAATCGAAGTTTCTGAAAACTATCCTGAAATACACGAAATATCGGTAGAAGACTTAGCGTCTTATAATAGTATATTAGATGACATAAAGCGTAATTCTGATCAGATTCCTTTATTCCTTAAAACAAGTAAAGATGTTATACATATAATACCGTCTTTAGATGAAACTATAGAAAAGGAAATTGATAAAAATAGTAAGTTGGTGTACTTAGGAAAATTAATAAATGCCGAAAAAGCATAACTTTAATAAGCCTTTACATTATAAATTTATTTAAAGATTAATAACACGCTATATTCTTAAATAAATATTAGCATTAAATTAATCATTCAGCTTTAAAACGGCCATAAAGGCTTGTTGTGGAATTTCTACATTACCGACCTGGCGCATACGTTTTTTACCTTTCTTCTGCTTCTCTAAAAGCTTACGTTTACGAGAAATATCTCCACCATAACATTTTGCCGTCACATCTTTACGCAATGCTTTAATCGTTTCGCGTGCAATAATCTTTGCACCAATAGCCGCTTGTACAGGAATATCAAACTGTTGCCTAGGTATAAGTTCTTTTAGTTTTTCGGTCATTTTTTTGCCAATAGTATAGGCATTATCTGCGTGTACTAAGGCCGAGAGCGCGTCTACGGTCTGAGCATTTAATAAAATATCTACTCTAACCAGTTTTGAAGCTCGCATTCCTATAGGAGCATAATCAAAAGAGGCATAGCCTTTTGATACGGTTTTAAGCCTATCATAAAAATCAAAAACTATTTCGGCAAGAGGCATATCAAAACTTAACTCAACACGTTCTGTGGTTAAATACGTTTGATTAGTAATTTGTCCACGTTTTTCAATACACAAACTCATTACAGGCCCAACAAAATCTGATTTTGTTATTATAGTTGCCTTAATAAAAGGTTCCTCAACACGATTAAGCGTTGAAGGCTCTGGCATATCCGATGGGTTGTTAACGATAACAATCTCGTCTGGGTTTTTATTGGTAAAGGCATGGTAACTTACGTTAGGCACGGTTGTAATAACCGTCATATCAAACTCACGTTCTAAACGTTCTTGTATTATTTCTAAATGCAACATACCTAAGAAACCGCAACGAAAGCCGAAACCTAAAGCTGCTGAACTTTCTGGTGCAAATACCAAAGAAGCATCATTTAACTGAAGCTTTTCCATAGAAGATCTCAACTCTTCATAATCTTCTGTATCCACAGGATAAATACCTGCAAACACCATGGGTTTTACATCTTCAAAACCGTCAATAGCATTGGTAGTTGGTGTTTTGGCATCAGTAATTGTGTCACCCACTTTTACTTCACGAGCATCTTTAATTCCTGTAATTAAATACCCTACATCGCCCGCTTTAATCTCGTTCTTTTTAACCTGATTTAGTTTTAAAGTTCCAACCTCGTCAGCAAAATAATCCTTGTTGGTAGCGATGAATTTTATCTGTTGGCCTTTTCTAATAGAACCATTAATAACCCTAAAGTAAGTTTCTACACCTCTAAATGGGTTGTAAACTGAATCAAAAATTAAGGCTTGTAAAGATTCATTAGGATTGCCTTTTGGTGGAGGAATACGTTCTATAATTGCGGATAAAATATCTTCTACTCCAAGACCAGTTTTTCCACTTGCAGGAATCACTTCTTCTGGGTCACAACCTAATAAATCTACTATATCATCTGTAACTTCTTCTGGATTAGCACTTGGTAAATCAATTTTGTTTAAAACAGGAATAATCTCTAAATCGTTCTCTAGGGCTAAATATAGATTAGATATGGTTTGTGCCTGTATACTTTGAGCTGCATCAACAATGAGAAGCGCTCCTTCACATGCTGCAATAGAACGAGATACTTCATAGGAAAAATCAACATGACCTGGTGTATCAATTAGGTTTAAAACATACACTTCCCCTTTATAGGTATATTCCATTTGAATGGCGTGAGATTTAATGGTAATGCCTCTCTCACGTTCCAAATCCATACTGTCTAATAACTGATCTTGTTTTTCTCTTTCGGTAACAGAACCTGTATAATCCAACAAGCGATCGGCAAGTGTACTCTTTCCGTGATCAATATGTGCGATGATGCAAAAATTGCGTATATGCTTCATTTATCTTTTTCTAAGGCAACAATTAAGATTGCAAATATAAGTGATTTATAAAGTTTTAAACTATGAGGATCTATTAATTACAAGGGTACAAATTGCGGAAAAACCGTAAATTTAAATAGAAAACAATTTATATATTGCAACTTTATCCAAGTTAATGAATATTATCCTACGTTTTTACTTTAGCGCATTTATGATTACGCTATCATTAACTGTGTTTGCTCAAGAATTTTCTATTACAGGAAAAATTTTTGATCAACAAAGTAATGCTATTGAGCTTGCCAATGTGGTGCTTTTAAAAGGGGATCAGTTTTTTGCAGGAACATCAACTGATGGCGACGGCTTCTTTAAGCTTATTAATTTATCTGAAGCAACCTATACTCTAAAAATAAGCTATATAGGATTTGAGGCTTTTGAACAACAGTTAGTTCTTACAGGAGCATTAGATTTAAAAACGATTCAACTTAAAGAAATACCTGAAAGCTTAAACGAAGTTGTAGTTGTTGCAAAAAAGCCAACAATAACGCGCAAACCAGACCGTTTAATTTTTAATGTTGAAAACACAGCTCTTGTTGAAGGATCTACACTTGGTGTTTTAAAAAGTACGCCAGGTGTTATTGTGACCGAAGGAAGTATAAATATAAAAAGTGCGCCAGCGGCAGTTTATATTAATAACAGAAAAGTACAATTAACAGCTGAAGAGTTAATGCAACTTCTAGAGAGTTCACCAGCCAATAGCATAAAATCTGTTGAGGTCATTACAAACCCACCTGCAAGTTACGATGCAGACAGTGGTTCAGTCATTAATATTATTATGAGTAAAAATTTGGTGACTGGCTATAGAGGGAGTGTATTTAAAAATTACACGCAAGGGGTATTTCCCAGATATAATGCTGGGACAAGCCATTATTTTAAGAATAATAAAATTAATCTTAATGTTAATTATAGTTACACCAACCAAAAAATTAATCGAGACCAGGATGATTCTATAGATTTTTTAAACAATTTGGGTACAATAAATGAAGTTTGGGAGTCTACGACCAATAGAAATACTTGGTCCGAAACTCATAATCTTAACTTAAATTTTGATTATTATTTTAATGACAGAAATACTTTAAGCCTCTCGAGTACAGGGTTGTATCTGCCTTATTTTAAATATCAAATTAGAAATATTACTAATATTTTTGATAGTAATGGAAATTTTGATTCGAGTTTTACAGCAGATAATCTCTCAAGGGACAATAAATACAATATTGGTACAGACTTAATCTTTAAGCACGATTTTAAAAATGAAGCGAGTCTTACGCTTAATGGTCATTTTACGATTTACGATTTTGAGCGCGACCAGAACGTTTTTCAAGATGAAGATATAGATACCGAAGATTCAAGGTTTAATACATTAGCCAACCAGGATACTAAAATAATAACAGGGACAGTAGATTATAATTTACCGATTGAAGAGGGTTCTACTTTTGAAGCAGGCACAAAAATCTCTAATGTAAACACAAATAGTAATATTACAAGAGTAAATATTATAAATGAGCAAGAGGTTTTAGATGCAGAAAATACAGATGCCTTTCAGTATAGAGAAAGCATACTAGCGGCCTACGCTAATTATACTAAATCTTGGGATAATTGGGACTTAAGTATTGGGATTAGAGGCGAACAAACTAATATTGAAGGCACCTCGCTAACTTTAAACGAAACCAATAGCCAAGACTATCTTAATTGGTTTCCTAATGCAAGTGTATTGTATAACACGTCTGACAACATCAGTATTTACGCAAGTTATAAGCGCAGTATTACAAGACCTAGTTATACAGATTTAAATCCTTTCACCTTTTTTCTTAACGAAAACACGCAAGTATTGGGTAATCCTAATTTAGTACCATCATATAGAGATCATTACAAGTTTGGAGTTAGTTTTTTAAAGTATTTTACTATTGAGGCTTATTATATGAATTATGATGGTGATATTGTAGAGTTGCCTCGCCAAGACAACGAAACTAATATCATTGCCTACACACCAACAAATTTGGATAAAAAAGTAGATTACGGTTTTGATTTTGCGTTTGATTATTATTTAACTAATAACTGGAGTCTTTACGTTGTAACTTCTTTTTATAATATTTCTGAATCTTCTAATTTTGGTGAAGGTTTTGTTCAACAGCAGCAGTGGTCTAATTATAGTATTTTACAGAACAATTTATCCTTATTAAAAGATAAAAGCCTTAATATAGGTTTGGCTATATACTGGATTGGAAAAAACCTTCAACAATTTCAAACAATCGAAGATCGACTTATTACAGAACTTAGTGTATCTAAATCAGTGTTTAATAATAAGGGTATTATATCACTAGCTGTAGAAGACTTTTTTAATCTGCACGATTACAAGTCCTCTCTACGATATTTAGACCAATCGAGCCGAAATTTTACAGATCTTGACAATAGATTTGTAAGGCTTGGCTTTCGTTATAAATTTGGTAATACTAAGCTTAATAAAAACGAAAGATCTACTAGCGAGGAAGGAAGAGATCGAATTAAAGATTTAGACTAATTAAACCTCTAATTCTGAAAAAAATAGTAACCTATCCATTTAAAACAGTACATTTATACTAACTTATATTATCACTTCAAAAAATGAAAAAAATAGTTAAGCTTTTTTGTTTATTCTCATTATTAACAGCATTTTCTTGTGAAAACGAACCGCTAGATGATGGTATAGAGACAGGTGCTATTAATACTGAAGGGTTGATAGGCGCATGGGATTTAGTAGAATTTAGCTCTAGTCTTAGTACATCGACAAATTTTGAAGGACAAATAATAGCGTCTGAAGTTGAGATAGAAAGTACAACAGTAGATTATGTTGTAAATTTTACAGCCAGTAGTTTCATAGCGAACGGAAGCTATAGTTATGTAACAGATATCGTTGCTAATGGTGTAGAAATCTCAGGTGAGGCTTATAATTTAGAAAATGTAAGTGGGAGTGGCAATTATTCTACAAATGGAAATGAGATCACTATTGATGGTTCCTTTTTTGAATTTGAATTTGAAGGTATGGCAGATACTGCTGCTTTTGAAGGAGAGCAAATCTTAACCTTTCAAATATCTGAAGACGGACAGAACCTTACCTTTATACAAAATGAAGTAACCACAGAGACAGACCCAACAACACAAACTGAGATTACCATAAATAATAACTCTATATCAGTTTGGACAAAGCTTTAGTATGACCCTAAAACGAGGCATAATAATCACTAAGATACATTTAGTAATATCGTTGATAGTGGTTGTTCCTGTCGCTTTTATTTATGGGTTTAATCCGAGTTCTCAATTTAATATCTACTTAGGTACCGTAGACGAGCATAATTTTTTTAAGGCAATTATGGGCTTGTATCTTGGGTTTTCCTTGCTCTGGCTCATCGGCATTTTAAATAAAAACTACCTAAGATTAGCATTGGTTTCTAATTTCATTTTTATGTTTGGTTTAGCCAGCGGAAGATTACTAAGTTTACTAACAGACGGTATCCCTTCTTATGCCTACATTTATGGTACAATAGGCGAGCTTGTGTTAGGTTTTTATGGACTTTGGATTCTTAAGCGTAAATAGTACAAAAAGCAGTAATTTTGCTTCAAAATATTTAGATTGGTTAGAATAGATAACATAGAACTTGGAGAATTTCCATTGCTTTTAGCACCAATGGAGGATGTTAGCGACCCTCCATTTAGGGCCTTATGCAAAGAACAAGGTGCGGATGTTGTGTATACAGAGTTTGTATCTAGTGAAGGATTAATTCGCAATGCAGCTAAAAGCGTAATGAAGCTAGATATATACGAAAAAGAACGCCCAGTTGGTATTCAGATTTTTGGCGCTAACATGGATAGTATGTTACAAACCATTGATATTGTAGAACGCTCTAAACCAGATATTATAGACATTAACTTTGGGTGCCCTGTAAAAAAAGTAGTCTCCAAAGGTGCAGGTGCAGGTATTCTAAAAGATGTCTGTTTAATGGAAAAACTAACTGCCGAAATGGTAAAACGCACCAACTTACCAGTCACTGTAAAAACACGTTTAGGTTGGGATCATGATTCTATAAAAATTGTTGAGGTTGCGGAGCGCCTACAAGATGTCGGTATAAAATCTATTGCTATCCATGGTAGAACGAGAGCACAAATGTATAAAGGCAATGCCGATTGGAAACCTATTGCAGATGTAAAAAACAACCCAAGGATGCATATTCCTGTTTTTGGAAATGGAGATGTAAACACACCAGAGCGTGCAGCCGAAATGAGAGATAGTTATGGTTTAGATGGTGCCATGATTGGCAGAGCTTCCATTGGCAATCCGTGGTTTTTTAAACAAGTAAAACACTATTTTAAAACCGGAGAACATTTAGCACCAATCTCAATGCCAGATCGCGTTGAAGCAGCTCGCAGACACCTACAAATGTCTATTGATTGGAAAGGAGAAAAACTTGGTGTTTTTGAAACGCGCAGACATTATACCAATTACTTTAAAGGAATTCCAAACTTTAAGGAATACAGAATGAAAATGGTAACCAGCGACGACTCAAAAGATGTATTTGCAGCATTTGATGAGGTATTAGAAAAGTTTGCAGATCATCAATTTTCTTAAGATTGAATCAGTCTTTTTGTAATGCGTTGAGATGCAATACGAGACGCAACAATTCCTAAGGCAAAAATGGTAACTAAAACCAGTATTATATTAGCAACGTTTAGTTTAACAGGGTAAGGCAGTTCTGGCGCTAGTAGTACCAACTCAAAAGATTGTTGTACAATCACAATTAAAATTCCGATACAAACGCCAATGAGTCCGCTAACTACAGTCATTAAATTACCTTGCCAAAAAAATATAGATTTAATAGTTTTAGGCTCAGCACCAAGACTAAATAAGGTGCTTAAAGATTTCTTTTTATCTAATATCATCATAATGATAGCTCCGATAACGTTGAACAAGGCTATGATTATAACTAAAGTAAAGATGAGATAAATAGCTAAATTCTCAGTATTTAACATTTTAAATAAAACGTCATTAAGTTGCTCTCGGTTTTTAATATTAAATTTATTAGGAAATAAGGATGTTATGGATTTTCTAACGTCTGTTTCGGTTGCGTTATCGTTTAATTTTAGTTCAATAGAACTCACTTGGTTGTGCTCATAGTTTAGTAACTGCCGAGCTAAAGATATATCAGAAAACACATATTCTTTATTTAAGTCTTCATTAATATTAAATAAACCTACGTTATTAACATAAGCTGCGTTGTAAGCACTACGAATCGATGTTATTTGTCCTTTTCCTGGTTTGGCAACATAGAGCGAAAGCGGCTTTAAGTAATCTAAAATACCAAAAGAAAGCGTATTAGAAATGTCCCAGCCAGAAACGACTTCGTTACTGTTTAAACGAAACCATTCGCCTTTAGTAACCATTGCATCTATACTAGTTACGTCCAAATAGTTAGAATCTACGCCTTTTAAAGTAGCTAGTAGATTTTTAGTTTCAGATTTTATAATAATACGTTCTTCAATGATGTTTGAAAATGAAGAAATACCATCGATATTTTGTAACTTATCAGTCTCAATTTTAGAGAAAATAAATGATTTACCTTCAGCAGGGAGCAGTTTCAAATCTGGATCTACAAACGAGGAGAACTCTAAGCTAAAGTCCTTTAAGCCAGAAAAAACAGATAATACAATTAGTAATGCTGCAGAAGCAATTATAACACCTACAGAAGCAATCACAGTCATTATATTAATGGCATTATTACTGCTTTTTGAAAATAAATAGCGCTTCGCAATATGTAAAGGAAAATTCATTTAAGATTTTTTTCGCTTACCTAATAAGTTTGGATCCTTTAGAGGATTCACATCTCCTTTTAAAGATTGCTCTATACGGTCAATATATTCTAGAGAATCGTCAATAAAAAATTCAAGTTGTGGCATTCGTCTTAATTGGTGACGCGTACGCTGAGACAACTCATGTCTAATTAATGGAGTATTAGATCGTATTCCCTCAAGTAAATCAGACGCTTCTTTATTCGGGAAAATACTTAAGTAGATTTTAGCAATAGACAAATCTACAGTTACAGATACTTTAGAAACAGATATTATAACGCCTTTTAAACCGCCAGAGGAAGCTGCATTCTGTAAAACCTCTGCTAAATCTTTTTGTAAAATCCCACCTATTTTCTTTTGTCTATTACTTTCCATAGCACAAAAGTAGAGGATATTTGAGTATTATGGTATTTTTGAAGAAGAAAATGGGGCAATAACATATTGTTTCAATGAATATTTAAGTAAGAATTTATAATATACCTGCCTGCGCAGGCATGAATATGAAAAAGATAGAACATATAGGTATAGCGGTAAAAGACATTGAAGCATCTAATGATGTATTTAAAGCGTTATTTGGAAAACAGCACTATAAGATTGAGGATGTTGAAAGCGAAAATGTAAAAACCTCTTTTTTTAAATGTGGCCCTAATAAAATTGAATTACTTCAGGCTACAAGTGACGATAGTCCTATTGCAAAATATATTGAAAAAAAGGGAGAAGGGATTCATCATATTGCCTTTGCTGTAGATGATATTATCTCAGAGATTGAGCGTTTAGAGAAGCAAGGGTTTAGAATGATTCATAAAACACCTAAAAAAGGGGCAGATAACAAATTAATTGCATTTTTACATCCAAAATCTACAAACGGTGTTTTGGTTGAGTTATGCCAAGATATAAAGGATGAATTGAATTAATTTTCTTGTAGAGTTTTAAAATATATAGTAATATTGCACTCGCTTTAGAAATAAAGTTGATTGACAATAGTCAATAGGTCCTATAGCTCAGTTGGTTAGAGCACCTGACTCATAATCAGGTGGTCCATGGTTCGAGTCCATGTGGGACCACTAGTAAAATTTTTATAAACCTTGAATACTTTAATAGTATTCAAGGTTTTTTTCTTCTTACGATTATGCTTCAAAGCATTTCACACCCATTGAGCCTATAAATCACCTTAATAAAAAATTGCCTTAAATTACTAATTCAATAACGGCGTCCTTACAGAATTAAAATTTACATAAAAATTTAAGCTTAAATATGCTAGCCCAAAACTAACCGTTATATTTACTTAGATATAACGATAATTTATAATGATTTCGGTTAAAGACGCTTTAGGAATAATAGAAAAAGTTACTGTTAACTTACAATATAAGAATGTAGATTTATCTAATGCATTGGGCTTTGTTTTAGCAAATGATGTTCTTTCTCCAATTGATATGCCACCCTTTAGGCAGTCTGCAATGGATGGTTATGCTTTAAAGTGGAGCGGTAATTCTAAATATAAAAACAAAGGAGAATCAAAGGCTGGTGATTCTGCAAACCTAGAGTTTAAAGAAGGGGAAGCTATTCGGATTTTCACAGGTGCATTAGTACCAGATGTCGCTAACACTGTTGTAATACAAGAGCATGTAGAAAAGGTAGATAATGATATCATTATAAAACAAATGCCTTCTAAATATGCCAATATTCGTAAAAAAGGAGAGCAAATTAAAACGGGTGATATTGCACTTAAAAAAGGAACCTTGCTAAATGCTGCGGCTATAGGTTTTTTAGCTTGTTTAGGAATTTCTAAGGTTAGGGTTTTTAAAAAACCCAAAGTAGGGATTTTAGTTACTGGAAGCGAATTACAGCAAGCAGGTTCTGTATTAAAACAAGGTAAAATTTATGAAAGCAATTCTATAATGCTAAAATCTGCTCTTAAAGCTATTGGTATTAAGGATGCGCAAAGTTACAGTGTAAAAGATGACTATATATCCACCAAAAAGATTATAGAAAGTGCTTTAGAGACCAATGATGTGCTTTTGATTTCTGGAGGGATTTCAGTTGGAGATTACGATTTTGTAAAACAGGCGCTAGAAGATAATAATGTTGACGAGTTGTTTTATAAAATAAATCAAAAACCAGGTAAACCGCTGTGGTTTGGTAAAACCAATAAAACATTTGTTTTTGCACTTCCAGGAAATCCAGCTTCAGCGCTTACATGTTTCTATATCTATGTACAGTCTTTATTAAAAACAATGTGCGGTTATCGTAAAGTTCATTTAGAAAGACTTAAGGCCAAGTGCATAACAGATATAAAAAACGCATCAGCAAAAACACTTTTTCTAAAGGCAACTTTAAATAATAATAATGAAGTAAAAGTGCACCAAGGCCAAAGCTCAGCCATGCTGCATACTTATGCTCTTAGTAATGCTTTGGTTTGTATAGACGAGACTGTTACAGAACTTAAGGCAGGTGATGAGGTAGAATGCTTAAAGTTAGAGATGCTATGGAGATAAAAAGTAGACTTTGGATAGAAAAAGAAGGTAAACCCTTTATAGGTTTTGGACGTATTAAATTACTTAAAGAGGTTGAAAAAACAGCATCCATAAGTGCGGCAGCAAAAACGTTAAAGATGTCTTATAAAAAGGCTTGGAATTTACTAAACGACATGGATAAAATTGCGAAACAACCAGTACTTGTAAAAAATGTAGGCGGAAAAAATGGAGGAGGTACCGAAGTTACTGAGTATGGTAAAACGCTAATCCAAAAATTTGAACGTCTAAACACAAACTGTATTAAATTCTTAGAAGAAGAATTTCACCAACTAGACCTATGAGTATAAAGCGTCCAGAAATAGAGTTATTTTTTTCTTTTATGCTGTTGGATTTAGCATATACAGGACTAAGTGTAGTAAATGGGCAGTATAAGTTATCATTTAATATTTACGGTGTTATATAATGAATAAAATAAATAACATATCGGTTTATATTTTATGCGGTGGGAAAAACATTAGAATGCAAAAGGAAAAGGGTTTAGTTCTTTATAAAAGTCAACCATTTATACAGCATATTATTAATGCGATAAAACCTATATCTAAAAAGATTTTCTTAGTTACAGATAATAATTTGTACCAAAAATTTGGTTATCCTTTAGTAAACGATGAATACAAAGACAAAGGGCCAGTTGGAGGGATTTATTCGGCATTGAAGCATAGCAATACACATTACAATATAATTTTAAGTTGCGATATACCAAATATTACAACTTCAATTTTGAACACTTATTTGTCGAAAGAAATTTACCAAAAAGAAATCACTTTTTTAAAAGATGAGCAATATGAATATCCTTTAATAGGTGTTTATTCTAAACACCTAGTTTCAAAATTTGAAGAAGCCATAAATACTAATATTTTACGACTTTTAAGGTTGATAAAATGTATGGATTATAAAACAATTGAAATAGAAGTAAACGATAAAGTTTATGTGAAAAATATTAATACAAGGCAGGAACTAGAATTGCTAAAATATGAAATGTTATGAGTGAGGCAAAAGACCAAAAGTTATATTAGTAGGCACTGGCCCTGGCAATCCTGAATTAATGACTTTAATTGTTAAAACCTAAACCTAATCCCATAAGAGAAAGAAACACAAATTAAGTAGCAAAAAGAAATAACATGGCAATACTAAAATATTATGGAGCTATAGCAGAGGCAACAAATTGCTTTGAAGAACAAATCTCAGTAACAAACCTCAATGTAGCTGATTGTGTAGCGCTTTTAAATAAGAAGTACAACCTTAATCAGATTCAAGTGCATGTTGCCTTAAATAAGAATCTTGTTGAAATAGATAGTGCAATAAAATTAAAAGATAGTGATGAAATAGCACTTTTACCGCCATTTGCAGGAGGATGATTATGGAACGTTTTAAGAGACAAATACAATTACCTCAAGTTGGAGATTCTGGTCAACTAAAACTTAAAAACGCAAAAGTTTTGGTTGTTGGTGCAGGTGGTCTTGGTTGTGCTATTTTGCCTTATTTAGTAGCGTCTGGTATTGAAAATATTGGGATAATTGATGGAGACACTATAGAAGAAAGCAACCTACATCGTCAAATTTTATATAGCGAAGATACCGTAAACCTCAAAAAAGTGTTTGCAGCAAAGACACAATTAGAGCGGTTAAATACAACGGTTAAAATTAAAATATATGATGAGTTTTTATCAGTAAGCAATGCACTTCAGCTTTTTAAGTGTTATAACCTTATCGTCGATGCTACAGATATTTTAAAAACAAGATACCTCATTAACGATGCCTCTGTTATTACAAATAAACCTTTTGTTTATGGTTCTGTTTATAGATTTGAGGGGCAAGTATCTGTATTTAATTATAAAAACGGACCAACCTATAGATGTTTATTTAAAGACAAAAACCAGACCGTTACCAATTGTGAGGATTCTGGAGTTTTAGGAACAACAGTAGGTTTTATAGGCATGCTTCAGGCTAATGAAGTTATAAAAATAATACTAGGTATCGGAGAGGTACTTTCAGGAAAGTTATTAATGTATAATACGCTAAACAATACGCAAAACTGTATTAATTTTAAAAAGAAAACGACCATTAAAATTGACGAGCACTTTTTTAATTTAACTCATAGTAACGAAGGGATTATAGATGTTTGTATCAGTGAGGTATTATCTAAGCAAACCATATTAGTTGATGTTAGAGAATTTGGTGAAACACCAAAAATTGAATTGCCCAATACTATTCAAATTTCAATGTCAAACTTAGAAAAGGAGCTTAACAATTTAGAAAAAGATAAAAACTATGCCATTTTCTGTCAGAGCGGAAAGCGAAGTATAAAAGCAATTCAAATATTAAAGCAGCATCAGTTCAAAAATGTAAATAACATTAAAGGTGGTGCGCTAACAATTCAAAACTATATTAAGAATGAAAAATGTATTTATTAAAGGGCCAATTACCCCAGAATTTATAAGTAATTCTATAGCAAAGCATCAAACAAAAAAGGAAATTGGCGCTCATAATATATTTTTAGGCCAAGTAAGAGCTGATGTAATTAAGAATAAGAAAGTCGCTGCCATAAACTTTACCGCTTATGAAGACATGGCGAATGAGGTATTAGAAAATATTAGAGAAAAAGCCTTTAAAACCTTTAATTTAACATGCATGCATGTCTATCATAGTTTAGGTGAGATAAAAACAGGTGAAATTTGCTTTTTTTTATTTGTATCAGCCAAGCATAGCAAGGAGGTATATGCTGCCACAGAGTACCTTGTTAATATTGTAAAGAAAAAAGTACCACTATTTGGAAAGGAGATTTTTGAAGACCAAACGCATCAGTGGAAAGTAAATAACTAAAAAATGGTAGATATTACACATAAAATAAAAACATTACGCACAGCCATTGCAGAAGCCACTGTAAAGGTCAGTAAGCAAGAAACCATTGATGCCTTACAAAATAATAAAGTGCCAAAAGGAAATGTTTATGAAATGGCAAAAACAGCAGGCCTATTTGCCGTAAAAACTACGCATAATGTAATACCAGATTGTCATCCTCTACCCATAGAGTTTACAGCTATAGATTATAAAGTAGAAGGGCTTGTGGTTAAAATACACCTTACCATAAAAACTATATATAAAACTGGTGTTGAAGTAGAAGCGATGCATGGAGCATCGGTAGTAGCGTTGACCATGTACGATATGCTTAAACCTATTGACAAGAAAATAGAAATAGGAACTATTAAATTAATAGAAAAGCATGGAGGTAAAAGTAGTTTTAATACCAAACACAGATCTCAGTTAATTGCAAATGTTATTGTGTGCTCTGATTCTATTTCCGAAGGAAAAAAAGAAGATAAGGCAGGAAAAGTTATTATTGAAAAATTAAAGGCAAATAACGTAGAAATAGCAAACTATGATGTAATACCAGATGAGATTGAAGCCATACGAGAAAAGGCAATGGTATATTCTGAAACATCTAATTTGGTCATTTTTACAGGTGGAACAGGGCTTTCATATGGAGATGTTACCCCAGAAGCCTTAGAGCCTATTTTAGAACGACGTATTCCTGGCGCAGAAGAAGCGATAAGAAGTTATGGACAAGATAGAATGCCTTACGCTATGTTATCTCGTAGTGTTGTAGGAACCCTAGGTGATGCTTTAATTATTGCTTTACCAGGATCAACAAAAGGTGCTGAGGAATCTATGGATGCTATTTTTCCTCATATCATTCATGTATTTAAAGTTTTAAAAGGACTACAACATTAGTATGGATACAGACGCTAGTATATTAAAAGATAAATTTGGACGAAATCATAACTACCTCAGGATTTCATTGACAGAACGATGCAATTTACGCTGTACTTATTGCATGCCCGCAGATGGTGTACAGCTGTCTCCAAAACGTAATTTAATGACTGCCGATGAGATTTATGAAATTGCCAAAATATTTGTGGCCAATGGAGTTAATAAAATTAGGCTGACAGGTGGCGAGCCCTTAGTCCGAAAGGATTTTAAAGAAATATTAAAAAAATTATCCACGCTAAATATCAACTTATCAATTACAACTAACGGAGTTTTAGTAGACAGGTATATAGAGACGTTTAAGACCAATGGATTAAAGCATATTAATATTAGCTTAGATACCTTAAATGCTGATAAATTTAAATTTATAACTAGGAGAAATCAATTTAAAAAGGCGTTTGATAGTATAAAATTATTGGTTGATAACCATTTTAAAGTCAAAATCAATGCCGTCCTTATTAAAGGGTTTAACGATAGTGAGATCATTGATTTAATTGAGCTCACTAAAAACCTATCTATAGCCATAAGATTTATAGAGTTTATGCCCTTTAATGGAAATAAATGGGATAGATCAAAATTAGTGACTCAAAAAGAGATCTTAGAAACGGTTGGTGATTATTATGGCAGCAATCAATTTTTAAAATTAGAAAATGAAGAAAATTTTACATCTAAAAATTATAAGGTTTTAAATTATAAGGGTGAATTTGGTATAATCAGTTCTGTCAGTAATCCGTTTTGCGATTCTTGTAATAGAATACGTTTAACGGCTAACGGAAAACTTAAGAATTGTTTATTTTCTAATAATGAAACCGATATTTTAAGTGTGTTAAGGAGTAATTTACAGATTGAGCCAGCGATTAAAGAAGCTATTAATATAAAACACGCTGTAAGAGCTGGTATGGATAGTTTTAAAAAACTAAACAACCCAAAATTTCATTCTCAAAACAGAAGCATGCTGACCATTGGAGGATAGAATTCGCTAAAAATTAATGAAGTTTAAGCTCAAAATTTTTCATTTCAAAGTTAGATTTTTGTGCATACAAAGCGAGCAACAATAATCCTTGGAAAGGGTTTCAAAAGGAGTTTTTGGTGCAATATTTTATATAATGGTGGTAATTTTCGGTCCAAACAGATACGGATACAGACATAGGGTTTATAAGAATTCTTTCAATAGCTAGGTCTTTATTTATAGCAAAAACGTTTAAATTCAAAGGACTTTAAAATGATGTTAAATGAAAATTCTTTGTTATAATGTCTAAGAAACAGTTGCCCGTGTTTTTTCAAATTTGAACACATTTTAAGTATTTAATCGATAAAATTTACCGTTAAAAGACGTTTTTTGTTGATTTTTGTTTTGAGAACTCGCTTTTTTTTTTACATTTACACTCATAAGAAATTTCATGAAAACTAAAAATATATTAGCCTCAGTTTTATTTTTGTTCATGGGTATTGTGTGTATCGCTCAAGTTACTACACCACCACCACCAACTCCTCCGCCACCTCCCGGCTTACCTATAGATAGCGGAATTGTAGTACTATTTTTAGTAGCATTATCTTATGGTGTTTATAAAACTTACAAATTTACAAAACGTAATTTAGCTTAGCCTTTAAGACTGTAAAGGCGTTTTACATATTTTCCAATAACATCAAATTCTAGGTTTACGGTATCTCCTATTTTAAGAATTTTAAACGTGGTATTATTATACGTATAAGGAATAATTGCTACCGAAAAACTATTCTGTTTAGAGTTAACGACCGTTAAACTTACTCCGTTAATTGTAATAGATCCTTTCTCAATAGTTACATTATTTAAATTAAAATCGTATTCAAAAGTATAAGACCAGCTTCCATTTTCTTCAGTAACACCAATACATTTAGCCGTTTGGTCCACGTGCCCTTGTACAATATGTCCATCTAAACGGTCACCAAGCTTCATGGCGCGCTCAATATTTACAATATCATTCTTCTTAAGAAATTGTAGATTGGTTTTATTTAAAGTTTCTTTAATAGCAGTGACGGTATAGCTATCGTTTTTAATATCAACCACAGTTAAACACACGCCATTATGCGCAACGCTTTGGTCAATTTTTAATTCTTTTGTAATATTAGTATGCATGGTGATATGAATATTACCTCCATCGCCAATAATTTGCTCAACTTTACCTAAACATTCTATAATACCTGTAAACATCTTGTTTATTTAATTTAAATTAGATTTGTAGTTGCAAAGTTAATGACATAATTATTGCTTTATTTTAAATTAAATAAAAAAGTTAAGTTGCTCTAAAAAATGAATAATAAAGAACAAGTAATTGTAGGAATATCCATAGGTGATCTTAACGGAATAGGTCCAGAGATAGTTATTAAATGCTATGAAGATCCGAGAATTTTAGAATTGCATACTCCAGTAATTTTTGCCTCTGCAAAAACAATGCAGTTTTTTAAAAATCACTTTAAAAGTAAAATACAGTTTTTTAACATAGATAATGTAGATAAATTGGCATTTGGTAAAGTAAACGTTGTCAATGTATGGAATGAGCCTGTTAAAATAGAGTTTGGTAAACAGAATAAAGAGATAGGTAAATATGCTATTAAGTCCT
The DNA here is from genome assembly GCF_937958655.1 of uncultured Winogradskyella sp. Classification (GTDB taxonomy): domain Bacteria; phylum Bacteroidota; class Bacteroidia; order Flavobacteriales; family Flavobacteriaceae; genus Winogradskyella. Next base: position 9,483 of record NZ_CALGNH010000047.1, on the reverse strand, counting down.
TAGAAGCCGCTACAAGTGCTTTAAAGGATGGTAAAATAGACGTTTTAGTAACAGCACCTATAAATAAAAGCAATATTCAATCCAATACGTTCAACTTCCCAGGGCATACGGACTATTTATCAAAAGTTTTGGGCGGAAAAAGTTTAATGTTTATGGTATCAGATACTTTAAGAATAGGACTCTTAACAGACCACGTGCCAATAAAAGAAGCTTCTAATTACATCAATGAAGCGCTGATAAGAGAAAAAATCTCTGTTGTTATAAACTCGTTAAAACAAGATTTTGGAATAAGCAAACCTAAAGTCGCTGTTTTAGCAATAAACCCACATGCTGGAGATAATGGCGTTATAGGTAGCGAAGACGATACTATTTTAAGACCAACACTTAAAAATATTAAATCCGAAGGTCATTTAGTACTTGGACCGTATTCTGCAGATAGTTTTTTTGGTTCAAGTAATTATAAAAATTTTGATGCTATTATAGCGTCGTATCACGACCAAGGTTTAATTCCATTTAAGACAATTGCTTTTGGAAATGGTGTAAATTTCACAGCAGGATTGGATAGAGTGAGAACCTCACCAGATCATGGTACAGCTTATGAAATCGCAGGTTTAGGAAAAGCTGATGAAACATCTTTTAAGCAAGCCGTATTTACTGGAATTAAAATTTTTAGAAATAGAAAGCAGCATAAATTCTACTCAAAGGAACCTTTAAAGAAAGCGACAAAATAGATATTAACAAATTTTGTTAATATCTAAGGGTTTAATAAGTAAAAATTTATATATTTGCACGCTCAAAATGAGTGTGGTAATGAAGGAATTTAAAGCGTACACAATTCAATTTGTTGGATTAAAGCAAGGGGATCACCACTATGATTTTGAGATAGGAAATACGTTCTTTAATAATTTTGAATACAATGAGTTTAATGATGTTAATGTAAAAATTAACTTAAAGCTTATAAAAAAAACAACCTTATTAGAATTTTATTTTTCTGCTCAAGGCACTATAAATGTCAATTGTGATATTACAAATGAACCTTTTAATCAATCTATTTCAGATGATTTTAATTTGGTTGTAAAATTTGGTACAGAATACAACGATGATAATGAGGAAATTTTAATTTTACCTCACGGTGAATATGAGCTTAATGTGGCTCAGTATATTTATGAGTTGATTATTTTAGCAGTTCCTATAAAACGGGTTCATCCTGGCATTGAAAATGGAACATTAAAATCAGACATACTCTCAAAATTAGAAGAGTTAAGCCCTATAAAGAACAAAGACGCAAAAACAAATGAGGATATTGATCCTCGTTGGAATAATTTAAAAAAACTATTAACGGATAAATAACATTTAAAATGGCACATCCTAAACGTAAAATATCTAGAACAAGAAGAGATAAAAGAAGAACACATTACAAAGCTTCAGTACCTCAAATAGCAACTTGCCCTACAACAGGTGAGCCTCATTTATATCACAGAGCACATTGGCATGAAGGTAAATTATATTACAGAGGTCAAATTCTTATAGACAATTCTGTAGAAGAAGAGAATATTGCATAATATACTATGCACGCATACAATTAAACGCTCACTTGTGAGCGTTTTTTTTGTTATAATTTCAGCAATAGAGCAAAAACCACTTAATTTGTAAGCATATTTGCCAAAAAACATCAAAATGTGATTAAAAATCATGTTTTTTTGTCATTTTTCAATACATTTAATTAATCTTAAATCTAAAAATGAGTAAAATAACAGCGGCAATTACAGCTGTAGGAGGCTACCTACCAGACTTTGTTTTAACAAATAAAGTACTAGAGACTATGGTAGATACTAATGATGAGTGGATTACAACACGTACAGGTATAAAAGAGCGCAGAATTTTAAAAGAAGAAGGAAAAGGCACCTCTTTTTTAGCTATAAAAGCAGCTGAAGATTTAATTCAAAAATCAGGTGTAGATCCAAAGAAAATAGATCTAGTAATTGTATGCACAGCAACACCAGATATGAAAGCTGCCGCAACAGCATCTTATACAGCAACTAAAATTGGTGCTACAAACGCATTTTCTTACGATTTAGAAGCGGCATGTTCTAGTTTTCTTTTTGGAATGTCCACTGCAGCAGCATATATAGAATCTGGCAGATATAAAAAGATACTTTTAATAGGAGCAGACAAAAACTCATCTTTCATTAATTATAAAGACAGAGCGACATGTATCATCTTTGGTGATGGAGCAGGTGCGGTTTTATTTGAGCCAAATACAGAAGGTCTAGGTTTACAAGACGAATTATTAAGAAGCAATGGTGAAGGAAGAGACTTTTTACAAGCAACGTATGGAGGCTCTTCATATCCATTAACGCAAGAGGCTTTTGATGAAGGAAAACACTTTATATTCCAAGATGGAAAAACAGTGTTTAAAAATGCCGTATTTAATATGGCCGATGTAGCAGAACGCATCTTAAAACAAAACAACTTATCTAACGAAGATATCACTTGGTTAGCAGCACACCAAGCAAATAAACGTATTATTGATGCTACTGCCAAAAGAATCAACTTAGAACAAAACAAGGTAATGATAAACATAGAGAAGTATGGTAACACCACCTCTGCAACCTTACCATTACTATTATATGATTATGAATCACAGCTAAAAAAAGGCGATAACATTATTTTCGCTGCCTTTGGAGGTGGCTTTACTTGGGGCTCAATTTATTTTAAATGGGCTTACAACTCTAACTAATAACTAACGAAAAAAATAATATCAAAAACTATGGATTTAAAAGAAATTCAGAACTTAATAAAGTTTGTGGCCAAATCTGGTGCAAGTGAAGTTAAGTTAGAAATGGATGATGTTAAAATAACCATCAGAACAGGTTCAGATAATGAAACTACAATAGTGCAACAAGTACCTATGGCTTCTGCACCAGTAGTTCAACAAGCAGCACCAGTAGCACCGGTAGCTTCAGCACCTGAGGCTTCAACTCCTGCTGCATCTCAAAATGATGATTCTAAATACATAACAATAAAATCTCCTATCATAGGAACATTTTATCGTAAGCCATCACCAGACAAACCCGTTTTTGTTGAGGTAGGAACTTCAATTAAAGAAGGTGATGTACTTTGTGTCATAGAGGCTATGAAGTTATTTAATGAGATAGAATCTGAGGTTTCGGGTAAGATTGTAAAGGTATTGGTAGATGATTCCTCTCCGGTAGAGTTTGATCAACCTCTTTTCTTAGTTGATCCATCATAATATAAATCTCTCCCGAAGTTTCGGGATCAATTCCTAAATCCCAAAAATCAATATTTTGGAATTTGGTTATTGAACATTGAAAATTTGAAGAATTTATGTTTAAAAAAATACTAATTGCCAATAGAGGTGAAATAGCGCTTCGTGTTATTAGAACCTGCAAAGAAATGGGTATTAAAACAGTTGCGGTTTATTCTACTGCAGATGCAGAAAGTTTACACGTAAAGTTTGCAGACGAAGCCGTATGTATAGGACCCCCTCCAAGTAATGAGTCTTATTTAAAAATATCTAATATAATAGCCGCAGCAGAAATTACTAATGCCGACGGTATACATCCTGGTTATGGATTTTTATCAGAAAACGCTAAGTTTTCTAAAATCTGTGAAGAACATGGTATAAAATTCATTGGAGCATCAGAAGATATGATTGCAAAAATGGGAGATAAAGCCACGGCTAAAGCAACAATGAAAGCAGCTGGTGTGCCTTGTGTACCAGGTAGTGAAGGCATAATTGCTGACTTTGAAGAATGTGAAAAACTAGCTGTAGAAGTTGGTTATCCTGTGATGCTAAAAGCCACCGCTGGTGGTGGTGGAAAAGGAATGCGTGCTGTATGGAAACCAGAAGATTTAAAAGCTGCCTGGGATTCTGCAAGACAAGAATCTAAAGCAGCCTTTGGTAATGACGATATGTATATGGAGAAGCTTATTGAAGAACCACGACATATAGAAATACAAGTTGTAGGTGACTGTAGAGGCAAAGCATGTCATTTGTCTGAGAGGGATTGTTCGGTACAAAGACGCCACCAAAAACTTACAGAAGAAGTGCCTTCACCATTTATGACAGATAAGCTGCGTGAAAAAATGGGTAAAGCCGCAGTAAAAGCGGCTGAATTTATTAAATATGAAGGAGCTGGTACAGTTGAATTTTTGGTAGATAAGCATAGAAACTTCTACTTTATGGAGATGAATACACGGATCCAAGTAGAGCATCCTATTACAGAACAAGTTATAGATTTTGATCTCATCCGAGAGCAAATATTAGTCGCTGCTGGTGTTCCTATTTCTGGTAAAAACTATACTCCTAATTTACACTCAATTGAGTGTAGAATTAATGCAGAAGACCCATTCAACGACTTTAGACCGTCTCCAGGCAGAATTACCACATTACACGCGCCAGGAGGGCATGGAGTACGCTTAGACACACATGTGTACGCTGGCTACAGTATTCCACCCAACTACGATTCTATGATCGCTAAATTAATTACAACTGCACAGACCAGAGAAGAAGCTATAAATAAAATGAAGCGCGCTTTAGATGAATTTGTAATTGAAGGTATAAAAACTACAATTCCTTTTCATAGGCAATTAATGGATCATCCAGATTATTTAGCAGGAAATTACACCACTAAATTTATGGAAGATTTTAAAATGCAAAAAGTAGAAGAATAAAAAATAAAGCTCCGATATTAGGAGCTTTTTTTATAGAATTCATTCAAAATTACTGAGTTGCATAGTAGGACTACGGAAGGAATAAAAGGCAAAAACAGGATTGAAAACGATGATTTTTTAGCAAATTGAAAGAGTTTAAATGAGTTCATAATGAATTTATCGTACTGGGAAATAAAATCATGGTTGTCTAATATAGATTATACCATTATTGGTAGTGGTATTGTTGGACTCAATTGTGCGCTTCGACTAAAAGGAAGATTCCCAAAAGCTAATATTTTAATTCTAGAAAAAGGAATACTGCCACAAGGTGCAAGTACTAAAAATGCAGGTTTTGCTTGTTTTGGTAGTTTAAGTGAACTCATAGATGATTTAAAATATCAAACACAAGATGACGTTTTAAAACTTGTAAAAAAGCGCGTTAACGGACTTAAATTGCTTAGAGAAACACTCGGCGATGTAGCTATTGATTATCAAGGGCTAGGTGGTTATGAGTTATTTAGAGATAAAGACGATTTATTTGAAGAATGTTTAGCCAAAAAAGAAACAATTAACACATTTTTGAAGCCACTTTTTAAGGATGAAGTATATCAAGTCGTCCAAACTAAGTTCCAATTTCAAAATATAAAATCTAGTTATATCTTTAATCAATTTGAAGGGCAAATAGATACCGGAAAAATGATGCAAGCTTTGTTGAGAAAAGCAAGATCGGCAGGCATTAAAATATTGAATAATATTACTGTTGAAACCTTTTCTGAAACTACGGGTTCAGTAAAGGTAAAAACCAATCAGTTAGAATTTACTACTTCAAAATTACTGATTGCTACCAATGGTTTTGCTTCGCAGTTACTCAATGAAGCCGTTAAGCCAGCCAGAGCACAAGTGTTAATAACAAAACCCATTAAGAACCTACACATAAAAGGCACTTTTCATTTAAACAGAGGGTATTATTATTTTAGGAATATCGATAATCGAATCCTACTTGGTGGAGGGCGAAACCTAGATTTTAAGGCTGAAGAAACAATGCAATTCGGTGAGACAGAACAAATTCAAAATAAACTTAAAGAATTATTAAGTTCAACAATTTTGCCCAATACAAATTTTGAAATAGAACAGCGTTGGTCTGGTATTATGGGAGTTGGCCGTCAAAAAAACCCGATTGTTAAACAAGTATCTAACCATGTATTGTGTGGCGTAAGACTTGGAGGCATGGGAGTTGCTATTGGCAGTTTTGTTGGCAAAGAATTAGCAGATTTAATCTAATGAATTTAAAGGAGACACTTTATAATTATTGCCAAGAGATGCTCAATGAACGACTCCAAGTTATTCAAACAGCCATTTCAGATATTCAAAACGCATTACTTTCAGAAACTAAGAGTACTGCTGGAGACAAGCACGAAACAGGCAGGGCAATGTTGCAATTAGAGCGAGAAAAAGCAGGGCAGCAATTAGCAGAAATTCAGAAGCAATTTAAAATCTTAAATAAGATTAATCCTAACCAAGAGCATAATGTGGTTGCTCTTGGAAGCATCGTATATACTACACAAGCCAATTATTTTATAAGTACAAGTTTAGGAGAAATAGAGCTGGTTAAACAAAAATTCTTTGCCATTTCAATGGCATCACCCATTGCTAGGTTATTAGTTGGAAAAACCAAAGACCAATCCTTTTTATTTAGAAATGAGGACATAACAATCACAAAAATTATTTAAAAAGTAGGAATTACTTTATTCGCTTTAAAAACTATCGTAACTTCACAAGTAAAATAAGTGTTGTGATTCGTTTGCTTCAAATTCTAATTATCCTGATTTCTTTTTCAGGAAGTGCTCAAAAGAAGAATTCTATCGATTTTGTTATTAAAAATCTAGGTATTAACGTCGATGGCCATTTTAATACTTTCGAGATAAAAACCGAATTCAACACTGAGGGTGATTTGGTTTCAATTTATGGTATGGTTGACGTTAAATCAATCAAAACAGGGATAGACAGTAGAGATGAACATTTATTAGAAGAAGATTATTTTCATCAAACAAAGTTTAATCACATTATACTTCAAAGTACCGCTATAAAAAAGAGCTCTGAGAATAATTACACGGTATCGGCAAAATTGACAATAAAGGGAAAAACGAAAGACATAAAGATCCCTGTTTTGGTTAAGACATTGAATAATAAAAAGATGATCTCGTCTAACTTTGAGATTAACAGACTGGATTTTAAGGTTGGAGGAAGCAGTTTTGTAATGAGCAAAACCGTAAAAATACAAGTTAAACATTACAGAGATTTACAATGACTCCAAAGGCTGTGGATGTGGTTGTCATTGGAGGAGGTTTGGCAGGTCTGTGCTGTGCCATTCATCTCGCAAAGCATCAATTTACGGTCATTTTGATAGAAAAAAACAAATATCCAAAGCATAAGGTTTGCGGTGAGTATGTATCTAATGAGGTATTACCTTATTTAGAGTATTTAGGTTTTAATCCTTTTGAATGTGGAGCAAAACGTATTTCAAAATTTGAACTAACCACACACAACAATAAAAAGATTGAAGCCAATTTACCACTTGGTGGCTTTGGGATGAGTCGCTACCAAATGGATTTTCAACTTTATAAATTAGCGCTAAGTCTAGGTGTTTTGATTTTACAAGATACCGTTGTAGATACTATATTTCAAAACAATGCGTATCAAATTAAAACAAAATCTAATAAGTCTATTACTTCAAAAATTACTATTGGAGCTTTTGGAAAACGGTCTAATTTAGATGCTAAATTCAATCGCGATTTTATTAAAAAGAAATCACCTTATCTAGGCGTTAAAATTCATGTTTCTGGTAATTTTCCAGAGGATAAAGTAGCACTTCATAATTTTAAAGGTGGCTATTGTGGCGTTTCAAAAGTTGAAAACAACCACATCAATTTATGCTATATTACAAATTATGAAGCGTTTAAAAGACACAAGGATATACAAGCGTTTCAAGATGCAGTAGTTTTTCAAAATTCCGCTTTAAAACACATATTTAAAAACACAAACCTTGTATTTAAAAAGCCTTTAACCATAAGTCAGATTTCATTTGAAACTAAAAACCCAGTAGAGAATCATATGTTAATGTGTGGTGATTCAGCAGGTATGATTCATCCGTTATGTGGCAACGGCATGGGAATGGCCATAAGAAGTGCTAAAATGGCTTCTGAAAGTGTTATAGATTTTTTAAACGGAGTCATCGTTTCTAGAGCTCAATTAGAAAAAACATATACCAAAACTTGGCATAAAACTTTTGGATTTAGATTAAAAGTAGGACATAGTATAGCGTATTTATTTAGGCAAGATTGGTTAGCGCCAAAATTACTCGTATTTTTAAGGGCATTTCCGTTTTTAGTACCCAAAATTATAAAAATGACCCATGGTAAACCCATTAAAATGTAATGCGTTTATTTATTAATACGACATATAGGAGCGATGCTACCGAGATTATGGACGACTTTTCTATGAAGGGGGAGTTGTTACGAGACACACTCGATAAACTTGGAAAAATCAATAAATGGCTGGGAGGAAATAGTGTTACTATAGATGGTGCAAAACAACTTTTAAATAATAAGGACAAAACGAAAACCTATACTATCATTGATCTAGGCTGTGGCCATGGTGACATGTTGAGGTTATTGGCAGATTACGGAAGAAAAAATGAATTTAAATTCAAACTAATAGGCATTGATGCAAATAAAGATGCTATTGATTATGCAAAAGAATTATCGAGTAGTTACCAGGAAATAAGCTATCAAAACTTTGATATTTTTTCTGAAGAATTTAAAAGCTTAGATTTCGATATTGCCCTATCCACATTGTTTTTACACCATTTTAAAGATGATGAAATTAAACCATTATTAAACCAGCTGATAGTAAAAGCCAGAATTGGCATTGTGGTAAATGATTTGCATCGCAGTCGATTGGCCTATGGGTTGTTCAAGTTATTGGGTCTGGTTATTTCTAATGATATGATAGTGAAAGATGGCTTAACATCAATTTTAAGAGCGTTTAAGCGAAAAGATTTAAAAACCTATTCAAATCAATTACAACTTAAATCACAAATCCGTTGGAAATGGGCATTTCGTTTTCAATGGCTAATAAGAATGAAATGAATAGATATGTTATGCTGAGATGTCACACTGAGCTTGTCGAAGTGATGTCGAAGCATTTATTTTAAGTAGGATTATAAATAAAAAGGATTCCTGTTTTTACAGGAAAATAATATGGCTGTAAAAATAACATCAGTTGCAAAGCAACTACCAAAATATACCAGAGAAACTAAAGATATTCTACCTTTTGTAGAACTTTGGCTAGAAGGGCAAGAAGAACGTTTTAAGCGCAAGGTTTTAAAGATTTTCGAAAATGCAGCTGTGGATAAGCGTTACTCTATAATGGATGCAGAAGAGGTGTTTTTAAAAACATCTTTCGAAGAAAAAAATGACATTTACACACGAGAATCCATCAAACTTGCAGAACAAAGTTTAGTAAAAGCCTTAAATAAAGCCAAATTAAAACCAACAGATATCGATTATATTATAACGGTATCATGCACAGGTATTATGATACCGTCTCTAGACGCTTATTTAATAAATAGCCTAAAGATGAAACAAGACATTGTGCGCTTGCCAGTTACCGAAATGGGTTGTGCAGCAGGTGTTTCAGGAATTATATATGCCAAGAATTTTTTAAAGGCTAATCCTAACAAACGTGCAGCAGTTATTGCTGTAGAATCTCCAACGGCAACATTTCAGTTAGAGGATTACTCTATGG
>NZ_CALGNH010000046.1 GCF_937958655.1 uncultured Winogradskyella sp. | reverse complement strand
TAACCACTAACCACTAACCACTAACCACTAACCACTAACCACTAACCACTAACCACTAACCACTAACCACTAACCACTAACCACTAACCACTAATACTGCTCTTTATCATTAGGGAAATCGCCACTTTTAACATCCTCACCATATTGCGTAAAGGCTTTGTTCATTTCTTCATATAAGTTCATGTAGCGTCTTAAAAAGCGTGGGTTAAACTCATGAGTCATACCAACCATATCGTGTGTTACTAGAACCTGTCCGTCTACACCATTCCCAGCTCCAATACCAATAACAGGAATACTAATACTCTTGGCAACCTCTTCTGCTAATTTAGCAGGGATTTTCTCTAGTACTAGTGCAAAACATCCAGCTCTTTCTAACATTAAAGCATCTTCTTTTAACTGTTGTGCTTCTTGTTCTTCTTTAGCTCTTACCGTGTAAGTTCCAAATTTATATATAGACTGAGGCGTTAAACCCAAATGACCCATTACGGGAATACCAGCGTTTAAAATGCGTTTAATAGACTCCTTAACTTCTTTTCCTCCTTCCATTTTTACAGCATGTCCTCCAGACTCTTTCATTATTCTAATTGCAGAACGAAGGGCTTCTTTAGGATCGCTCTGATAACTACCAAAAGGTAAATCTACTACAACCAAAGCTCTTTCAATAGCTCGTAACACAGAAGAGGCATGGTATATCATCTGATCTAAGGTTATGGGTAGCGTAGTTTCATGCCCAGCCATAACATTACTGGCAGAATCTCCAACCAGTATTACATCAATACCAGCACCATCTACAATTTTAGCCATGGTATAGTCATAGGCCGTAAGCATAGAAATCTTTTCGCCACGCGATTTCATATCTATTAGGCTTTTAACGGTGATTCTTTTATATTCTTTTTTTGCAACTGACATAGGCTTAAAATTATAGTGTCAGTAAAAATAGTGAGTTTTGTTAAACTTTCTTTAATCTAAGTTATAAATACTGGTAAATCCTTAATTTCAATTTAAACAACCGCACAATGAAAACTGTTCTATTTATTATTTCGTTCTTAATTTGCCTTAATCTTAATGCCCAAAACCAGGAGGAAGCACAGGTTAAAGCTACCATTATTGAATTTTTTGATGCTTTTCATAAGCAAGATACTGTGAAGCTTAAGGCTATGGCAAAAGATGACATCGTATTACAATCAATAGCGGTTAATATAGACGGAAAAACAATCTTGAAATCAACTCATTATAATGAGTTTGTTACAAGTATTGCAAGTATCCCTAAAAGCAGTGCTTTTGAAGAGAAACTACTTGGATTTAATATTAAGGTAGATGGTAAAATGGCAAATGCATGGATTCCTTATGAGTTTTGGTTTAACGGTAATTTTAGCCACTGTGGTGTTAATTCTTTTCAATTCATAAAAGAAGAGGCAACTTGGAAAATACTTTATTTGGTTGATACCAGACGACGTGATGGGTGTCAATAAAATAGCCCATTCTAGCCTTCCCAATGGAGAAGGAACGCATCTCAAAGGTAATACCTTAAAGCATTAAAATCACTTAGAATATAACGATATTTATAAACGAAGAGAGCACTGTTTATTTCTATAAGAAATAAAAGTCTCCACTTCGGGAAGATTTAGATGGGCATCTAACAATCAGACATATTTACGCCTATGGCCAGCCCACCTTCAGAGGTTTCTTTGTATTTAGTATTCATGTCCTTAGCGGTTTCCCACATGGTATTTACAACTTTGTCTAAAGGCACTTTTACATTTTTTGGATCTGTATCTAAGGCCAATTCAGCAGCATTAATGGCTTTTATGGCACCCATGGAATTGCGTTCTATACAAGGTATTTGCACCAAACCTCCTATGGGATCGCAGGTTAACCCAAGATGATGCTCCATAGCTATTTCTGCGGCAACTAAAACCTGTTCTGGTGTACCACCCATCAATTCACAAAGCGCACCTGCCGCCATTGCAGAAGAGACACCAATCTCTGCTTGGCAACCTCCCATGGCTGCACTAATGGTAGCCCCTTTTTTAAATATACTTCCAATTTCGCCAGCTACGAGTAAAAATTTTTTAATGTCTTCAAAATTGGCATCATGGTTTTCAATCACTAAATAATACATTAAAACCGCAGGGATAACGCCGGCACTTCCGTTAGTTGGTGCAGTAACCACACGACCTAAAGAAGCATTAACTTCATTAACAGCAAGTGCAAAACAACTTACCCATTTTAAAATTTGTCTAAACTTAACCTCGGTATCTCTAATGACATTAAGCCATTCAATTGGATTTGTATAATGTTTCTCTCCAATTAAATTTTTATGCATATCAAAGGCACGACGTCTTACATTAAGTCCGCCAGGTAAGTTGCCTTCAGTATGGCAACCCGTGTACATACACTCTAACATAGTAGTCCAAATGCGTTTTAACTCCAGATTAATAGTAGTATTATCTCTAATCGATTTTTCATTCTCTAAAACCACTCCCGAAACTGGTAAATTGAGTTGATTGCAAAATTTCAAAAGCTCTTCACCATAAGAAATAGGATAGGGAAAGGTGCAATAGAAAATAATCTCATTGGCCTTAGAAACCTTACGTTCTTCTTGTACTACAAAACCACCACCAATAGAGTAGTAAGTTGATTTATAGTTTCTGCCATTTATTAATGCACTAAAAGATATACCATTGGCATGAAAGGGTAAAAATTCTTTATTGAAAATAATATCCGCTTTAAAATCAAAAGGAATCGTTTTTTCTTGGTTAAAATTAAGTTGCCCTGATGTTTTAATATCAGCAACAACTTTATCAATATCAGCAACAGGAATACGCTCAGGGTCAGCACCAGTTAAACCGAGCATAACCGCATAGTCTGTGGCATGACCTTTTCCAGTTAATGATAAAGACCCATAAAGATTTACTGTGATTTTTTCAATATTCTCAAACCTTTTTTTGTCTTTGAGTTCTTTTATCCAGCGTTCTGCAGCACGCCAAGGCCCTAAGGTATGCGAACTCGAAGGTCCAATACCAATTTTAAGCATATCAAAGACAGAAATGCATTCCATTACTTATTGATTTAGTTAAGACAAAGATACATTTTGTTTAAGCTTGAGGCATAAAAAAAGTCATGATTGTAAACTCATGACTTTAATATTATTTATGGATAGTAACCCTATTGGACATACTGCATTACATCATTCATATTGTTAACATCTACAACACCACTATTGAAAAAATCCACGGGTAATACTACTATTCTAAAGGTTTGATCTAAGGTGTCTCCAGGCAATAGAGAATTAAAATCGAATGTTGAAGGAGCTTCAATAAATACGGTTACAAAATCAAAATTATGCTCAAAATTATATTGAAATTGTTGACCATCGTTAGTAAATACTGTGTCTGGCATAAGCCTCCAAATATCAAAGCCTTCATTATCTACACCAACTAGGTGATAAACAAGGACCATATCAGATTCTAACAATTCAATATTTGACGGTATTTCAAACGTAGCTTCAAAGTTGTTAGACTCTACTAAATTGATTGTTCTTTCAAAAGACTGTGCAGCAAACAAGCTCTCTTGGATAATTTCTTCTCTCGTACAATTTGTAACTAGAGTCATCAGAAAAATAAAGGTAAGTAATCGTTTCATATATATCGTTTTCTAAACATATAGCAAATGCCGTTCCAAAGTGTAAGTATGATTAAACTTTTTTCGATTTCAATTTCGAATTCAACTTCAACTTCATAGCTGACATCCTGTCATTTTTTTTGTCATGGCATAAAACTTGACTAATACTTTGCGAGTTTAAAATTTAAAACATTGAAATTTCCGTGTAAACGGAAAACTAATATCAAAAATAAATTATGAGTAAGATTATTGGAATTGATTTAGGAACAACCAACTCATGTGTCTCCGTAATGGAAGGTAATGAGCCAGTTGTAATCCCAAACGCTGAAGGTAAGAGAACAACACCTTCGGTAATCGCTTTCGTTGAGGGTGGTGAAATTAAAGTTGGTGACCCTGCAAAAAGACAGGCGGTAACAAACCCAACAAAAACCGTTTATTCTATTAAACGTTTTATGGGTAATAAGTACTCTGAGTCTAAGAAAGAAGCAGAACGTGTACCCTATAAAGTGGTAAAAGGGGATAACGATACTCCGAGAGTGGATATCGATGGCCGTTTATATACGCCACAGGAATTATCGGCAATGGTTCTTCAAAAGATGAAGAAAACGGCTGAAGACTATTTAGGACAAGATGTATCCGAAGCCGTAATTACAGTACCAGCTTATTTTAACGATGCACAGCGACAAGCAACAAAAGAAGCTGGTGAAATCGCTGGCTTAAAAGTAAGACGTATCATTAACGAGCCTACTGCAGCAGCATTGGCTTATGGATTAGATAAAAAATCTACGGATCAAAAAATTGTAGTGTTCGATTTTGGTGGTGGTACACATGATGTGTCTATCCTAGAATTAGGAGACGGAGTTTTTGAGGTATTATCTACTGATGGTGATACACACTTAGGTGGTGATGATGTGGATGAGAGAATCATTGATTGGTTAGCGGAAGAGTTTATTGCCGATGAAGATATGGACTTACGTAAAGACCCAATGGCTTTACAACGTCTTAAGGAAGCTGCAGAAAAAGCTAAGATTGAGTTATCATCTTCTGCGCAAACAGAGATTAACTTACCTTACGTTACAGCTACAGCGAGTGGACCAAAGCACTTGGTACGTACATTAACACGTTCTAAATTTGAGCAGTTAATTGACGATTTAATCAAGCGTACTATTGAACCATGTGAAACGGCTTTAAAAGCAGCTGGTTTATCAAAATCTGATATTGACGAGGTGATCTTAGTCGGAGGTTCTACACGTATTCCTGCTGTACAGGAAGCTGTTGAGAACTTCTTTGGTAAAGCACCAAGTAAGGGTGTAAACCCAGATGAGGTAGTGTCTTTAGGAGCAGGTATACAAGGTGGTGTATTAACTGGTGATGTAAAAGACGTTCTTTTATTAGACGTAACACCATTATCATTAGGTATTGAGACTATGGGTAATGTAATGACCAAGCTGATAGAAGCCAACACAACGATACCAACAAAGAAGTCGCAGGTGTTCTCTACAGCAGCAGACAATCAGCCATCGGTAGAAATCCACGTATTACAAGGAGAACGCCCAATGGCAGCAGACAATAAAACGATTGGTCGTTTCCATTTAGATGGTATCCCACCAGCAAAACGAGGAACACCTCAGATTGAAGTAACCTTTGATATTGATGCTAATGGTATCATTAAAGTATCTGCAGAAGATAAAGCTACAGGTAAAAAACAAGATATCCGTATTGAAGCATCATCTGGATTAACGGAAGAAGAAATCCAAAAGATGAAAGCAGAGGCAGAAGCGAATGCAGATGCAGATGCAAAAGCTAAGGAAACTGCCGATAAGTTGAATCAGGCAGATGGTATGATCTTCCAGACTGAAAAGCAATTAGAAGAATTTGGTGATAAATTATCTGATGATAAGAAAAAGCCAATTGAAGAGGCGCTTGCAGAATTGAAGACAGCTTACGAAACCAAAGACATTGCTGTTATTGAGCCAGCTTTAGAGAAAATCAACGAAGCTTGGAAGGTAGCTAGTGAAGAAATGTATAAGGCACAAGCCGAGGCTCAAGGTGGCGCACCAGGTCCAGATACTGGAGCTCAAGGGCAACCCGCTGACGAGTCTAGCGATGTAGAAGATGTAGACTTTGAAGAAGTGAAGTAAGCAGAGAATCAATTCCGATGAAAAAATCGGAATTGTGTGAATCGCTTATCCCGAATTTATTTGGGGATCTCATAGCGAGAAAAATAGATTAAACTAAAAACGCAATCATTAAATTGATTGCGTTTTTTTATGAAACAAAGTCTAAATGATTCTAGTCTAACGCTTATGATGCATCAAATTTTGTAAAATATGCTTGATATGTTTTAATAAATTATCTTGATTTTGTCTTTTTTTCTATAATTTAGAAGGCATAATTCATTCATTAAAATTTAAATAATATGAAAAAAATTACGTTTTTATTTTCGCTAATATTTATTAGCAGTTTGTCATTTGCACAAACAAATTTACTTGCCAATCCAGATTTTGATACTGACATATCGGGTTGGACAACACAGTTAGGTTTTTCTGGAGCTGATAATTCATTTGCATTTTCAACAGAAAATCAAGGGACTTCGGGTGCAGCCGGTAGCGGTTCTTTAGAAATGACGGTTAATACTGTTTCTAATCCTGTAAATGATGGTGCTAGTTCTATAAGACAAGAATTAGACTTATCATCTCTTATTAATGGGCCAACTACATTCTCTGGTTCTATCTGGGTAAGCTCTAATGCACCTACACCAGGTGGTAACGGTACTGACGATACCTTTAAAATTCAGGTATTTACTGAAAACGGTGGATTTCAAGGTGCTGCATTTCCTCAGCAAGATATTCCTGCAGATGGCGAGTTTCATGAGGTCGTTTTTACTTTTGATATCGATTTAGCTAATCTTGATCCTAATTTTGATCCAACAGATGTTAGGGTTTTATTTAGTTTTGCAGATTCTGTAGGTACTTTTAGATTTGATAACGCTATTTTAATACAAGGCGATACATCACAATTATCTACTGAAGAATTTTCTAGAACTCAAGGTTCCATTTTTCCAAATCCTGCGAGTTCTACCCTAAATATTAATGCTAATATCTCTAATGAGAAAGCTTCAGTGTATGATTTAAGCGGTAAACTTTTATTTACTAAAGCCGTATCTGGTAGCTTAAATTCTATAGATGTTTCTCAGTTAACTGCTGGGATGTATTTTCTTCGTTTAGAAAATGGATCATCTTTTAAGTTCATTAAAGAATAGATTAAGTTTTGCATTTGTAAACGGCCAGTTTACATTACTAATAGAGGTTGTCTAAAATTAAGAATCAATTTTAGATAACCTCTTTTTTTTACTAAAACCAAAGTTTGGGCACTCCTAGGTTCGGAAACACCCAAAATTTCAAAGAATTTAAAGCTAAAGTGTTAATTAATATAAAAACGTACTGTATTTGAAATCTAAAATTTAATACTCTATTTTAAATAAAAAGTGATCTACTTGCGTTATTAAGGATTATTTTTGATACTACATTAATTGATTCATAGTAATGATTACTAGTACTACATCTCCAAAACGGCTTGCCGTAAAACTTAATGCAAGAGGTGAACAATCCGTTGTTAAAGGCCATCCTTGGGTGTTTTCAAATAGTATTGTTAAGATTAATGACGACGCACATACAGGTGATTTAGCCATCATTTTTAGTAAGAATAAAAACAAGGTTATCGGTATCGGACTCTATGATTCTAAATCTCTTATTAGAATTAAAATAATTCATAATGCCACAACCAAGGTGGAAATCAATGCCGATTTTTTTCATAAGAAAATTGAAATAGCTTATGATAAACGTTCAGAGTTGCTAAAAACCAACACCAACAGTTACCGCATATTGTTTGGTGAAAATGATGGTTTTCCTGGTCTTATAGCAGATGTTTACGATTCGGTTTTAGTCGTAAAACTCTATTCTGAAATTTGGTTGCCCTATCTTGAATCTATATTGAAAAGCTTACGACAAGTGTCAAAAGCAGAAACTATTGTAATGCGTTTGAGTAGACATCTTCAAAATAGCTCAAACCATAAATTTAAAGATGGGGACGTTGTTTACGGAAGACTAAAAACTGAAGTTGTACAATTTGTAGAACATGGAGTTCTTTTTTCTGCTAATGTTATTAAAGGCCATAAAACTGGTTATTTTTTAGATCATAGAGAAAATAGAAAACGTGTAGGTGAGCTTAGTAAACAAAAAACCGTTTTGGATGTGTTCTCTTATGCTGGCGGATTTTCAGTACATGCACTAGCTAATGATGCTGCAGAGGTAACAAGCTTAGATATAAGTAAACAAGCCTTAGAGATGGCGTTGGATAACGGAAAATTGAATAGTTATAAAGGTATTCATAAAACGATTGCAGGTGATGCCTTTGCTGAAATGAAACAACTTATTAAGCATGGAAAACGTTTCGATGTGGTAGTTATAGATCCTCCAAGTTTTGCTAAGCAACAATCTGAGATTGATTTAGCAAAAAAGAAATATGCGCAACTGGCAGAATTGGGTGCGCAGCTTACCTCAAAAAAGGGATTGTTGGTGTTAGCCTCGTGTTCATCTAGAGTCTTAGCGCAGTCTTTTTTTGATTTAAATCAACGTGTTTTGGGCAGTCAACCAAGACCTTTTAAAACAGTAGATAAAACGAAGCACGATAGTGATCATCCTGTTACTTTTACAGAAGGCGCTTATTTAAAATGCGGATACTATCGCTTTTTAGACTAACAACTATTATGCGTGCATAATATATTTCAGTATATTTGAAGCTATAAATTTAACTGTACTCACTAAGTGTAGTTAAAGTGTATTGAAATAATTACAATTAAATATGTCTAAAAAACTGACTACGCTTTTAAAAATAAAGCACCCAATTATACAAGCTCCAATGTTTTTAGTCTCTAATGTGGCTATGGTAACAGAAGCGATGAAGGCTGGTATTGCCGGTTGTATCCCTGCGTTAAATTACAGAACATTAGACGAGTTAAGAGCTGCTATAAAAGAATTAAAGGCCAACAAAGTTGAAGGCGGATCTTTTGGATTTAATTTAATTGTAAATAGATCTAACCTTAAGTACAAAGGCCAGTTAGAGGTGCTTTGCGAAGAAGGTTGTGACTTTATTATTACCTCTTTGGGAAGTCCCGAGGAAACCATAAAACAAGCTCATGCTGTTGGGATTAAAGTATTTTGTGATGTTACGGATTTAAGATTTGCCAAAAAAGTAGAGGCATTAGAAGCAGATGCTGCCATTGCGGTAAATAACGAAGCTGGTGGTCACCGTGGTAATATGTCTCCACAAGAATTAACAAGTTTACTCCACAAAGAATTATCTATTCCTGTGATTTCAGCAGGTGGAGTAGGATGTAAAGCAGATATAGACAAAATGTTGAGTTATGGAGCTGCAGGAGTTTCCGTTGGTAGTCCATTTATCGCTTCAGTAGAGGCTGGTGTTACAGACGACTATAAACAAGCTTGTGTAGATTATGGTGCTGAGGATATTATTATGACTGAACGTATCTCTGGCACACCGTGTACGGTTATTAATACACCTTATGTTCAAAAAATAGGCACCAAAGCCACTTGGATAGAAAATTTATTGAATAAAAATCGAAAATTGAAAAAATGGGTAAAGATGATTCGGTTTTCAATAGGAA
>NZ_CALGNH010000045.1 GCF_937958655.1 uncultured Winogradskyella sp. | reverse complement strand
TTCAGAAGATTTTGCGCCTTGGACAGCAGTTAGTGCAGGAATGAATGTAAATACAGATAATGATCTATTAACCTTGAATTATTCAAGCGGATTTGCGTTCCCAATGGCAGCAATTACAGGGTTAAATATTAATTCTGATTTATATGATAATTTACAGTTAGTTGTTAAAAATAGCACAGAAGATATGTTTCTTCAAATGGCAGCAAATATTCCAGGTACAGAATTTGCAACAGGAAGGAAAAAAATTACCATCCCTAATGATAATCAATGGCATACCATAGATGTAGATTTAACAAACTGGTCGCATTGGGAAGGTATTATTAATGAATTTAAGGTATACGAAAGTGTAAATACAGGTAGTATTGTGTTTGATAGAATAGAGTTTATGCCTATTAATAATGAGATTTTTGATGTAACAATCGCTAAAGAGGGTAATGGTTTATTAAATTATCAAAGCGGAACGTCTTTAGGCGGGCAGCAATTTGATTTAAATGCTATTGCAGATCAAGGTTGGGAGTTTCAAGGCTGGTCTGGTGATATTGTGAGTACTGAAAATCCGTTAACAATAACCGTAACATCAGATTTAAATATCACAGCCACATTTGTGCAAGAGGGATTGTCTATAGATGAAAATAATTTAGACAATGCTTTTACTGTCTTTCCAAACCCAAGTTATAATGGTGTGTTTACATTAAAAAGTAATACAACAGAGCATTGGGAAGTGTATAGCCTAACAGGAGTTAAAGTTCTGTCTGGAAAAGGAAAGACAATCGATATCTCTAATGTTTCACATGGAATGTATATTGTAAAAATCAATAATGCCTACAAAAAAATAGTGTTTCACTAAGAGCGTTTCACAACTAGAATATTGGTTAATATGAAGATGTTTTCAAAGATTTCAATAGTTGTTTTTTTAGCAATTCATTTCATAAGTTGCAATACATCATCTTCACAAAAACAAAAGAATGATGATCAAAAACCAAATATCATCTTCTATCTGGCAGACGACCAAGACGTGTACGATTATGGTTGCTACGGTAACGAAAAAGTAAATACAGCAGCAGTAGATCGATTGGCAAAAGAAGGCATACTGTTTACCAATGCGTTTACAGCACAGGCGATATGTGCGCCCAGTAGATCACAACTTTTTACAGGGCAATATCCGCTTAAAAATGGCTGTTTTGCAAATCATACGGCTACTAAACCAGACATTAAAAGTGTGACTGCACACATGAAAAAATTAGGCTATGAAGTCGTTTTAGCTGGAAAAAGCCACGTAAAACCAAACAGTGTTTATCAATGGGACAAGGAATGGGAACCTGTGCCAAAAGAAAACGTGCCAAGAGACTATATTCCGTTGGATAGTATAGAAGATTATTTCAAAACAGCTAAAAAACCGTTTTGCATGTTCATTACGTCAAAATATCCGCACGGTAAATATTTTGACGTCAAAAACCCAAATGCTGAAGACCTTAAATTTTATCCTTTTAATGCACATAAAAAAAGCGATAAAGCTTATGTTAAAAGTAGGGCAGGCTATTATAGAAGCATCGAGGAAGACAACACGCAATTGGAAAGCGTCTTAAATTTTGTCGACACCCATTTAGACAAAAACACTCTGTTTATATACAGCGCAGACCATGGTGTTTCAGGTAAGTTTACCGTAAAGGATATTGGTTTAAGAGTACCCTTTGTGGCGCGTTGGCCAGAAGTTATAAAAGCAGGTTCAACATCAAATCAATTAATTCATTATACAGATGTTTTACCAACTTTTTTGGATGTTGCAGGCGGTGAGTCAACTGAAGATATGGATGGTAAAAGCTTCTTGTCATTGCTAAAAGGAGAAGATAATGACATCAACACGTATGTTTATGGCGTAAGAACCAATCAAAACATTTTAAATTCTGAAATTTTCCCTTCTCGAATGATTCGAGATAAGCGATATAAATACATTAGGAATTTCAATGCATTGGAAGTCGTAGAACAAAATTTAACAGGAAAACCTAATTTGGATTACTTTATCAAAAGAGGTGCTAATGCATTTAAGAACGAACCATTCGAGGAATTATATGATTTAGAAAATGACCCTTTTGAGCAACAGAATTTGGCTAATAATTCAGAATTAAAAACCGTAAAAGATAGATTGGTCAAAGATTTGTTTGTTTGGATGAAAGCCCAAGGCGATATTTTAGACGATTCCGTTGGAAATATGCCAATTATTACACCTAAAGGAAAAAAAGGATTTAAACTAGACCAAGACACACCAAGACGAAAAATAGCAGATTCCATAAAAAATACACTCACAAAAGACGATTATATTGTTATTGAACACTGGTAAAACATAGTTTAAGATGAATAGATATCTCACATATACTTTAGGTTTAGCATTACTTCTTATGTCATGTAAAAATGAAAAAGAGACCACCATAGCCACTAAAGAACAACAACCAATGAACATTTTGTTTATTGCTGTTGATGACTTACGCCCCGAACTTAATTTTTATGGCGCTAATCATATTCAATCCCCAAATCTCGATAAGTTAGCTGATGAAAGTTTAGTCTTTGAGCGCGCCTATTGTAACATTCCTGTTTGCGGTGCTTCAAGAGCGAGTTTGCTTACAGGTTTGCGTCCAACACGGCAACGCTTTATAAATTACAGTACAAGGGCAGATACAGATGCACCTCAGGCAGTTTCATTGCCTAATTTTTTCAAGAAAAATGGATACACTACAATTTCTAACGGAAAGATATATCACAAAATAAATGATGATAGTTTGGCTTGGGATAATCTATGGTTTCCCAAAGGAAATATTCGCGACTATCAATTAGAAAAAAACAGAATTGAAAATGGAGATGCAAACCTAGCTGTTGCAGGTGCTGCTGCTTTTGAAATGGCAGAAGTTGATGATACTGCCTATTTTGATGGTGAAATAGCCCAAAAAGGAATAGCAGATTTAAAAATGTTGAAAAACAAGAACGCGCCTTTCTTTTTAGCTTTAGGTTTTATGAAACCGCACTTACCATTTAATGCGCCAAAGAAATATTGGGATATGTACGACAGGTCAAAAATTGAATTACCCGAAAGTTATGTACAGCCCAAAAGTACACCTAAACAAGCCTTTCACAATTTTGGTGAGTTACGCAATTATGGTAATATTCCTAAGAAAGGAGACCTTTCAGAAGATTTATCTAAAGAATTGATTCATGGTTATTATGCTTGTGTCAGTTATGTAGATGCACAAATTGGGTTGGTGTTGGACGAATTAAAACGTTTAGAGTTAGACGATGATACCATAGTTGTTTTATGGGGAGACCATGGTTGGAATTTAGGAGACCATAAACTATGGTCTAAACATTCTACATTCGAGACCGCTTTAAAAACACCTTTAATCATCAAAGTGCCAGGTAAAACAAGTGGCCAGAAAACCGATGCCATAACTGAATACGTTGATATCTATCCAAGTTTAGCTGAACTTGCTGGTTTGAATGTACCAAATAACCTTGAAGGGCAAAGCTTTGTACCAATTTTAAATGGGGAAACACCAGAAAAAGACTGGGCAGTCAGTAAATTCAAGGATGCTGTAATCTTGATTAAAGGTGATTTATTTTATACTGAATGGACTAAGGACGATGGCATAGCCTATGCGCGCATGTTGTTTGACCACAACACCGACCCATTAGAACTCGACAATTTGGCCGAAAAACCAGAGTATAAAGACACGGTTAATCAATTGGCTAAATCGTTGCGAGAAAAATGGGGTAAGGATTTTTTAAAATAGAAAGTTGAATCATGAAAAGCGTATCAAATTATATAGGTATTCTATTCCTTTTCTTAGGAATAATGAGTTGTAAAAACGAAGAAAAGAAGACAACAACTAAAAAAGAAGCACGACCGAATATCATATATGTATATGTAGACCAAATGAGCGCTAATATGATGAGTAATGCAGGTAATACCTATTTAAAAACACCAGCATTAGATTATATTGCCGATAACGGTATCCGTTTTACAAGAGCCTATACGACCAATCCTGTGTGTTCACCAGCAAGAGTGAGTTTAATGACAGGTCACTTTCCAAGTTATTTTGAAGATGATAAAGGGAATGAGGTTAGAGAAAATAGAGGGTCCATGAAGATTCCGACGGTTACTGATGAAGTGAAACATACAACCATTGCGTCGTACCTTAAAAAGGCGAATTATGACTTGTATTTTGGAGGAAAAGAACATTTGCCTGAGTCCTTAACGCCAGCAGCACTTGGTTTTAATAAATTTAGTGATGATGAAAGGGGTGAGTTGGTTAACAAAGCAGCAGATATTATTGAAGAAAAACATAAAAATCCATATTTCATGGTGGTGTCTTTAATAAACCCACATGACATTTGCTACATGGCTCTACGAGAAAAGGCGACCAGTAAAAATGATGCCATACTCTTAAAACGTGCTAAAGTTGAATTGGCTACTTTAGATGAAGCCATGAAAATTCCAGAAAGCGTCAGCAAAGAAGAATTTTATGCCAGTTATTGTCCACCCTTACCAAAAAATTACGAGCCTCAAATCGATGAACCTAGGGCGGTTAAGCGTTTAATTAATAACAGGCCGTTTCGTAAAAATGCCAGAGAACATTTTACAGAAAACGATTGGAAACATCACAGGTATGCTTACCATCGCCTAACAGAGGTTGTGGATAAAGAAGTACAAGTACTTTTAGAGGCTATAAAAAATAGCGGACAAGAGGAGAATACACTTATCATTTTTTCAAGTGACCATGGTGATATGAGCGCGAGCCATCGTATGGAACACAAATCTACATTATATGAGGAATCTGCAAACATTCCATTTATGGCGATGTGGAAAGGTCATATCCCTAAAGGTCAGATTAACGATATGGATTTAGTTTCAAATGGATTAGATTTACTTCCAACATTATGCGATTATGCCAATATAGAAGGAGTTTCTGATACTAGAGGTAAAAGCCTAAGGCCTCTTTTTGAAGGTGAAGAAATTGCATGGCGTGAAACGCTTGGTGTAGAAAGCGAAATAGGTAAAATGGTAGTTGATAAAAACGGTTTAAAGTATATACGCTATGATGTTGATGGCATTGAAGAACAGTTATTAAACTTAAAGAAAGACCCTTTTGAAACCACACACTTTACCAATGACGGAAACTTTAAAGAGGATTTAGAACGATTAAGGAAGATATACCATACGGAATGGTTTCAGTAGCTAGACGTGTTACCCCAAGCTTATGCAACGAAATGAAATATTGAAATGCTTATCGCTAATCTTAGTCGCGTTAGTGCTTTTTGGTTGTCAGTCAAAAAAGGAAACCACCTTACTTTTCGTAGGTAGCTTTACGGATAAAAAACTGGGAGAAGGCATCCATGTATACGAGTTTAATACTGAGACAGGTGAAGCTACTTTGAAATTTGCGCTAGATAGTGTTACCAATACATCCTTTTTAAAATTATCTAACAATGGGAAGTATCTGTATTCGGTGATGGACAGCCAAATGCCGTATCACGGGAAAATAGGAGCGTTTGCTATAGATTCCATTCACGGCAAAATAGACCTCATAAATACACAAGATTGTGGTGGCTTAAATCCTGCGCACATAGAAATAGATAAAACAGGAGAATTTCTAACAAGCTCACAATATTCTGATGGCAGTTTGAGTCTATTCAAAATTAATAAAGAAGGCAGTCTAAATTCATACAGCCAAGTTTTAAGATTTAGGGATAGTAGTGTCATTAAAGGTCGACAGGAAGCATCGCATATACATTCTTCAAATTTTTCACCTGATAATAATTTTTTATTTGCGCAAGACCTTGGTGCCGATAAAATAAGAGGCTTTAGTTTTAATAGTAATGCAAAGGATTCCATGCTTCAAAATGAAATTCAAATTAAGTTGAAATCAGGAAGTGGGCCACGGCATTTCACCTTTCATCCTAATGGAAAATTTGGCTATAGTATTGCTGAGTTGAGTGGGAAAATAACAGCTTTTAAATACAAAGAAAGGCAACTAGATTTCATTGAAGATTATAATTCTTATCAGGGAACTCAAGATATCTACCGAGCTGCGGATATACATATTTCACCCGATGGTCAATTTTTATACGCCTCTAATCGTGGGCCAGCGGAAGATAGCATTTCAATATTTTCAATTGATACGGCAACAGGGAAACTAACCTTAGTAGGTCATGAACCTACTTATGGTGAACGCCCAAGAAATTTTGCCATATCGCCCAGTGGTAATTTTTTATTGGTAGCTAATCTGGTTTCAGGTAATATCATTGTGTTTAGACGGAATGCTAAAACAGGAAAACTTACCAAACTGCCTCATGCGATAGAGGTTAAAAATCCGTCGAGTCTGCAGATGCGAGCCTATGATTTAGATTTACAATAGCAAATGGAATTTTAAGATTAAAGCGAATCTCTTTCAATGAGGTTAAAAGGTACTTTAACACTGCCTTTTTTATGATTTAAAATCATGTCTGCGGTAGTTTCGCCCATAATTTTAAAATCCGTAGAAAGAACCGTAATACCCAATAAATCTTTTAATGGTGTGTCGTTATACGATATGATGCCGATATCTTTACCTAATTCGAATTCATCTTCCTTAGCCTGTTTCACTAAATTTACCAAATCCGATTCCTCTATGGTTATAAATAAATCTCCACGTTTTATAATCATATCATCAATAACCTCCTCAAGAATTTCAAAATCTAATTTAAATTCTACACAAAATTTTCTAAACCCATGTAAAATTCGTCTCGGATAAGGATAAACCGCTTTTTCTGGATAAAATAAGATTAATTTTTCGTAAGTCTTAATTTTATCAATGCCAGATTTTAATGCACTATATATATCATTTTCAAAATCTTGATAAACTTCAGCATGATTACCTTTCATTACAGCTTTTATATTATCTAAAATAACGAGCTTTTCTTGTGGTAATTTTTTAAGTGCTTTAATGGCCTTATCGGTAAAACTGGTATGCTTTAAATCTTCCGTTTTAAAGTGAGGCATTATAACATAATAGTCGTAGGACGACTTGTGTTTGTCTAGTAGATTGATAAACAGGGATTCGTCACAATGATAAATCATAAGGTCGGTATGCGAATTTGGACCTATACTATTAATAAATGAATTATAAATTCTTAGTTTATAAGAACTCAATTTATTCACCAAAAATAAAATATTAGTTTTTGAGATTAATTTGGTTCTGTTAATATAATAACCTTTACCACGTATGGCATTAATAATATTGCGCTCTTTTAAAATACTGTATGCTTTTTCTACAGTATCTCTAGATAAATAAAACTCTTCGCTAAATCGGTTTATTGAAGGAATTTTTTGACCCATTGTCAAATTCTCTTCAGAAATATTATGAATAATAGAATCTATAATCTGTTGGTATTTAGGTACCCTAGATTCTTCATCGATATTTATAAATTTAATCAGATCCAATTCTTATTGATTTTTAAAGCCAAACATTTAATCAATTATAAACAAATATATTAAGTTAATTGAGTTTTACGTCGTAAAAATTCTTTGAGGCTTACGGATTAATAGATAGTGTGTAACTGTATTACTCAGGTCTTATAAGTAATTTTCCACAAAAAAACTTCATGTAATATTCAATAAACTAGGTGTCATTAGATGATGAGATTAGTGTAAGCTTAAAACGAATTATTTAATGAAAAGCGGTTCTTAATTTAGTGAAAAATGAATCTGTATTAAAAATTACATCATTTTAAAATTAATCGTTTACAATACGGTACAGTACAGGATACAAAAGTTTTTAATCACATCTATATTTGATTAAGAATTTATTTTAACACTATTTATGAAGACAATAACAAAGGAATTTAAATACGTAGATTATTTGTGGGATGATGAAAAAGCAGCTGCACTTGGCGATAACCAAGTTGAGTTATTTTTATACCGCTCTAATATATTAGGTGCAGATCTAAGAATAACAAACTACGGCGGAGGAAATACAAGCTGCAGGACTATAGAAAAAGATCCTTTAACTAACGAGGATGTCGAAGTAATGTGGATAAAAGGTTCTGGTGGAGATATAGGAACTTTAAACCGAAGTGGAATAGCAGGAATCTATACTAAACGACTACGTGATTTAAAAAAGGTTTATGGAGGTTTAGAGGATGAAGATCGTATGGTTGGTTTATTTAACCACTGTATATTTGATTTAAATAGTAAAGCACCATCAATTGATACACCGTTACATGGCTTATTGCCATTTGCACACATAGATCATTTACATCCAGATGCTTTAATTGCAGTTGCAGCGGCTAAGGATAGTGAACAAGTAACCAAAGAAATTTGGGGAGACACAATGGGTTGGGTGCCATGGCAACGTCCTGGTTTTGATTTAGGTCTTCAGATTGAAAAATGTTTAGCAGATAATCCAGGTATTAGAGGTATCGTTTTAGGATCTCATGGTTTATTTACTTGGGGAGATACTTCTTATGAGTGCTATATGAATAGTTTAGAAGTTATTGAAATGGCTTCTGAATTTATTGAGAAAAAGATAAAAGAAAAAGGTAGTGTATTTGGTGGGCAAAAAATCGAAAGTTTACCAAAGGCTGAACGTCGAGAAAAAGCAGCACAAATTATGCCTTTATTAAGAGGACTCTGTTCTTCTGAAAATAGAATGATTGGTCACTTCTCTGATACAGATGTGGTCATGGAATATATTAATAGCAATGATCTGGAAAGATTAGCACCTATGGGTACGTCTTGCCCAGATCATTTTTTAAGAACTAAAATTCAACCTTTAGTATTAACATTAGATAAAAATGAAGATCTGTCAGATGCAGATGCTATTTTTAAGAAGCTAGAGCCAGCTTTCGAGGCTTACAGGCAAGAATATGCAGATTACTATAATACCTGTAAAAAGGATAATAGTCCTGCGATGCGTGATGCAAACCCAGTTATTATAATTTATCCAGGTGTTGGGATGTTTAGTTTTGCTAAAAACAAACAAACAACGCGAGTAGCAAACGAGTTTTATATCAATGCTATTAATGTAATGCGAGGCGCAGAAGCTATAACCGAATATACATCATTACCAAGACAAGAAGCTTTTGATATTGAATATTGGTTATTAGAAGAAGCAAAATTACAACGTATGCCAAAAGAGCAACCACTATCTAGAAAGGTAGCGTTTGTTACTGGTGCTGGTGGTGGTATCGGAAAAGCAATTGCAGATAAATTAGCTGCCGAAGGTGCCAATGTTGTTTTAACAGATATTAATGAAGAAAGTCTTATCACAGCAAATGCAACCTATAAAAGAGATGTATCGACCTATGCCGTTTGCGATGTCACTAGCACAGAGTCCATAGCCAATGCTTATAAAAAAGCGTGTGTAGAATTTGGAGGTGTAGATATTGTGGTACATAGTGCAGGACTAGCAATATCAAAACCATTATTAGAAACAACAGATAAGGATTGGAACATCTTACAAAGTATACTCGTTAAAGGGCAGTTTGACTTAGCTAAACAATTCTCTGCCATTACACGCAAGCAAGGTCTTGGAGGAGATTACATTGCTATTGCAAGTAAAAATGGCTTAGTTGCTGGTCCTAATAACGTTGCTTATGGCACTGCAAAAGCAGCACAGCAACACATGGTACGTTTATTGGCAGCAGAGGTAGCAAAAGATAAAGTTAGAGTAAATACAGTAAACCCGGATGGTGTTATTGTTGGAAGTAAAATATGGGAAGGCGCTTGGGCCGAAGGACGTGCTAAGGCTAATGGAATTACAGTTGATGAGTTACCAGCATTTTATGCAAAGCGTAATTTATTAAATGAGATTATTACGCCAAACGATATAGCTAACGGAGTATTCTCATTCGTAGGATTACTCGATAAATCTACAGGAAACATTTTGAATGTTGATGGCGGAATGGCCAATGCCTTTGTAAGATAAATAAATATTTTTTTTAGTTTAGTTAGAGAAAGCCTACTCCCATAAACGCTTTAAAAGTTTATGGGAGTAACTTTCTAATTTAGTAAAAATACACACATGACAATAAATAAAGACCACATTCAAGATTCAAATAAAAGTAAGAATCAAGAACATTCAGAAAACTTTGATTTTTTAGCAAATAAATTAACAAAACAGGGTAAAGATGTATCCGATATTGTTTCAAAGTTATCTCAATTTCAGGTTGCTATCCCAAGTTGGGCATTAGGAGCAGGTGGTACACGTTTTGGTCGTTTTTCGTTTTACGGAGAACCATCAAACCTTGAGCAAAAGATAGAAGATGTGGGTATATTACATAGTCTAACGCAAACAGCAGGAGCCGTTTCACTGCATATTCCTTGGGATATCCCTTCAGATTATAAAGCCATCAAAGAAAAAGCAGATGCTTTACATATAAAATTCGATGCTGTAAATTCGAATACATTTCAAGATCAAAAGGACGCTACCGAAAGTTATAAGTACGGCTCATTAAGTAATACGAGTAAAGCCGTAAGAGATCAAGCGATACAGCATAATCTCGATGTTATTAAAATTGGAGATAAATTAGGGTCTAAAGCCTTAACCGTTTGGTTGGCAGATGGCTCGAGTTTTCCAGGACAGAATAACTTTCAAACCGCGTTTCAAAATACACAAGACAGTTTAATAGATATTTATAAAGGCTTACCAGAAGATTGGAAACTCTTAGTAGAGTACAAACCTTACGAGCCTAATTTTTACAGTACTGTAATCCAAGATTGGGGAGCATCCTTAATGTTAGCTAATGGTTGTGGTGATAAAGCATATACGCTAGTAGATTTAGGACATCATTTACCCAATAGTAACATAGAGCAAATTGTTTCTATTTTACAGTTAAAAGGTAAATTAGGAGGATTCCATTTTAATGACAGTAAATATGGAGACGACGATTTAACTGTTGGTAGCATAAAACCATATGCCTTATTCTTAATTTTTAATGAACTGGTTTATGGGATGCAAAACAATCCTCAAAATCCAGACTTAGCTTGGATGATTGATGCGAGTCATAACATAAAAGATCCATTAGAAGATTTAATACAGTCCTTAGAAGCCATACAAGAAGCCTATGCTAAGGCCTTATTAATAGACCAAACCGCCTTAAGAACTGCTCAATTAGAAAATGATGTAGTAAAGTGCCAAGAAATTCTTCAAGGAGCTTACAGAACAGATGTAAGATCATTATTAGAGAAAGCACGTTTAAAAACAGGTGGAGCCATAAGTCCTATAGATGCTTACAGAAGCCTAGGATTAAGAGCGCAACTTATTAAAGAAAGAGGTAAAAATACGGTAGCTACAGGACTATAAACTATTTAAATGATGCAAAAAGTTACTGCCGTTTTTGATATTGGTAAAACCAATAAAAAGTTTTTTCTGTTTGATAAAGACTTTAAAGAAGTTCATAAAGAATACATCACATTTAACGAAATTGTTGATGAAGACGGTCATCCTACGGAGAATCTTCCAGCATTGCAAAAGTGGTTAAAAAGTGTTTTTGATCGTATTTTAAAGGCTAAAGAGTTTCATGTAAAAGCAATTAATTTTTCAACTTACGGAGCAAGTTTAGTGCACTTAGATGAAAATGGGGAACCATTAACACCACTTTATAACTACACAAAGCCCTTACCAGGTGAGATAGTAACATCTTTTTTTGAAACTTATGGTCCAAAAGAAGAATTTCTAAAAACAACAGGTTGTGGAGACTTAAGTATGTTAAATTCTGGCTTGCAACTCTATTGGTTAAAAAAAGATAAGCCAGAACTATTTAAAAAAATTAAATATGCCTTGCACCTACCGCAATACCTAAGTTATGTTTTTACAGGTATTCCTTTAAGCGAATATACAAGTATAGGGTGCCACACCGCACTATGGGATTATAGCAAAAAAGATTATCACTCTTGGGTGTATAAAGAAGGTTTTGATCGTATTTTGCCACCAATAGTATCAACAGAAACAAGTATTAATATGAATTACAACGGTAATCGTATTAAAATTGGTGTTGGTATACACGATAGTTCTGCGGCATTATTACCTTATGTAAGAAGTATTAAAAAGAAATTCGTTTTAGTATCTACTGGGACGTGGAGTATTGTATTTAATCCTTTTACAGACCAGGCTACAGCGACTACAGATACAGGAGATAGCTTAAATTATATGCGTATTAATGGTAAACCTGTTAAAGCCACACGCATGTTTTTGGGTAACGAATATAAACTGCAAGTGGCTAAATTAGATGCGCTTTTTGGTGTTGAAGACGATTATCACCGAAAGGTTAAATTTGATTATGATACTTATTTCGAAATTATGCAAGACTTTCAGCACTGTTTTAAGTGGGAAAGTATAGTCGATAAGGATATGCCAAGTAAAACACGCATGTCTTACGATAAGTACGAGCATGCTTACCATCATTTAATGATAGAGCTTGTATTGCTTCAAATAAAAACAATAAGAGACGCTCTAGGTACAGACGATATTGCTAAAATATATGTAGATGGTGGTTTTAGTAACAACGATATTTATATTAAGTTGCTATCACATCATTTTAGAGATAAAAAGTTAAGTACTACAGATGCCTCATTAGGTTCTGCTTTGGGTGCTGCAATATCAATTTCAGATAATAAGCTTAACTCCAAGTTTTTAAAGAAGAATTATGCCTTAAAAAAGCATGTGCCTTTTATAGTAAGTTAGTGATTTAAAAATAATAATTTGCAAACACTCAATAGCGAAGTTTAAGAAAATAAAATTAAAAGCATTATGGCTTTAAAGTTTGATACAAGATACCCATCAATAGATGATTTACGTAAGAGAGCACAACAGAAGATACCGAAATTTGCTTTTGAATATCTAGATGGAGGCTGTAATGAAGACGTAAATTTAATTAGAAATACGGCCGAAATCAGAGATGTACAACTTAAGCCTAATTACCTAAGAAAACATCACGGGTCGTCATTAAAAACTAAACTTTTTGGTATTGAATATGATGCGCCTTTTGGTATATCGCCAGTTGGACTTCAAGGTCTTATGTGGCCAAATTCGCCAGAAATTTTGGCTAAGGCCGCTTTTAAACACAACATTCCGTTTATACTCAGTACAGTAACAACAACAAGTATTGAACGTGCCAGTGAGTTAACTGAGGGTAAAGCTTGGTTTCAACTCTATCATCCAACAGAAAATAGCTTGCGAGATGATATAATAAAACGTGCCGAAGCTGCGGAATGTCCTGTTTTGGTTATTTTATGCGATGTACCAACATTCGGGTTTAGACCAAGAGATATAAGAAACGGTTTGGCAATGCCACCAAAAATGAATATATCTAATATTTTACAAGCGTTCGGAAGACCACATTGGAGTTTACAAACCTTAAAACACGGTATTCCAAACTTTGAAGTTTTAAAACCTTACATGCCAAAGGATTTAGATTTAAAGCAGTTAGGTAAATTTATGGACCAAACGTTTAGCGGACGTTTAGACGAAGAAAAAATTAAGCCTATCCGCGATATTTGGAAAGGCAAATTGGTATTAAAAGGTGTAGCTTCAGAGTATGATACCGAAGAAGCTATTAGATTAGGATTAGATGGTATTATCGTATCTAATCATGGTGGTCGTCAATTAGATGCAGGGCAATCTACAATTAAGCCATTGTCTACCATTGCAGAAAAATACGGAGACCAAATAGAGGTGATGATGGATAGTGGTATACGCTCTGGTCCAGATATAGCTAGGACTATGGCTAGTGGCGCTAAATTTACATTTATGGGACGTTCATTTATGTACGGAGTATCTGCTTTAGGTAATAAAGGTGGAGACCATACCATTTCATTACTAAAAACAGAATTACAGCAGGTGATGGAGCAATTATGTTGTGAGAAAACAACAGATTTTCCTGATCATTTAATTAAGTAATCTATATTTAACAAAAACTAACTAAACTAACTAAATATGAGTGATACATCAGTAGAAATAGAAGACGTTGGAAGTGGTGAATTTGAAAGAACACCAGTACCACATTCCAAACTTAAAGGATGGAAAAGCTTTTTAGGAATGTATGCTGGAGAGCATGCTGCTGGAACTGAATTTATGATTGGCCCACTCTTTTTAACCGCTGGTGTGAGTGCTTTTGATCTCATAATAGGTCTATTGTTAGGAAATTTATTAGCTGTTTTAAGTTGGAGATTTCTCACTGCTGAAATCGCTGTAAAAAATAGATTGACACTTTATTTTCAATTAGAAAAAATTTGTGGAAAGAAATTAGTAACTGGTTATAACCTTGCTAATGGTATCTTATTTTGCTTTTTAGCAGGTTCTATGATTACCGTTTCTGCTACAGCTGTTGGTATACCGTTTGATATGCCAATGCCAAAATTAACAGATACCATGCCCAATGGTTTAACTTGGGTTATAATTGTTATTTTAATTGGTGCGGTAATATCTATAATTGCAGCAAGAGGATACGATACAGTAACCAAAGCTGCCAACTGGATGTCACCAATTATAGTTATAGCTTTCCTAGCTTGTGGTATTGTGGCACTTAATCAATTAGGTGTTTCTAGTTTTTCTGATTTTTGGAATATTTGGGGTGAAGGTTCAGAGCCATTTCCTGGACAAATAAAATTTACTTTTTGGCATGTTGTTATATGGTCTTGGTTTGCTAATGGTGCTATGCATATTGGTATGTCAGACTTATCAGTATTTAGATTTGCTAAAAAAGCAAAAGCTGGTTGGACAACTGCTGCAGGTATGTATGTTGGCCATTATATGGCATGGATAGCTGCAGCATTATTATATGCAGTCTATTTAAAATCACCAGAAGCACAAGCCTTTTTAAGTAATGGAGATGCACCACCTGTAGCACCAGGTCCTTTAGCGAATAATGCTATAGGTATTTTTGGAATCATAGCAGTAGTCCTTGCAGGTTGGACAACAGCAAACCCAACAATATATAGAGCAGGATTAGCATTTCAAGCCATTTTACCAAAATTATCTACAGCAAAGGTTACTATTTTAGCTGGAGCAATTGCTACCATAGCAGGATTGTTTCCTGCCTTTGCAATGAAATTATTAGGTTTTGTTGCACTTTACGGTTTTATTTTAGCACCATTTGGAGCCGTAATCGTATTTGAACACTTTTTTCATAAAAAGGCAGGTCTTATAAAAAACTATGCAGATAGTGCCAATATCTCTTTTAACAAGGCTGTGTTCTTTGCTTGGGCTATTAGCTTTGGGCTGTTTTATTTTATTTCTGTTCAGTTTGATGTGTTTTTATCTTTTGTAACGCTCCCTGCATGGTTGTTATGTGGTATATTATTTTTGGTCTTCAGTAAATTTATACAGAAGAAGAATTCTTAAGGTTTTACCTTATAAGGCACAAATATTTTATACGATTTTCATAATTAAAAGTTGAAATATACTAGTTTTGATTGCTAATTAAGACTCTAGTTGAGATTACCAAGGATGAAAACTATTAAACACCTAATTGTAATTACTATTTGTGTACTTACCGCTTTTAGCTGTAAAGATGCAACTAAAAAGAATTCTAAAGGCCATATAGAGGAAGTAGGGCCTACAAATAATAAAACGGTAATACCAAAAAACGTACTCGATAGTCTCATTAATAATCCGCCTAAGGGTTTGGTGTGGATTCCTCAGGGAACATTTTTACAAGGTGCAGTGCCACAGGATAAAATGGCAATGCAGCACGAAAAACCTCAGCATAAGGTAACTGTTGATGGCTTTTTTATGGATATAACTGAAATCACCAATGCACAATTTTCAGAATTTGTAAACGAAACAGGCTATGTAACTGTTGCCGAACACAAAATAGATTGGGAAGAGATGAAAGTTCAATTACCAGAAGGTACTCCCAAACCTCACGATTCCATTATGCAACCTGGCTCACTTGTTTTTAAGAAATCAAAAACTTCGATTTCTAATCTTTATGATGTTTCACAATGGTGGAAATGGCAGATTGGAGCCAATTGGAAACATCCAAATGGACCAGAGTCTAGCATAGAAGGTAAAGATAATTACCCTGTAGTTCATATAACATATAAAGATGCTCAAGCCTATTGCAAATGGGCAAAAAAACGTTTACCAACTGAAGCGGAATGGGAGTATGCTGCTAGAGGCGGAAAGGCTAATACTATCTTTTATTGGGGAGATGCACCAGCTGTTTTATCTCAAAAAGCCAATAGTTGGGAAGGGGAATTTCCTGTAAAAAATACCTTAGAAGATGGGTTTGAAAGTACAGCACCTGTAAAATCGTATCCGCCAAACGGATTTGGTTTATTTGATATGGCAGGTAATGTTTGGGAATTAACAGCAGACCTGTACAATATAAATTATTACAATCACTTGGCAACTAAGGATAAGATCTCAATGAATCCTAAAGGCGCAAATAAAGCTTACAATCCCAACAATCCGTACATTAAAGAACGTGTAATAAAAGGCGGTTCTTTTTTATGTAGCGATTCCTATTGCGCCAGTTATAGAGCCTCAGCAAGGATGGGTAATACGACTGACTCCTCTGCCGAACATATTGGTTTTAGAACTGTAGTTACACCTAAAATGTTGTTGGGAGATTAATACTTATTTAATACGCTCGTCGTAAACCTTTGGTGTTATATGTTACCAACGTATAAATGCAAGGCCATGTTATGAATCATTGCTTTATATTTTTCTATTAAAATTTAACTCATTCTTTTCATTGAGATTACCATTAAATAACTGCAACTGTTAGCTACCTAACATTTTAATCATTGTAGGGTCTCTAAATGTGTTCTTAAAATATTATCTTAAATAATTAAAGATGATAAAAATAATAATTTTAGGGTATGATGGCAGTTAGTTTGTTTGCTGTTTCCTGCAGTAATGATGATGATGGCGTAGAGCTATCTATTGTTCCAAAAGCAGGTGAACTAACAGGTGGTCCGTTTACAATTTGTATTGATGGTACACCAGATATGGTTAGAGGAATCGTATTAAATAATCCGAATGTAATTGGTGCTAATCGTACATATGTAATTACTGATGATTTAGGGAATATTTTAGGTTTGCCACCAACATTAGATACCGATCAAGGAGTTAATTTTAGGGATGCATCATCTGGTGTATGTCTAATATGGTATTTACGGTATGAAAATGGCTTAGAAGGTTTAGAATTTGGATTAAATACTAATGATTTATCAGGAAATTGTGTTTTTTCTAATCCAGTAGCAGTAAATAGAAATCAACCAAAAGCAGGTGAGTTAACAGGAGGAGTATTTAATTTTACTATTGACGAACCCCAGATATGGTAAGCGGAATAGCTTTAAACAATCTTAACGCTTCAGGCACTAATAGAACTTACATTATTACAGATGATCAAGGTGGTATATTAGGCTTACCACCAACATTAGATGCTGTGCAAGGAGTTAATTTTGAAGATGCAAGACCTGGTGTATGTCTAATATGGTACTTACGATATGAAGATAGTTTACAAGGTTTAGAGATGGGTACGACCATGGATAATCTAGATGATTGTTTCGGTTTTTCTAACGCTATAAAAGTGACTAAAACTAAAAATAATTATTAAAGCAAATTTACCGCTATAAATGCGATAGATTAAATTGAGTTTTTAAGGCTACCGAATAGGTAGCCTTTTTTAATTTTTTAATGCAAAGCGAGCGTGGCTCTTTAATTATTTACCTGAAGAAATAAAATTAATTTAGAGTCTTATAAAACAGATATTGTTTTTAAAATAACAGAACCCTCTTTAACACTTTTTTCAGAAGATTGTCCGCCTCCAATAGATATTTTATAGTCGCCTGGTAGGATTACTTTTTTACCATTTTTATTTACAACGCTTAGTTGCTCGCTGTTAATTTCGAATTTTAAAGATTTCTTTTCTCCTTTTTTAAATGGTACACGGTCAAATGCAACAAGGGATTTGTGAGGGTTAAATTCATCAACATTGTCATTGTAAACATAAACCTGTACCACATCATCTCCATTATAGTCTCCTGTATTTTCTACATCTACTTCAATCAAAAATGTTTTATCTTTTACCGAAATATTTTTTGGTACTTTAAAGTTGGAATATTTAAATGAAGTAAAACTTAATCCGTATCCAAATTCGTATAATGGGTCTCCTTTAAAATAACGATAGGTTTTACCTTTCATACTGTAATCCTTAAACGGAGGTATATCATTAATATTTTTATAGAACGTAACAGGAAGTCTTCCTGCAGGATTATAATCACCAAAAATAACATCTGCAATAGCAGTGCCACCAGCTTGCCCAGGATACCAAGCCTCTAAAACAGCAGGTACGTTTTCGTTTTCCCAGTTAATGGATAATGCACTACCATTTAATAACACTAAAACAGTTGGTTTGCCTAATGCAGTAATTTTTTTAATTAAATCTGATTGTATTTTTGGTAACTTAGTATTTAAACGATCACCACCAGCAAAACCATCAACTTTAACCTTCATTTCTTCACCTTCAAGAAGCGGGCTAATACCCATACACATAATAACAACATCAGATTTTTTTGCAATAGCTAGTGCTTCTGCTTCTAGATTATTTGTTGGTCGTCCCCATAAAAGGCGCATGATTGAATGCTCTGTATTATCTTGGGTACATTCAAAACGGATTTTATATGTTTTTCCTGCAATTAGTTTTACGTCTTCATAGGTTTTATTAGGATGATGATCATCGGTTCTATCAATCAACAATTTGTCATTTAAATATAACTTTACAGAAGAGAAAGCTTCAGCTCCAAGTGCATAACTTCTGGTTTCATCAACAACGAGTGTTCCCGTCCAACGTACGGCATATTTATCATACGCTAAATCATCAAAAGGTGGATCGGTTCTCCACGTAAAATCTACAGTTTTATCAATTCTTGTATGCTTTGGTTGGCCTTTAAATTCTGTATTATCAAAATACTCCGCATTAAGCCCATTTACTGTTTTGCTATCATCTGTAAATAAGACTGAATTAGGTATTGCAGTAAAAATAGGTAATCGTTCTGCTAGACTGCTACCTATGGCATACTTTACCTCTTTATTTGGTAATTTTTGCCTAATCCCATCTAAGGGTGATACGGGTTCTGATGGATAACCATTATAATTACCTAAAAGCACTTCTAAATCATCAGCGTTAGAACCAATAACAGCAACTTTTTGTATGTTATCTTTATTTAATGGTAATGTGTTGTTGCTATTTTTTAATAACACCATTGATTTTCGAGCAGTTTCTAATGCTGCTAATTTGTGTTTTTCTGAATCAACAACATCGTATGGGATGTTTTCAAATTTAACATCACCTTCTGGTGCAAATAGACCTAATTTTAATCTCGCAACAATAAGTCGTTCTAAGGAAACATCTAGTTCTTTTTCAGTAATTAAACCATCGTTGACTGCTGCAACAAGAGCAGGGTAAGAGTCTCCACAGTTTAAATCTGTACCAGCCTTTACAGCCATTGCAGAGGCTTCTTTTGCATCTGCGCTAATCTCATGGGCACCTTCATCATAAAAATCTCTTATTGCCCAGCAATCGGAAACAATATACCCTTTAAAACCCCAATCATCTCTTAGTAAATTAGAGAGTTCAGAATTACCACAACATGGCTCACCATTATAACTGTTGTAAGCACACATTATAGAATATACATCTGCTTTTTTAACTACTTTTTCAAAATGAGGACTGTAGGTGTTTAAAAAGTCTTGCGTACTTGGCACGGCATTAAAACTATGGCGATCAATTTCTGGGCCACTATGTACAGCAAAATGCTTTGCTGTTGCTACTAATTTTAAATAATTAGGATCATCACCTTGTAAACCTTTAATAAATGGTACAGCTAACTCACCTGTGAGGAAAGGATCTTCTCCATAAGTTTCCATACCGCGTCCCCATCTAGGGTCTCTAAAAATATTAATATTTGGAGTCCAATAGGTTAGTCCCTGATAAATACCTCTTTTACCTCTTGATGCAAATTCGTGATGTTTTGCACGGGCTTCGTCAGATATGATGTTAGCAATCTTACCCATTTGCCCTTTGTCAAAAGTAGCAGCAAGACCAATGGCTTGAGGGAAAACAGTAGCTTTACCTGCTCTACCAACACCATGAAGACATTCATTCCACCAATTATATTCCGGAATATTTAATCGCTCTATAGCAGGCGATTCATAATTCATTTGAGACACTTTTTCTTCGAGTGTCATTTGTGCAACAAGAGCTTTTGCACTTGCTTCAAAATTAGGTGAAGCTTTTGCATTATCAGTAGTTGCTCTATCTGAAGATTTGTTGTTACAAGCCGTTAAAAGGCACAACAAAGCTATTGGCAAAAGCCAAGTACGTTTAAATAAAACCATTATTTATAGAGATTTAATAAAAATTATGGACAAACACCAACGTCATCTAAATAGAAAGTACCAGCCACATCGTCACCTGGGCTAATAAACATTTGGAATCTAATGTATTGTCCTGTCGGAACAAATGATGTGCCATCAGGAATACCTAATGCTGAGCTTCCCGTAAAACCTGCTATTGCGTTAGCAAAATCAAAACGCATTTCTTCCCAACCTGTGCCACCATGTTCAAGCGTTACTTCTGCTTCACGTTCAGTTTCGTTGTTTGGGTCTTGTTGTACAGTTAATCTTATTGGAAGTGGAACGTCAGACCAAAATTTAAGACGTACTACTTTATCTTCGGCTGCAAAATCTATAGGTGCAGTACATTGTACTCCAAAACCATCAAAATTACCGCCACCGTCTTGTGTAATTTCAAAAACGTTAGATACTTCAGGGTTTGCACCAGAGGGATCAGGATTTG
Organism: uncultured Winogradskyella sp.; assembly: GCF_937958655.1. GTDB lineage: Bacteria > Bacteroidota > Bacteroidia > Flavobacteriales > Flavobacteriaceae > Winogradskyella. The sequence goes on along the minus strand of NZ_CALGNH010000045.1, from coordinate 27,168 downwards.
CAACGACTTGAACGTCAACTCCATTAAAACCAAATGAAAATGCTGGATTATTTCCATTATCCCACGATACAGGTGCATTAAAAATAGGTTCGCAAGGGTCCGCTGGAGGAATAACTTCAAATTGTTCTTCGGTAACTTTACCGTTTGCAGCAATAGCTCTTATAGTGGCAAAAAAGTTTTCATCTGCCTCTGGATAAGTAAAATTTACTTCTTGTTGAATGCCCACTAAAATTGGGAGATCTCCTGGTATTCCAGAAAGCACTTCAAAGGCTGTGGCGCCAATTGCCGTGGGATTAAAATTTACTAAAAAAGGAGGTTCCATGTTATCGAACGTAATATTAGCCTGAACGTCCGTTGGTGCTGGGCCTTCTATTAACACAGCATCAAATTGTGATTCTCGATTACATGAAACAATAAAAATGAGCATTAGAGCTACTAAATAAGATCGCATATCAATATGATTTTTTTAAATTTACACAGCAATATAACTTTTTACTTGCTTCAATGCGATTAAGAGAGGATTTTATCTTGTTTTTTGCAACATTTGAGGTTTAAAATGCGACAAAATTTATTTTATTTACCCTAAAATGTTCTTTATTTAACCTCTATGCAACATTATATAACATCTTTTTTTCGCTTCAAGAAATTCACAGGCACCTTACTGCTTCTATACGCGCTTAGTTTGGGTAAATTGAGTGCTCAGACGCAGGTAGATTATACATCTTTAGAATTTAATTCTGTAGAGAATAATATTTTTCAGCGCCCAATTACCGCCTTAGTTTTAGATAAATACGGATTTATTTGGATTGGTACGGAGGGAGCAGGATTATACAGGTTTAATGGAAAGTCGTATTCTTACTACAGGCACGATCTTGAAAATTTAAATAGTATCAATAGTAATTCAATAAGTGCTTTGTTTTTAGATAAATCTGGGAAGCTTTGGGTGGGTACGGATGCAGGGTTGTGTTTTTATGACGAAAATCAAAATTCATTTAAAAGATTTGAAGCATATAATGGTGAAAATTTAAATAATAACTATGAAGGTGTATTATGTTTTTCCCAATATGAAGATGAGATACTTGTAGGGACTTATGATGGTATAAAAAAGTTGGATCTTGAGAATTGTAAGTTATTGGATTATGGATTTTCTGGTCAAACCATTTCTGATTTAAAATTTACAACCAAAGGTAATCTTTATGTAGCTACAACAGATGGTCTTAAATTAGAGCGCTATTATGAAAAAGGTCAAATTGAGCATATATCACTACAAAACAGTAACTCAGTTGAGCAAATAACACGTTTAGAATTAGATAAGCAAGAAAATTTATGGGTTGGTACGCTAAAGAGCGGAACATTTAAAGGTGATTTAAAAAATGCACGTACAAAATTTTCTAAATTAAATATTGGTGAAAGTGCTACAATGGCTATTATAAGCAACGTTAATAGCGTTTTTGTAGCTCTAGAAAATGAAGGTCTTTTTATTTTTAATGCGGCTGGTGAGCTTATACAGTATTATAGATATAATGCTAAAAACACCAAGGGTATAGGATCAGATTCTATATGGTCTATGTTGCTAGATGAAGAGGATCGGCTTTGGTTAGGTTATTATGAGAATGGATTGGGGTTTTTTGATCAAAATCATAGTAAATTTAAATCCATACAAAGAGAAGATTTTAAAAACAGTATTCTAACAAATGATATAAAAGCTTTTGCTAAAACTAATGACGAATTATGGATTGCCCAGATAAATGCTATTGACATTTTAGATACGAATACTCATAAGGTTACAAACGTATTTGGAGCATTAAATTCTAAATATAAAGGGCTTAATAAAGACTTATATATAGAAAACATATTTATTGACAGTAAAGGCAACACGTGGGTAGCAACCTGGGGACAGGGTATATTTTTGTTAAAAAAAGGAACAAAGACATTTTTAAATTTTAATAAAAATAATACCCAAGGCGTTCTTAAAACTAATAAAGTACAATGCTTTACAGAAGATCTTAACGGAAACGTATGGATAGGCTCTTTTTTAGAAGGTGTTTATTATTATGATAGCGCTGATGGTAAAATAAAAATACCAACGGATATACGTTATACAAATTCAGAAATTATAAATAAAGATGTTAAAGTTATTTATTATGACAGCTCTGGTTATTTGTGGGTTGGGACATCTTCTGGGCTATATCATATAGATAATCCTAAAGTTAATCAATTTAATGTTATAGCGCATAGTGAGGGGCTTTTATCTAAATTCTCCGATCATCCAAGTTCTAGTAGAATATTAGAAATATACGAAACTCAAGACGGAACCATTTGGTGTGGTACTAATGGTGGTGGTTTGTTTACTTACAAAAGAGGTGAAGAAAGCTTTGAGCGGTTTGAGTTAGCAGACTATGACTTATCTTTCGTTAATGCCATATTTGAACCTGTAAAGGATCAACTTTGGTTAAGTAGTAAGCAAGGTATTTTAAAAATTGATCGTAATTTAAAACAGGTAATTCAGTTTACTAAATACGACGGATTGTTAGAAAATTTCTTAATTGATCGTGCCATGATCAAAGACAATAATAACGTCCTTTACCTTGGTACTAAGAGTGGTGTAAATACAATTGAACCTCAAAATATTAAGTCTAATCCTTACTTAGCTAAGCCCTATCTTAAAGATGTAAGAATATTTAATAAAAAGTTAAATCATAAGGATAAAGACAGCCTTTTTAGTTATGACAGAGATTTGGGTGTTATTACACTGCAACACGATCAAACAGTGCTCACCATAGATTATGAAGCTATAAGCTACACACGACCAGAAAAGAATCAATACGCCTATTTTTTAGACGGATTTGATGAAAACTGGAACTATGTAGGCTCAAAAACAAGCGCTACATATACAAATTTAGAATCTGGTAATTACAGATTTAAGCTAAAAGTATCTAATAACGATAATTTATGGAATGAAGCCTCTACAATTTTGAAGATTAATGTTTTACCACCATGGTGGAAGACTATATGGGCCTATTTATTATATATGCTCTTATTAGTTTTAGCCATTTATGCCGTTATGTTCTATTATAAAAAGCGTATTAGTGAGAGAAACACTTACCGTTTAGAACGAGAACGGAGAAAACAAAAAGTCGAACTCCAGCAGCAAAAGCTTCAATTTTTTACAAATATTTCGCATGAGTTTCGGACTCCGCTGACGCTGATCATTAATCCCATAAAAGATTTAATAGAATTAGATGACGGTCGTTTTTCTAAATCAGTAAGCCAGAAATATCAAATTATTCATAAAAATGCAGAGCGTCTATCTCGATTGATTAACGAACTTATGGATTTTAGAAAATTACAATCTAATAAACTGCAACTTAAATTAAGTGAATTTAATGTAGTTAACAATGTTAAGAACATACTTAGTTTTTTTAATGAAGAATCAAATCGAAGATCTATACAATTAGACTTAAAATACGAAGATGTTAATCTAGAAATTTGGGCAGATAACGGTTTGTTAGGTAAAATTTTATTTAATCTCTTATCTAATGCTTTTAAAGTAACACCTAATAAAGGGCGTATACTTGTTAAAATTTATGCTAATAAAAGTAGAATACTGCCTCTAGTAGATAAGAACAATGCGGTACCTGTAATAGAAATAAGTGTAAAGGATAATGGTCCAGGTATAGATCAAAAAGATTATAAAAAAATATTTGAGCGGTTTTATCAAATCAGTGAACTAAATAAATCCTACTACGGGAGCACAGGTGTTGGTTTAGAGATGGTGCAAAGTTTTGTTAAACTCCATAAAGGTATAGTAGAGGTAGATAGTGAACTTGGTAAAGGGTCGGTATTTAAAATCTTTTTACCACGCGATAAAAAATATTTAGAGGATTTAGATTCTTCATTTAGTAAAAATAATGAAGAATTATTAAGTAAGTCGCAATTAGAAAATCAAATCAACCCATATAAAATAGAAGATTTACTATCAAAAAAGCAAATTAAAAAGAAGTTGCTTATAGTAGAGGATAATGTGGATCTTCAAGATTACCTCATTTCTATACTAGAGCAAGATTATGATTTAGTCATTGCCAATGATGGACAAGAAGGCTGGTTTAAAGCCATAGAACATCGTCCAGATATTATTATAACAGATGTAATAATGCCTGTTATGGACGGTTTAGACTTCAGTAAAAAAGTGAAATCAGATCCAAATCTAAGTCAAATACCAATCGTTATGCTTACGGCTAAAGATCTAACCAAAGACAGAATAAAAGGATTAGAGTCAGGTGCAGAAGCATACCTTGTAAAGCCTTTTGACACTAAGGAGCTTAAAGTTATTTTAGAGCAACTACTCCTAAAAAAGACGCGCATGTTTAAGCATACCAATACCAATGTAATACAAGAGGAAAAGGATAATGCGGATGGCGTAAACTTGGATAATGATTTTATTCAACGTGTAATGAGTTATATACAAGATAATATAGAAAACACAGCGTTAAATGTTGAAACACTATCCTCTCATCTTTGTCTGAGCCGTAGCCAAGTTTACAGAAAAATAAAAAACCTAACAGGATTATCGCCTGTTGCATTTATTAGAAGAATAAGGTTAGAGCGATCTAAAACAATGTTTGAAAACAACAAAAATTTAAATGTTAGCGAGGTGGCTCATAAAGTAGGGTTTTTATCGGCGTCTTACTTTACAGTATGTTACAAAAAGCAATTTGGTGAATTACCAAAACGGAAAAAGTAAATTAAATAGCTTTAAAGCATTTGATAAAAAAAGAATCCTTTTGCAAAATGTTAAAACTCTAAGTAAACATTAAGCTTTTTATTAAATGCAACATATGACACAATTATTGCATCAAATATATTATGCTTAAATTGTATTGAAATTTAACTTGCACGTCAATTAATAGTTAAGTGGAGACATTATGGTCATCCAATTTTTAAAGCTAACAAATTCTAAAACTAATTTTAAGAAATGAATTTAAAAAAATTAATCATTGTTTTTCTATTGATCTTTGCAAACAAGGCAATAGGGCAATCAGTTACTGGTATGGTAACTACGGATGACGGACCATTACCGGGAGCATCGGTAATTATTAAGGGTACTAGTAAAGGAAGTGTTACAGATTTTCAAGGAAAGTATACTATTGAAAAAGTGACCAATGGAGACGTTATCGTATTTTCTTATGTAGGATTTAAAACAAGGGAAGTTGTTTACTCAGGCCAAAGCGAAATTAATGTCTCGCTTCTTGAGGATACCTTGGGTTTAGATGAAGTAGTCATTGTAACGTACGGTAAGCCAAAAAACACATCTGTAGCTGTTGTAAGTGCTGAAGATTTAAGCGAATTCCCTACAGCAGATCTTGGGCAGGCACTGCAAGGAAGAGCAGCTGGTGTTAATATTACCAATGGCGGAACACCAGGATCACAAACATTAATACAAATACGTGGTGTTAATACCTTTGGAGATGGTACTCCACTTTACGTTGTAGATGGTGTATTTACAAATAGTATTAATAGTTTAGACTTAGGAAGTGTTGAAAAAGTAGATATATTAAAAGATGCTGCATCTTTGGCCGTATACGGATCTAGAGGTACTAATGGTGTAGTATTAATTACGACAAAAAAAGGTAGAGCAGGTAAAGTTTCGTTTAATTTACAAGCCACTACAGGGATTCAAGAATTTAATAGAAGATACGATCTGTTAAACACAGAGCAATATATTCAGTTTCTTAGAGAGGTCAATGCATTAGCAGGTCAAAATGGTGGGCCAGATTTCCCTATAGAGCGTGTTAATGACAATCCACTTTTTGATGGCAATGGTATAGATACAGATTGGCAAGATGCTTATTTTAGACAAGCACCAATGTACAATATTAGCTTTAACGTTAATGGTGGTACTGAAAAAGCAAAATACAACCTTGGCTTATCTAGATTAGTACAAGATGGTGTATTTATAGAAACTGGTTTTGAACGAACCACGGTGAATTTAAGTACAGATGCTAAAGTAACAGATTGGTTAGCTATAGGACAAACAATGTCTTTAGGTTTTAGTGAAACTGTATTCCCGGAATTTGAAGGGGGTAGAGATCCTTTTCAGAATATTATAGGACAAGCTCCTTATGTGCCAATAAGAGAAAATGGACTTTTCGGAGGAACAGGCTCTGGTGATCTTAATGATTCTCGTAATCAAATAAGAATTCAAGATAATCAAGATAATCTTACACGTTTTACATCTTTAATTGGTAGTGTATTTGCTAAATTTAAAATAACTGATGGATTAACCTTTAGATCTCAATTAGGTTTAGATACAAATTTAACACTTCGAGATATTCAAATTAGGTCTTTTGAAGAATCTGGAGGCCGTTTTGAGAATCCTATAAATTTTATTAGAAAAGATAGACAAACGTTTGGGCAAACTATATTTACCAATACGCTTGCTTTTGATAAAACGTATGGCAAACATGCCATTAATGCTTCGGCATCTTTAGAACAAACAAAAATAAAATTAGAATCAGCTTCAATTTCAGATAACAATGAAGTGTCTTCGGCAATACCTGAAGCATTTTCACCTAATGCTAGAGCAACATCGTTTTCTGTGCCAGAAAACTTAAATTCTATTGTTTTTATTGGAGGTTACGAATACGATGATCGTTATTCATTTGGTGCCTCTGGTAGACGCGATACTTCTTCAAGGTTTTCACCAGAAAATGCAACAGATTGGTTTTTATCGGCATCTGCAGGATGGAATGTGTCTAACGAGTCCTTTTTTGATATAGAAGCCATTAACACACTCAAATTAAGAGCGAGTTATGGTGAAACAGGTAATAATAGAACAGGTAATCAGGTAAATTTATTTTTACCAACATTAGGGGTTAATACTCCAGTATCAATAGGCGATGAAACCGTACCAGGAATTACACCTAACAGGGCAGCGAATCCAAACATAAGGTGGGAAACCCAAATTAAGCAAAATTATGGGCTTAGTTTAGGATTGTTTTATGATAAAGTACAGTTTAGCGTAGATTATTATAGAAATGAAAGTAACGATTTGATTTTTGGTGAAGAAATTCAACCTTCTGCAGGTATACTTGGTAACAATTTAGGTGGAGTTGCAGTAATACGTAACGTAGGTGATGTATTGGTAGATGGTTTTGAATTTACTTTAGGTTACAATGATTATGAAGGTGATTTTAAATGGAACTTTTGGTCAAATTTAAGTACAGCAAGAAATGAAGTACAAGGATTAGGAAGTACAGGCGAGCCTATTGAATTAGCAAGGTTAAATCCACCTTTTGCTAATCCAATAAACAGATTGGCTGTTGGAGAGGCACCTTACCATTTCTTTGGTTTAGTAGCTGATGGTGTTTATTCTACGCAAGCACAGATAGATGCAGAATTACCTAACAACTCTCAAGCTGCGGTGCCAGTGCAACCTGGTGATGTAAGATATAGAGACCTTAATGAAGATGGTACTATAACTTTAGAGGATAGAGCTGTTATCGGAGATCCTAATCCAGATTTTACGTATGCTGTAAATCTTAGAGCAGAGTACAAAGGATGGGATTTTAATGTTCTATTTAATGGTGTGCAAGGAGTAGATGCCTTAAATAGTAATATCTATTATTTAGAAGGCTTAGATAACGGCCTTAATTATGGTACAAGAGTGTTACGCAGATGGCAAAACCCTGGGGATATTACAGATATTCCTAGATTTAGATTTGGTAATAATATAAATAATGAAATTTCTACTCGTTTTGTAGAAGATGCGTCGTATCTTAGATTAAGAAATGCAACTGTGGGTTACACGTTTCCTCAAAACATGATTAATAAATCTGGTAATGGATTTGTAAAGAAATTCAGAATCTACATACAGGGGCAAAATTTATTAACATTAACTAATTATACTGGTTTAGATCCTGAAATTGCGCCATTTTATAATGCGTCAGGATTGGTGGCAGGTTTAGGTATTGATAGAAGTGCACAACCTAGGCCAATAACCGTATTAAGTGGTATTCAAATAGAATTTTAATTGACATAAAATTATCGATATGAAAAAAAGTAGTAATAACGTTTTAAGGTACTTAGCATTGGTATGTATGATGTTAGTCGTAACATGTGATGAAGATGTACCTGTAGAAAACACGAATGAATTAAATCCAGAGATTTTCTTTGAATCTTTAGATCAGGTGGAAGCAGCGGTAAATGCGAGTTATAATCAATTTCAGACCTTATATCAACGTATCGGCTATGTGTTTCCAGATGCTATGTCAGACGAGGTAGTGTCTAGTGGAGATCCAAATTATGCTCCTTATAATCGCTTTGAATTTAATGCGACTTTAGATAACATAGCACAATATTGGACAGCTTGCTTTAATGGTATTGGTGCTTGTAACTTTGTAATTGGTAATGAGGAACGTATGAGAACTAATGCAGCCGCATCAAACTTTAATGAAGAGGATGTTGATAATGCACTGGGTCAAGCCTATTATTTAAGAGCCTTATATTTTTATCATTTGGTTAAACGTTTTGGAGGTGTTCCTTTAAACGTGGATTTAGCAACACAATTAGAGCCAAAGCCAAGAGCAACTGAAGATCAAGTATACGAGCAAATTATTGCGGATTTAGAATTATCAACACAATTAACTTGGGCTAAAGGAATAACAGATGTTGGTCGTGTAACACAAGAGGCTGCTTATGCTATGTTAGGAAAAGTATATTTACATAGAGAACTATATCCACAGGCTAAAACAGCTTTTGATAATGTTGTAAATCATAGTTTGTTGCCATTAGATCAATATAACGATAATTTTAGTGAGTCTGGTGAGCATAACGACGAGTCCATGTTCGAAATCGGGTATAACGGTGAAGTAGGGACAGAATCAGAACGATGGGCACAAACAGGTGTTGGTACTTCTGAAGTGACTTTTCATTCACAAGATTATACAGGTTGGGCCAATGCAAGACCGTCCACAAAAATTATTGAAGAGTTTGAGCAAGATGATCCTAGGTTAGATTCAGCCATACTTATTGATAGTGAAAATAGTTATGGACCAGGTAACGCATTTCAGTTTCCATGCCCAGGATGTGTAGGTGGACCTGTATGGTATAAATTTTCGCAATTATATGATGATGTAAATGTGTCAGAGAATAGTGGTGTTAATGTAAGGATTATGAGATATGCTGACGTTCTATTAATGAGAGCTGAAGTAGAGTTAAATTTAAATCCTAGTAATTTACAACCAGCTATAGATTTGTTAAATATGGTAAGAGATCGTGCTGAGATGCCAAATTACGGTACTGCAACCATGGATGCCCGAGGGTTTCCTGTGAATACGCCAGATCAGGTATTTAATGCCATAGTGCACGAGCGCTTGGTGGAACTCTGTGGAGAGCAACAACGTTTTGATGACCTTGTGCGCTGGAATTTAGACGATCAAGAGCTATCAGTTTTTCCAGATCAAAACTTTGATAATCCCGATTTACAGCTTACAAGAAATTTTGATCCGTCAGTACATCGTGTGATGCCTATACCGCAAATTGCGATTGATGCCAATCCTATGATAAGTGGTAGCGACCAAAATCCTGGATATTAAAATTAATAACAGTTGAGTTATCTTTAAATGAGCGAAAATTAGTTTTCGCTCATTTATTTTTAACATACGTCTTAATCGATATTTTTTATCTTTATAATAAAAACTTACAATGCAATGATTAGAAATATTTTAGGTATAACTGCTGTTTTAATGCTTTTTGGTTGTAGTAATGAAGTCCAACAAACAGAAGTTGTTAAGACGCATGAAGAAAAAATATTCTTTCAGTTAAAACCAGAAGATACTAATATAAATTTTGAAAATACCTTAGTAGAAAACGATACCTTAAATTACTTTACCTACCCATACATCTATATGGGCGGAGGTGTTTCAGCAGGCGATATTAACAACGATGGTTTAACGGATCTCTTTTTTACTGGTAATAGGGTAGAGAATAAACTGTACCTCAATAACGGAAATTTACAGTTTAAAGATATTACGATAGATTCTGGTATTAAAGGCGATAAGCGTTGGTATACTGGTACAGTCATGGCAGATGTTAATGGCGATGGGTTAATGGATATTTATTGTCTTGTTGCTGGCCAATCTGGCAATAAGAAAAATCAACTGTTTATTAATAAAGGCGATAATACATTTGAAGAACAAGCTGCCAGTTTTGGTTTAGACGATGAAGGTAACAGTGTAGATGCTACTTTTTTTGATTTTGATAATGATGGCGATTTAGATGTTTATGTCGCTAATTACCCAATTACACCATTTGAATATAATAGTTATAATTATAAGATGCGAATGGATAGAGTAACCGCTTTAGAAACCGATAATCTTTACCGAAACGATGGCAGTCGATTTACCAAAATAACTGAAGCTTCTGGAGTAAAATTATATAGTCTATCCTTAAGTGTAACCGCTTCAGATTTAAATGAAGATGGTTGGCCAGATCTTTATATTTCTAATGATTTTGGTACACCAGATTGTTTATATATCAATCAAAAAGACGGAACTTTTGAGAACGAAATTAAAAATGCGACCGCACATACCTCATTTTATGGTATGGGTGTAGATATAGCAGATTTTAATAACGATGGCCATTTTGATATTGTTCAAATGGATATGGATGCAGCATCCAACCGAAGGTCTAAGGCCAATATGGCTAGTATGAATCCTGAATTATTTAGTAATTTGGAGCGTGTAGGCTTTCATTACCAATTTATGCAAAATGCTTTGCAGCTTAATTCAGGGTATAACCATAAAGGTATCCCAAAATTTAAAGATATTTCGCGTCTTGCAGGTGTTTCTTCAACAGATTGGAGTTGGGCACCGTTATTAGCAGACTTTAATAATGATGGCTTTAAAGATTTATTTGTCTCAAACGGCACACGAAGAGAAATAAACAATAAAGACTATTTTAATAGCCTTAAGGGTGAAAAAAAACATAAAGATAGTCTGCTAAAAAAGAGTCTGAGAATACCTAGTGAAGCCATAGAAAATTATGTATTTAAAAATAATGGCGATTTAACCTTTACAAAAAGCAACAGTATATGGGGAGTTGAAGATAAAGGCTTTTCAAATGGTGCGGTTTATGTAGACTTAGATAACGACGGAGACTTAGAATTAGTGACTAATAATATTGATAGTAAAGTTTCAGTATTTAAAAATACCAGCTCAGAAACTAATAATTATATTACTGTAGATTTAAAAGGTACTGATAAAAACACGCATGGCTTAGGTTCTAAAGTACATATATACCATGGTAATATGCACCAATTACAAGAGTTAACGCTTAGTCGTGGTTTTCAGTCTTCTGTGGCGCCTCGTATTCATTTTGGTCTTGGTAAAGCTAATATTATAGATAGTTTGGTTGTTAAGTGGCCAAATGGTAATGTGCAAACATTAACCCAATTAAGCGTTAATACCAATTTGGTTTTAGAAGAGAAATTAGCTAAAGCCAAAGTGGTTAATAACAATGTAGCTGAGACTTTGTTTAGAAGTCTTAAAGATACCTTAGCCCTTTACAAGCATAAAGAAAATATTTACGATGATTTTAAAAACGAAATTCTTTTACCACATAAGACCTCACAGTTTGGTCCAGGACTCTCAGTGGGTGATTTAAATGGAGACGGGTTAGATGACTTTTATATTGGTGCTGCATCAAAATACCCTGGTGGTTTGTTTTATCAAAATTCTGATGGTTCTTTTGAGCAACAAAAATTCAAGATTTTATTACAAGATAGAAATCACGAAGATATTGGTTCTTTAATTTTTGATGCCGATAATGATGGTGATAATGACCTGTATATTGTTAGTGGCGGAAATGAGTTTAAAACCAATTCCCCATTTTTACAAGACCGATTATATATTAATGATGGTAAGGGTCAGTTAACAAAAAGCAAAAGCGCATTACCAAGGATGTTTGAAAGTGGCGGAAGAGTCTATGCTTGTGATTACGATAAAGATGGAGACCTAGATCTTTTTGTAGGCGGAAGACTCATTCCGGGCAATTACCCTTTCCCAGCTACAAGTTTTATTTTAGAAAACGTAAGTAAACCTGGTTTTCCTAAATTTCAGAATGTAACCAATAAATTGGTATCGGGTTTTAATAAACTTGGTATGGTGACTTCTGCCCAATGGTTAGATTATGATAACGATGGCTGGCAAGATTTAGCCGTTACAGGAGAGTGGATGGACGTTAGAGTATTTAAAAATAAAAATGGATCCTCATTTAAGGAAGTAACAGAAACTCTTGGTTTAAATGATACAACAGGTTGGTGGTTCAGTCTAAGCGCTAATGATATAGACAATGATGGAGATATAGATCTTATAGCAGGTAACTTAGGAGATAATTATAAGTATAAGGCAAACGGAAAAGAAACCTTTGATGTTTTTCTCAACGACTTTGATGGTAATAGAACCAACGATATTGTTTTAAGTTATTATAACGACGGTAAGCAATATCCGGTGAGAGGCAGAGAATGTTCATCGCAACAAATGCCTTCAATTAAGAAAAAATTTAAAAACTATGACGAATTTTCAACAGCAACTTTAATTGATGTTTATGATGAAAATAAACTAAACAGTAGTATTCATTACCAAGTGTCATCTTTTAAAAGTGCTATATTCTATAATGAAAATGGTAAATTTAAAAGATACGATTTACCAGAAATGGCACAAATAGCACCAACCAATCAAATCCTAGTATCTGATTTTGATAAGGATGGTATTAAAGATATTGTGCTTGGTGGTAATTTATTTGCCTCAGAAGTAGAAACACCACGCGCAGATGCTGGCCATGGATTGTTTTTAAAAGGAAACAAGGACACAACGTTTACTGCCTTAGGAGCAAAAGAAACAGGGCTTTTTATGGATGGTGATGTCAAAGATTTTGCGGAAATAACCGTTAAAGGTAAGCCCTACATATTAGTAGCAAATAATAGTGATTTTTTAAATTTTATAGCCTTAAACACAACCATTAAATAATAACGTTATAACAAAAAAATAGTAATAATGAAAAAAGTTATATTCACATTAACAATGCTAGTCTCTGTAGCAAATTGCTTTTGTCAAAACCTAATACAAAACCCAAGCTTTGAAGATGGTCAACAATCTTGGGGAAATTATGCTACAGATGGAGCAAAAGCTATCTTTTCGGTAGAAAATAACACATCAAGTAATCTAAAAATTGAAGTACAGCAATTAGGCACAAACCCATGGGATATCCAAAGTTTACAGAGTTTTGCTTCTCAGCAAGGAAAAGCATACACCTTTAAAATTAAAGCGAAAGCTAAAAATGAAGGCAGTAAAATTAGGGTACAAGTTCAAAATACAACGTACACAAGTATTGATTTAGAGTTAACATCAGCTTTAAAAGAATACACTTGGGATTTTGTTGCTAAAGAAGACAACTTAGAATTAGCATTGCAGTATTTTGAAATAGATACATTTTATATTGATTATATTGAAATCATAGAGAGCGTAAGAGCTACTGGTAAAGTAAAGAATTTAATATCTAATGGTAATCTTGAAAAAGGCACCGAAGGGTGGATAAATTTAGCTGATAATGGAGCTAATGTAGTTTATACCATTAATGAAGATAGTCCATTTGAAGGTGAAAAATCATTAAGAGCTTTAGTACTTCTTCTTGGTGATAACACATGGGATATTCAAAGTATAAATAATTTTCCCTCTGTAAGAGGAACTAGGTATGAGCTAACATTTATGGCTAAAGCAGATAGTAATGGCAAAAAGATAAAAGCCCAAGTGCAGCACAATGATAAAAAAATATATGTTCCAAAGGACTTTGTTTTAACAGATGAGTGGAAAGCATACAGTTGGAGTTTTAGAGCGGCAACAGAAAATATGCAAATAGCACTTCAATATCTTAATTTAGGCTTATATGAAATAGATGAATTATCGATTGTAGAAGTCGTTAAAAAGAAGAAAAAGAAAAAGAAGAAGAAAAAAAGTTAAACTTAAAAAAAGCGTACACTATTAAAAGTTGTACGCTTTTTTGTCATATAAATAACTTGTAGCTAGCTTTATCTAAATCAAACAATCTATTTAAGAATATCAATCGTAAGCTTGTATAATTGCATCTGCAATAGCTTCAAACGGCCAAGAGAAATTTTGTCTGTTAAAAATTGCTAATCCATCATTAGAAACACCGCTATTGCCATTATCCCACCAAATACTAGCAAAACCTCGTTGCGCAGCAGCTTGTGCATAATAAGCAGCATGTGCTAACCTACTTGGTGTATTATTTTGATTGCCAGAACTCCATTCACCTAAAACTACAGCTTTACCATTGTCTGTAAACTTTGTTTTTATTTTTTCCATTTCGCTATCTAAAGCAGCCTTATCCGCATCAGAACCCCAAGTTGTCTGTGTACCACCAAGGGTAAATGGAAAAGGGAAATAAGAATGAAGGGAAACCATTGTTCGCTCATCATTATTCGGAATTTCAAGCGCATTTAAAGCTACAGGTAAGGTGCTAGCTGCGTAAGTAGATATCATAAGGTGTCTTAAACTATTATTACCACCAGTGGCTCTAATAGCATCGACACTGGTTTTATGATACTGATTTACCATATCCCTGCCTTCAGCGGTACCTCCAGTCCATTCTTGTGGTGAGTTTTCGTATCGTGGTTCGTTTAAAGTTTCAAAGATGACATAATCACTATAACCCTTAAACCTATTTGCTATTTGTGTCCAAAGTTTAGACAGTCTGTCCTTAACCATAGCACCATTGTCATACGTAGGTATTAACCAAGTATCTTCGTGGTGTACGTTAATTATAACGTACATGTCATTAGCTCTTACATAATTAACGACTTCTTCTACACGGTCTAACCAAGCTTCTTCAACAGTATAATTAGGCCCTGGGCCTTGGTGAAAACGCCATGTTATAGGTACTCTCACCGTATTAAAACCTTTACTAGCAATCTCGTCAATAAGCGCTTGGGTAGTGGCTGGGTTTCCCCAATAGGTTTCATTAGGGCCTTCAACATCTAGGCTGTTTCCTAAATTCCAGCCTATTCCCATTTCCGTTGCTATGGTTATGGACGATAGATCTCTCATAATACCGTCGTCATTTTCGTTAGAAAAATCAATCGTATCATCTTCTTCATCTATTGGGCTTTCTTCTTGAGTAATCCTTGTAATGCTTCCTGAGTTTTTCTCGCAAGAAAACGATAAAAATAGCATTAATAAAAGGGCAAATATTTTCTTCATAATTTTTTTTTTCAAAAGTACTAAGTTTATTGCTTAATAATAATAGTTAATGATGTAAAAGCTGTAACAAATGTAGCAAACTAATAGCGCAGCTATTAATAATAAATCAAGATGTTAGTTGTTTGGTGATGATAGCATCCATGCTATAATAATTTAATGTAAATGCATCATTTGTGTTATAAGATGCACTTTTTGAATATGTGTTTAATTAAAGCTTTAAACTAAATTTATATTCGTCTTTAAGATATATATTTTAATGATTCAAAAGCCGCTTTTTTAATCCCTTTTTATGGGACTTTTATAATTTCAGCTACGAATTATTTTAATCTTGTTTTTAAAAGACTATGTTAGATGGTAGCTCAGATTGAAGATTGGGAGGAACTATTGCCTTTAAAGCTAATGTTATGTCTTTTGTTACAGGCACTGGGTCTTAAACTTCATAAAAATAATGTTTTTTAATACCCTTATAGATAGGGTATTAATAATTATAAATAAAAATTTGAATAAAGAACCAATGTCAATTTTAGATATTACAAATGAGATTGTTTTAGATAAGATTAATTTTGCTAAGGGTGTTAATGTGTTGAGTTTAACCCAAGGTTTTTGCTTTATTAGAACAAATGACGGCATAACGTCTGAATTTTTAAAAAAAGTAAAACCATTTTAACAAAATACAAATCATTAAGTCCTGATAGAGTCTTTCTGGTTTGTGTTTTTTATTAAGTCATTAAAAGCTTTGCAAATAGAATTGATCTAAAAAGATACTCTATTTTTTGGTATTAAGTAGATTCTTACGAGTTAGAATAAATTAGTGAGAATCAGACATAAACTTAAATTCAATAAAAAAGTACATAAATAAAATAGAGCCGTAAAAAGCGCACTAAAAATTAATAAACGTTTTAAAATACATAAATTAATGTCGAATAAAGAATATTTTAAAGGAATAGACAAAATAAAATACGAAGGCTATCTATCTGATAATCCATTAGCATATAAGTACTACGATGCCGATAAAGTAGTAGCCGGAAAAACCATGCGAGAGCATTTTAAATTTGCAATTGCTTATTGGCATACCTTCTGCGGTCAAGGTAGTGACCCTTTTGGTCCTGGTACTCAAAATTTTGAATGGGATAAATCATCAGACCCATTACAAGCAGCAAAAGACAAGGCCGATGCGGCATTTGAGTTTATAAGTAAAATGGGTTTTGATTATTATTGTTTTCATGATTATGACCTCATTTCAGAAGCTCCAACATTTTTGGAATCAGAAAAACGTTTGTCTTTAATTACGGACTATATAAAGCAAAAACAAGACGAATTTGGGATTAAGCTTCTATGGGGAACAGCCAATTGTTTTTCTAATCCGCGGTATATGAATGGTGCTTCTACCAATCCAGATTTTAATGTTGTAGCAAGAGCGGGCGGACAGGTAAAACTTGCTTTAGATGCTACCATTGCACTAAATGGAGAAAATTATGTGTTCTGGGGAGGAAGAGAAGGCTACATGTCGCTTTTAAATACAGATTTGGGACGCGAGCTAGACCATATGGGACAATTTTTAACTATGGCAAGAGATTATGCCAGAGCGCAAGGGTTTATAGGTACCTTCTTTATAGAACCAAAACCTATGGAACCTATGAAGCATCAATACGATTTTGATTGTGCAACGGCTATAGGCTTTTTAAAAGAATACGGTTTAGAAAAAGATTTTAAGATGAATATAGAAGTCAACCACGCAACTCTAGCACAGCATACCATGCAGCACGAGTTGGCGGTTGCTGCAAATGCAGGTATGCTAGGAAGTATAGATGCCAATCGTGGCGATTACCAAAACGGATGGGATACAGATCAATTTCCAAATAACATTCAAGAGACTACAGAGGCTATGCTAGTGTTTTTAAAGGCAGGTGGTTTGCAAGGAGGTGGTATTAATTTTGATGCTAAAATAAGACGAAACTCAACAGATATGGAAGATGTTTTTCACGCGCATATTGGAGGTGCAGATACATTTGCAAGAGCGTTAATTACCGCTGATAAAATTATAAAATCTTCAGCATACACCAAATTAAGAGAAGACCGTTACAGCTCTTTTGACTCTAGTAAAGGAAAAGATTTTGAAGCAGGTAAATTAAATCTTGAAGATCTCTATAAAATAGCTCAATCTAATGGAGAATTAGAACTACAGAGCGGTAAACAAGAGTTATTTGAAAATATTATTAATCAATATATCTAGATCAGTAATTAGGATGTTGTTAGTAATAATAATGATTTTATAAAAGATTATTTTAGAACCTTAATTAGATGTCTAAAAATCACTTTGCTAGCAAGCCGAAGGATCATTGAAACTTTTTATCATATTTTTTGTTAAGTAACTAAAGTCAGCGAGACAAAATAAAAATAGAATACATGATTAAAGATTTCAATAAAAAATTAAAACAATAAAAATAAAATGAATCAAAAAATAAAAAATAGCGTTAAAGTCATAGCATTAATGATAGTTACATTAAGCTATGGTCAATCCAAAGCACATTTGGATAAAAGTAAGTCTTTAGATGAACGTGTCTCTATTTTATTGGAACAAATGACTTTAGAAGAAAAAGTAGGTCAAATGAATCAATACAATGGGTCATGGGATTTTACTGGGCCACTGCCAGAATCTGGGTCAGAAGAAGTAAAATACAAGCATTTAAAAAATGGTTGGGTAGGCTCAATGCTTAATTTAAGAGGTGCTAAGGCCGTACGAGCTACGCAACAAATAGCTGTAGAAGAGTCGCGCTTAGGTATTCCATTAATTTTTGGTTTTGATGTTGTACATGGTTACAAAACCTTAAGCCCTATACCTCTTGCTGAGGCTGCAAGTTGGGATTTGGAAGCTATAGAAAAATCTGCAAAAATAGCAGCAGATGAAGCTTCTGCCGCAGGATTAAATTGGACATTTGCACCCAATGTAGATATTTCACATGATGCAAGATGGGGAAGAGTTATGGAAGGAGCTGGTGAGGATCCTTACCTAGGAAGTAAGATTGCTACGGCAAGAGTAAATGGTTTTCAGGGTAAAAATTTAGATGCCAATAACACTATTGTTGCCTGTGCAAAGCACTTTGCAGCGTATGGTTTTACAGAAGCTGGTAAAGAATATAACAGAGTCGATATGGGAATGTCAAAATTGTATAATATTGTTCTACCACCTTTTAAGGCATCTTTAGATGCAGGTGCACGTACATTTATGAACTCATTTAGTACATTAAATGGCATCCCAGCAACAGGAGATCGTTTCTTGCAAAGAGATATTTTAAAAGGCGATTGGGGCTTTAAAGGCTTTGTTGTTTCAGATTGGGGATCTATAGGAGAGTTGGTAACACACGGTTTTGCTGCTGATGATGCAGACGCCTCTGCAAAGGCAGTAAAAGCAGGATCTGATATGGATATGGAATCTCACTTTTACGTAAAAGAGCTGGTAAAATTGGTTAAAAATGGAACAGTTGACGAAGCTTTGGTAGACGATGCCGTTAGCCGAATATTAAGTGTAAAGTTTGAGTTAGGTTTATTTGACGATCCTTATAAGTATTGTGATGAGGTAAGAGAAAAACAAGTTACAGGAAGTGCTTCTAACAATGAAGCCGTTTTAGATGTAGCAGAGAAATCTATCGTTTTACTTAAGAATGAAAATAATGTATTACCACTAAAAAAGTCAGGTTTAAAAATAGCACTAATTGGTGCTTTAGCAGCAGATAAAAATAGCCCACTGGGTAGCTGGAGGATTGCTGCTGATGACAATACCGCTGTATCTGTTTTAGAAGGTATGCAAAATTACAAAGGCAACACACTTGTTTATGAAAAAGGAACAGAGGTGTCCACAGGTAAACAATCTTTTATACATGAAGTAGAGGTTAATACAGATGATTTTTCTGGTTTTGATGCTTCAAAAAATGTAGCTAAAAGTGCTGATGTTGTGGTAATTGTATTAGGTGAGATTGGTTTTCAGAGTGGTGAAGCAAGAAGTAGAACCGAAATAGATTTGCCAGGTAATCAACAACAACTGCTTGAAGAAATATATAAAGTAAACAACAATGTCGTTTTAGTTCTTAATAATGGCCGTCCATTGGCACTACCTTGGGCTTCAGAACATATACCAGCAATAGTAGAAGCTTGGCAGCTAGGTACACAATCTGGTAACGCTGTAGCTCGTGTTTTATATGGCGATTATAATCCAAGTGGAAAATTACCAATGTCTTTTCCAAGAAACGTAGGTCAATGTCCTATATATTATAATCATTTTAATACAGGTAGACCTATTAATAAAGACGGTAATGTATTTTGGTCTCACTACATAGATTCAGAAAATACCCCATTATATCCTTTTGGATATGGTTTAAGTTACACGTCATTTGAGTATAGTAATTTAAAATTAAGCCAAGAGCAATACAAGTTAGGGGAGACTGTAAAAGTAAGTGTAGAAATTACAAATACAGGAGATTACGATGGTAAAGAAGTTGTACAACTTTATATCAACGATCCTGTAGCTAGCATAGTAAGACCAATTAAAGAGTTAAAAGGTTTTGAGCTTGTACCTTTAAAAAAGGGTGAAACTAAAACTGTAGAATTTTCGTTAACTAATAAAGAATTAGGATTTTTTAACAACAACGGAGAATATTTAGTTGAAAAAGGAACCTTTAATATTATGGTTGGAGGAAGATCAGATAAAGGTCTAAAGTCTCAATTTGAATTAAAATAAACTAAAATTAATTTGCTATGAAAAATTTAATGAAACACAGTTACAGTTACATCTTATTGATGGCCATTGTTACATTTTTTGCTTGCCAAACAGAAGATGATGGAGGTGGTAATGCTGCAACAACAATTGTACCGTCTTTTGAACTAACTATTTCTGAACAAAATCCGCTTACCATAAACGTTGTAAATACCTCTACAGGTGCAAATGGTTTAACCAGTTTTTGGCAATTTAGACAAGGTGGACCCTTACAACAAGACGTTTCGGGTAGTGCCACGCACACGTACGGTGCTTCTGGTGAATACCAGGTTTCATTAATAATACAAGGGCCTAACGGTAATGTAGAAATTAGCGATACGGTTATTGTAGACGATGGTGTTGTTGTAACTCCGCCAGTTGCTAATCTTAAAGATGCAACAAATTCATTTTCTATTGGTATGGCAGTACAAGCTAGTCGATTAACTGATGAGCACGACGAAATTTTGAAAAGTGACTTTAACAATCTTACGGCTGAGTTTGAAATGAAAATGAATATCATGTATCCTTCGCAAGGCACCTATGATTTTACTGCGGCAGATGCTATTGTTAATTACGGTGTGGCTAATGACATGGATATTCATGGACATACGCTCATATGGCATAATTCCGTGCCAGACTGGGTAGAAAACTTTACTGGTACAGATGAAGAATTTGAGACTATGATTGAGGATTATATTACAACAGTAGTCACAAGATATTCTGGTACAATAAGGTCTTGGGACGTTGTAAATGAGGCGATTGAAGATAATACAGGTGCGTTAAGAAACTCTGTTTTTAGAACGCGTATGGGAGACGATTATATTGCTAAATGTTATCAGTTTGCAAGAAATGCAGATCCTAACATTTTATTGTTTTATAATGACTATAACATCACCTTTGATACAAATAAACAAGCTACGATGTTTAGTATTGTAGATGATTTAATGGCTCAAGGGTTAATTGATGGTGTAGGTGCACAAATGCATATAGATATTTATTTTCCTTCTGCATCTCAAATCCAAAGTGTGGTAAATGGAACAGTGTCTAGAGGTTTAAAGATGCATTTTTCTGAACTCGATGTGAGAGTAAATCCTGGTAACGATATATCACAACTAACAGAGGCTAGAGCCATAGAGCAACGTAATAAAGTGAGAGAGGTTGTAGAGATATATGACGCTATTCCTAATCAAAATAAATTTGCACTTACCGTTTGGGGCTTAAGAGATAGTGAAACGTGGTTAGTGGACTTTTGGGGACAACCAGATTGGCCATTACTATACAACAACGACTTTACTACCAAACCAGCTCATGATGGTTTTATAGAAGCCCTAAGTAATTAAGATTTTAAGAAAGTATTAAATCATAAAGACTATCATTTATTTGGTAGTCTTTTTTTTAGCCCAGTGCGTTTTTAGTAACAAAAGCACGCCAGCCAATTATGGCAAGCTGTATTTTAGTAGCATTGCTTAAGTCTAACTGTTTCTTTGAGTAACAGGGAAAGATAATCTTATTTAACTTGGCTATTGTCTTAAAAAAGGCAGTTTTCATTTTCTTTTAGTCAGCAAATAAACTAGGGTTAGAACTAAGTTTACAATTTGTTATAAAAATAGTAAAACTTTCCTGACGTCTCAGGATTAAACAAAGTTTTACTTTTTTTGGTTTGCACACTTAAGCTTTAAGTACAGGTGTGCAGATTGAATTTAATTTAGAATATTGAAAAAATAATATCAATAATCAATTTAGCTAATGTCATCATAATGTTTTGGTTTAGAGGTTAATAATTTGTTTTAATTTATTGATTGAGTTTTCAATATATATCCACAACAAATAATTTTCCAAACGATTTTTATAAAATCGATGAATTTGAATTTAAAGTTATAAGTAAAAAAATCATAATGATTACTAATTTTTGTGACTTTCCTTAATTTGTATTTATAATTGTAATAATAAAACAAATAAAATATTACACTTATAAAGTTTTGAAGGGCATTTTTAAAAGTATTTTATAATATGTAGAGGCGATTGGTCTTAAGAACGTCATTTTAAGAGCATTTCATCTTTTCTGGGTGTTTATATCGCTGATAAAAGTTATTTTGTTTTAGATGCTATTTTTAGATTTAATTTGGCTTTAAAAACTTTAATTTTAGGGTATAATTTTAAATTTATCTTTGTAAAAACGTTGTATATGAAAAGCTTGTTATTTTTTACGCTTATAGTCTTCACAACTTTAGCTTGGTCACAGGTTTTAGTGATTAATGAATTTGATCCAGATTCTCCAAGTACCGATACAGCAGAGTTTATTGAAATTAAATCAGAGATCCCAAATTTTTCTACAGATGGCTATATTTTAGTTTTCTTTAACGGTTCTTCAAATGGTGCAGATTCTAGTTATTTAGTCATAGATTTAAGTGGTTATATTACCGATAACAATGGGTTATTAGTTATAGGAAGTGAGGGTGTTTCACCTTTTCCTCAAATTTTAATATCAGAAAATGTAATACAGAATGGAGCTGATGCTGTTGGTATATATGAGGCTAGTGTAAATGACTTTCCGGAGGGCACTTTAGCCACGCAAACAAATCTTATAGATGCTTTAGTATATGGTACTAACGATGCCGAGGATACGATGTTGTTAAGTTTAATGGGCGAAACCATTCAGTATAATGATAACGGCACAAATGCAAACCCCAGATCTATTCAACGATTTGTAGATACTATGGATAACGAAACTTTTACAACTGCAACACCCACGCCTCGCAGAGAGAATGATGGTTCTGGTATCGCAATTAATCCTATTTCAATTTCCGTAACAGAGATTCTATATGATGAGGGTAGTAGTTTTAATGTTGTTTTGACTTCAGAATCAATAGTAACATCAGATTTAAACTTTACCATTAGTCTGAATAATTTTGGTTTTAATGCTGCTGACTTTACAGGTAACACTAGTCTTACCATTTCTAATGGAAGCAACACAACGAGTACAACAATAAACTTAGTAGATGATGCTGAGGATGAAGGAGATGAAGTTATTCAACTTCAGTTTACAGATTTGGTTGAACCTTTTGTACCATCCAATAATTTTGTTGAGGTAAGGGTAGTAGATAATGATTTTACGATGGCACCTTGGGGAACACCTATAAACCCAACGGTTGGTATTGTACAAAGTACGCAACCAAACGATTATTATAATAGTCTAAATGGGTTGGCAGCTGCAGATTTAAGACAAGCCTTGCAAGATATTGTGGCAGACCCTGTAACCGTGAGAGCGCAGACCTATGCCGATGTTATAGATATTTTATTAGAGGCAGATCAAAACCCAGAGAATAGTAACCAGGTTTGGTTGGTGTATAAAGAAGAAGGTAGACCAAAGTTAGATTTACAAACCTCAAGCGATAATTCAGGTAAATGGAATCGTGAACATACTTTTCCCAGATCTAGAGGTGGGTTTAATGATATTGAAGAGGATGAGATCGCAGACGGAATAGAGGTTTTTTGGACGACTGAGGCAGATTCGCTCCGCCATGGAAACTCTGATGCACATGCTTTAAGAGCTGCGGATGCCGCCGAAAATAGTTCTAGAGGAAATCAACATTACGGACAGTACGTAGGCCCTAATGGAACCTTAGGAAGCTTTAGAGGAGATGTTGCGCGTAGTGTTTTGTATATGGAAATTAGATACAATGGCTTGGAGGTAGTTAACGGATTTCCAAATACCACAGGGCAATTGGGTGATTTAGAAACACTTTTAGATTGGCATAGAAATGACCCACCAGATGATTTTGAAATGAATCGCAATAATGTCATTTATAATTGGCAGTTTAACAGAAATCCATTTATTGATGAACCATTGTTGGTAGAATACATTTGGGGAAATAACGTTGGTGAAGTATGGGATCAATCACTAAATTTGAATGAAAGTGAATTGCAGCACATATCTATACATCCAAACCCTACGGCAGGTAAGCTTTATTTTAAAACTTCAGATTTAGTTAACATAGAGGTGCTTTCTATTGAAGGTAAAGCGTTAAAGCGTTATTATAATGTCCAAGGTTATATTGATATTGATTTGGCTTCGGGTTTATATTTACTAAAGATTACTCAGAAAAATGCTGCAGTATTTCGAAAAGTCGTTATCAACTAATTACAAGCCATGAAGAAAAGAGCCTGTCTAAAAAGTACTCTTTTCTGTCATTTCGAGCGTAGTAGAGAAATATAAAATATTGATTTTAAGAGCATGTGGACTACACTCAATGTGACAGTTTAGAATTTTATTGACTTTTCAGACAGCATCTTTCAGCTTCTTTTTCGTTTTTAATTATATGAAACTTAGTTTTTATTCATATCACTTGTTCTTGCAATAAGTGATCCTTTCGATTCACCAAATTCTATACCATCAATACCATTATTGTTTTGCCATGTGGTACTACTTTCAGAATTTTTTTCATTTTTAATAGAAATTTTAATTCTAGTAATTTCACCTTTTTTGTTTCTTTTTAGTTTAGAATATTTTACTGTTAATCCAATTTTTTTAAGGTTGGTCTTATGGCTATCTAATATCTCATCAGAAGTGTATTTGCTTATATAAGCGAGTTGGCTATTTTTATTTGGGTTTTTGTCGTCTTCGTAAAATGTACTGGTAACCGCTATTCGTCCTATTTTCCATGGCTCATCTTTTTTTGTCTTGCCTTTTTTAACTTTTATGTAAGTTAGAGGTTTCTTTTTGTTTTTACTAGTAATAATAATGACACCATGTTTTCCATTATCTCCATATAACTTAGTTGCAGTGTCTCCTTTTAATACATCCACTTTTTCTATGCTATCTGCATTAATATCCATGAGTTTACGATTTTTTAGCACCTTTCCGTCTAGGATTATTAAAGGTTCGGTGTTATCAGAGTTTATATAAATAGATTTCTTTTGTTTTAACTGACCTGGGTTTGTAAGTGCATTGGGATTATTGTAAAGCTGACTAGTATTACTATTATCTTCATAATAAATGTTAGATTTTTCCTTAGTTAATCGCATTACTTCCGAAGAGTCAATAGCTTTAAAATAAACAGAATCTTTAGTGATTGTTTTTTTAAAATTTTCAACATTTTCATTATGTTTTTGAATCCATATTTTAGAACGGGTAGAGTCTAAGATTATAGCTTCAGTTTGGTCTTCATTAAAGACAAATACCTTAGTTTTTGTGTTTAAAGTATCATTGTTTTTACCATTTGTTACCAAGGGTTCAGCAATTACAAATTTAGTTTCGTTAATAATGCTAACACCAAAATTACCATTAGCATCAACTTTAAAGTAAAATGATTTAATTCCACTTTTTACTGTAGCCTTATAATTAGCAGAACTTGTATCAGTTTTAAATTCAACATTAATTGCAATAATATACCCTTTGTTATTTCGCTTTAGTTTTTTTATGGTCATGGTTATGCCCTTACGCATTAAGTCTGCTTTAATGTTTTTTAACTCATTATCTGTTGTTTCTTTTGTGAAAACAACTCTTATCGGATTTTTTTCTTTCTGGTTTAAAGCATCAGGATTAAATGATTTATGAGGTGTTTTTGATTGTATATAAATTTCCTTAGTATTCATGCTTAATAATAGAGTAGCCAATAAAGGAAGACTCAGTAAATATCTCCATTTTCTGTTAGTATTCGATTTTGATTTTTGTAACATAACGATTCGTTTTTTGATTTGTGAATTATAAAAATTATTAGATAATGAAAAGGTAGTATTTATAACGCTTGTTTTTAAAAGTAGATGCTGATATGCTTTATTGTCTTTAAATACGGTTTGAGTTTTCTTATCTGCAATATATTCTAGGTTTTGGCGTATTTTGTTTCGGTACAACCATATAAATGGGTTGAACCAAAATAGAACACACGCTAATTGTATAAATAAAACATCTATAGAATGCAATTGGTTACCATGTACTTTTTCGTGAGTTATTATCAGCGCTAGTTCTTCTTTATCAAAGTTATTTGGATTAAAAAAAATCCATTTAAAAAATGAAAAAGGTGATATATTTTGATTTATTTTAATGTAGGTATAAATACCGTCTTTAGTCTTTGGATTCTTTATGAACAACAAAATAAGAGCTACAAACTGAAACAAAAACTGAAGACATAAAACACCAAACCCTATAAAGTATAAAATTGGGATTAAAGACACCCAATTAAAAGGTTGTTCAATGTTCTGAGGCGTATAATTTGCAATACTTTCTGTCGGTTCAACCAAGTATATAGGTAAGGACATAGTTTCAATAGGAATGTAAACAGGAATAACTATAAAAGGAAAAACCAGAGCAACAACCAGTCCCAATAATAAAAACCAGCGGTTATGGTTAAAAAATGTTTCTTCTTTTAATACTAATTGGAAGCACAAATAAAAAATGCAAACTACAGCAGATGCTTTTAGTAAATATTCCATAATTATGTATTGTTTTCGATGAGATGTATGATTTCCTTTAATTCATCTACGCTTATCTTTTCTTCTTTTGCAAAGAAGGAAACTACATTTTTATATGAGTTATTAAAGTAGTTCTCAATAGCAGTAGACATAAAACGTTTTTTATAATCTTCTTTAGAGACAATAGGGTAGTACTGATGTGTTTTGCCGTAAGCATTATAGCTAACATAGCCTTTGTCTTCCAAATTTCTTATTACAGTAGATAAGGTGTTGTAATGTGGTTTGTCGGTTGCAATTACTGCCAACACGTCTTTTACAAATGCTTTTTCGAGCTTCCATAGAATATGCATTATTTGTTCTTCTTTATAGGTTAATTTCTGCATAATTTTCTTTGAATTTATCTGTTTGATTTTAAATATAACTATTTTTATAGTTATATAACTAATTCGTTAGTTATTTAACGAAATTATTAGTTGTTTAGTGCTTTTAAAATGAAGTGTTATCTTAGTCATTTATAAAATTTTAGGACTAAATATTTAATTCATTCATGAGTGTATTTCTTGTAATAGCAGGTCTAACGTTGTTAGTAATTGGTGGTGATTTTTTGGTAAGAGCATCAGTAGGTTTATCTTTTAAACTAAAGATTTCTAAGCTAGTAATTGGTATGACTGTAGTCTCTTTTGCCACCTCTGCACCAGAGCTTTTAGTAAGTCTACAAGCTGCTTTTGA
>NZ_CALGNH010000044.1 GCF_937958655.1 uncultured Winogradskyella sp. | reverse complement strand
CCGATATCTCCAGTATGGAACCAACCATCGTTGTCAATCACTTCTGCTGTTTTTTCAGGCATATTATAGTACCCCATCATAACATTTGGTCCTTTAACTAGAATTTCACCATCCTCTGCAAATTTAACCGATACACTGTCTAGAAGTGGACCTGTTGTTCCGATTTCAACGTTATTTCCTTTTTCGCAATTAACACTAATTACAGGTGATGTTTCGGTAAGTCCATAACCTTCCATTATTTGCATACCTGCAGCACCAAATACTCTGGCAAGTCTTGGCTGTAAGGCTGCACTACCAGAGACCATAGTGCCCAACTCGCCACCAAGTGCATCTCGCCATTTGCTGAAGATAAGTTTGCTGGCAATCTTTAGTTGAAATTCGTACCAAGCTCCATTACTACCATAAGGCTCCCATTTTTCACCTAAACGTACTGCCCAAAAGAACAATTTCTTTTTTATTCCGGTGAGTTCTTCGCCTTTGAGCATGATTTTATCAAACACCTTTTCAAGAAGTCGAGGTACAACACTCATTAAGTTTGGCTTAATCTCTTTTGCATTATCACCAATTTTATCTAAGGCTTCCGCAAAATAAATGGACGTACCAGCAAATTGATAGACATAGATAAGCACCCGTTCAAAAATATGACAGATTGGTAAAAAGCTTAACACTCTTGTTTCTCCGGCGGGAGGTAAGGGTACTCTCGGAGTACTGTCCAATACATTACTGGTAATATTCCAATGCGAAAGCATTACTCCTTTTGGTGTTCCTGTAGTGCCAGAGGTGTAGATAATGGTGGCTAAATCATCTGGTTTTACAGCATCTTTGCGCGCTTCTACTTCGTTTTGGTTGCTTTTATCTTCACCGATTGCAAATAATTCGGAATAATGTTTGCAACCGTCAATATGGTCAAAAGAATAGACGTCCTTTAGCTTTGTGTTGCTCTGAACTTTTCTGACTTTTTCTAGAACTTCTTCATCTGAAACAAAGCAGTAAATAGATTCACTATGGTTTAGAACATACTCGTAGTCTTCTGCACATATTGTTGGGTATATGGGAATATTCTGTGCTCCTGTTTGCAATACACCAATATCCATAATATTCCATTCTGTTCTGTTAGTAGAAGAGATTACTGCAATTTTGTCATTTTTTTGCACTCCCATTTTTAAGAGCGCACGACTGACAGCATTGGCTTTGTCTAAATACTCTTGTGTGGACATTGGAGTCCACTTACCATTATATTTTGTAACCAATGCTTTTGCATTTGGCTTATGTTTAAGTTGATAATATGGAAAATCAAAAAGGCGTTTAACGTCTATCATAAGGAATTTATCAAAAATGTTATAAGGGAATTACGAAAATAATAAATTAAAGCCTAAAATCCTTATAAATATTAAAGCCTAAAGGTTTCTTGTTTGTTCGCTATTTGCTTTCTAGCATTTGCAGAAACCTCTAGCCTAGGGGATATTTTATTAGTACTATCTGTTGGATAGTTTGCTCTATTTCATTAGAATGTAGAACGTTCTACATGTGGCATCTTTACAAAATAATGGCCTGTTTTGTCGGACATCATTGCTGTGTTAAAGTCACAACCATTAGGTTATACAGATAACCCTCGTAGCTGAATTTTGCACACATGTCATATTTATCTCTAGTGTAGGTTACACTAAACTTGCTTTAGCCGATAGAAATCAAACTCCTAATTTTGCTTACGCTAATGAAGAAAATAGCAGATGTTTAGAAGTGCTTTTAATAGAGAGGTATTATACCGCTATAATTGATTTGAAAATTAAGGCAAGTCCTTTTATTAAGGCGCATTACCCTAATTTTTTAAGACTTTTACGTTTGTCTATAAATAAATTCTCAACAATGGTCTTTTTAAACAAATCTATATCGTAAGGTTTTACAATAATATCATTCATACCAGAATCAAAAATTTGGAATTTCTGTTCTTCAATTTCTACAGCGGTTAAGGCTATAATAGGAGTACTATTGTTAAAATTTCTAATGTCTCTCGCTGCTTCAATTCCGTCTTTAACAGGCATGTTAATATCCATCAATATCAAATCGTAATTATTTTTTTTCGCCATATGCAGTGCCACTTCACCATTTTCGGCAATGTCGCAGGTTACGTCTGATGATTTCAAGATTTTTTTGGTAACGATTTGATTGATACGATTATCTTCAACGATTAGTATTTTTTTGCCTGCCAATTGAGACGTATCTTTTGTTGAGTAAGTTACGTCTGCTTTACTTTGTTGAGGTGCTGTTTTTAATTTTAAAGCGAATGTAAACGTACTACCTTTGCCTATTGTACTCTCTACATGGATTGAGCTCCCTGCCTGAGTTAGTAATTTTTTAACTATTGGTAGGCCTAGACCTGTGCCTTCATATGTTTTTGTCGAGGAGTCAATTTGAGTGAATTCATCGAAAATACTTTCAAGTTTATGTTGCTCAATACCAGTTCCTTCATCTTTAATTTTAAAATTAAGCGTAGCTGAGCCGTTTTGTAAATGGGCTAAATTGACAATGATATCAATAGTACCATTTTCAGTAAATTTACAGGCATTACTAACAAGATTCATAAGTATTTGAGATAGCATTACAGTGTTGCCTTTTAAATTTTTAGGAACATCATTAGCTATTATAATATTAATAGTGTTTTTATGTTGTAATCTTATATATTCAAATGAAAATACTATGGTATTTACTAAATCATTTAAGTTAAAAATGGTTTCTTCTTTAGTGAAACTCTTACTATCAATTTTGTTCATTTGTAGTAAGTCATTTATAAGTGCTAGTAGATAATTTGCGGAAAATTTAAGCGATTTTAAATCTTTTTCGTGTTCTTTTAATTCTACTTTTTTATTTAACTCTGCATTTTCTAATAATATACTGCTTAATCCTATAACACCGTAGAGGGGAGTTCTTAATTCATGGCTGACCGTTGCAAAAAATTCTGATTTAGTTTTTGCCAGCTTATCACTCTTTTCCTTAGCCCTTAAATATTGTTTATTTTTAACTTTCAGATCTTTAACTAATATCTTTTTCTTTTTATCGGATATTTTATAAGTAAAGAGCATGGCTAAAAGCAATGCGGTTATTAATAAAATTGTAATTATAAAAACATTTTTTTGTTGTGCTTTTTGTTCTAATAATTCTTTTTCAAGATTATTAGTTGTAATTTCATTTTTAAATTGTTCTGCCTTTAATTTTGATGTTACCGCATCAATAGTGTTTTTTGTTTTATTTTCATTTTGTGTGATGAGGTAGTCTTCTATTTTATTATTTATTTCATATAATGTCTTGTAATCTTCTTTCATTTCAAGAGCAACTCTGTAGCTAGTATATGTCCAATGCGTAAGATCAGCTAATTTTGAGTCTTTAGTTTGATCAATTGATTTTTTAAAATAGACAATAGCTGAATCTGGTTGTCTTAAAAGCAGGTGATAGTCTCCAATATTGGTTAAGTGACTGGCATAAAAGTCGTTAGGGTATCTCAACTGTTTTACATATTTTTCGGTGCTTTCTATTTCATTTGGGATGTCCTCTAACTGTTCTAACTCTAGTAATAGCTTCGTTAAGTTATTGTGCATTTTGAATAACTTCGTTGTATCTTTTAATTGCTCTGCTATGGATATGGCTTTTCTGTAACTTTTAATACACTGCTCCTCTCCACCTTCTATAAAATAATAAACAGAAGCAAGGTTGCTCATGGCTTGAAGCTTAACACTACTATCATTTGCTTTTTTGCCCTCTTCGAGTAGCTCGTAAAATATTTTTTTCGCTTTAGTGGTATCATTAATTCTAAGAAATGCGTGACCTACGGTAGCTAACACGTCACCAAGAAGCTTAACGTCGCCATTTTTTCTAGCTAAATAGATGCCTTTTTCAGCATAAATTAAAGTTGGGGCGTAGTTAGAACTATAAAGTCCTTCTTGCATCCATTTGATCATTGCTGTTACATGCTGAGAGAGTTCGGCTTTTGTAGAGTCTTTAGATATTTTAGGAAGTATTTGTGAGGCGGTTTTGTTCTGTAAATGGGTAGTAGACAAACCTAATTTATCTAAAGACTTTTCGGTAGGAAAATCAAGTTTATCATTTTGACTATTTACGAACATTCCAATAAAACACAAAAAAAAGACAAGTGTAGTACTTAAATATTTCATAAGTTTTTAATGATTTGAGGAGTCAAATATAGGTGATTTTTAGCTTAAAAATCGTTTTCGTCGTTAAAAAATGCTTTTAAGCGATGGATTTTGTTTAATAATTAGCCTAAAAGTGGTAAACAAAACAAATACGAGATAAAATTGGTTTATTTTTACTTTGTTTTAAGAATTAATTAACCGCTTTTCAATCCACAATTTTGCATTAACAAATGCTTCTAACCAAGGCGATACTTCGTCATTTCTGTCGTTAGGATAGTTTGCCCAATTCCATTGAAATGTAGAACGCTCTATATGTGGCATTGTTACTAAATGACGACCTGTTTTGTCGCACATCATGGCCGTGTTAAAGACAGAACCATTAGGGTTATGAGGATAGCTATCGTAGCTGTATTTGGCACAGATATCGTATTTGTCTTCACTATAAGGCAAATTAAACTTGCCCTCTCCATGAGAGATCCAAACTCCAAGTTGAGTTCCGGCTAAACTCGATAGCATTATAGAGTTGTTTTCTTGTATTTTTACAGAGGTAAAAGCACTTTCATGCTTTTGCGAATCATTATGAGTCATTTTTCCGTGCACTTTATGATCTGGGTTTATAAGGTCTAATTCCATCCAAAGCTGGCAACCGTTACAAATGCCAACAGATAAGGTGTCTTCTCTTTCAAAGAAATCCTTAATCACCTTATTGGCTTTGTCATTGTATTTTATGGCACCAGCCCAACCTTTTGCAGAACCCAATACATCAGAATTGCTAAACCCACCAACAGCACCTAAAAACTGAATATCTTCTAGTGTTTCTCTACCAGATATTAAATCCGTCATGTGTACATCTTTAACATCAAAACCAGCTAGGTACATGGCGTTAGCCATTTCGCGTTCAGAATTACTTCCTTTTTCTCTGAGTATTGCTGCTTTTGGAGCCCCATCCCGACCTTCCCCAGAAGGGAAGGGGAGTTTACCCGTAAAATTATCTGGGAATTTATATTCTAGAGGTTGGTTCTTATAATTTTCAAATCTAACATCAGCCAAACCATTTGCAGTTTGCTTACGATCGAGCAGAAGCGATGTTTTATACCATGTATCTCTTAATCTTGAAATCGTCAGGGTATATACGTCGTTTTGGTTCTTTATACTTAGCGTATCAGAATTGGTTACATTACCAATATTATGGTATGTAACTCCGGCATTTTTTAGTTCAGTCTCTATGGATTCATCTACAGACTGAAAAACAATACCTACATTTTCGGCAAATAGTACTTTAAAGGCGTCTATTTCGCCAATACTAGTGATATCCAGATCCGCTCCAATGTTATTATCTGCAAAACATAATTCTAGCAAGGTAGTTATAAGTCCGCCTGAAGCTACATCATGGCCTGCTACAATCTTATCTTTTTTAATAAGATTTTGAATGGTATTAAAAACAGACTTTACATAGTCCGCACTCTTTATAGACGGTGTTGTATTGCCTATTTTATTATTGATTTGTGCAAAAGAACTACCACCAAGTTCGTAGGAGTCTTGCGAAATATTAATGTAATAAATAGCCCCTTTATTTTTTTGAAAAACAGGTTCAACAACTTTAGTAATATCATTACAATTGGCAGCTGCAGAAATGATTACAGTACCTGGGGAAATAACATCGCCATCTGGGTACTTTTGTTTCATAGACAGGGAATCTTTTCCTGTAGGCACATTAATGCCCAAATCAATTGAAAATTCTGAGATTGCTTTTACAGCCTTGTAAAGTCGTGCGTCTTCACCTTCGTTTTTACAAGGCCACATCCAGTTTGCAGATAGTGACACACTCTTTAAACCTTCTTTTAATGGTGCCCAAATGATGTTAGTAAGTGCTTCAGTTATTGAGTTTCTGCTGCCAGCTTCAGGATTTATTAATCCTGAAATAGGTGAGTGGCCTATAGATGTAGCAACACCTTCTTTACCTTTAAAATCTAGTGCCATAACACCAACATTATTTAATGGTAACTGTAAAGGACCAACACACTGTTGTTTAGCCACTTTTCCGCCAACACAACGGTCTACTTTACTAGTTAACCAATCTTTACAAGCCACAGCTTCTAGCTGAAGTAAGCGGTCTAAATAATCATGAAACTTATTAGTGTCATAAGAAATACCCGAGTACTGTTTGTTAACGGTAAGGTCATTCATTATGGTTTTGGGTGAACTACCGAACATATCTTCTAACGCCAAATCCATGGGTTTGTCACCGTTGGTTTTAGATTCAAACGTAAAACGGTGTTTACCAGTAACATCACCAACATCGTAAATTGGTGAACGCTCTCGGTCTGCAATTTTGTGTAAGGTATCTAAGTGGTTTGTAGCAATTACTAATCCCATACGTTCTTGAGATTCGTTACCGATAATTTCTTTTGAAGACAATGTAGGATCTCCAACAGGTAGTTTATCTAAATCGATATGTCCACCAGTATCTTCAACTAATTCCGAGAGGCAGTTTAGATGTCCGCCAGCACCATGGTCGTGAATGGAAACAATAAAATTTTCTTCACTTTCTACCATGCCTCTCACAGCATTGGCAGCACGTTTTTGCATTTCTGGATTAGAACGTTGTACTGCATTTAGTTCAATACCAGAATCAAACTCGCCTGTATCTGCAGACGATACTGCAGCACCTCCCATACCAATACGATAGTTGTCACCACCCAGAATAACAATTTTATCACCAGCTTTAGGTTGGTCTTTTAGGGCTTGTTCTGCTTTACCGTAACCAATACCTCCGGCTTGCATAATCACTTTATCGTAGCCAAGGCGAATTTTATCCGTAGTGCTTTCGATAATCTTAGGCGCCATTTCACCTTTGGTGGCTGAAACTCTCGAAGTAACGTTCTCTTGGTGTTCAAAAGTTAAAACTGAACCGCAGATTAAAGGTTGTCCAAATTTATTGCCAAAATCGGAAGCGCCATTAGATGCTTTAATTAGGATATCCATCGGTGTTTGGTATAACCATTCTCTTGCTTCAAATTTTTGCTCCCAAGGTCTGTTTTCTTCTAGGCGAGAATATGAGGTCATGTACACAGCAGTGCCTGCTAATGGTAACGATCCTTTTCCGCCTGCTAATCTGTCTCTAATTTCACCTCCCGAACCTGTAGCAGCTCCATTAAAAGGCTCTACTGTTGTTGGGAAATTGTGGGTTTCTGCCTTTAGTGATATTACAGATTCAAAATCTTTAGTGGTGTAGTAATCTGGTATATCTGCGCGTTGTGGTGCAAATTGCTCTACAACTGGTCCTTTTATAAAGGCTACATTGTCTTTATAGGCAGAAACAATATCATTTGGATTTTGTTTAGACGTTTCTTTTATCATTTTAAAGAGCGATATGGGTTGCTCTTCTCCATCAATTACAAATGTTCCGTTAAATATTTTATGCCGACAATGTTCTGAATTGACCTGGGAAAATCCAAAGACTTCCGAGTCCGTTAATGGTCGTCCTATTTTGGCAGAAATGCTTTCTAGGTATGTTATTTCTTCATCATTGAGTGCCAAACCTTCCTGTTGATTGTAAGCTGAAATATCTTCAATATTCTGAATAGCTTCTGGTTGAATATCTATAGTGAAGATTTTTTGATTAAGATTTTGAAATTTTTCGGAAATCATAGGGTCATACCCTTTAAAATCTTCGGTTGAAGCTAAAAATTCTTCAATTCTAATTATGCCATCGATTCCCATGTTTTGGGTAATCTCTACAGCATTAGTACTCCAAGGTGTTATCATTGCTGCTCTAGGGCCAACAAAAAAAGCATCAATCGATGCTTGTTCTATTTTTGGTTGGTCGCCAAATAACCATGTCAATTTTGAGATGGTTTCAGTTGATAATTCTTTTGCTGCTTGAACAGCAAATACTTTGCTGTTTTGGTTTCCAAAGAAATGAATCATTTATAGTTGCGTTTGGTGTGAAAAATTAAAGCACAAAGGTAATTGATTTTGTGATATCCTCGCTAAATTTTGATGTCCAAATCTTTAAGTATTTAACAGGTTTTAAACAAAACAGGCAACGAAATAGTGCGGCCTTAAGTTTTAAATGTTCACTGTAATTAATTTTTCACCAAACGCTTATTAATTATAATATTACCTTGTTTAATTTTTAAAATATAAACTCCAGATTTTAAAGCCTGTACATTTAGTTTGCTCGAAGTATCTATAGTGTCCTTAAATACGCGTTTGCCTAAAATATTATAAATCTCAATGCTTGTGTTTACATTATTTTTTAATGAAATATGAAGCTCATTTTTTATAGGGTTAGGATAAAATGAAATAGATTGAAGTTTAAATTCTTGTATATTTAAGCTTAGTTGATGATTGCCTAAATTATCAATATTATCGGTAGGGAATGCGTCCCATTCACCAGCAAGATTAAAAGCAGTTGTTGGTTGGGTAACGGTTTCTTTTCTTCTGTAGGTTTGGTTATCGTAATCGTTGTTGCCTCCAACGATTCCAAAGATGTCAATTAAGTTACCGTTTTTAAACAATCCTATAGGGTCGTCTCCATTAAATGACATAGCATCAGCACTAGAAAGTTGATCGGCTTCTGCTAAGATACCTGCTGAGGCATTGCCTCTGGCAATAACATGTACCTCACTGTCTTGTAAGGTTCCTGTGAGTTGTAATGCATCACCAAAAGCTCCGTTACTATTAACATCTCTAGCAATTGAATATACACTTAGATTAATAGGTGCGCCTGTAAAATTTGCAATTTCTATAGCTTTATTATTACTGCTGCCTTCAATATACTCAGAAATAAATAGCTCGTTTGAGGACGATGTACCCTCATTAGTAGTTTCGCAGTCTTGATTGCTGCTAGTTGAGGTGTTTAAGGCATCATCTCTTGCAAAAACCGTAAAGCAATAGTCTGTATTTGCAAGTAAACCTGTTATTGTTATGGATGTACTAGAAGTGCTTGTATTAAGTGTGCCATCTACGAATATATCATAAGACGTTACAGCAATATTATCTGTACTAGCATTCCATGATAAATCTATAGTACTAATTGTGGGATTTGAAGCTACAAGATTACTTGGTGCCGATGGTGCTTCTGTGTCAATTGTTGGGTTCCAAATTAGAGAGGCATATTCCGGATGATCTACAAAAGGGTTAGCATTATTTTGAAAGGCATAAGCTGCCTCGTTTCTATCTCGCTCTCGCTGATCTACTGGATCTACATTATTATGCCACTCTAAAAGTACGTCTATTGCCCATGGAAAAAACACTTCGTCATTAGTGCCATTAAACATGTCAAAACTTGTATAGTTATCTACGGTATCTTCATAACGTGTTGCAAAATAGAGTAGTGCTCTTGCAATATCACCTTTAAACTCATCTATGGGTTCAAAGACTAAACCAGAGTAGCCAGGCATGTTACTCGTTCCTCTTTGAGACCCATTTAAGGATGTAAAGTTTGGTGATGCCACATTACCAAAAGGTAAAGACCCTCTAAAGTTATTAACTCTACCATCGGTTGGGATAACATGATGAATATCGCTTTGCATCGGAAAAGCACTGTTAAAGGATGATTGTGGTATTAAATGTTCTCTATTGTAACAATCACCTTCAGCCATTTGGTTACCGCATTGGTCATTGCCGTGGGTGTAATTGTAAGGGTCTGATCCTAATGGATTTTCAGAATACATGTCTAAAATAGTACCATCATTTTCGTATTGGTTTCCTGAGGCTATGGCTATATCAGAGTGTGTGTCTATATAACCGTTTGAGCCGCTGATACCTGCACCGTCAAATAACTGATCGTAGGTTCTGGTTTGATAGCCATTGCTTATAATATTCTTTAGTTCAGTCTTTAATGCATAACCAGAGAGGCCATCTGCAGAATCGTAATAGTTAGCTGGGATTTGCCCATAACTATACGAAGCCATTAAAACTAATAATAGGTAGAGGTGTTTCATAAGTTTGTGTTAGCAAATTTTTTTATTCCTTTTCTAATAGTGCCATGTAAAATCCATCGAAACCAGATTGGTGTGCCAGTATTTTTTTGTCCTTTACAAATTTAAACGTCTTTCCTTCTTCCGAAGTTAAGAAATTATCAATTTGCTTTTCATTTTCTGAAGGTAAAATTGAACAGGTGGCATAGACCATTTTTCCACCAGACTTTACCATTTTAGAGTATTGTTGTAAAACTTCGGATTGTGTTTTCTTTATATTTTCAATGAATTCAGGTTGTAATTTCCATTTAGAATCAGGATTTCTTCTAAGAACACCTAAACCAGAACATGGTGCATCAATAAGTAAACGGTCTGCCTTACCATATAATTTCTTAATAGGTTTTGTAGAATCTATAACCTTCATTTCTATATTATGTGCGCCATTACGACGCGCTCTAATTTTAAGTTTTTTTAGCTTACTTTCATAGATATCCATAGCAATAACCTGTCCTTTATTTTCCATTAAGGCTGCTAAATGTAATGTTTTGCCACCTGCACCTGCACATACATCTACAACTTTTAGGCCAGGTTTAACGTCTAAAAAATCTGCTACAAGTTGCGAAGACGCATCCTGTACCTCAAACCAACCATCCTTAAATGCTTCTGTTTTAAAAACATTGGCACGTTCTTTTAATTTTAAGGCGTATGGATGTTGTGGTAGCAACTCGGTTTCAATACTTTCGGATTGCAATTTTAGTTGCAAGTCTTTTTTATTGGTTTTTAGAGTATTAACCCTTAGTATTACATCGGCCTGCTCATTTTGCGTGGCAATTTCTTTTGTCCAAAGGGTTTCGCCAAGTTCTTTAAGGCCGAGGTTATCCATCCAATCTGGTAGCGATTCGCGATACTTTCTAATTTTAGAAAGCTCATCAAAACGCCCCTTTATTTTTCTGCTAGGCGTATCTGTAAAATATTTCCAATCGGGTAACTTAATACCTTTAAGTGTAGCCCATACTGCAAAAAGTCGCCAAAGGTCGTCTCTAGAGAACGGTGCTTTTACATTAGCAATCTCTGAATATAAGCGTTTGTAACGCACAATTTCGTAAACGGTTTCAGCAATAAAACCTCGATCTCTGCTTCCCCAACGTTTGTCTCTTTTTAATAATTTTTGAATGACTTTATCAGCATACAGGTCTTCATTAAAAATTTCATGAAGTCCATCAATTACAGCAAAGCATAAATTTCTGTGTAGTCGCATTTATTATTGGTTTTAAATATTAGTTTTAGTCATTAAACTCATAACAAAAACTATACGTGGTGGGTGTTATACCGCGCAAATTTACACTATAATGTTTATTTGTTGAAGTGTTTATACTTTTATTAGTTAGGCTTCATTATTTTTGAAAAAACAGTTTATAATGAAGACATTTTTTAGTTGTTTGCTTTTTCTAACTGTACTGTGCTGTAAAGATAATTATATAAGGCCAGTAAAAGTTACAGAAGTGGATATTAAGACCGTAGTTGAAGATTCATTATTAAGCATTAGAGCTTTAGATTTTAATGATGAATATATTTTTTACGGAAGCGCAGACCATATAGGTAAATACGCTTTAAACCCTCAATTTAAAATTAATCTTAACGATTTATCTACAAGTAATGGTAAGCACCATTTAAAAAATATAATTACGCATAACGATGTACCATTAAACTTTAGAGCTATACACCAAGTCAATGGTAACGTATTAGCGATATCAATAGCAAACCCAGCAAAATTATACAAGATTGATAGAAAATCTAGTGATCCAAAATTGGTTTATGAAGAAGGTAATGCATCTGTTTTTTATGATGCTATGAATTTTTGGAATGAAAAAGAGGGTATAGCTATTGGTGATCCGACTGAAGATTGTATGAGTATTATTGTTACCAGAGATGGTGGCAATAATTGGAAGAAGCTGCCTTGTGACATTTTACCAAAAGCAGAGGAGGGAGAAGCTGCTTTTGCTGCAAGTGACACTAACATTGCTATTATTGGAGACCATACTTGGGTAGCAACGGGAGGTAAAATGAGTAGGGTGTTATATTCTTCTGATAAAGGAAAAACGTGGAACATATTTAATACACCAATTGTGCAAGGAAAAGAGACAACAGGTATGTATTCCATAGACTTTTATGATGAGAGAAACGGATTTGCCATCGGAGGCGATTACACCAAACCTAATGACACCTTAGCAAATAAAATTAGGACTAAAGATGGTGGGAAAACTTGGCAAATAGTGGCTAATGGTAAAGGGCCAGGCTACAGAAGTTGCGTGCAATACTTGCCAAACAGATCTGCTAAAGAATTAGTAGCAGTGGGATTTAATGGTATTGATTATAGTAATGATAGCGGTAATACCTGGAAACACTTAAGCAACGAAGGCTTTTATACTATTAGATTTTTAAATGACTCAGTGGCTTATGCTGCTGGTAGAGGCCGAATTAGTAAACTAACATTTAGATAAGGTTGTTTAAGATGTCTGCTTTTCTATTATTTTTAGTATTGTAGAAGTTCATTGAAGTTAGTTTAGGCATAATCATAAGAAATCTATGGGTATTATAGTAATGTAAGCTAAGTACGCTTACCTAAAATCACCATAGTGTTATTAACTTTTTAGAAAACTTTAATCTTTAGTTCCGCGTCGTTTATGCATACCTCTTAAGCGTTCTAAAAGCTTTCGGTTAAACTGATCTTCGGCACCTTTTAATCGTATTATTTTTTTTGAAGATATCACTGATTTCAAATCTAACACTAAGTCTTGTTTAATCTTATGCATTGCATCTTCCGCTTTAAGAATCTGTTCTAGTAGCTCATCTGCACGGTTTTCTGTTACGTCACCTTTGCGCATTTCTTTTCTAATAGTTCTTAGTTTATTAGTACGAATAGCATCAATTTTAGACTCATAAGTATTGTAAATAGGCCAAAATTTCTGTGCTTCATTTGCCGTTAGCTCTAATTGCTCAGTAATAAAAGCTACTTTTTGAGCTTTTATGCGTTCCTTCATTTTTTCACCTCCTTGAGCAAAACTTAAGATGCTAAAAAGGCATATGAATATTGGGATTAGTTGCTTCATTTGTACTTAGTTTTTATTTTTAGTCTAAAAAGGATTCTAAATCTGTATTTTTTAATAGATAATCCTCTAAGCTATCTTCTTTATATTGGGTTTCTGTTATTATAAAGTCTTCTTCTAATAAATCAACGTCCGAAAGTAATTCGGCTAATTCATAACTGTCTAAATCGCTATTTTCAAGATAGTTTTCTACCATTTCTACAGAAAGTTCTTCTGTATTATTATTGCGATTAATAAAAACAGCCAATAGCAGTAGTAATGAAGCAGCAATGCCAGCGACGTAGTGCCAGTTTTTCTTGGAGATTAATTTTATTACACGTGTCTCTTCTTCACTAATGCGGGAGAACATACTATCTTCAACCGTATCAAAATAATTTTTTGGTACTTCAAAACCAGTATTTTTGAAAGAGTCTAAAGAACCTTTATCAAATAAATGTTTCAATATTTTTTCTTCAATACCGTCAAAGTACTGATCTGGTGTTTTAAAACCTGTTGTATTTATGTTATGTAGTTCGTTTTGTTTCACGTTTCGGTCAATCTATTTCTAGGACTATAAATTATTAAAAGGGTTTAATCTACGGTGAGATATTTTTCTATTTTTTTTACAGCGATATGGTACGAGGCTTTAAGCGCTCCTTCGCTTGTTTCTAATATATGAGCAATTTCTTTATACTTAAGATCATCAAAATACCTCATGTTAAATACCAGTTGCTGTTTTTGAGGTAATGTAGCAATGGCTTTTTGTAGTTTTAATTGAATGGCATTGCCTTCAAAATAGACATCTGATTTTAAATTGTTTATGGCATTAGTTTGGTATTCTTGGCTTGTAGTCTGCAAGCGCCTAGCTTTTTTATTAAGGTGTGTTATAGACTCGTTAGTTGCAATACGATATAACCATGAATATAATTTACTATCACCCTTAAATTTATCAATACTACGAAAGACTTTAATAAAGGTGTTTTGTAGCACGTCATCCGCATCGTGGTGCGATATCACTATTTTTCTAATGTGCCAATACAAACGCTCTTTGTAGAGGCTAAGTAATTCTCTAAAAGCAGCATCTTTAGATTTGAGATTTTGGAGCCGTAATATGAAATCCGATTCGTTATTCAATGAAATGACTTTGGTGTTTAGACTTATGAATTTACTAAAAGTTTAATTGTAAAATAGTTTTACTAAACTGTGTTTTAATTAAGGTCTGATAATCAGGTAAATACGTTTTTATATATCGATTAAAAGCAAAAAAATACGATAAAAAGCATTTTTTTCTTGTTTTATATAGAGATTAGTTTTATGTTTGACACAGCTTAACCTATTACTCGTTATCAGTTCCCCAAATCTGGTAACAAAAAAGAAAAGGATGCACTAAATGTGCATCCTTTTTCGATTTTTATAATATTAAGATCTTAGTTCACTCGAAGCTCTGCATTTCTACTAGTTTTTTATACACACCGTTTTTAGCTATAAGTTCTGTATGCGTACCTTGCTCGGCTATTTCACCTTTCTGCATAACAACAATGAGGTCTGCATTTTGTATGGTTGAAAGGCGATGCGCAATAACAATAGAAGTTCTGTTTTTCATCATGTTTTCTAATGCATCCTGAACCAAACGCTCACTTTCAGTATCTAGAGCCGATGTGGCTTCATCTAAAATCATTAT
>NZ_CALGNH010000043.1 GCF_937958655.1 uncultured Winogradskyella sp. | reverse complement strand
AGATAAACCAAAACCACAAAAAAACGCTCAAGCTCACTTGAGCGTTTTTTTGTGGTTTTATTTTAAGCACGGAGTACTATTAGTATATGCAATCTTTTCGCAATTACTGATAAACCAAAGCCTTTGTAAATTGCAAATGCGTTTATTTATATATCTTAATTCAAATTGTAGTTAGAATTTGGTTAACAGATATTTTTGGTTGCTTTTATCCATTTGTGGGTTGATTAGATTATTTGTTAAAATTACCACCTGTCACTTTAATTTTCTGTATAAAGACTCAACCCAGCTTTTATCTAAAACTAATTATGGCAAAGTACCTCTGTTGTACGCACAAAATTCTTTAGCAACGAAAATCTTTGAACGTATTGTAAGCCTAAATATAAATTACTAGAGGGTTTTTAGTTGGTTTATTAGAAATTCTTTTAAGTACAATGTTACCCTTGCTAAAGCTTTTGAATCAATGATTCTATCATTTGAATAAACCTTTAGATATCCAATCTTATAATTTAGCGTACAGATAAAACAATAAACAAGTTTAAGATGAAAGACTTTCAAGTTATTTTCAATTATGTAGATATAAACAGATCACAAAGTTTAGAAGCATTCTTAAAAAAGGAGCTAACTTCTCTAAGTGAAAAATATAATTTTATACATAGAGCAGATGTTTTTTTAAGAAGAGACAACCGAAGCGATGGAAAAAATAGCCTTTGTGAGATAAGGTTAAGCGCGCCCGGGCCAAGATTATATGCAGACACTAATGCAGAAGATTTTAGAAGTGCAACTAAAGAAACTATTAGGGATTTAACAGACCAATTACAGAAAAGGAAACGTGAATTTACAGCAGGTATAGGGTCATGAGAAAATTATTAAAAGTAGCTCTAGTATTAACAAAAGGAAGGAAAGGCAAATTAATTTTATTGGGTGTACATGCGGCTTATACAGGCTATAAAATTCTTAGAAAAAAGAAATAACTATTAGCCTATTTGTATTTATCTAACTAAAAGATGGCTTGTATGATTTTAAAAGTGATAACAATGCAATTTCTGAGTTGGAATACCATTTAGCATTAGAGCTATCTATATTTACCTTTTTAAAAAATTTTTCAATTGTCCCATTTTCGTAAGCAGTTACAATGTATGGATGTACATAATAATTACGGCATACATTACGAGAATTGCCTAAGCCTTTTGCGGCCATATCTAAAGCCGTTAAAATGTTGTTTTTTATAATCTTTTTACTTTTGCTCCTAGACATATCGTACAGTGCATCGAAAAAAATTAAAGAGGCAGCCCAGGTTCTAAAATCCTTAGAACTAAAAGAGTATCCAGAAATTTTATGAATATAATCATTAACTAAGCCACTGTCCACGCTGTGCTTTTCTCCAGTTGCGTCATAATATTTAAAAAGTTCCCATCCAGGAATTTCCTCACACTGGTTTACTAAGCGCACCAACTTTTTATTCCTTAAAGTAACCTTATGTTTTTTCCCTTTTTTACCCACAAACTCAAACCGTAGTCGTTCTTTATAAAGATTTATATGTCTCTTGCGCATGGTAGATAGACCATAGGTTTTATTTCTTTTAGCATATTGCTCATTTCCTATTCGTATATGCGTCTCCTCCATTAACTTAACTATAAGTGCTACGACTTTGTTTTTGGGCCAACCTTCTCTTTTTAAATCCTTGTCAACCTGTGCTCTTATTTTAGGAAGACTTTCCGCAAAAGAAACCAGCTTGTAGAACTTTGTCTGGTTACGTATTTTCATCCAGTCCTCGTGGTACCTATACTGTCTTCGGTTTTTTTTATCTCTACCTACGGCTTGTAAATGACCATTAGGCAGCTCAGTAATCTTCACTTTTTTCCAAGCAGGCGGAATTACCAAACTATTTATTCTATCAAGTTCACGCTTTTCCGTTACCGTTTTATCGTGCAATAAATAGCAAAAACCTGAATCTCTTTTTTTTCTTACAATGTGCATGTCATTAACATTTACATAAATTAAATCCAATTCTTCAATCGCTATTTGTGGTTTTGTTAGAAGGGAATTGTAGAAATTTTGATTTAAGGTTTTTGCCATAATACTGTTTGTTTCTATTTTATTTATAATCAATTAATTTTGTCCAACTCGCTGTTTTACGTGAAAACCAATGCTGTCAATTTCATCTTTCTCAAACCTATTAAAGGAGCTAATGACAAAATTTACAAGGTCATCCTCTTTTATTGGCACTGCCACAGAGTTTGATATCCCGAGGCTTACCTAGAAATTAAAAACAGGTTTTCCAACGAATACCTCATGAACCTGCCCCAAGGTAGTTTACCTTTTCTAGTCTTTCTTATTCCATTACAAGAGATTACACATGCATAGATTATTTATTCTTTAAACCACTATACGGTATTACAATAGCTAGGTCTTAGTCAGCAATAAATTGTAAATCACGCTTTAACATATCCGTAGCTATGGTAAATACGCTACGGTATTGGGTCTATGAAACAAAATAAAGAATATGGAATGTAAAAGCTTTATCATATAACTGTTAATTGTAACCCATTTGGTTTTTTAATGCGCTTTAATTGAAATGAGTATAAAAATAATTTGATAAAGTTAATGGAGTTTAAACTACTTTTTCACCTTTGCAAAAAACGCAAATATTATGGATAAGGATAAGAACGGTAAAAACTTTAGAATTAATGACAAAATGGTCGGTGACAAAATATCTAAAGACAAGACAAACGATAAAAATAATGATGGTAATAAAAATGGCAATACCTTTGAAATTAACGATAGTTCAGCAAAATAGAGTTGGTGACATCCAAAAAATTTAAACTAAAAGATAGTCTAAGTTTAATTTTAGAAA
This sequence comes from uncultured Winogradskyella sp., assembly GCF_937958655.1. Lineage (GTDB taxonomy): Bacteria > Bacteroidota > Bacteroidia > Flavobacteriales > Flavobacteriaceae > Winogradskyella. Next base: position 18,685 of record NZ_CALGNH010000043.1, on the reverse strand, counting down.
CTTACAAGGCTTGGTATGGTAAAGACCCTTTTAGACTTAGTGCTGTAATTGCATATTACGCAGTTCTCTCGCTCCCAGGGCTGTTAGTGATAATTGTTAATATAGTTGGAGCCATTTGGGGTTATGAGATTGTTCAAGGACAATTAACGAGTGAGATTTCAAACGCTTTGGGGCAAGATGCCGCTGCCGCTATACAGTCGATGATTGTAGAGACACAAAATGAGAAGAAAAGTTTAGTTGCTACAGCTCTGGGACTGCTTACTTTACTTTACGGTGCAACCGGAGTTTTCTATCATCTGCAATTATCCATAAATGAAATATGGAATTTAAAGCCCAACCCAAAATCTACATTTATAAAACTTTTATTAGACAGAGCGCGTAGTTTTGCTTTTATAATGGTCGTTGGTTTTTTGTTATTAATCAGTTTTATTGTTACGGCTGCAATTACCGCCCTAAATGATTATTTAAAAAGTATGCTGCCCGAGTTTGTAGTTTATATTGCTTTTCTTTTAGACTCCATAGTTTCCATAGGTATCATAACTGTATTGTTTGCACTAATTTTTAAGTATTTGCCAGATACCAAAATAAAGTGGAAATCAGTCTGGGTGGGAGCAATTATTACAGCTATTTTATTTGTTTTAGGTAAGTTTCTGCTGAGTTTTTATTTTGGACAAGCTAACCCAGGCTCAACCTACGGAGCTGCTGGGACTATAGTTCTTATATTACTATGGGTTTCTTATTCTTGTCTTATCCTATTCTTTGGGGCACAATTTACAATGGTATTTGCTGCAAGATATGGTTCTAATCGCAGACAATTAAGGTAAAAAACAAGACATAATTCGCGCTCAAACCTTCATGGGCCTCTTCAAAATAGTAGAAATTAATGGTTTAAGCATACATTAATTCAGTGTTACTAATATTCCAAGCTACATTTTTTCAAAGCATCCTTAAGTACCAAATATTTAAAGTAAATAACGATTAGCTATAGCGAACATATTTGTATGCTAAGAGCACTTTTTTAAGTGATGCGGTTTTTATATTTGAATTGTAAATGAATCATAGGGGAACGACCATTTTTTTGGCAAGTTGATATACTCTCTGGAGCTTATCTACCCCCAGAATACACACGTGTAAAAGGGCTCCTGTTTCGGGAGTCCTTTTTATTTGCTTTATATAAAACTTCTTTTTCAAACAAGTTAACAATCCATTTTTTTGAGGAAAGCGTGTCTTTTTAACCTAACTAAATTTGAAAAACAAAAAATATATACTATGAAACTTCAAAACAAAAATGTAGCTATACTGGCTACCGATGGATTCGAGAAATCTGAACTTTTTAAACCTATGAACGCACTTAAGGAAGAAGGCGCAAACGTACACATTATCTCTGTTAAAGAAGGAAAAATTAAAAGCTGGGATGGTAACAATTGGGGAGATTCAATAAAGGTGGACAAACTGGTGAGTGAAGTAGCGGCAGACGATTACCACACCTTGGTGTTACCAGGCGGTGTGGCAAACCCAGATTTGCTTCGAACAAATGAAAATGCACTAACCTTCATTAAAGACTTTTTTGAGCAAAGTAAACCTGTTGCGGCCATATGTCATGCTCCATGGCTTTTAATAAGTGCTGGTGTAATTGAAAATAGAAACGTAACATCGTACCACAGCATTAAAGATGACGTGATAAATGCCGGAGCCAATTGGGTAGATGAAGCTGTAGTTGTAGATGAGGGACTAACCACAAGTAGAAATCCAGAAGATTTACCCCAGTTTATTGACAAAGTTATCGAAGAGCTTTGCGAGGGTAAACATGAAGGTCAAGTTGTAAACGCATAAAAAAGAATTTTAATTTCATTGGCACCGCCAATGGGTTTAATAGCCCGAGGCTTGTCTTGAAAATGAAGATAGGTTTTCTAACCAACGCCTCGTGGGCTTGCCCCGAGGTAGTTTACTAGGGGCAGGCTGCCTAGTCTGCCCTTTAATTAAAATAGGATATGGCTATAATTGGAGGTATTATAAAAGGAGTAATAGATTTAACGGATAATTTGTCTTCGGTTAGTAACCCTGTAGAAGAGCAAAAAATTGTGCTAAAAGAGTTATTAACTTCTGCATCTGACACTAATTTTGGAAATAGATATGCCTTTAAAGACATATTAGATTCATCAAATTTTCAAAAAGAGTATGCGCTAAAAGTACCTTATCATGACTACGATAAGATTTCTAAAGAATGGTGGGGAGAAGTCGTAGCGGGAAAGGAAAATATTACTTGGTCTGGCAACCCAGAATATTTTGCATTAAGCTCTGGAACTACTGGTAAAAAAAGCAAGCGTATCCCCGTTACTGATGCTATGATAGCCTCAATAAAAAATGCAGGAATTAAACAGGTTTTGGCGCTGTCCAACTTTAATTTACCTACTAATTTTTTTGAAAAAGAAATTATGATGCTCGGTAGTTCTACAGATTTAGAAGAAAGAGGAGTACATCAAGAAGGGGAAATAAGTGGTATTAGTGCCAGTAATATTCCTTTTTGGTTTAAAGGTTATTACAAACCAGGAGAGGCTATTGCCAAAATAGATGACTGGGATGCCCGCGTTCTGGAAATTGCTAAACAAGCAAAAAATTGGGACATTGGTGCTTTAAGCGGAATACCATCATGGATGGAATTGATGCTAAAGAAAGTCATTGACTATAATAATTTAGACCATATTCACCAGATTTGGCCTAACCTTACGGTATATACCTCGGGTGGTGTAGCGTTTGATCCCTATGAAAAAAGCTTTAATGCCTTGTTGGGTAAACCAATTCAGGTTATCGACACCTATTTGGCTTCCGAAGGTTTTATAGCTTTTCAAAGTCGTCCAGAGACCTCTGCTATGAAATTAATTACCGATAATGGTATTTATTTTGAATTTGTTCCTTTTAAACCAGAATATATAAATCAAGACGGGTCGCTAACTAATAATGCACCTTCTTACACTTTAGATGAGGTAGTTTTGCAACAAGACTATGTTTTAATTATCTCCACCGTTGCTGGGGCTTGGCGCTATATTATTGGTGATACAATTCAGTTTACTGATGTGGAAAGAGCGGAAATTAAAATAACTGGGAGAACAAAATTTTTCCTTAATACAGTAGGCTCTCAACTTTCTGTAAATAAGTTAAACGATGCATTAAAAAGCTTAGAAGCAGATTTTAATCTTAAAATACCGGAATATACCTTGTGCGCAAAACGTTATGATGATGGTTTTTACCACACTTGGTATTTAGGTTGCGATACACCTATTAATGAAGAAAAAGTTGCTAAAGCTCTTGATAATTATCTTAAAAGCGCGAATAAAAATTATGATGTAGCAAGAAGCAAAGCCCTAAAGGGGGTTAAAGTTCATATGACTAATCCTAAAATTTTTACCGAGTGGAGTGGTGCCAATAAGAAAAAAGGAGGCCAAGTAAAAATGGAACGGGTAATGGGAGAAGAGCGATTTGCCGAATGGGAAAGCTTCGTAAAAGAGGCAGTTTAGAGAGAGTTATTCAAAGAATCCATTTTTTTAATCATTTCCATTATTTCTTCGGGAGATAGGTAATACTCGCGTATCTTGTTTTTATAATTTTCATCTATAGCCGCGTTATCAAGAATAAAACGTTTTGTTTGTATAATGTAGTCGCCCATTCCTTTACTAACTGCAAAAGAATCTGCAGCTCTCTCTGCTTTTTTCACATGCTCTTTTAATAAAACATATCTTATTCCAAAACGTATTAAATTTATGGCATTTCTTTCTTGATAATCTTTTACGTGTCCCAACTCATGGCCTATCCAACCAATAAGTATGTTAGACGGTATGTTTATAGTTTTAAATTCGTTACCTGTTATTTTAAATTTTTCACTTATTAGTATTTTATATCCCCTTTTGTTTTTATTCCTAAAAATACTACCCATTGTTGGTTGGGCTTGCATAACAGATTTTTTAATATTTTTTTTAAATTTAAATTCAATCGGTATTTGTTCAAGTTCTGGGTAAAATGCAAGAGCCGTTAATACTTCTTTTTCAATACTTTTTGGGATTATTTTTTTAGGCTTAGAAAAAACCATGTAACTTATAATTATTAAGAGAACAATTAGTAAAAGTTGCTTTATTCTTTTTCTCAAAACGATAAGGGATAGAAAAAGAGCTATGGTTTATAGCTCTTTTAATTATTGTTTTTTACTTTAGAATTGATATCGAATACCTAGGGCGATATCTAAATCTAAATCATTTGAAAACTGGTCGTTAAATCCGAGTTCGGGCCTTATATCCAATGATAGAAGTAAAGGAAAATCGAAATTATACTCAATGCCCAAATCTCCTGCTACCAAGGCAAATGTGCCGTCATTTTCACCAGCATCAAAAGAGCCTAAACCTCCACCTGCACCTACATACCAATTAAAACCTCCGTCTATGGGCATTACCCACTGGTAAAGCCCGACCAATTTAAAGGCATCTACGTTGTTAGAACTTCTAAAACCCAAATCAAACTCTAATCTGTTGTTTTCTTTTAAATAGCGTTGGTAAGATATTTCTCCACCAAAACCATCATTATCACCAACGCGTAACCCTAACGCATTTTTTGAAATTGTCTGCGCACTTGCTGTTGTTGTCGCCGCTAAAAGTAAATAAAATACTATTTTTTTCATGTTTTAATTTTAAACCAAAAATAGGAATATAACATAGCTTTAATTACCTCATTTACTATAAGGATTGCCGCAAAACAAAAAGTTATTTATAGAATAACAATAGTTGGTAAACAGCAGTTCTTTTTTATTGGCATAGCCAAATGGTTTAATAACCCCGAGGCAATTTACTTTATTTAGTAAATAGCTAAAATTCAATATCCTAGACTTTTAGATGTAGCGTCCAATAGTTATTGCTGTAGTCGTCTATCTAATGCTTGTTGACGCTATGTTGCCTCAGTAAGCTATACTGTTAAGCAGATGTAATTATCAGGAAAATAGCAAGCTAATTAGTCAGTATTTATTGTATATGGGTTAATAATAGGTGTTATCGTAAACTACTTTTACCAAAAAAGAATACTATGGGAACAATAGCCAGCGATAAAAATGTAATTAAGCTTTTTTACAATTCAAAAGCGATAAATGACAATGAGGCAAAAGTTTATTTTAGTTCTTCGGACAAAAAAATACTTGCAATTGATACAGCCAAGGAAGAAATAACCCCAACACAATGGAGTCAATTACTAGAAGGTTTAGCTAAAGAACCCTTAGATTTAATAGATAAAAATCATGCTTCACTTAAAAAAATGGATGTCACTTTAGACGGTAGTTTTTCTATGGAAGATTGGCTAAAAATAATAACCAATAATCCAGAAATTATAATAGGTGTTATCGCCTTAATAGGTGAAAAGTATTTGTATTTTAAAACTCCGAAAGCTATTATAGAATTTATTGCTAACGATGCAGATAGCGCATATGACAAGAGAAATTAATCTTATAACGAGCCTTTGAATTTTATTAAAAGATATCGTATTTTAATACTAGCGGTCATTGTAATTTTTATGACAATTAAAGTTATTTTACCTCACCTAGTAAAAAACCATATTAACGAGCTCCTAGAATTAAATGAAAATTACGCAGGTAATGTAGAAAAAGTAAACTTAGAATTATTAGGTGCTGTTTGGACAATAACTAATATAAACTTTGAAACTACTAAACAACCAGAAAAGATAAAATTACAAACGGGTTGCCTTAGTGTAAAAGGTGTTAATCTTTACAAATTATTTTTTAAAAACGAGTTGCATATTAATACTTTAGAAGTTTTTAGCCCAAATTTAAAGTTGACCAAAGCCCTAGAAGGTAACAATCTAACATCATACCATAAGCCTCCATCTAATGCAATACGGATTAATAATTTTAAAATCTACGATGGTGTCTTTTTAAAAACTGGTAACCAACAAGATACCTTAGCTAGTTTGTCTTTAAAAAAACTAGTGGTTAAAGACATTGCGGTTAAAGCGTTACAAGACTTTACCTTTTTTAGTGATAAGCAATTGGAGCACCTTGCGGTAGAACGTTTTTATCTAAAACTTAATAAATTCGAAAATCTTCACATACCAAAGTTTTTTTTAGAACGTGGCGACTTAAAAATTAACGATTTAGCTATAAAAACACATTACAGTAAATCCATGTTAACAACAAAACTTTATAAAGAAAGGGACTATTTCGACTTCTTTGTAAAAAAAATTACGCTAGAAAATATCAATTTTACCTTCAAAAAAAATGAACCAGAACTAAAAATAAAAAAAGGTTTACTTAAAGATTTTACTTTAGAAGTTTTTAGAGATAAACTTTTACCTGATAATATCGTAAGCACAGCTTATTATGGGCAAATGCTTAGAAGTGTGCCTCTTAAGATGGCAACGGATAGTATAATACTGCAAAACGGAAACCTAGTCTATTCCGAAAGAATTGATTTATCTCGAGAACCATCAAAATTAAAATTTGATACTTTAGAAGGTACAATTTTAAATATATCCAATTACAAGAACACAAAAATTGAGACCAAATTAAGTTCTCGGCTAATGGGAGAAGCAGCCTTAACTATTAATTATAGCATGAAACCATTGGATACGTTGGAGACCTTTTTTGTTTCAGGTAGCATTAAAAATTTTAGAGCAAAACAGTTAGACGATTTTTTTAGGAGTAGTTTGCAAGCTACAGCTCAAGGTAGTGTGGATCAAATGTATTTTACTTTTAGCGGAGACAGGTATGCTGCAACCGGAGATGTAAAAATGAAGTATGAGGATTTTAAGTTAGAAGTTTTAAGAAAAGATTTATTAAAAATAAACAAAGTGCTGTCTTTTATAGGAAACCTATTGGTTAATGACGGTTCTAATAATGATGCCAATGGATACCGACATGGCGCAATAGCAACTAAACCAGATAGAACCAAATCTTTTCCTAACTATATTTGGACATGTTTAAAAGATGGTATAATTGAAACCATTACAGGTAAGGGTAAAAAGAAACAAAACAAGCTATGAGTAAGAATTTAAAAAGAAAGAGTTACCGAAAAAAGCGCTACATAATACCTGTAACTATAATAGTATTACTTATTATATTTAGATTATTATTACCTGTTATAGTTAAAGATTACGTAAACAAGGCACTAAACGACATACCAGGTTATAATGGTTCTGTAGCCGATATTGATATTGCTTTGCTAAGAGGTGCTTATGTAATCAATACTTTAAAATTGAATAAGGTAGATGCTACAACCGAGATACCATTTTTAAATTTCCCCAAAACGGATATCTCTATTGAATGGAAATCTTTGTTTAAAGGCAAGGTGGTAAGCGAAATCTATTTAAATTCTCCAGAATTTATTTATGTATTCGAAGATCAGCAACAAGAAGATGCTGCGGATGCAGATTTTAACGATTGGACAGACGCACTTACCGACATTGTTCCTATAGCTATTAATAATCTAGTAATTACTAACGGTAAAGCTGCTTTTCTGCAATTAAATGCTGATCCTAACATTGATTTACATTTTGCTAATATTGAATTGTATGCCAACAATCTAAGAAATGTGGTGCAAAAGCAACTAAATCTTCCATCTAAAATTTCTGCAACGGCAACATCTATTGGCAAGGGAAAAGTAATATTAAATGGTAAAATGGATTTGGTAAAGCAAATTCCAGACATGGACATGAGCTTTTCTCTGGAGAAGGCAAATGCAACTGCACTTAATGATTTTACTAGACATTATGCAGGTATAGATTTTGACAGCGGTAACTTTAACCTGTACAGTGAAATAGCTATCGCTAATGGGTTTTTAACAGGATACGTTAAACCAATCTTGAAAGACGCCAAACTCATAGGAGAAGGTGACGGATTTTTAAGCGTATTATGGGAAGGTTTTGTGGGCTTTTTTAAATTTTTACTTAAAAATAAGGGGAAGAATACCTTAGCAACAAGTGTACCTTTAGAAGGTAACTTAAATAATGTTCAAGGAAAAGTGTGGCCAACTATTTTTAATACGGTTAAAAATGGGTGGATAGAAGCCTTTAAGAATCAAGTAGATGGTAAAATAGATTTTAATGATGCTATTGAACGGGGGCAAGAAAATAAGTAAAAAGACCATTAGCGTACCTTTTAGATGCCATCATTACTGCCAATAGAGAGCTTAATAATTCGTGAATGCAAACCCGCTTAATAGCACTATTCTTAAGTGTTTTTTCTTAGGATCATAAAAAAAGCCCTGATGTAAAAATCAGGGCTAATTTTTTTAAATTATACTATTAATAGTCATCAGTTTCGCTTTCCACTTCTTCTTTAACACCATCAACGGCATCTTCAACATCCTCCCCAGCATCCTCTAGACCATCTCCAATTTCTTCTATAGCATCCTCAGCTTTTTCTTCTTTTGTTTCTCTGCACTGTGCTAATGTTAATACGGATAGTAATAGCACTGAAAATAATAATAATGATTTTTTCATTCCTTTTAATTTGACTGTTTATTATGTTTTATATTTTTTTTCTACCTCTAATAAGAGATACTATAAAGAATAGTATAAAGAGAAAGAATAGAATTTTAGCAATACTTGCTGCACCGGCTGCTATTCCTCCAAATCCAAAAATTCCGGCAATAATTGCTAAAACGATGAAAGTGATTGACCAACGTAACATACTTTTTTTTTTAGTTAGTGTTTGATTAACTCTTAATCAATACTTTATAAAATTCAGAATTAACTAGCATATCACTTAACTTTATCAATAATTATGTTGACTCATTACCTGTGGATACTTAAACATTTAAAGAAGTTTTCTCTTAATAGTAGTATATTTAGAGTTAACAATAAGATGTGGAGAAAGAAATACATATCATCAACAATAGTGCTAAACACTTTATTGAGATTATTGCCAAAGAATTGAATTCTGAGTTTGAAGAGGAAAATAGAGCATATTGCATGTCTTTTCCCAAAGATGTAGGCCATGGCTATATTAAGACCTATGATTTTGATTACGGAATTTTTGCTTACGAATTCGATTGTACCCTTAAAAAACCATTGCATTTTACGTTTGCTAAAGAAGTTGTTCAGCCTCTGGTAATTTTATTTAATAGAGAAGAAAAAATTACCTATTCTCATTCTGGTAGCGGTGATAAGACCATTAAACATTTAGAAAGTATGATGGCCTGCGCTGGTTTAAGCGATAGCAATAGTTTAAGAATACCCAAAGATTCGCCAGGTTGCTTTTTTGCAATTAGGATAGACAGAAAAACCTTTGAGGAAAAAATAGATTCTTTTCTTGCGGAAATGGACAATAATTTAGAGGAGATTTTTAGAGATTCCAATGGTGTAAACGCCTTGTTCTATCAAGGGTATTACAGCCTAGATATTGCTAAGTACATAGAGGAATATACTACTACAGAATTAACAGGTTTTATGCGCCATGTTTTTCAAGAAGGTAAAATTTATGAAATACTTACACATTACTTAAAGCAATATTTAGACGATACAAAAGAACCCGATAGTAGAAGAATTCTTAGGCAGAATACGGTAGATAAAATTGAAGAAGCTAGTACTATTATTCAAGAAGAGATGGCTGTTTTAGGCAGTATTCTTAGTATTGCCAAGCGTGTTGGATTAAATCAAAACACCCTGCAAGACGGCTTTAATTACTTGTTTAAAAAATCGGTAAACCAGTATATTAAAGATGTAAGAATGGATAAAGCTAAAGAGCTGATGGAGAACTCAGATTTGAATATCACCGAGATTACATATAAAATAGGAATTAATTCAAGAAGCTACTTCTCTAAAATTTTTAAAGAAAAGTTCGGAATCTCTCCCAAACAGTATATTTCTAAGCATAGGAAGCAAAATCAAACAAATCAATCTGCCTAGGTTTTAATAATTACTTAACAATTTAACTGATGTAACTATCCGATTTTGTTAGTTTAAATTTCAAAATTGTTAAACGTTTTTTGCTCCTTACAATTTCTTTGTAACGAAAAAGAAACGTTATGAAAGAGATTGTTTTAAAAAACCATCCTATAGATGATTTACTAAATCAATTAAATTATTTCTTAGAAGGAGAGATTGTTGAGCAAGGGGGAGTAAAATCGCTCGTTTTTAACAATATTCATGGAAAAGGAACTATAAGAACTATTTCATTTGATTGGGGGATATCACTAATTGATTATGATGTAAATTTTTTAAAGGACATCAAGATAGTATATGAGACTGGGGCGGAGCCCCCTTTGGAGTTCATTTTTATTTCGGAAGGAAAATTGGGCTATATTCAAGGAATAGACCCAGAAGAAGTGCAATTAGAGCGTTATCAAAATATTATAATTGCTCCAAAAAAGCAATCTAAGAAGACGCTTGTTTTTCCAAAGAGAGTAAATGTTCAGGTTAATATAATCCATATTCTTAAGAAACAATATGCTAAAAAGAAGCATAATAACTTGGCTTATTTTAATGATGTAATTCGTTCTGTTTTTAAAGATGAATCAGTAAACTTACCTTACAAGCATTTAGGAAATTTTAACCTAAAAATTGCAGATCACGTTAAGGAAATACGTGCAGACAAAACCTACGGAGCCATTAATGCACTGAGCATAGAAGGAAGGTTAAATATTATTTTGGCAATGCAGTTGTTAGAGCAACACAAATTTGAGACCGAAGACAAACTATCGGATTCCTTATCGGTATCAGACATTAAAAAAATCCATAAACTAGCAGGCTACATTGTAGATAATATTGCAGAACCAATTACCATTGCTATTCTGTCTGAAGAGTCTGGATTGAGCGCAAAGAAACTTCAGTTGGGGTTTAGAATGCTTTATGAGAAATCGGTTAATGAGTATGTAAAGAAAATTAAGTTAGAGATTTCTCGAGATTATTTAAAGAACACGGATTATTCTATATCTGAGGTGGTGTACAAAGTGGGTATAAAGAGTAGAAGCTACTTTTCTAAGATATTTAGTGAGCATTATGGAATATTACCCACCGAGTATAGAAAAAAAATTAAACTTAAATCTAGGAATTAGACAATCCTCCCTTTGGAATTTCATCGTAATAAACCGGTTGTAATAGTGAGTTATAAACGATTTTATTCTTAAAGAAATCGTTAGCAATGGGGTTTGCACGTAGTTTGGGTTTTGGAGGATTTTTAATTAGTTGTGCTATAGTGCTTTCTGTGGTTTTTTCAGACATCCAAGTTTCAACTACGCTATCGGTTATTATTATGGGCATCTGGTTATCTACGTTATGAAAGCTAGAGATGAATTTATTTGCTTTAGTGGTTATCGGTGAGCAACTTAAAAATCCATCATCAAGTTGGTTGTATATGCCGCCAATAAAAAATGATTTGTCGTTAGGTAAACTCACATAATAGGTATATACAGTTCCTTTTCTTAAAAGATAAGCGAAGAAGCCAGATACCAAAATAAGTGCGCGTCTGTGCTTGAGCGCAGGTTTCATCCATGAAACTGTTTGTAGTTGATGCAGATTAAGATTTAACGTATTTGAGATTTCTTGAAAAGTGCTCCAATCTTCTTTATAATCTTCTGGCATTAACCCCCAGATTGCAAGGTTAATTTCATCTTTATCCTCCATGGTCACAATAGATATTGTAGCCTCCGTAAGACCGTTAATGATTAGGTCAGGAACATAAAGATTTGGATACTTAAATCTAAGATTTAAATCTTTCTCAATCTTATTTTTTTCAACCGCATTTGAAAGTTTGTAAAACATACCTTAAAATATGGATGCAATTAAGCTTAAAAATCAGGTTTTAGTTGACTCAAAAAAAAATAATTGTAACACGTTTAAAATTAATTGTTTAGAGTTAGGTTTTATTTTTTTGCTTTATCCTTTAATACGTTAAACATTTCTTCGAAAATGTTAATGTGTAGTTCTTCAATAAGCTAATTTTGGACATACTAAATAAGTTTTTTTAAGAATAAGAAAACATCTTTAAATCAATCAAAAATGGAAAAAAGAAGACAGCGTGCGCATGATGAGTTGGATAAACTTTCTTTCCATATTAGGGGCGAAATTCAAAAAGAAGGAGAAAATTACACCTTAAATGTTGGTAACGAATCGGGTACAGGGGATGTTAAATGTATAAATTTTGATGACGGTCTGTTTTTTGTAGAGTTTGACCTTAAGTTAACGGAGGATACATATTTGCCACTGTCATCAGAAAATAATCAGGCTATTTATTTTCTGTATTGTTTTCAAGGGTATAGTTTTTATGCCACACAACACAATAATCACTTTGTAAAATTAAATGAGCTGCAGACAGCTATCGTAAAATCTGGAAAGGATTTTGCCGGAGGATTGGTCTTAAAAGCAAATTCTAATATTAAGCTATATTTATTGCGCATAGACACCGATACCTACTTTATTAAACATTCTGAAAACCCCACATTTATAGCCCAAAAATTAAAATCCTTCTTGATGGATTTAAGAAGGAAGCACAATCTGGTTCATTTAGGGCAATTGAATTTAGAAATAGCGGACTACGTAAAAAAAATGTCAAAAGCAAGGTACGTGGACACCTTATCTGGCCTTCTCTATTATGAAGGTTTGTGCATTCTTATACTGGCAAGCCATATTGAGCAATACAGAACAGAGACAAAAGGTAAGGTTAATTCTACTAAGCTAATTAAACGAGAGATTCAGAAAATAATGGATTTGGCTAATCAGATTGGAGAAGAACCCCAAATACCATATTCTGTTGAGTCTCTAAGCAAAAAATCTGGACTCGCAGCAGCTAAATTACAAGAAGGTTTTAAGTTTTTATACCAGAGAACAGTAGCGGATTACGTAAGAAATGCGCGATTAGAAATGGCTGAAAAATTATTGCGAGAAACCGATTTAAATATATCTGAGATAGTATATTCTGTTGGCTTAACTAGCAGAAGTTATTTCTGTAAAATTTTTAAGCAAAAATTTAATTGCAATCCAAAAAGTTATAAAAACAAAAACAATGTATTAATAGCCAAGCTTTAGTTGTAAAACCTGTTTCTTGACTTAAATTGTTGGATTCTTTTTAAAAATCTGCTTCTAAGTTCTGGGTTGTGATTTTCTTTAACTTGGTACATGTGTTCTAAAGGAATATCTATAAATCCTGATTCGTGAATCGTTTGGTCAATGTCATTAAGCAACTTCCCTTGGTTTTCTTCATAGTAATCGCTTACCACAATCATTATTAAAACTCCCAGACCAAAACCTATAGCCATACCAGTAAGTAATTCTAATATCATAACTTTTTTCTACAAAGCTATTTTATAAGCAAGGGAAAGATTATTTCATATGATAAATAAATTAACTTATTTACTATTTTAAAACCTTTTTTTAAGGTTATTTTTTTTAGGAATAGCAACCATTTTTTTTATTTAAAAAATCCACTTTTGTTATGTTTAGTTTGGTTACTCAGTGCACAACAGCTCTTTCCATATCTCCCTGTTTTTTAGCTAGAAAAGGCAGGGGTTGTGCACAAATATGTATTTATTATGATTAGAAAAGGAACAAAAGTAAAGTGGAAATGGGGCAAAGGATATGCTACAGGAAAAGTAGTGGAAACCTATACTGAAAGTGTTACTAAAACAATTTCAGGTACAAGTGTTACACGAAATGGAGCATCAGATAACAAAGCATTGTTTATAAAGCAAGAGGATGGAAGCAAGGTGCTTAAATCTGAAAATGAAGTTGAACGCGCTTAGCAAAAATTTCTAGTTTAATTTTTTTAGTATTTCTTCGGGTATGTCTAAGGTGCGTATTGGGAAAGGGATATTAATTCCGCTAGCATCAAACGCTTTCTTTATTAAAATCATAGCTTCTGTTTTAGCTTTTGCCACCTCTAACGCCGAGGTAGAATTTATCCAGAATCGGGTTTCAAAATTTATCGCACTATCACCAAACTCCCTGTAAAGAAAAAGGATATCATCTTTTTCGGCTACTGCTTCAAAATTTTCTACAATAGTTTGTTTTATCAAACTTCTAACTTTCTCTAAATCTGAACCGTACCCAACACCACACTTTAAAATTACCCTAGACTGGGCAGTTGTAGAGTAGTTTTTTATTGGATTTTCTACCACCAACTTATTAGGAATATAGACTAAGTTATTATCCACCTGTTTTATAGTAACTACCCTTAGGTCTATATCTACAATTTCTCCTTCGTAGTCATTGGTTTCAATCCAGTCCCCGAATTTTATTTGTTTCACATAGGAGAGAATGATACCCGAATACGTATTTGTTAAAGCACCTTGTAGTGCAAGCCCTACTGCTAAGCCTGCAACACCAGCACCAGCCAATATTGTATTTAAAGCTTTACCTAGGTTAAGTATGCCTAGAACCAAGAAAAGACCAAATAATATAACAATAATAGAAACTATTTGAGAAAGTAACTGTTTCATACTTTGTTGCAAGCTACTTTTACTAGATAACTTGTAAACCAGTTTTTTAATATACCGTGAAAGTAGTATGGCAATAACAAATACCAATATTGCTAAAATTAAATTAGGTAGATTGGCAATAAAAGAATTAAACCAGCCGTCTAATTTATCCCACATCTTAACAAGCGCATTCTCAAATTTTTGTTCCATTTAATTAAATTCTTGAAGTATTCATTTTGTTTGGACTTTATTTATGGGCATCATCAAGGCGGTTAATGCCCTTAGGCTTGCCTTGAAATTGAAAAAATTTTTTAAAAGAGGCCTCTGTAGCATTGCCCCCAGAAAGTTTAACCTTAGAACATTTTTGCTAATAGCAAAGACCATAACATTAATCGAATAATTAAAAGCAATTGCTGTTTTCTTGCAAATTATGATAGCATTAAAAGATAACTTTAAGCTTTATTGGATACCGTTTTTAAATGCCAAAATTATTTAATGAATAGTCTTATTATTTGCTCATACAATTTAAATGGTAGCACAAATACGTATAAGAAATGAGTTCGTATTTATAGCAATAGGATTAACTAATTGGAACCTTATTAATTAAATTTAAAAAAAAGACCATGGACAAAAACTTTTCAGAACTCAAAGCTATTTTTATTAATTGTACCCTTAAGAATTCTTCTCAAAAAAGCCATACAGAAGGTTTAATGAAGGTTTCGACGAAGATTATGGAAGAAGAAGGGGTTATGGTAGAATATCTAAGACTTGCAGACTATAATATACCTGTTGGTTTACAGCCAGATATGACCAAAGAAGGCGCAACAAAAGACGATTGGCCTAAATTATACAATAAGATTAAAAATTCGGATATAGTGGTTATCGGTACGCCTATTTGGCTGGGTGAGAAATCTTCAGTTGCTTCAAAATTAATCGAGCGGTTGTACGGAATGAGTGGAGAGACCAATGCTAAAGGACAATATGTCTATTACGGAAAAGTAGGCGGGTGTATCATTACTGGGAACGAAGATGGCATTAAGCATTGTGCGATGGGCATCTTATATGCGCTTCAACATTTAGGATTTACTATTTCTCCACAAGCAGATGCAGGTTGGATAGGCGAAGCTGGACCAGGACCCAGCTACCTAGATAAGGAGGCAAATGCAAAGAATAATGAATTTACCAATAGAAATACCACTTTTATGACTTATAATCTCTTACATCTTGGTAAGATGTTGAAAGCCAATAAGGGAATACCTTCTTATGGAAATTCAAGAGAAGAATGGGATGATGGTACCAGATGGAATTTTGAAAATCCCGAGTACAGGTAGCTGCGCACTTGATAAAAGCGCATGTACCTAATTTATGAGCAGCATTATCTTAAAATTTGCGTACTTTAAAAATTAAACTTTTCTTGGTACCGCAAAATGGTTTAATACACTAAAACTTGCCTCTAAATTAAAATTATTTTTTACGAATACCTCGTAGATTTACTCCGAGATAGTTTACCACAAAACCCAGAGACTTACACTAAATCTTTCAAGCAAAAAATTAAAAGCGCTCTTAATTGAGCGCTTATTTTGTTTAATAGTGTTAACTTTAATGTTAAACAAAAAACTATCTTTAAAAAATAAATCAAATTGTAATTAAAATGATAACTATTAATATTACTGCTAAAGACACAGAAGGGACTGTTAGACAAATTAAGGATGTTATTGGTGGTGAGATTATGGAACGGTGGGGCGAATACTCTTTAACTATAGACAATGATAACGCAAAAGGTTCCATTAGATTCATTGATTTTGACTGGGGCGTTAGCCTTTTGGAATATGACTTAACTTTTTTTGATGAGGTAACTTTGATTATGGATGCGTCTAACTACAACCCAATACATTTTGCCTATTGTTTGGAAGGGTATTGTGAGCATAGATTTGATTACCAAAGTGATAACGAAATTAAAACTTTAGAACAATTTCAATCTGTAATTATTACGAGTAGAGAGGGAGGTTACAACTATGGGTATTTTCCAAAGGACAAAAAGCTAGCCATAAATGTTATTCAAGTAACAAGAAAACCTTTCTTAAAAAAGAGGCTAACTAGTGGAGAAAATTTAAATCAAAAGCTTTACGAAGTTTTTTTAGACACGGATCATGAAAAGGTTTTTGCCTACTATGGTTCTTATAATTTAAAATTAGCGGATAAGATTGGTGCTTTACGATTGGTAAAATCCACCGGTATGATCAGAATCATGCAAATTGAGGGGCTAGTATATCAAATTTTATCCATGCATATGCTACAGCATAATAGAGAGGTTAATAATAAAACCTTATCCACAACCTTATTAAAGCGAGAACTAAAGTTAATAAGAGCGTATGCTAAAAAAATAGAACAGAATATTTGTGTAGCATATACGCTAGAGGACATTGCTCACGATACCGGCTTAACCCAAGCTAAGTTGCAAGAAGGATTTAAGCTGTTATATAACAGAACTGTTACAGAATATATTAGGCATGCAAGGCTAGAAGTGGCTCGTGATTATATGACAAGCACAGAAATGAACATTTCAGAGATTGTATATTCGATTGGTTTTAGTAGTAGAAGCTATTTTTCTAAAATTTTTAAAGATAAGTTTGGTATTAGCCCAAGCGAATTTTTAAAGAAAAACAGAAAATCCGTAGTAGCAGCTTAATAAAAATTTATTTGAGCAGTTCTTAAAATATTTTCTTGAGCAAATACGCTATTCCAATCTTTTTAACAGGGCTCAAAAATTTGTTCAATAATGTCATCGGAGTCATTAGTTCTTCAAAGTCTTCTTTATTTTGGTGAAGAAGCTCGTAGCTAATGTCCCTTTTTAACTTCAAAATTTTTAGATCCTGTTTTATTTCGTTTATCGAACTGTATGTGGCTTTATTCATCATTAAAAACTGATTTTGAAAGTTTTAATATTACAAATTTCTCAATTTTTTTCCTTAAAAAATATAGTATCGCTATGAGTATAAAATAGCTCACTCCAACGCAGATGTACCCAAGCGCACTGTTATTTAACACCTCTCCTAAAAAAATTGCCAGTGCTAAGGATAGCAAAAGAAAACCCATTAAAGCAAAAAAACCGTATAAGGACAACTTTACAATGTTTGTTGTAAGTTCTGCCGAGTGCATAAATAGTTTTAACTTGTAGTACTCCCAAGAATGCTTAACGTATTCCTGAGAGTTGTCAAAAGACTCGGCACTTAGCGCACCTATATTTTTAGTTGCTCCCATTAAGAACGTTGTAATTTTCTATTTCTAGCCTTTAAATCTTTCAGCTTTGCCTCAAGTGTAGTTATAACATCTTCTGTCTTATAACTGGCGGAAGAAACTAAAGATTCCATTTTATCATCTAAGGACTCCTTTTTAGAGGTCAAAGTATCCGCAACCTGGTGTTTTAGCTGCGTTGTGCTTGTGGTTACATCGTCAACCAGTGCATTTGATTGTTCCACAAGTTTTTTTCTAGTCTCTGTGCCCTTATCCGGTGCAAAAAGTATTCCTAACGTTGCTCCTATGGCTGTTCCTGCTAATATTCCTAAAATAGTGTTACTGCTATCGCTCATAATTCTTATGTTTAAAATCTCTACAAAATTGATGAAACTTTTGGATTTGGATTAATGCTAATCAGCTAATTGTTAACTGATTTAAAAATATGGATTGCGTTAATGATACTTCCATATCAATCACTGAACAAAAGGTGTTTTCTGTAGTTTGCGTTTTAAAATAAAGCTAATTACAATGAAACAAGGAGAAGAGAATACAAAGTTTATTAAAGAAGAAGATGAGCAAACATCTAAATATATTTTTCAAAAAAACACTAAAACTAAATTTGGTTTTGTCTTTTTTGTAGTGGTATTAGTTGTTTTAATCTTAGGTGTAATACTCACAGGTTTTATATTGTAGCAAAATAAGATTTAACTATGTGATAAAACGTTAAGAGCATGTCGTTTTAAAATAAATCTACAACAGCTTTAAGCTACAGTACCAATTTCTTTTAAACCTTTACAATTACTACATTTGAGCAAGACTTTATTCTTTTAGAATTCAATCTTTGAGAAAGGTTTAAAAGGTTTTTAGTGCGTAGAAAAGATTAATAAGTGCATGTGAAAATAGTTAAAGCAAGATTTTTAGTATTAGTTACCAGCCTTTTTATGGTGCAAAGCTGTGCTGGACAAGGCAGGCTTATTGATGCGGAATTGGAGACCGTAACCAAATCGCATTTACAATACTATTTATATTACCCAGCGGAATATGAAGAA
>NZ_CALGNH010000042.1 GCF_937958655.1 uncultured Winogradskyella sp. | reverse complement strand
AATAGGTAAAACAATTAAAGGTATACATGAGTTTAATGATCCTAAACTAGCATTAAAAAATGCCAAAGGTATTTTTACTGGTGGTGGTAATACCTTTGTTTTGGTAAATCAACTTTATAAAAATGATATTCTGGGAGCTATTAAAGAGGCTGTAATTAGCGGTATACCCTATTTAGGCACAAGTGCCGGAAGTAATATTTGCGGACTTACTATGAATACAACTAATGATATGCCCATCGTTTATCCGCCAAGTTTTAAAACTCTAGGATTAGTCCCTTTTAATATTAACCCACATTACCTAGACCCAGATCCTAGCAGTACGCATATGGGAGAAACAAGAGAAACTAGAATTAAAGAATTTCATGCCTACAATACACCACCTGTAATTGGCTTAAGAGAAGGCAGTTGGATTGATGTAAAAGACAACACCATTTCACTAAAAGGTAGTTTAACCGCACGAGTTTTTGAATATAATAAAACACCTTACGAGATACCTGCTAACTCAGATTTAGGATTTTTAAAATAAGCTAAATATTTTTATAGAAGTGGTAGCCCCAAATTTCGAAACCTTCGTTATAATAGAATTTATGTGAAGGGTAATTTTGCACATAAGTATTTAGTTCTATAGAATTACAACCCTTTTCTTTTACGTAGTTATTAACCCAATCCATAAACGATTTACCCAAACCATTGTTTCTGTATTCTGGTTTTATATACACATGGTCTAACTCAACAGAACGACCAGCATAATGGCGTGTACAAAACCATAGTCCGCAAACACCTATCGGTTTTTCATTATAAATTATAACGGCACATTCATAATTTTGAGTTTTCATTTCTTCAAAACGAGATTGTAATAAAGATAGCGCTACCTTACCATTATTCAACTCAAAAACCAACGGAATTACAGTATCTAAATTGTGGTTAGATAGTATTTTAAACTGATAGCTCATTACTCTAAATATTAATTGAAGATTAAAACTTGGATAAAGTTAATAACTTAAGTGATGACTTTTAGGTAAAAAATGTGTCAAACTTTTGTAAATTTAGCCAACTAAGACAATCACTATTATGAGAAGAGGTAATTTTAAAATTAGAATTTTTATTTTCATAGCTATAGCCGCATTCGCCTATCTAAGAAAATGCAGCCAAGAAGAAGTAAACCCTTACACAGGTAAAAAACAAGCTATTTCATTATCACCTGAGCAAGAAATTGCAATAGGTTTACAAAGTGCACCTGGTATGGCACAGCAACATGGTGGCCTGCATCCAAACAACGAATACCAGTCCATAGTTGACAATGTTGGCAACAAACTTGTAAATAGTAGCATAGCTAAAAACACACCGTATAAATATGACTTTCACCTGCTTGCAGATGACAGAACCATTAATGCCTTTGCATTACCTGGCGGGCAGTGTTTTATCACCTTTGCTTTATTTAAACAATTACAAAATGAAGATCAATTGGCTGGTGTTTTAGGGCACGAAATTGGACATGTTTTAGGAAAACATTCTAACGAGCGTATAACCAATTCTAAATTTTGGCAAACGCTTGCAATGGGAGGTGCTGCCATAGACATAGGCGGTGTTGCACAGCAAATTGGCCAAGGGCAACTCTTAAAAAACGGTAGAGGTGACGAGTTAGAAAGTGATGAATTAGGTGTGCACTTTATGATAGATGCAGGCTACAATCCCGAAGAAATGATTGGTGTTATGCAGATTTTAAAGGCTGCTGCTGGTCCTAATAGAGTCCCTGAGTTTCAAAGTACGCATCCAGACCCAGAAAACCGTATCGAAAAAATAAAAGAAGCGATTAGAAGCTACAGAACAAAAAAAGCATCCTAGACTAAAAGGATGCTTTTCAATTAACTAACTCAAATAAATTGCCTTAATTAGACAGTTTTCTTTTTAAAGCGTTTCAAAAATTGTGCCGCAGCTGTAGCTTTAGATTTTTCGGCATGTCTCAAAGGAGAATAGCCTTTATCACATAAGGTATGAACGTCTGATCCTGCTGTGATCAAAATTTTAATAAGCTCAACACGGTTATACTTGGCTGCATAATGTATAGGCTGCATACCGTTAGACTTTGCATTAACATCTGCACCTTGTTTTATAAGTGTTTTTACTAACTCAGTGTTACCCGTTGCTACTGCCTTACATAAGGGGCTTACCTCTGCCTTATAGGCTATTTCTGCTTCTGTAACTAAAACTGAATAGCCATTAGAAGCTTCTAAGTTTGAGATTGATAAGCCTAAAGCTAAGACTAAGATTACTGCTGATTTTTTCATGATGAAAGATTTTAAATTAAATTGATTGTTGTTTTTTGATTACAGTATAAAGACGATAAAACTTTAGAAGTGTTACATGAAAATTACGATATAACATATATTTAACATATTGAAAACAAACACCTTAAGTCCTAAACAAAAAATAAATAGCGCTTAGAAATCAAACTCCAAAACTAATGAAGTCGTTTAAATTCATTTTTTTAAGTGCATACGCATTACGCTATAAATACCATTATCTTATATTTGAGCCTTTAAACAGAGTTACATGAATAAAAAAGTCATTTTAATGATCTTGGACGGTTGGGGAACATCACCAGATCCAAAAGTTTCAGCAATAGATAACGCTAACACGCCTTATATAGACGCTTTATATACTAAATACCCAAATGCGAGTTTAAGAACCGATGGCCTTCATGTTGGGTTACCAGAAGGGCAAATGGGAAATAGCGAAGTAGGCCACATGAACCTTGGAGCCGGGAGAATTGTATACCAGGATTTAGCAAAAATAAATCTGGCAGTTGAAAAGAATACCCTTAAAGAAGAAAAAGCACTTAAAGCCGCTTTCGATTATGCAAAAACTAACAAAAAATCCATTCATTTATTAGGCTTGGTGAGTGATGGTGGTGTACACTCTCATATTAATCATCTCTATGGAATTTTAGAAGCAATGGAGGATGTTGGTTTAAAGGATGTTTTTGTGCATGCCTTTACAGATGGTAGAGATGTTGATCCAAAATCTGGTTATGGATTTATTTCAGAATTACAAGAACAGTTAGATAAAACCGCAGGTAAACTAGCAACAGTAACAGGACGCTATTATGCCATGGATAGAGATAAACGTTGGGAGCGTGTTAAATTAGCTTATGATGCTGTTGTTAATGGCAAAGGCACAAACACCAAAAACGTTTTAAAATCCATTCAAAAAAATTATGAAGAAGATATTACAGACGAATTTATAAAACCTCTGGTTATGGTAGACGATAATGAGCGCCCTGTAGCTACTATTAAAAAAGATGATGTGGTTATCTTTTTTAATTTTAGAACAGATCGTGGTCGCCAACTTACGCAAGCATTATCTCAAGACGATTTTCATGAATTTAACATGCATAAATTGGACTTACACTATGTAACTATGACTAATTATGACGATAGTTTTAAAGGGATTAATGTTGTATTTAATAAAGACAACTTATCTGAAACACTAGGTGAAGTTTTAGCTAATCACAATAAAAAACAAATAAGAATTGCTGAGACCGAAAAATATCCACATGTTACGTTCTTCTTTTCTGGTGGGCAAGAAGCACCCTTTAAAGGTGAAACTAGAATTTTAAGAAACTCACCAAAAGTAGCGACTTATGATCTACAACCAGAAATGAGTGCGTTTGAGCTCAAAGATGCCTTGATTACTGAATTAAACAAAGGTGAGGTGGACTTTGTATGCCTAAATTTTGCCAATGGAGATATGGTTGGTCATACAGGTGTTATGGAGGCTGCAATAAAAGCCTGCGAAGCTGTTGACCAATGTGTTGAAGAGGTCATAACTTCAGCTCTAAAAAATGACTATACTACAATTTTAATAGCCGATCATGGAAATTGTGAAACTATGATTAATCCAGATGGCTCACCAAACACAGCACATACCACAAACCCAGTACCTATACTATTAATTGATAAAGACTTAAAAGCTATTAAAAATGGTATTCTTGGAGATATAGCACCTACCGTGTTAAAACTTATAGGAATTCCACAACCCAAAGCAATGACTCAACATTCGCTTGTATAGACGCCTTAATGTCGTAACTTTGTGGTGTAATTAATTAAAAATGAATTTTCAAGATAAATTACTAATTGCAGTTGATTTTGATGGTACCATCGTTGAGGATGCTTATCCAAAAATTGGTAAAACCAGAATTTTTGCATTCGAAACCTTAAAACGATTGCAGCAAGAAGGACACAGACTTATCCTATGGACGTATAGAAGTGGTTCTAAATTGCAAGAAGCTGTTGATTTTTGCAAGGAGAATGGCATAGAATTCTATGCTATAAATGCGAGCTTCCCAGAAGAAAAGTTTGATTATAGCCGTAGTCGAAAAATAAATGCAGATTTATTTATTGATGATCGTAACATCGGTGGCATACTAGGATGGGGAGAAGTTTATCAACTCATAACTAAAGAGCAACCTAATATCCCTTCACCAAAAAAGAAATGGTGGCCATTCTAAATTTAGAAAAGCGATCTTTATTATCAAATTAATCGTACTATGATTATAACAAAAACAAGTGAAGAAATTGAGTTAATGCGCCAAAGTGCACTAATCGTTTCTAAAACTCTAGGCATGTTAGCTAAAGAAGTTAAAGAAGGTGTTACCACCAACCACTTAGATACTGTAGCGGAAGAGTTTATAAGAGATCATGGCGCACTACCTGGATTTAAAGGGCTTTACGATTGTCCTTCAACATTACTTTGCAGTGTAAACGAAGCGGTAGTACACGGATTACCTACAGACGTACCATTAAAAGACGGAGACATTGTTTCTATAGATTGTGGTGCTTTAATGAACGATTTTTACGGCGACCATGCTTATACGTTTGAGATTGGTAACGTTGATGAAGGCACAAAAAAACTAATTAAAACTACTAAAGAATCCTTATACGTTGGCATAAAACAATTAAAAGTGGGCAACAGGGTTGGTGATGTTGGGTATGCCATACAACAATACTGCGAAGCTGAGGGCTATGGAGTGGTTAGGGAATTGGTTGGTCATGGCCTGGGGCGTAAAATGCACGAAGATCCAGAAATGCCAAATTATGGCAGACGTGGCAGAGGCAAAAAATTTATAGAAGGTATGGTTGTTGCCATAGAGCCTATGATAAATATGGGAACACATAAAGTGAAGCAACTTAAAGATGGATGGACAATTGTAACCCTAGACGGCAAGCCAAGTGTACATTTTGAACACGATATAGCTATAGTTAATGGACAACCAGAAATACTATCTACGTTTGCCTATGTGCATGAGGCCTTAGGAATAACTTCTAATGAAGAAGATGAATTTAGGCGAGATGCTCTGGTGTTATAGTTTAACTGACACTAATTTCACTAATTTACACTAATACGATTCAGTTTAACATGTCTAAACTCATACATAAAGACGAAGCCTATTTTGTTATTGGTTTATGTATGGAAATACATAATACGCTTGGTAAAGGTTTTAGCGAATCGGTTTATGCTGAATCTCTAGAAATTGAATTAAAAGAAAATGGAGTTCCTTATTCGAGAGAAACTAAATTTAACATTATTTATAAAAACCATTTATTAAGCAGAAAGTATGTAGCAGATTTTGTTATTGATAATAAAATAATTCTTGAACTAAAAGCGGTTGAATACATAAGTAAAAGTCACGTAAAACAGACCTTAAATTATTTAGCTGTGAGTAAACTAAAGTTAGGAATCATAATTAATTTTGGTGAAGACAGCCTAAGTTATAAAAGAGTAGTTTTGTGAACATTAGTGGTAATTAGTGTAATTCGTGTCCCATTGAAAAATCTATTTAAAATACTTTTGAACATAATTCCGAGACCTTTGCTCATAAGGTTAAGCTATGTAGTTAGACCTATACTAGCTTTATTTCTTAGAGGTAAAAACTACACAGACCCAATAGATGGCAAGAGTTTTAGAACCTTTCTGCCTTATGGCTACGGAACACAAAGACCAAACATTCTTTCTCCTTCAACCCTTTCCTTAGAACGTCACCGCTTACTTTGGTTATATCTCAAAAATGAAACTAACTTTTTTTCTGAACATTTAAAAGTTTTGCATTTTGCACCCGAACAGTGTTTTTTAAATCGATTTAGAAAACTTAACAATTTAGACTATACCACCACGGACTTATTGTCACCAATTGCCGATGTAAAAGCTGATATTTGTAATCTTCCATTTGAAGACAATAGTTATGACGTTATTCTATGCAATCATGTTTTAGAACATATCCCAGATGACACTATGGCAATGCAAGAATTATATCGTGTTATGAAAGCAGGTGGTTATGGTATTTTTCAAATTCCACAAGATTTAAATCGTGATACTACTTTTGAAGACGATAGCATAACCGACAAAGCAGAGCGTGCTAAAATCTTTGGACAGTACGACCATGTGCGTATTTACGGACGAGATTATTTTAACAAATTACGCAGTATTGGTTTTAAAGTTGAAGAAGTGGATTATACCTCTCAATTCTCAATTGAAGAGATTGATACATACCGTTTGGCTAAAGGTGAAATTATTCCTGTGGTTAGAAAAATCAACTAAAAAATGACAACACAAATTTTTATAAGTACTGGTGCTTTATTTGGCATGTTGGCTATAATTTTTGGCGCCTTTGGTGCACACGCCTTAAAAAAAATCTTAACCGAAGAACAGCTTAATAGTTTTGAAACGGGAATAAAATATCAAATGTATCATGCTATACTACTCCTTATTCTTGGTTTCAATATAGCATACACCTCTAAGGCCATGTATTGGTGCTTTACAATTGGTGTTATTTTATTTTCATTTAGCATTTATGGCTTGGTATTGAGCGATGCTAAAGGCAAAAAACTAAAAGTTTTAGGCCCAATTACACCCATTGGCGGTTTGCTAATGGTTATCGGTTGGCTTCTATTACTTAGTAAAGCATTGTAAATCGATCGGATTTTGCTTATAGTACGCTCTTAAAAAATAAAAGAGAAGCCCTCAATTAGACCTCCCTTTCATCACCCTTAAAATTTAATTAATAGCCATTTGTATTAATCTCAGGTGTATCTATCAAATAGTTTTTAAAGTTTTCATCTGGTATATTAATTATTGAACTATTAGCTGTTTGGGACTCATCATCTTTTTCACAAGATGAAATGATTGAGATTATTACTAGTAATGCTAATAATTTAGTTTTCATAATAAAGGAGTTTTTGGATGCAAAAAATGTAGGTTAAATTGATTATTATTTAGAGCTAAAAAGAGCAATAGCATAACTCTTTCTAGCGCTTCTAAATCTTTACTGTTTAACAAAACGCTTTATAGAAATATTACCGTTTTCGTCTTTTACTTTTATGAGATAGACACCGTTATTAAGCTCAGAAATATTTATAGATTTTGATGAAATTTGTAGCACTTCTTTACCTAAAATCGAATAGATAACTGCATTTTTAAACTCAAACTTCGTTTCTATATTAATAAATGATGATGTTGGGTTTGGGTATATTATTAGGTCATTAACAGCATCAAACTCTTCTACACTTAACAAAGTACAAGCTGTAGTAAATACATTAGCAGCATCTCTTTGCGAAAATGTATTGTTGGCATAAGCGACATTATCGACTGCAACACAGCTGAGGTTTGGTGTTAACTGGCTATTATAATTAAATTGAGCAATATTAGAATTATTTCCGTTAGAAATATCCATAGCTAAAAGACTAGGACAATCTCTCACATATACGCTTGTTAAGTTAGTTTGTAATGTCAAATCTAAATACTCAATATTAGTTCCTGAGAGATTTACAAACGTTAAGGCTAAGTTATTTGAGAAATCTACATTTGTAGTAATACATTCTGCACAACCATAAAATTCTAAATTGGGATAGTCAGCAGGATTAAAGGCTACTAAATTAGTGGCATCAGTTATAGACACTAGTGTTAAACTATTGTTATTTGGATCTGGAAGCACCATATTATCTAAATTAAATGCTTCTTCATATGAGAAATATTCTAAACTTGAATTATTAAATAAATTTATACTTGTCGCAGGATTAGAATCTGCAACTAAGCCGACAGCGTTAGTAAATGCTTCAATACCTGTCCAATCTGAAACACTAAAAGGATCTATGTAACCTGTAAAACTATTAGCTTCCGTTACTTGTATTTCGTTATCTCCATTGGTATTTATAGCAGTATTACCTACTAAATAGCTTTTAAAATCAGCATCTGGTATGGTAACAATTGGTGGGTTATTTTCATTGGATAAAGCTGTTATTTCAGCCTGAGTGATAACTCTATCATATACTTTTAAATTATCTATGGCGCCTTGAAAATTACTAACACAACAATTTTCAGGTTTATTTACAAACATGGATGTATTTGCACTTGTAATCATAGGATTATTAGAAGTTAATAAACCATTTGTTGTATCTGAAGCGTCAAATGCACCATCAACATAAACCTTAGCGGTATAACCAGTTACCGATGGAGATATGGTTTCTGGTTCTACGGTAACAACAATATGGCGCCAATTATTATCAGAAATATTTATAGTACTTTCTGCAAACGCAGAATTTGATGATCCGTCTTCTCTTAAAATTACACGAATACCACCACTATTATTGTGTAATATGACTATTCCTCCTTGACTGAAATTACCAGAATTAGAGTTATTTAGTTTAGAAATAATAAAATCTCCAGAACCAACTCCTGAAACATTAGCCTTAAACCAGAAACTAAAAGTATAGGTTTGAAAAATAGTATCAAAGTTTCCTGCGTCAAATGATGTTGTAGCTACATTTAGCGCACTAGATGCCATATTTGTGATGTCTGACACAAACGTATAGTTGGTGTTATCTGGCACTAAATCTCCTGTTCCGGGATTTACAACATTTTCTAATGTATTATTGTTAAAATTGTAAAATTTAACATAATCCGTTGATCCTTGAGACCAACTTAAGGTAGTTACTAAAACTAACAGGTAGAGTAATTTTGTTTTCATAATAAATTTGGTTTTATAATTATGAAAACAAAAATGCCATTAAACACTAGTGCATTTAATAGTAAACTTCTGAAACAGGTGTTTCAGTTTTTAAAGCTTAAATATTTTGTACTATGGCTAAAAACTCGTCTTTTTTATCATTAGAAATCGACACTGCTTTAGCGTTTTCCATAACAATATAACCACCGTCTTTTTTAACGTACTCTTTTATAAACGACAAATTAATTAGGAAAGAACGATGTGGTCGGTAAAAGGTTTTTACGTTTTGTAAAGTTTCAACAAAAAACTTTAAAGGCTTGCTAACTAAAATTTCGCCTTCTAAGGTAGTAGATACTTTTGTGTACATACCATCAGCCTCTAACATTATAATATCTGAAAAATTTACAAACTTAATTCCATTACTGTTAGGTAAACCAATTTTTTTGAAATGAGCATCTTCTAGGCTACTTTTTAACTCTGCCAAACGCTGGTTTATTTGTGTATTACCTAAAAATTTTATGGCTTTATCTACCGCTTCCTTAACTTGGCTAGGACGTACTGGTTTTAATAAATAATCTATAGCCGATAACTGAAAGGCTTGTATGGCGTACTCACTGTAAGCTGTGGTAAATATAATCTCAAAATTATGAACTTCTTTTTCTATAAAGTTTAAAATTTCTAAGCCAGAATGCTCTGGCATTTCAATATCTAAAAATACAATATTTGGCGCTTCTTTTTTTATAAGTTCTACACCAGACAAGAGGTTATCGGCTTGTAAAATACTTGTTATTTTTGCGCAATTTTCTTCAACCAATATCTGCAGTACTTGTCTTGCTTTTTTTTCGTCATCTATAATTAATGCTTTCATAACTCAATTATCTGCTTAGTATTGGTATATTTAAAATGACCTTAGTGCCTTTAGCGATATCGTTGTCTTTTAAATCTATAATTGCTACACCTATTTTTCGTTCTTTTCCATAGTTAAGTAAATCTAATCGTTCTGTAGTAGCTTTAAGTGCAAAAGATTTGTGTTGTTGCTGACGTTTGGTATTTATTGCTTTAGATTTCTCTCTCCCAATACCATTGTCTTCTATAACACACTCTATTACTTTTTCTGACGTTTTTGTTATGGTAATACTCAGTGCTCTATTGTCTTTTTTATGCAACAAACCATGCTTTAATGCGTTCTCAACATAAGGTTGAATGAGCATTGTAGGTATCTTTACGGCTTCGGAATTTGCATTAGTATCTATACTGAAATTGTACGTTAACGCTTCTTCAAAACGTAGCTTTTCTAATTCTAAATACAGTTTTAAATTGTGCACTTCTTCTGGTATAGAAATAAAGCCTGTATCGCTAAAATGAAGATAATTACGTATTAAATCTGCAAACTTACCTAAATAGTCACTTGCTAAATTCTTTTGATTTAGCACAATATAATCTTGTATAGAATTTAAGGCATTGAATATAAAATGCGGATTCATTTGTGCCTTTAAAGCTTTGAGTTCGCTGTCCTTGTATTGCTTCTCTAATGCTAAGCGCTTTTGGGTTTCATTTAACTCTAAGGTTATAAGTTCTGCTTTCTTTTTAGCTTTAAATTTGCTGTAGTAAAACAAACCTGCTGTTAATAGCAAACCCAATATAATCAATGTACTGTAGAGTAGGTTTTTATTCTTTGCAATTTCTAATTGTGAAATTTTGAGCTGCTGCTGTGCTATGTTTTTTTCGCGTTCTTTTTTTTCGGTTTCATAGGCTACTTCAAAGTCTGCTATGGCTTTTTGTCTTTCTTCACCAATTAGGCTATCCCTTAAAAATTTTTCTTTTTCTGAATAATAAAGTGCTTTTTTATAGTCTCCCTTTTTTTCATATAATTTTAATAAGGCATTGTAGTTCCCTTTTATATTTAAGGCAAAAGCATTTTTATCCTTTAAAAGATCCTGTTCAATTTTTAACAATAGTTCCTCAGCTTTATTGTAATCTTTTAAATTAATTAGCGTGTTAGATATGTTAGTTTGTGTAGCACTTATCCTGGCCTTGTCGCCAAACTCTTCAAAAATGGGTAAAGCCTTTTTATAATAACTATAACTTAATTTTAATTTTCCTGCCTTTGTATATATACTCCCTAGCACGTCGTAAACCATACCTTTCATGTACTTATTTTCTGCTAGTTCTTCGGCTTGCTTTGCATAATTTAGGGCTTTTATATTGTCGTCTTTATAAAGGTAAACTCCTGCAAGCATAAAGCATACCTCAGATAAAAATGTTTTATCGTTTTTAATCTTTGGGTTGTTGAAAAGCTCTAAAGACAACTCCTCCGCTTTGTCAAAATCTTGAATAGCAAGATATAACCCAACCATATTAAATTTTGTAATATTGACTTCACTTTTTTCCTCGGGTAAGGAATTCTCGTATTCTAATATTTCGTTATAGGTTTTAATAGCGTTTACATAATCCGCAGTAGATTCGTAATTAGTCACTAAAGCACTTTTAGAGGCGTACTCTTGCTTTTTATCATTAAGCTTTTTACCTATTTTAATCGCTTTGTTTAGATAATTGTTAGACGAATCCATATTACCTTTGATTTGATAATACTTACCATATTCACCTAACCAGACACCTTTGTATTTTTCGTTAGACTGTGCAACCGTTTCTAAGCCTTTTTTTATAAGGTATAGGTGGATTTCTGGGTTTTGGTATCGGTAAGATTTTGTAGCGATTTTGTACAAGGTTTTATGTAGTATGCTATCTACTTTAATATTTTCTAAAACTCTATTTATACTATCTAGCTGTGCTTTTTGGCTTTGGACAAATGAGAATACAGTTATAAAAACAAATAGTAAGGTGTATGTTCTTTTTTGCATGATCATAATGTAATCTATGCAAGATGGTAAAATCTAAGGAAATCTAAAGGAAAAGATTTCTAAAAAGCTAATATTGATTTCTAAAAGAAAAAAAGCCACACCAAAAAACGAATAAAGGCATGACTTTTAATATAAAATAAGTAGTTAATAGCAATTATAAGACACAGCTATTTTAGCTAGGTCACACGATTTTTTTATTCTGGAAACCCATTTAAAGCTAAAGTCTTCATTTCCTTACTACTAGCTTCATAAATAAAATAAACTTTTAATTCTGGGTGTGTATTTAAAAAGGTTTTTACCTTTTCAACTCCCATGACTTGGAACGCTGTAGCGTAAGCGTCTGCCTTCATACAATCTTCGGCAATTACAGATACGCTTAGGACATTAGTCTTTGTAGGGTAACCTGTTTTTGTATTAATAATATGAGTATATCGATTACCATTTTCATCAACTTTGAATTTTCTGTAAGAGCCAGAAGTAGCCATGGCTTCATTTTTTAATGGTACCGCTAAAACATAATCGTTAGGGTCGCTAATACCATCGAATCGTGGGCGTTGCAAACCAACTTTCCATGGCTTTGCTTTCTCAATATTTACACCTAATGTCCTTACCTCTCCGCCAATCTCAACCAAGTAATTTTCTACATTCTGACTTTTTAAAAATTCTGCAATAACATCGACTCCATAACCTTTGGCTATGGCATTAAATTCTAAATAGCCGCTTTTTGGTTTTTTAATTCTGTTACCAACTAATCCCACTCTATTAAGCCCAACAAATTGCATTAAACTATCTATGGTAGTACTATCTGTAAGAAATTTATTGGTTTCTGCACCAAAATTCCATGCATTTACAACATTACCTATTGTAGGGTCAAAAACCCCTTCAGTGGCTCTGTAGATAGCTTTAGAAGATTTAAGTACATGTTTAAAATGCTCATCTACCTCTACTAAACTATCGTTTTTGTTAACCCTAGAAATATCGGAATCTGGTATGTAAGTAGATAAGGACTGATTTACAACATTAAATAAGCTATCAATTTGTGTCGCATAATTTCTATTACCCAAATCAAAATATTGAATATTAAAGCCAGTTCCAAATACAGGCCCAGAAAGCTTTATGATTTGTAGTTTATCTTCTTTACACGAAAAACAAGTCATAAAAACGATGAGAATATAAAATTTCTTCATGATTAATTTAAATTCATTTCTATAACCTGAATCCCATTATATTCTATAAGGTACTCTTGGTTTAAATAGATTGGCAGATCCTCACCACCAGGATTTCCTAAACCAACACCTGCGTAAAATACCTTCGCATTTTTATCAAAAGCATGTTT
This sequence comes from uncultured Winogradskyella sp., assembly GCF_937958655.1. Taxonomy (GTDB): domain Bacteria; phylum Bacteroidota; class Bacteroidia; order Flavobacteriales; family Flavobacteriaceae; genus Winogradskyella. The sequence continues at coordinate 17,906 of NZ_CALGNH010000042.1, read as the reverse complement.
TTTAAAAGTCTCCATCCAAACTACATCATAATTATTAGGATTCTCTGGTAACATAACTGCTTTTACCACAACAAAATAATATTGACTGTTCTTATCGATACAAACAAATTGTGGATGTTTTTTTAACTTACTATTAATGGCTACAAACTCAAAACCGCGTGCTTCTAAATCCTTACCCACATGGTTCATAGCAAGGTTGTGCAGTTCTTGAGGAGTTAATGCTTTGCTCATATTAATTTCCCAAAGTAATGGGAATATTTTAGTTTATACAAAGATACATTATTGAATTCTGAATTTAAAGTGGATTCCTGCTTTCGCAATAATGACTATATCACTTAAAACGAACAAATTTAGCACTACCAAAGGTATAATTAGAAACTAAAATTTCAATATCATCTTCTAGTTTGTACCAAGGAGACATAGAATTATCAGCAAGATTCTTAACCAAATGAACGCTTTGAGCTGGTATATTCCCTTGAAATATGAGAAATAACTTTTCACCTTGGTTATTAACCGCTTCATCACAAAGCATTACTATGTGGCCAGGTGAGCCGCCTTTAATTAACATATCGCCTATTTTTAAATCTTTAGCCTTAATCGGTTTAAGTTCTTGGGATAAGGATAGTGTACCAGAATACATATAAATAAGATTTAAGAATTTATAAAAGTTTGTTTTAGAATAATCTTCAGCTCTTGTTTTATGAAAAGTAACTTTATTTCCGCTGATACTTGGTCGATACCCTTGGGCATATTTAGTCCAAGAACAATAATGCCCTGAGGTAAATTTAAAGCCAATTTCATCTTTTCGATTTTGATCCCAAAGGAATTCACTCCTAATTCTAATTAGAGCATCTGCGCATTGCTGCAATCCATTTTTGGGTACTGGTATTTCTAAAATTCCGATATGCCCTCTTTGCCAAAAATATTCCGAAGCATCATAGTTAATTATCTTACTCCCAAAGGGTTTCAATTTGTAATTTCTAAGGTAATCTTCAAAGCTTCCTTTAGGATACGAAGCACGCTGATAGCCTTCAGGTACGTTGACACGTGTTTTTATACTTAGGCTCTCTTTATTTATTAAACTTGGTGTTTCTATAAGGCCTTGTACTGTATTAGCCATTGTATTCAAAGGCTTAAATTGAAATGCTATTAACGCAATGGCAGTAAGACTAAGTAAAACAAGTACTCTATTTTTCATCACTATTTAAACGTAAAACATAACAACTTGTTATTTATATTTTAAACTATTTTAGTTTACAATATCATAATCCATATTTTAATTACACAATTGAAGTTGGCCAGTATGGATGTACTGGCAACACTAACGATAGCTATTAACGCACCTAAAGATTATCGCAAAAAATATACTCACAAACACAGTATGATGCGCAATACAGACATCAACCAACTTTTTAATTATGTAATACAAATGAATTTTCTTAACTTAGAATTGAAAAAGAAAATTATATAAGATGACAACTACAGTACGATTTACCAACGCTATTCAAAAGCTTTATACAGCTTTTCATAATAATACCTTAAACCCAGAAGATTGTAAGCAATGTGCTGTTGGTAATATATTAGATAACACAAATTGCTGGAAGCATTTCACAGACTTACACGGTTCAACTAAATTAAATTATGTTGGATTGGTGCATCAAAATTTAGGACGTAAATTTAATGGCTATACACCATTAGAATTACTTAAAATTGAAGCTGCTTTTTTAGAAGGCTGTGGTTATCGTTTAAGTAGTACTTATTGCTATAAACCAGACACTACTAAGAACAAAGTGATTTTATTTAATGGCTTATGCCAAGTTGTTGCAACCTTATGTGAGTTAGATGGTATTGACAATGTAATGGATTGTTCAACGTTATTTAACCATCTACCTTCTTTATCAGAATTAAAATCTGTTTAATAAAAAAACCAGCACTCAATGAGTACTGGTTTATATATAATTATTGAGAACCTCTGCTAAAAGATTGCCACGCTTTGCTCGCAATCACAGTTTTACCAAATTTAACTTAGCGACTAGCCGCCGAAATCATCGAATCTAATATGCTCGTCTGGGATACCAAAATCTTCTCCCATTTTCTGAACTGCTTGGTTCATTAATGGTGGTCCACAGAAATATAACTCTATATCTTCTGGAGCATCATGATGGTTTAAATAGTTATCTATTACACAATTGTGAATAAATCCAACAAACCCATCACCTGCTTCATCATTGATATCTGTTTTAACCTTCCATTTATCCTCTTCTAATGGCTCAGAAAGTGCCATATAAAATTTAAAGTTAGGGAAGTCTTTTTCTAATTTTCTAAAATGCTCAATGTAGAAAAGTTCACGTTTAGAACGTCCTCCATACCAATACGTTACTTTACGACCAGTCTTAATGGTTCTAAATAAATGGTATAAGTGCGAACGCATTGGCGCCATACCTGCACCACCACCAACGTACAACATTTCACTTTCTGACTCATTGATAAAGAATTCACCATAAGGCCCAGAGATTGTTACTTTATCACCTGGTTTTTGGGCAAAAATGTAGGAAGACGCAATACCTGGATTAACGTTCATCCATTGGTTTTTAGCCCTATCCCATGGTGGAGTAGCAATACGTACATTTAGCATAATCTCACGTCCCTCTGCAGGGTAAGAGGCCATAGAATAAGCACGCTCTACAGTTTCTGTATTCTTCATTACTAAAGGCCATAGACCAAACTTATCCCATTCTGCCTGAAACTTATCTGGTGTTTCGTGCTCTTCAGGATGCGCTGTAATATCTATATCTGAATATTTTATTTCACATGGTGGAATTTCAATTTGAATATATCCACCAGCCTTATAATTCATATCCTCTGGTATCTCAACAACAAATTCTTTAATGAAAGATGCAACATTATAGTTACGAACTACTGTAGCTTCCCACTTCTTAATACCAAATACTTCTTCAGGTATGGTAATTTCCATATCCTGCTTCACTTTTACTTGACAAGCCAAACGCGCACCATGCTGTAATTCTTTTCTTGAAAAATGTGGTGTTTCAGTTGGTAATGCTTCACCACCACCTTCTAAGACATGACATTCGCATTGGATACAAGTTCCACCTCCACCACAAGCAGATGGTAAAAATACTTTATTACTACCTAATGTAGATAATAACGTGCCACCTGAAGCGACTTCAATTTCTTTTTCACCATTAATTAGGATCTTAACAGGTCCTGATGGAGATAATTTTTGTTTTACAAATAATAAAAGTGTTACTAGTAAAAGCGTTACCAATAAAAAGGCACCAACCGTTGCTAGTATTGTTCCAAGTGTACTTGCGGCTAATATCATCATTGTATAAATTACTTATTTATATTTTCAGCTAATTCTAAATCGGTCTTATCCTTAGCCTCTTCATTATTTATATCTTCTTTCTGTAACTCAATGCTAGCAGATTTTTTATCTTTTTTAGCACCTTCATCCCCTCCTGTTAACATACCACCAAAACTCATAAAGCCTATAGCCATTAACCCGGTAATAATAAACGTAATTCCTAAACCTCTTAACGCTGGTGGCACAGCACTATATCTAATTTTCTCGCGTATAGCAGCAATTGCTAAAATGGCTAAAAACCATCCGATACCAGAACCTATTCCGTAATTTAAAGCCAAACCTAACGTTGCGATTTCTCTAGACTGCATAAATAATGAACCTCCTAATATGGCACAGTTTACAGCAATCAATGGTAAGAAGATACCAAGTGAATTATATAGTGATGGTGAAAATTTCTCTACTACTATTTCTACTAATTGCACCATAGTTGCAATAGTTGCAATAAACATAATGAAAGACAAGAAACTTAAATCGTAGCTCGCATAATCTTCGCCTAACCATGATAAAGCACCTGGTTGTAATATATACTGATCTAATAACCAGTTAAGCGGCACTGTTATGGCTAATACAAAAATTACAGCAGCTCCTAAACCAACAGCTGTTGATACTTTTTTAGATACTGCTAGGTAAGAGCACATTCCTAAGAATGTTGCAAAAACCATATTATCTATAAAAATTGATTTAAAAAATAATTCTAAATGTTCCATATTTTTTGAATTTGAGATCCTGAAACAAATTCAGGATGACACTTCGTGTTAGTCTTCTATTAAATCCTTATTTCTTGAACGTTGTACCCAAATGATAATACCAACTACAATTAATGCCATTGGCGATAATAACATAAAACCGTTATTCTCGTAACCTAAGGCATATAATCCTGTCTTTTCTATTGGATCACCCAATACAGGAATACCTAATAACGTTCCAGATCCTAAGAGTTCTCTAAAGAAACCGACAATGATTAAGATAATTCCATAACCTAATGCATTACCAATACCATCTAAAAAAGATCTCCATGGTCCGTTACCTAAAGCAAAGGCTTCAAAACGTCCCATAATAATACAGTTAGTTATGATAAGCCCTACAAATACAGATAAGGTTTTACTCAACTCATAGGCAAATGCTTTTAACACTAAATCCACAATAATTACTAGTGTTGCAACAACAATTAACTGTGCAATAATTCTAATTTTTGAAGGAATTATATTTCGCATCAACGAGATTACCACGTTACCTACTCCCATCACAAATAAAACCGATACTGACATTACGATTGAAGCTTCTAACTCAGCTGTAATCGCAAGAGCAGAACATATACCTAAAACTTGTATAGTAATAGGGTTATTATCTGTTAGCGGGTCTAATATTAATCTACTATCTTTTGCCATTGCTTATTTTCCTTTTAATGAATTAAAGTAAGGTAAGTATAATTTTAAATCTTTTTTGATCATTGCAGTAACACCATCTCCTGTTATAGTTGCACCGGCAATTGCATCTACCTCATTATCTGTTTTATCATTGTTTTTTGGGTCTGCATTACCCTTAGCTACAGTTATACCTTTAAAAGCACCATTTTTAGTTAATAAATGCTCTCCGTAGAAATCATCCATAAAATAACGCTGCTTAATATTGGCACCTAAACCTGGTGTTTCTCCTTTATGATCAAAATAAGCACCTCTAACAACCATGTTTTCGTCCATAGCCACATAACCCCAAATAGCATCCCATAAGCCTTTACCGTAAATAGGTGCGACATAGACCTTTTCACCTTCTGGATTTTTACCTACAAACAATGGTAATTTTCTGTTACCACCGGTCTTTACAGCTGCTTGCTGTTTCTTAACATCTATAAGGTATGGTTCTTGCTTTGTCTCTTCAAGATATTCTGCTCTAGATTGTGTTTTAACAACCTTACCATCTGGATTTACTGTGATTACGATTTGATCCGTAACATTAGTTTCAAAAGCTTCTGGTGCTTTATCTGTAGAAATAAATACAGCACTTGTTTCATCATTATCATTTATGCCCATAGCATAAAGAATGTTCTGTTGCTTTTCTAACCTTTGGTTTTCTGTAATTTTTGGTTTTAATGTTGATGCTAAATATGCTAATAAAGCACCAACAACCAATACCATACCAATGGCAAAAATTATTGTATACGAGTTTTTGTCTGTTCTATTTTCCATTGCTAGGCAACTTTAGCTTTTAAACGTTTCATTCTTTTCTTAACATTTCCTTGTACCACATAATGGTCTATTGTAGGTGCAAATACATTCATTAATAAAATTGCTAAGAATACACCTTCTGGATATGCTGGATTAAATACACGAATCATTATTGAAATAAATCCAATTAAGAATCCATAAATCCACTTTCCTTTATTTGTTTGTGATGCTGTAACAGGGTCAGTAGCCATATACACTGCACCAAATAAAATACTTCCAATTATTAAGTGCTGCCAGAATGGAACACTCATTAGTCCATAAAACTTACTAGACTCTCCAATCCACCCTGCATCTACAACACCATTGAATATTAAGCCCATTACTAAAGCTCCTACTACAGTACTTAGCATTATCCTCCAGCTACCTATCTTGGTAAAAATTAAGAAAAGTGCACCAATAATTATTAAGAATTTTGAAGTCTCACCCACCGAACCTGGTATAATTCCCCAAAACATATCTGCATAAGAATATAATTCTGAGGCTCTATCACCATAGGTAGTCACAGTATCTGTACCTGCAACCGTCAACTCTTGCCCAGATTTGGCATAATATCCTAATAAAGTTTCACCAGAAATGGCATCTAGGTTCTCACCTGCAGCAATGGCCTGATCTCTCTCTACAGCTCCATGTACCCATACTTTATCACCAGACATCCATGTTGGGTAGGCAAAGAATAAAAATGCTCTTATGGTTAATGCTGGGTTTAAAATATTCATTCCTGTACCACCAAAGACTTCTTTGCCTATGACTACACCAAAAATCACAGCTACAGCTAACATCCATAGTGGAATATCTATAGGAACAATTAAAGGCACTAACATACCTGTTACTAAGTAACCCTCTTCTACCTCATGGCCTTTAATGATTGCAAAGACAAATTCTACTGCCAATCCAACTCCGTAAGACACAACGACTAGCGGAAGTACTTTCCACAATCCAACAACAAGATTGTCGATAGTCCAAAAAGAAGCTCCTAAAAATCCGTCAGCTGAATCAATAAGTCCTTGTGCTAGGTAATGTTGATAACCAGCATTAAACATACCGAATATTAAACACGGCACTAAGGCTATGATTACAGTATTCATTGTACGCTTTAAATCATCTACTGCTTTAATATGAGTACCATTATGAGTGGTCTCATTAGGCGTATATAAAAACGTAAAAAGCGCATTAAAGCCAGGAAGCCACTTCTTGTCTTTATTTTTCTCCTTAAAATTGTGTAAATTTTGTTTTAAACCCATCTTGTAATATTTTTCATTTCACTTTCAGTGAATAAAATGATATTTTTCATTTCGTTCCTCAATGAATAATTATCCAATTTCTTTAAGCATTAAGTCTAATCCTTCTCTAATTATTTTTTGGTGCGGTTGTTTAGACACACAGATAAATTCTGTTAGTGCAAAATCCTCTGGTGCTACTTCATACATACCTAAAGCTTCCATTTCATCTAAATCCTTATACATACAAGCCTTTAAAATTTGCATTGGATATATATCTAGTGGAAAAACTTCCTCGTAACTCCCTGTGATCACAAACGCACGGTGCTCACCATTGGTGTTTGTATTTAAATCGTATTTTTTCTTTGGGTTTAACCAAGAAAATGTTAAAGCTCTAGATGTAGATACTTTATCAAAAACTGGTTTGTTCCACCCAAAGAACTCATAATCATCTCCCTCTGGAATTACTGTAATTACATTACTGTAGTAATCTAAACTTCCGTCTGGCGCAACTTTTTTTCCTGATAAAACATTACCCGAAATTATTCTGTCATTACCATCTTTATCTACTCCGTTATCATACACCATAGTTGCTACTTCAGAACCAATCTTAGTTTTAAAGTATCTTGGTTTTTTAACAGAAGAACCTGCTAATGCAACAATACGTTCCGCATTAAATTTACCGGTTAATAATAACTCACCTATAATGACTAAATCTTGTGCACTGACTGTCCAAACAGTTTCACCCTTATTTATAGGATCGACTTTGTTTATTAGCGTTCCTACATTACCTGATGGATGTGGGCCAGATACTTTATGAACCGTTGTATGCTCTAAACCTGCTAATGGCGAGTTTGATGTACCAATAGCTACATTAACACTACCTTCAGTTAACTTTGATAATGCCGTAACTGCCGCTTGTAATTCTGCCTCCTTACCTGCTAAGGTGTAATCTAAATCAGCAGCTAATGGTGCGCTTGCGTAACCAGAAACAAAAATAGATTTTGGCTTACTATCTGCACTAGCAATAACATCATAAGGACGTTGCTTTATAAAAGCCCAACAGCCCGAAGCCAATAAATGCTCCTTTATTTTGTCAGCATCAGCGTTAAGATCAAACTTACCATGATCTACATAACTTTGCTCTTTGTCTGCACTTATTTTAATAGCGTCTATACGACGTCTTGGTCCACGTTGCACTTCAGTCACCTCACCAGAAACTGGCGAAACAAACTTCATTACTTCATTATCTTTATTGTAAAATATGGTCTCACCCGCTTTAACACGTGCTCCTTCTTTTGCAACAAGTTTTGGGATAATACTATGGAAATCTTCTGGTCTGATAGTGCAGAAATTGCTTACAATAGCATTCTCTGTAGTTTTCTCGGCTTCACCAATTAACTTTATATCTAAACCTTTTTTTACTCGGATGTCTTTTGACATATAATTAAAGATTAGTTATCTAAAAATCGCTGCAAATTTACGAATTAAAGCTTAAATAATTTTCAAATTGACACATCTTTTTTATTTATAGCCATTATAAATAACTTTAATACCTTAAGGCATGGAAATTGATTATCTTTGATTAAATAACGTATTCCATGAAAATAAAGCTGTTATTAATACTCTTACTATTTGGCATTTTTATTAACGCTCAAGCGGTGGAAGTTAGTCCACCAGATTTTATAAAAACCATAAAATTTAAAAGCAACACCACCCAAGGCCAATTGCCTATATTAAAATTAGGAGAGCCTCTAATTTTAGAGTTTGATGCCTTAAATGCTAATGAAGAAGATTTTTACTACGTTATAGAACATTTTAATTTTGATTGGACTCCTTCTATTTTAGCTAAAGCTGAATATTTAAAAGGTTTAGATAATCAGCGTATCTTAGAATACTACAACTCCTTTAACACCTATCAAGTTTATTCTCACTACAAACTTCAAATTCCAAATATTCAAACGCGTGGTTTACTTAAAAGCGGTAATTATATGATTTCTATATATGATGAATATGATGAATTAATGTTTAGCCGAAAATTTATGATTTATGAAAGTTTGGTCAATGTTGGAGTTAGCGTTAAACGCTCTAGAGACGTTAGAGTCATTGCAGAGAAACAATCCGTAGATTTAGTGGTAGCGACCAATAGTATTAATTTTAATAATCCTCTTGAAACTATTAAAACCGTTATTATTCAAAATAATAATTTAAATACGGCTATTACAGATTTAAAACCTCAATATACCATTGGCAATAAATTGATTTATAGATACGATACTGAATCTGCATTTTGGGGTGGTAATGAATATTTATGGTTTGAAACCCGAGACGTTAGAACCTCTAACATTGGTGTGCAGTTTATTGATCTAAAAGATATTTATGAGAGCTATCTATTTACCAATAGCGCCAGATCTGGCAGACCTTACACCTACAACCCAGATCTTAATGGAAATTTTCAAGTTACAGCAAGAGAAGGTTTAAATACTGATATTGAAGCAGATTACACCATGGTTCATTTCTCTTTACGACAAAATGAATTAAAAGATAAAGACATATATGTTTATGGAAATTTTAATGCTTTTGCTATAGAACCTTTAACGCAAATGTTTTATAATGCCGAAAGTGGTAATTACGAAGTCAGTTTTCGTCTTAAACAAGGCTTCTATAATTATAAATACGTTGCAATAGATCGTAATACCAACGCGCTAGAAGAGGGCGCTATAAGTGGCAATTATTGGCAAACGGAAAACAATTACAAAGTTCTCACTTACTATAGAGATTTAGGTGCACGTTTTGACAAACTTATTGGTTACGGTGAAGCTAGTTCTATAAATATATCTAATTAACAACTTCTAAATCAACTATACAACTAAACGTATGATCTACTAAGGTGTTTTCTACGATACACCCTAATTGCTCATCAAAGGTTCTATTTTTTGCAATAGGCTTAGCATACACATGAAGACTCATTGAACAACTAAATGTCGTATTGCGCAATCTATGAAATCCACTTTTTTTATCAGATTTGGTAATTTGATTTTTGCAAAGTGTTTGGGAATGGGTTAGTGTTAACTGACCTTGATTATCTAGTTTGTAATACTCCTCATTCATTTCACCATCGAGAAGATACACCCAACATTCTTCGCCATCATGGTCATGGATCGCTGTTTGCTGCCCTTTATCCCAACAAATTAAAATAAGCTCAAAATTAGAATCTCTGTAAAAACAATTTCTAGAGTAGCAATTAGGAATCCAATGCTCAATCTCACTAAAATCAATACCATCAAAATCAAAATCTTTTAAAATCTGCGTGTAATCTTCGTTAGAAGACTCCGACAATAGATCTATGAGTAATTTAATGTGTTTTTGAGTATTCAATTATTTAAAATATTATGGATTAATACCGAAAATAGAAATAAATTTACATTAAGCAAAAATTCGAATTCAAAGTAATGCAAAAAGACCTCAACTTATTTATTCAACTGGCTGAACTTTTATTAGAAGAAGAGCAAAAAAATCCTGTTGCTAAACCAATTCCAACACAGTCACTTTACAATAATCTCGATTTATCTCTAGATAAAGACGGAATAATAGATGAAGACCTTTCAAATACATTAAAAAAAATAATAAAGAGCACACCAAAAACGGCATCAAAATCGTTTTTTAATCAGCTATTTGGCGGAAGATTAGGTAAAGCTACCCTTGGAGATTTACTAGCAGTTTTATTTAATAATAGCATGTACACTTATAAAGTTGCTGGCCCACAAGTAGGTATAGAAAAGCAAGTCTTAAAGTCTGTTTGTGCTTTAGCTGGCTATGCTAAAGATAGTGACGGCACTTTTGCTCCAGGAGGATCTATGAGTAATATGATGGCTCTAATTATGGCTAGAGACTTTAAAAATGAAGCTATAAGAACTGAAGGCCTGTCTAATAAAATGACATTATACACCTCAAAAGCCTCACATTATTCTATAGCAAAAAATGCCGCCTTAACCGGAATAGGAAGAGACCAAGTACGACATGTTAACACCAATGGTAAAGGCGAGATGCTTGCTGAACATTTAGATACGCTAATTAAAGACGACCTCGCTAATGGCTATGAACCATTTTTTGTTAACGCTACTGCAGGCACTACGGTTTTAGGAGCCTTTGATGATATTAAATCCATAAGTAAAGTATGCAAAAAATACGACCTTTGGTTACATGTTGATGGTGCTTATTGTGGCGGAGTTATTTTTAGCAATACTTACAAACACCTTGTTGACGGATTAGAACTTTCAGATTCTTTTAGTGTTAACGCTCATAAAATGTTAGGCACACCTTTAAGTTGCTCAATTATTATTACACAACACAAAGCGCAGCTACACCATTCATTTTCTAACGAAGCAGACTATTTATACCAAACCGATGGAGATGATTTTAATTTAGGTAAAACATCCCTGCAATGTGGTCGGCGTAATGACGCTTTAAAGGTCTGGACCCTATGGAAATCTGTCGGAACAAAAGGTTTAGAAAAAATTGTAGACAAACAATTTGAAATGGCAAAAATAGCTCGAGACTACATGGCACAAAACGATGCTTACACCCTTTACAGTTTTGAAAACTCCATCTCTGTATGCTTTAATTATAAAGGTATAGCTGCCAATAGATTATGCACATCCTTATATAAAAACGCTGATCTTATGGTAGGATTTGGAAAATTTAATACTGTGGAATTTGTAAGGATGGTTACTATAAACAGTGTTTTAGAAAAGGAAGATGTTTTAGCATTTTTTAAAAATTTAGAAAACCACGTTGCCGAAAAAATGTTAAATATTAACGCTTCTTAACCTCAAAAGGAGTAATCCTTAAAAATTTATATTATTTTAGCTAGGAATATCCATAAAGCGTAGATGGTACAACAAGTTACAAGCGGAATTAAAATTTCTGTAGAAACCAATTTTGAAGGTACATTTTATAAAAATTATAAAGTGCACTTTGCGTTTGGTTATAAAATAACGATTGAAAACCAAAGTAAGGACTCTGTGCAGCTTAATTCTAGGTACTGGAAAATTCTTGATGCACTTAACAATGAAGAAGTCATAGAAGGTGAAGGTGTCATTGGTAAAAAGCCTGTTTTAAAACCAGGTGAATCTCACACTTACAATTCAGGATGTTTATTAACTTCTCCTTTTGGTGCTATGAAAGGCCATTACAATATGGTAAATTTTACCAAGGCTAATAAATTTAAGGTTTACATTCCATCATTTAAATTAAGTGCTCCTTTTGCACTTAATTAATTCAATTATTTGTCTATCGGCAGCATTGAAGCATCTTCTTTAAACCATATACATTAGATTTCTCATTATTTTTATATCAATATAAAGAAGCTATAATTATATACTATATTAATTTTCAAAGGTCTTGATAAAATCAAATCTGTAAACTATTGAATCTTGTTTTACATTAAAAAACAAGCAATTAGAATAATGCACAAATTGATAGTTAGAATTAATGTCAAAGTTTTCGTTATCTATTTTATAAGCACCATCACAATCTATATTTCCATAAGGTGAAATACGTCTAAATCGATACTCAGATTTGCTTCCTAAATCATACAATTCAAACCAAGCACCTGCAGCAATACCACTAAGCCATTGCGCATGCTCTACTTTTTCAGTATTAGATTTAGGCTGTAAAGTACCAACCAAACTAGGGCTATAACCTTTTAGGGTATCTAAAAATAAACGCCTATTTTCTTTGCTTACCGAAGCTTCAAACGCTTTAATTTCACCTTTTTCTGAAACGACATAGACGAAATCTTCAGTGTCTGCAATAACCACATTGCCAATAGTGCTTGGCGTAAACCATTTAGATTTCACTAAACGCTTCTTTAAGTTGGTATTGGTCACCGAAGCAATTAAAGCATCCGTTACAAAACGTGCACAATTACAGGCTATTTTAATAAAAGCCGCATATCTAATAAATCCTTTAGCCTGCATGGCATCGATATGCGTTCTTGCTAAATTATAATTAACAGCACTACAAACCGATGCATATAATGCACCATCTCCATGTGTAAGTTTAGGATGTGTAGCCAAAAACTTTAAAATATCCTCTAAATTTATAATGGTATCATTTTCAATCTCAGCAACTAAAGGAAAGTGTAACTCAAAATCAGTTTCCCTACCTCTTACTCTACCATTAGGTTCTGAGGTAATGTAGCGACCAAAATCATGATACTCTAAAACACCTGTTAATTTATCTATTAATACTAATGCAGCATGCCCTGCTCTTACGTGTTTTTTACTACCAATAAAAAGAAAGCGTAAAAATTTAGAATACCACTCTTCTGCATGAGACACAATAGTTTCAGGATAAGCAAGTGTTAAGATAAAAGCATCGTTATTAGGCATAGCCAATTGAAAAATTTAAAGGCGCAACTTACAAAAAAATATGGATGCATATTTCACATAACAATAACGTTACAAATCAAGATTATTTCATAAATATTGTAACTTTGCATCTTGTTTCTGCGAAAGTGGAAATCTCTTAATCAAAAAGTAAATAATCAGATTCCCGATTACTCGGGAGCGCTAAAAATTTTAACGATGGGAAAAGGATTTTTTAATGTACCAATCGCAATAAATGAGCCTGTAAAATCTTATGCACCTGGTTCACCAGAGCGTAAAGCAGTAGCTGAGGCTTACAAAGCAATGTTTAACAGTAAAGTTGAAGTCCCTTTATATATTAATGGAAAAGACGTTAAAACTGGCAATACCAGAACTATGTCTCCACCACACGATCACCAGCATACAGTTGGCGCGTATCATTTAGCAGAAAAAAGCCATATAGAGGAAGCTATTGCTACAGCTTTAGAAGCACGTAAAGCTTGGTCTCAGATGCCTTGGGAACAGCGCGCAGGTATTTTCTTAAAAGCTGCAGAATTAATTGCTGGCCCTTATAGAGCTAAGATTAATGCCGCAACAATGATTGCGCAATCTAAAACCATACACCAAGCAGAAATTGATGCGGCTTGTGAGTTTATTGATTTTTTACGCTTTAATGTTCAGTTTATGACAGACATATACATGGAACAACCAGAAAGTACAAGCGATGCTTGGAACCGTGTTGAATACAGACCACTAGAAGGCTTTACATACGCTGTAACACCATTTAACTTTACGGCTATTGCCGGAAATTTACCAGCATGTATGGCACTAATGGGTAATGTTGTAGTGTGGAAACCAAGTGATAGCCAAGTTTATTCTGCAAAGGTTATTATGGACGTATTTAAAGAAGCTGGTGTACCAGATGGCGTTATTAACGTTGTATTTGGCGATCCTGTAATGATTACAGATACTGTATTGGCTAGCCCAGATTTTTCTGGCTTACATTTTACAGGCTCAACATTCATATTTAAAGAACTTTGGAAACAAATTGGAAATAACATTCATAAGTACAAAACCTACCCAAGAATTGTAGGTGAAACAGGTGGTAAAGACTTTATTGTAGCTCACAAGTCGGCTAACGCTAAGCAAGTCGCTACAGCAATTTCTCGTGGTGCTTTTGAATTTCAGGGTCAAAAATGTAGTGCAGCATCGAGAGCGTATATTGCTAAAGGAATTTGGGCTGATGTTAAAAACTATTTAATTGAAGATATCAATTCCTTTAAAATGGGTTCACCAGAAGATATGAGTAACTTTATTACAGCAGTAATCCATGAAGGGTCGTTTGATAAATTAGCAAAATATATAGACGAAGCAAAGAGCGATAGTGATGCTGAAATTATTGCTGGTGGTAGCTACGATAAATCTAAGGGCTATTTTATTGAGCCAACGGTTATTGTTACCACTAATCCAATATACACCACCATGTGTACAGAATTATTTGGACCCGTAATTACAATTTATGTTTATGAAGATGAGGCTTATGCAGAAACTTTAAAAGTAGTAGATGAGACTAGTGCCTACGCCTTAACAGGTGCTATTCTTTCTACAGACCGTTACGCTATTGAAGAAGCTACAAAAGCATTACAAAATTCTGCTGGTAACTTTTATATTAATGATAAGCCTACTTGTGCAGTTGTAGGCCAACAACCGTTTGGTGGTGCTAGAGCGTCTGGTACAAATGACAAAGCTGGTAGTGCTCAAAATTTATTGCGTTGGGTATCACCACGATTAATCAAAGAAACGTTTGTTACTCCTACGGACTATAGGTATCCGTTTTTGGGTTAATTAGTTATTAAAAAATTAATCTGTCACATTGAGCGCAGTCGAAATGTCTTAGACATTAGCACTATAGATTTCTCGACTGCTTTGCAGTGTGGTTTCAATCAAAATATATTTGGACTTCAACCAATGTTCGAAATATCGGATAACATACTTTGAAGTTATCTTTTTTATTTATGTTTAAGCGGCAAATGAATCACTTTTTTGGTTTCAAAAAAATCTTCTTCAAAATAATCAGATAATAAAAACGCCTTTATTGTTGTATACTGTTTTAATTCCTCTGTTAAATCTCCACCTTTAAGATAAAGGATACCATTCTTTAAATCATTTTGCTGTTTTTTAGCAATTTTTCCTTTAACCCATTTTGTAAATTCTGGCATTGCGGTAACAGCTCTACTTACAATAAAATCATAAGTTTCATCAATAGCCTCTACCCTACTATGCGTCGTTTTAACATTGGTTAACGCTATAGCTTCACTAACGGCATCAATAACTTTTAGCTTCTTATTAATACTATCTACCAAATGAAATTGGCAATGAGGAAATAAAATTGCTAATGGCACACCAGGAAAACCACCACCTGTACCTACATCTAAAATTGATGAATTATCACTAAACGTAATAACTTTAGCAATACCCAATGAATGCAACACATGTCTAAGGTACAACTCATCAATATCCTTACGAGACACTACATTTATCTTTGCATTCCAATCTTTATACAAATCCTCTAAAGCTTCAAATTGCTTTATTTGTAGCTCACTTAAATCCGGAAAGTATTTTAAAATTAAATCCATTGCTGATTTTTTTCAAAAATACAGTATTTTGGCGTGGATAATTTAACTCAAATACGTAGGTTGCATTTTATTTATTAATTATATTTGACCGATTATAATGTATAAGAAAAGTCTACGTTATAATTGAAAAAAATGATCATATGGAAGGACAAACCTTATCATTCTCAAGAGTTGATTCAGCAAAGTTTTTTAGAACACTAAACAAACGCGTTAACAACTACTTTAAAGACAACAACATAAAGCGCACTGGTAATTGGCAATTGTGGGTAAAAACAATAGTAATGTTTGCTTTGTTTCTTACCCCTTACTTTTTATTACTTACTTTAGATATCCCAACTTGGGCACAACTACTCTTAACAGTGGTTATGGGAATAGGTATGGCTGGTGTTGGTATGAATGTGATGCACGATGGTAACCATGGTTCATTTTCTAATAAAGAATGGATAAACCGCTTAATGGGCAGCAGTATCTATATACTCGCAGGAAATGTTTACAACTGGAAAGTACAACATAACGTTCTTCATCACACTTACACTAATATCCACGGCCATGACGAAGATTTAGAGGCCGGCAGAATATTGCGTTTTTCGAAGCATTCAGAATGGCATAAACACCATAGATTTCAGCATTACTATTCTATTTTACTTTATGGATTACTAACCATAAACTGGGCAATAACAACAGATTTTCAGCAGATGAAGCGCTACATGAAACGCAAATTATCTTATGGTAAATTGCCTAACCCCTTAGTTAATTGGAGTAAATTAGTATTAACTAAAATTTTATATGTTTCTATGTGGATTGTACTCCCTATAGTATTAACCGATTTAGCTTGGTACAAAGTTATAATAGGCTTTTTTATTATGCATTATGTTGCTGGGCTTATACTAAGTGTAGTTTTTCAATTAGCTCATGTTATGGACGAAGCAGAAATGCATTTACCAGCAAAGGACGGCACAATGAAAAATACATGGGCCATTCACCAATTAAAAACAACCGTTAATTTTGGAGCTAAAAACTGGTTAGTAAATTGGTACACAGGTGGTTTAAATCACCAAGTAGAACACCATATTTTTCCGCACATTAGCCATATACATTATGGTAAAATTGCTAAAATTGTGAAGGATACTGCTAAAGAATTTAATTTACCATACAAAGAATACAAAACTACAAGAAAAGCGATCGCTGCTCATTTTAGGTTTTTAAAGGAAATGGGAATGCGACCAACAGTACAAGCATAATTCTATTATACAATACTCATGAATCAACTTTCAGATAGAATTAATAATCTATCGACTTCAGCAACCCTTGCCATGGCAGCAAAAGCCAGAGAACTAAGAGCAGAGGGAAAAGACATCATTGGACTTAGTCTTGGAGAACCAGACTTTGATACTCCAGATTTTGTAAAAGAGGCAGCAATCAATGCTGTAAATGAAAACTACAACAGCTATACACCTGTAGACGGTTATGCAGAATTAAAGGACGCTATAATTACTAAATTTAAGCGCGATAATAACCTTGAGTATTCAAGAACTCAAATTGTGGTTTCCACAGGCGCAAAACAAGCTTTATATAATATTGCTTCTGTTATGCTTAACGATGGAGATGAGGTTATTTTACCTTGTCCTTACTGGGTGAGTTATAGCGATATTGTAAAATTAAACGGAGGCGTACCTGTTGAAGTAAAAACAGACATAAAAAACGATTTTAAAATGACAGCTGAACAATTAGAGGCTGCCATTACTCCTAAAACCAAAATGATTTGGTACAGTTCTCCTTGCAACCCTAGTGGTTCAGTTTACAGCAAAGAAGAGCTTAGAGCCTTAGCTGATGTCTTGGCTAAGCATCCAAATATATATATTGTCTCAGATGAAATTTATGAACATATTAATTTTATCGGCGGTCATTACAGCATAGCTCAATTTGATGATATGTTTGATAGAACCATAACTGTAAATGGCGTCTCTAAAGCATTTGCCATGACAGGTTGGAGAATCGGTTACATAGGAGCACCAGAATGGGTCGCTAGAGCCTGTAATAAAATGCAAGGACAAGTAACTAGTGGTGCTAAT
>NZ_CALGNH010000041.1 GCF_937958655.1 uncultured Winogradskyella sp. | reverse complement strand
TGGATTCCCTAAATTCTTTACACCTAATGATGATACAGTAAACGACTTTTGGCAGGTTAAAGGGATTAGTAATCAGTTTCAGGCTGGCTCTAAAATTTACATATTTAACCGTCATGGAAAGCTCTTAACGCAGCTCGATCCGGTTAGTCGTGGTTGGGACGGCACTTATAACGGTAATAAAATGCCTACTAGCGACTATTGGTTTAAAGTTACACTGCAAGATGGGAGAACGTTTACCAGTCATTTTACTTTGAAACGGTAAGTTTAAAAACCGTAATTTAGTTTTACCAAATTTTAAACTTTGAAACGTGTAAGCTACATATTTTTTATTCTTGTACTTAATGCGACTTTCCCTCTCTTTGCCCAAGATATTTCTCTATTTCAGCAATTCAATGGTCGATACGATTACATAGCCATAGGCAACACACTCAATATAGCAGAGAATGGTACATTTGGTCCTTGTGATGTGTTAACAAGTGCTTCCGCGGATTTAGTATTAAATGCAGATCAAACTATAACAGCCGCTTATTTATATTGGGCTGGCTCCGGCAGTGGCGATTTTGATATTACTATTAATGATATACCAGTTTCTGCGGAACGCACCTTTAGTGATACTTTAGATGAAACTCGAACTTTTTTTGCAGCATTTGCTGATGTTACGGATATTGTAACTTCTCAGGGAAACGGAACTTACACCATTTCAGAATTTGACTTATCTGATACCATTGCACCTTTTTGTCCTTCGGGAACTAATTTTGGCGGTTGGGCTATAACCATAATTTTTGAAGACGAAAATTTACCCTTAAATCAATTAAATGTATATGACGGTCTACAAAGTGTTCCAACATTTTTAAGTATAACGCTCGATAGTCTAAATGTTTTAGATAATGAGGATGCCAAAATAGGCTTCGTTGCTTGGGAAGGTGACAGCGCTTTAGCAGTAAACGAACAGTTGACAATTAATGGGAATACCATTAGCAATCCGCCATTAAATCCTGCTAATAATGCTTTTAATGGCACAAATAGTTTTACAGGCGCATCTAACTTATACAATATGGATATTGATGTTTATAATATTCAAGATAATATAAACATTGGTGATACTTCGGCTACGATTACGTTAACGTCTGGTCAGGATTATGTAATGATAAATAATGTCATAACAGTATTAAATAGTCAATTGCCAGACGCAACTATTACGATTGATGATTATATTGTAAACTGTGGTGATAACAGCGTAGAATTTAATTATACAGTTAATAATTTTAATAGTACTGCTGTCTTACCTGCCAATACTCCTATAGCTTTTTATCTAGATGATTTACTCATTGGGCAAAGTGAGACCATAAATGACATTCCTATTGACCAAAGCGAAAGTGGTTCTGCTATAGTTATTATACCTGAAAATACGGACCCAAACCTAATTATTGAAGTCATTGTGGACGATGATGGTACCATTACAGGTACAATAACTGAGACCAATGAAAATAATAATGAAACACAAGTAGAAATTGAACTACTTATTATTCCTGAGATCCAGAATTTACCGAGTCTACTGAGCTGTAATGAAGGTTTTGAAACTGGCTCATATAATTTATTTGATGCTTTGGCAGAATTAGATTTTGATGAAAATAATCTTTTTTTTTATCGTACACTTGATGATTTAGAATTTGAATCTAATGGCATTTTAATTCCTTCTAATTACAATAATAATATTAATCCTGAAACCATTTATGTAAGACTGGAAACTCCACCTTGTTACGAAATTTTTCAGTTTCAGTTAACTATTGAAAACTGTCCACCTGTTGTTCCCAGTGGTTTTTCACCCAATGACGACACCTATAATGACTGGTTTAATATCCAAGGACTTTACGATATTTTTACAGCACACGAATTAAATATTTATAACCGATATGGAGATATCATTTTTACAGGTAATAACGATAAACCTTGGCTCGGAAAAATTAATAGAGGTTTAAACAATCATGGTAAAACTGTACCTGTTGGCACTTATTATTATATTCTAGATCTTAAAGATCCTAATTATCGACCAATGGTAGGTTGGGTGTACGTAAATTACTAGAACTGTTAATATTTTGGTCGCTTCGTCTTATTTTTTTGTCTAATTAATACAAGACATTTAATTTTAAATTTACAGATATTAATAGGTATTTTCTTTCGGGTATTTGTAAAGACTTCCCTCCATAATAAGACTATTTCGATTTAAAAAATATAACGATATTGAGTTTCAGGTTAAGGACATTTGCATCGTACAGATGTAATAGTTTTGAAATTTCAATTTGGGTAGAAGGCCTCTTTTTAGAGGTCTTTTTTCTGTAGAATAAATGTTTTAAACGCAAATATGTTAACATTTAGTGCTTTTCGTCGGATTTAATTGTACTTTAACCTAAATTAACTTAAGTTTGATTCCCCTAAGCATACAAGTGTTACGACCCCAAATCGATACCAAAATGTATGTTTATAAACTTAACCTAGCTTATGTATTATATCTCACGCTGCCTTATTGTTACGTTATGCCTTGTTTGTAGTTATATTAGTGCACAACAGATTGTAGTAAATAATACCCTCTCTCCGCAAAACCTAATAGAAGATACACTTATACAAGGTTGCGTAGAAGTATCTAATGTTTCATCACCAGTTAATGGTAACACTGTTGGCTTAGGTAGTTTTGGTTATTTTGAGCGCGGCACATCAAATTTTCCTTTTGAGAATGGTTTAGTACTAACTACGGGTAACGCAAATTCTGCTGGTAATGGCAGTAACACAGAAGTGTTAAATGATGGTAATAGTGCTTGGGCTACAGATCCAGACTTAGAATCTACATTAGCAATTTCGGGTACTTTAAATGCCACATCAATAGAATTTAACTTTATTTCAATTGCCAATCAAATACAATTCAATTATATATTGGCTTCAGAAGAATACTTTGGAAATTTTCCTTGTGAATACTCCGATGGATTTGCTTTTCTCATTAGAGAAGCCAACACTGGTAATGCTTACACAAATATTGCTGTTGTACCTGGTACCTCTACTCCTGTAAATACAACTACTGTACACGATGAAATTGTTGGCTTTTGTGATGCCTCAAATGAACAATTTTTTGAAGGTTATAATTTAGGCGATACCAATTATAACGGTAGAACAGCCGTTTTATCTGCTTCGGCAAATATTCAACCCAATGTTGAATACCAAATAAAACTTATCATAGCAGACCAAACCGATGAAAATTACGATTCTGCAGTTTTTATAGAGGGCAATAGTTTTAATGCTGCGGTTGATTTAGGCGAAGATTTTTCCACCTGTGCAAGCAGTGTTTTACTAAATGCTGATATACAAAATCCACAAGCGGTCTATTCATGGTATCAAAATTCGGTTTTAATACCAACGGAAACTCAGGAGACACTTAATGTTGAAGAGACAGGAAACTACCGTGTTGAAATTGAAATTCCTATCTCAGGAAGTACCTGTACTATTGAAGATGATATTAATATTACCTTGAGTTCAACACAATCCTCGGGCGCCATTACAGATTTTGAGTTGTGTGATGATTTAAGTAACAACGGTGTAGAAACCTTTAATCTAACAACGAAGAATACTGAGGTTTTAGCCTCTGTACCAAATTCTAACTATACCATATCCTACCATAATACTGAGACTGACGCTCAAAATGGTGATAATGCTCTATCAGGATCTATCCAAAATACATCTAACCCACAATCCATTTTTATAAGAATTGAAGATATGGATAACGGCTGCTTGGCATTTTCAAACTTTGATTTAATCGTTAACCCTTTACCGAACATTGTAGATCCAACACCATTAGAGGTGTGCGATGATCAAACTGCAGATGGTTTTACTGCCATTGATTTAAGTCTAAAAGATGACGAAATTAGTAATGGTCAAAATAATCTGCAAGTCCGTTATCATAGCTCAGCAGCTGATGCTTCAATAGCAAGTAATCCGCTACCTATGCCTTATGTAAACACTAATTTAAATGAGCAAGTTTTTGTAAGCGTGCAAAACCCACAGACGGGTTGTATCAGTACCACAGCATTAGATATTGCTGTTTTAGAAAACCCAGTAATTAATACCGACAATCATTATATA
Organism: uncultured Winogradskyella sp.; assembly: GCF_937958655.1. GTDB lineage: Bacteria > Bacteroidota > Bacteroidia > Flavobacteriales > Flavobacteriaceae > Winogradskyella. The sequence goes on along the minus strand of NZ_CALGNH010000041.1, from coordinate 31,061 downwards.
GATGCCTGTGATACCGACCATGATGGATTTGCTATTTTTGATTTAACATCTATTATACCTGATGTTCTCCAAGGACTAACAGGTGTAACCATAACATTCCATGAAACTAATGAAGACGCGCTTTCTGGTAGTAATAGTATAGCCGATGACACTAATTATGCAAATAGTCTTGCAAATGAACAAACCCTTTATATCCGTGTTGAAAATAACACCTCAGGTTGTGCATCTATAACACCAATAGAAATTCATACCAACTTACTCTTAACAGCTACTAACATTAGAGACATTACAGCCTGCGATATTGATAATGACGGTGTAGAAGAATTTAGTTTTGCAAGTATTGCTATCGAAATAATTAATGATATACCTGATATTACAGTAGCATTTTACTTAACTGAAGCGGATAGAGATAATCAAATCAATCCTATAGACCAAACCATACCATTTATACCAAGCAGTAACCCACAAACTATATACTTAAGCTTATCTAGCCCAACTTGTGAGGACATAGAAGATATTGAACTTTCAATAGTGCCTATCCAAGAATTTCAGGATATAAGCCGCCAAGAGGTCTGTGACGAAGATCAAGATGGTTTCACTACTACAGATCTATCTCAATTTGATATTTTAGTAACTCAAGGTCAACCTGGATTTAGTGTCACCTATTTTCTTTCGGAAGATGATGCAAGAACCAATACTAATGTATTACCTACATTTTATACAAATACTACGAATCCTTTCATGGTTTTTCCAAGAATTCAATCCAGCGACACAGGCTGTGCCGATGTAAATTCTTTTGAAATAACAGTTTTAGAAGCACCTGAAACCTCTGCTCCATCGGATTTTATTATCTGTGATGATAACCAGGATGGCTTCTTCTCAATTAATCTTTTAAACATTATTCCCGAAGTTGTTAGTAGTACAACAGATAGGCAGATACGCTTTTATAATAGTCAAAATGACGCTGATAATGCAATAAATGCCGTTGCAAACGAAACGAATTATAACGCGCAAACAGAGTCTATTTACATACGTGTAGAAAATGCTATAACAGGTTGCCACACTACAGAGGTACTATCGGTTACAGTAAATACGCTTCCTGTTTTTACAGCAATAAACAACTATAGAATATGCGAAGACAATAGTGATAGTGTTGCTGATTTTATTTTTAACACCAAAGATGCAGAAATACTAAATGGACAATCTGGTAAACAGGTCTTGTACTTTCAAAACCAGAACGATGCCGATAACAGAAGTAATGCTATTGACAAGGATACGGCATTTCAGAACACAAGTACACCACAGATCATTTACGTAAGAGTAGAGAATATTACAGATCAATCCTGTTATGATACCTCTAGCTTTAGTATTGAAGTTGGTACTAATCCAACTTACAATGAACCAGCAGATTGGTTTGTCTGTGACGATATAGATAATGATGGATTTGAAACCTTTGACCTTTCAACAAAAATTTCGGAAATAGAGCAAGGTATAGCAGACAATCTCACGATTACATTTTACACCTCACTATTTAATGCAGAAAATAGTATTAGTCCCTTACCTTTAGATTATACCAATACGTCTAATCCTCAAACTATATTTGCACAAATAGATAATGGCACCATTTGTAATGCTATAACATCATTTGAATTAAATGTTATACAAGTGCCCGAAGTCAATGACTCTGCATCAATCACTACCTGTGATACAGACACCGATGGTTTTACACAATTTGATTTAACTGTAGCTGAATTTGACATACTCGATGTAAGACAAAACGATATCTTCATCTCTTATTTTGAAAGCATAAGTGATGCTGAAACCAATAGTAATGTTATTAATAACCCAGAAGCTTACACAAATACGAGTAATCCGCAAACAGTATTTATTAAAATAACGAATACCATATCTAACTGTTTTGCTCTAGTGCCAATAGATTTAATAGTAAATACACCACCTGTAATTTCTGATTTTCAGACCTACACTATTTGTGCAAATGACAACAATAGTTTTGATCTAACAGAAATTAACGCTGCGTTAATGGACGAGAGTTTTAATGTTTTATTTAGCTATTACAACAACGAAGCAGATGCCATATCTAACACAAATGCATTAGACGCTAATTACACCTACACATCGTCTAACGATACTCTTTTTGCACGTGTAGAATTTAGCACGACACATTGTTATCAAATTTATAAATTTAACCTTAATGTTAATCCATTACCAATTGCCAATCAACCAAACGCACTAGAAGCCTGCGATGACGACGACGATGGCATTTTAGAATTTAATTTAGCCGCGCAAAACGCTACTATTCTTGGTGGTCAGAATGCATCAAACTATACCATTTCTTATCATAATAACGAAGAACAAGCTAATGAAAATGGGTCTCCATTAGAAACCGATTACACGGCTTACGATGGCGAGATTATTTATGCCAGAGTTGAAAATAACACTACAGGCTGCTACAGTATTACAGATTTTGCGGTTATTGTACATCCTTTACCTGTTATTGATATTGAAGATCAAGTAATATGTTTAGATAATCTACCTTTAATTGTATCTGCAAATACTAATAATGCTACAGATCAGTATTTATGGTCTACTGGCGCAACAACACCAGAAATTGAAATTGAAGACATAGGTACCTATTGGGTAACAGTAACAACACAATATGGCTGCGAAACCACACGCATTTTTAATGTCTCAGTATCTGAGGCGGCAACCATAGAAGCCACGGAGGTTATTGATTTTTCGGATCCAAACAATATAACTATTACCATAAGTGGTATTGGCAATTACCTTTACCAACTAGACGATGGCGAACCACAAGAATCCAACGTATTTCAAAACGTGGCTATGGGCTACCATATCCTTACAATTATAGATCTCAATGGTTGTTCGGAGGTAACTAGAGATGTTTTGGTAATAGATTACCCAAAACATATAACACCAAACAACGATGGGCAGTTTGATACTTGGCATATTGCAGGAGTCGAAACCTTACCAGGTACGATCATACATATTTTTGATCGCTATGGTAAAGTACTAACCCAATTAAGACATGATACGCCAGGATGGGACGGTACGTTTAATGGGCAAAAATTACCCGCAAGTGATTACTGGTTTTTGGCAGAAGTAAAACGTGGCACCCAATCCTTTGAAGTTAAAGGGCATTTTGCGATACGTCGCTGATTGAAAAACGATAATCTTTATCGTAACTTTGCAAAATGCGATTTAAAATAAAATCAGAGTTTAAACCCACCGGTGATCAGCCACAAGCCATAAAAAAATTATCTAAAGGCATCAACGAAGGGGAACCTTACCAAACACTGCTTGGCGTTACAGGTTCTGGCAAAACCTTTACTGTGGCCAATGTTATAGAAGAAGTGCAACGACCAACCTTAGTTTTGGCACATAACAAAACTTTGGCAGCCCAATTATATTCTGAATTTAAACAGTTTTTTCCAGAAAATGCTGTAGAATATTTTGTGTCGTATTATGATTACTATCAGCCTGAGGCTTATATCCCTGTTTCTGGTGTTTATATAGAAAAAGATCTTTCAATAAATGAAGAGATTGAAAAAATGCGTTTAAGCACAACATCTTCACTACTTTCAGGTCGACGAGATGTTTTGGTGGTTGCCTCAGTGTCTTGTTTATACGGTATCGGAAACCCTGTGGAATTTCAAAAGAATGTTATAACTGTTGAACGCGATCAGGTTATTTCCAGAACCAAACTATTACACCAATTGGTACAGGGTTTGTATTCTCGTACCGAAGCAGACTTTAAAAATGGAAACTTTAGAATAAAAGGAGATACCGTAGATGTATTTCCTGGTTATGCCAACAATGCTTTCAGAATTCATTTTTTTGGTGACGAAATTGAAGAAATTGAAGCTTTTGATGCCCATACTAATGAAATCTTAGAACGCTACGACAGATTAAATATTTATCCTGCCAATATGTTTGTAACATCACCCGATGTTTTAAACAACGCTATTAAAGATATTCAAGATGATTTGGTAGCACAGCACGATTATTTTAAAGACATTGGTAAACATCTTGAAGCTAAACGCCTTAAAGAGCGCACAGAATTTGATCTAGAAATGATACGAGAGCTAGGCTATTGTTCTGGGATTGAAAACTACTCCAGGTACTTAGATGGTAGAGCACCTGGTACCAGACCATTCTGCCTATTAGATTATTTTCCTGATGATTATTTAATGGTGGTAGATGAAAGCCATGTCACCATTTCTCAGGTCCATGCCATGTATGGAGGTGACCGAAGCCGAAAAGAAAACTTGGTAGAATACGGATTCCGCTTACCTGCAGCTATGGACAATAGGCCTTTAAAATTTGAAGAATTTGAGGTTTTGCAAAATCAGGTTATTTATGTGTCTGCGACACCAGCAGATTACGAAATGCAAAAAACAGATGGCGTATATGTTGAACAACTCATTAGACCAACAGGCTTATTAGATCCTATTATAGATGTTAGACCCAGCCTTAATCAAATCGATGATCTTATTGAAGAAATCCAAACAAGAGTAGATAAAGACGAACGTACTTTAGTAACAACACTTACCAAGCGTATGGCAGAAGAATTGGTAAAATACCTCACCAGAATTTCAATTCGATGCCGTTATATTCACAGTGATGTTGACACTTTAGAGCGTGTAGAAATTATGCAAGATTTGCGTAAAGGCATTTTTGATGTACTGGTTGGCGTTAATTTATTACGTGAAGGCTTAGATTTACCAGAGGTATCTTTAGTTGCCATTTTAGACGCAGACAAAGAAGGCTTTTTGCGCTCTAACCGTTCCTTAACTCAAACGGTTGGTAGAGCAGCTCGAAATCTAAATGGTATGGCCATTATGTATGCAGATAACATTACTAAAAGTATGCAAAAAACCATTGACGAAACAGAGTACAGACGCCAAAAACAAATTGAATACAACACAAAGCACAACATTACACCTAAAGCGCTAAACAAAAGTATGGATAGTGCCTTAGCAAAAAATTCAGTAAGTACCTATAAAACGGAATTAGAAGCTAAACTGGCTGCCGAACCAGAAAGCGAATACCTTACCAAATCACAGCTCGAAAAGAAAATACGAGAAACGCGTAAACTAATGGAACACGCTGCCAAAGCTTTAGATTTTATTGAAGCTGCGCGTTTTAGAGATAAAATTACAGCTTATCAGAGTAAATTGGAAAAGCTAAAAGTGAAGTAATTATTTTGGTGGATTGGTGAATTGGTGGATTAGATTTCAACTAAACTATGATTAAGCAAAATAGAGTTAGCCACGTCATTGCGAGGAATGAGGTACGAATTACGAAGCAATCTCATTATTATTAATAAGAAGTTTGAAGAAAAACATCCATTGCTTTTCAATTTTGTTTTCTAAATAATTGGAGAAATTTATGAGATCCCGATAGTCATCGGGATAAGTTCAACTAACTAAATTTAATTCGCCTATCAGGCTTTTAAATTTAGAGTTTAACTTAATTATACTGTACCTTAAAAATATCAATCAAAAAATCTGGCGGAACAATTTTATTAGGAAAGCTGTCCATTAAATCCAAAACACGATTAATAGACTCATGACTTAATCCCATACGCAATCCAAAATTATGAATTTTAATTAATTGCTTTGGCATCACCTTGTGATCTAAATTCATAAGCAGTACCAATCTATGAAACTGAACGATACGCTCGCTATGCGACTTTAAATGTACGTAAGTCACAGGATGTTCAAAGAGGTATTCAAAATCTTCCTTAGATATATCTAACTGTTTAGCAATACTAAAGAGAAAATTATATTCTATGGATTTTATGTTATCATCGGTTTGGGCAAAAGCAATCATTTCGGAAAGCAAGCTCAATTTTTCTGCACGGTTGATCATGATTTAGAGGGAGTTTTAATATATGGTAAAGTTAAAACGACTTATTATTTTATTGTCGTTGATATAATGTATCTTGTCGAAAAATTTTAGGTACTTTGTCGGAATTTTTAATCGTTCATCAAGCTGAAATAGCAGTATTGACTAGGTAAGACAGCTGTTCTGCTTAATAAAAACAGTAAAACTATGAAACAAAATCACACCTCAAATGATCGAAAGTAAATACATTAAGATAAAAGCTATAAATGACCAATAACGATATATTTAAAAAACTTAGAGTCGCCCATAAACTGCGCGATGAAGATATTGTTAAGATTCTAGCTCTGGTCGATTTTAGGATTTCTAAAAGTGAGCTTAACGCTTTTTTTAGGCGAGAAGATCACCCAAAGTATATGGAGTGCGGCGATCAAATTCTTAGAAACTTTCTTAACGGCCTTATTATTCACCTTAGAGGCCCAATGCCTAAAAAGAAAGCTTCAGTTAAATAACTAAGTCTTATTAAGTTTCCTTTTAAGACCATATTTAAACTCATATTAATGTGTACTTACACGTATAGTAAGGCATTAATCTTGGCACTATTTGAACGACAACTAAACGCACACAGATGCATATTGATAATCAATAGAAAAATAGTATCAAACCTATATTTACAATCTGGACAAAAGCAAAATACAGTCAGGCATATTGCCAGATTATGCCATAGAATTTACCGATACACAAGCCTATAACGGTGTGGTTAACTACACCACTTATATTGATACCAACATTTTGGACAGTATCCATAAAACACTCTTTATGGGCAAGGTGGTTGCAGATACCACCTATACACCAACCTTTGACCGTTATGCCTACAACTGAGCACGCGACCGTTTTAATGCCACAAAACCCATATAACTAACACAACCATAACATTAAGTACGGAAAAACCGTAAACAAAACCCACTGAAAACCACTATATTATCCCAAACCCAAATAATTATACTATGAAAACTATTCTGTCATTCCGAACTGTCAGGCTGAGCCTGTCGAAGCCTTGTCGAGGAATCTTTACAATTTTACTGCTCTGTCTTTTGACTTTTATATCCTGCAAAAAGGACGAGGACGATGCTGGCCCAACCGACCCAATAGACCAATTGCCACCAGCAACCCAAACGGGCGAGGGCACCTTTGGCTGCCTAGTTAACGGCGAGCCCTTTGTGGACAACTCTGGCTTCTTTAACTGCTTTTATCAACTCGTGGATGGTGAGTATTATTTTGGGATAGGATCAGATAATGAACAAGCAAACTTATCACAAATAATTATAGGCTCAAATAATAGTCAAATAATTACTAATACGCCTATTGATTTAAACGAAAACACTGATATGCAATTTTACGGTGAAATAAATCTTGATGATATTTCTGGAGATTTTATCACTACCAATTTAGCAGATGGTACTATTGTGTTTACCAATTTTAATACAAATTCAAATATTGTTTCTGCGCTATTTGAATTTACTATACAAATTCCTAGCACTGAGGAAACATTTGAAATAACCGAAGGGCGTTTTGACAGCTTTTTTACACAATAAAAAAAGCCCTGCGTGAACAGGGCTAAACATGCATAAAGATTCACACAATGATCAACCTTAAAACACCTATGGAAAAACTAACTAAAAAAATAAAAATTACGTAGTTATACGTATAGTACCACTACAAATTAAAACCTAGCTTTATACCAAATAAAAATACCATGAAAACACTAAAATCACTTTTGTCCTTGTCATTCCGTACTGGCGAGGCACGAGCGCGATACGGAATCTCATTACTATTGGCAATACTACTATTAACTCTCACAGCCTGCAAAAAAAACGACGAAGCTGGTTGCCAAGGCGTAGACTGCCTACCACCAGCCACACAAACCGGCGAAGACACCTTTGGCTGCCTCGTTAACGGCGAGCCTTTTTTGGACAACTCTGGCTTTTTTAACTGCTTTTACCAGTTGGTAGACGGTGAATATTATTTTGGGATTACAGCTCAGGATAGCGGAAACGAGTACATTCAAATTGACATTGGTTCTTTAAATTCTTCTATCGAAATAGAAACTGAATTGGAACTTAACGAACGTGAGGATGGAAATTTCTATGCGCTGTTGAGTTTTGATTGTATTTGCCCTCAAGGAATGACAAATTCTAATACACCTGGAACTCTGGAAATAACAAAACTTGACCTTACAAATAACATCGTTTCGGGAATATTCAACTTTACCGTGACTAATCCTGATACAGGCGAAACTTATGAAATAACAGAGGGACGCTTCGATAGCTTTTTTACACAATAAAATAACAAGACCCACTATGTTGCAGCATAGTAGGTCTCTATTAATTAAACCTAATAAATTAAGTCTAACCTTTACAATTCAAATTTATGACATTTCGACTATGCTCAATGCTTAATAGCATTGACCTTGGCACTTTGCAGCCAACAATTAACCGCGCAGATGCATGTTGATAACCAATGGAAAAACGTTATCAATCCTTATTTTTAGCATCTCGATAAATCCAAAATACAATCAGGTATATTGTTGGATTATGCCATGGAATTTACAGATGTCCAAGCCTATAATGGTGTCATTACTGATACCACCTATATCGATGCCAACATTCTAGGCAGCATCTACAAAACGCTCTTTATGGGCAAGGTAGTGGCAGATACTACGCATACACCGCTGTTTGATAAACATGCTTACAATTGGGCACGCGACCGTTTTAATGCTACCAAAGATAGCACTGGTGTTTACGTATTATCTGGTCTTCTATATAATTACCAAACCTTGGATGAAGATGCCTTGGCACAGAACAGGATTACCGTAAGCAACAATAAATACTACGATAAGTATGTTGGTGGCGTATGGCAAAACCCTTATGAGACCAAACAGACCTTTGCCCTAACACCACCCATACTCCACAGCCGTAGTAAGAACGTGTATTTTAAACTGCCCACAGAACTGTTTCTATCCAATATGGACGCCCAAATCGCCAGCATACAGTTAAATGCAGACAATGGCCAAGGCTACCAAAACCTACCGTTTGACACCTCAGTACCCTTACAGTTTTACAAAAACAAGATACACAACCTTACGTTTAAGATTACCTTGAGCGATAATAGCGTACTGTATTGCCGTAGCAAGTTTAAGATAGATGACCCTGTTTTAGATAGGCAATTTGCCAAAGGTGCTATTGAGGTCAATGACGAGCACGTTTATATCTTTGAAGATGGTAACTTTTTTAATGCGGCATGGTTGACCATTCGTCGTATTCCTGGAAATGATGACATTACAAGACCACTCATTATTGCAGAAGGTCTAGACACGGGCAACTTTACCGCACCAGAGGATTTTGGTGGTGAGACTACTTTACAAAACTTCCTTGGTTCAATCAATAACTCTGGTAACTTACTTCCTCTACTTGATGTTAATAATAATGCCAATGACTACGACCTTATCTATATCGATTGGGTACGTGGTATGGGAGATCTACGAGACAACAGCCGTGTACTGGAGGAGGTCTTGGAGTGGGTCAACGCCAACAAGGTGGGCAACGCGCAAAACGTACTCTTGGGTCAAAGTATGGGTGGCGTTATTGGCCGCTATACCTTGGCACGTATGGAAAATAATAATGATGCTCATGATGTACGGCTGTTTGTCGCTCACGATAGCCCAATGCAAGGTGCTAATACTCCGCTATCCGTTCAGCACTTCGCAGCACACATGAGGGAAGAATACGCAAGCTCACCATTATTGTGGATAAACGGTGAGGTTACCATACCTATTGGATATGGCTTAGCGCAGTTGGGTGTAGATTTTTTAAATTTCTTTGGTGGTAATAATGATGATATCCCTTCTTATATTGCGCCCTCACAATTGTTAAGTTTACAGGATCGGGCTGCTACGAGACAGCTTAATTATTGGTCCGTACATAAAAATGGCGCCAATAACCACGCACAGACCCGTGACTTTAATCTAACTTGGCAACAGACCTTGGAAGACGAGGGGTGGCCAACTCAATCTAGAAACATTGCCATAAGTAATGGCAATGAGTGTACCGTTGACCATGGTTTTTCTCCTGGAGCACAATTTATGGATGTAGACTCTCGTAGCAACCCAGGGTTTTTGTTAGATATGCTAAATTCTGTACTCGCACCTTTAGTGGGATATACAAGATTGGATATTGGATTAACATTAGTTGGAGCCATACCGGGTCAAGGCCGTTGGGAAACTAAATTTGATTTTAACAGTTATAATAACCAAGGCACACAGAACCGTGTATATCGTGGTAGATTGCGCTTTGAGAAAAAAGTACTTTGGATAGGACCAACCATTAAATACGATGTGTTTTAAGAAGTTATTATGCACCAAGTGCAGCATTACCTTTTGATACATACTCAGGAGGTGATGAGAACTTTGAGGATTTTGAAGATGACCTCCCCGACTTATTACCTTCAATAGATTTTATAAATCCAAGATATGGGTTTATACCTGTAGTAAGTGCTTTGGATATAAAAAAGACCAATGGCAATGCCCCTACACCAGATGATTATTTAAAGTCCTACTCTGGTGGTGTACCGCAAGACACAAGTCTCGAGTCTAGTTTTGACGCTTTTATAGTGGATAACCAGCCCAACCAAACCAGAAATAACGAACACCTTTCTTTTCAACAAAGAAATGGTGATTGGCTAGCTACGGAGCTAGAAGCCAACCAACCTGGTAATACCTTCCCTATTGTGGTTTTGTTTGTAATAGTACTGAGATTACCGGTATAGATGCCTTTTGCTTTGGAAACCCTACGTTTTCCTTCCCTGTTGGTGCTGACACCTACAGTTGGAATATTATCTCCACAGGTGTGGTCAATGTTACTTCTGGTACTAATACCAATAGCATTACATTATCTAGAAACGATAATCCTAGCGGACCAGTGACCTTGCGTTTAATCATTGATAGCCAGCAATGTGGTGTTAACAATATGTTGTTTACCAAGGATATCTATGTTGGTTCTCCTATAGTGAGCTCAATTGTAGAGATAGATCCCAATACAATAGACCATATCAGTTCTGGCAATGGTGGCAACTGCCCAGATATTGGCCTAGAGCTTAACTTTGCACCAAGCAACCAAGATGTCTTAGAAATAGATTGGGAAAAGATCACTACAGATGTGACATGGTCTCGTGATTTTGATGATTATATCGACAGATATGTCATTCTATACCCTAACTGTAACAAGGACTTTGAGTTTAGAGTAAGGACACGGAACATATGTGGATGGTCCGATTGGCAAAATCTCACCTATACCATAAACTCATGTGCTGGGGATTGTGGTGGTAGCTCTCCCGAAACATTATCTTCAAATTATTTCGAAGTTTACCCTGTACCTACAAGTGATAATCTTACAGTAAAGATTAAGTCTGTGCCAGACGGCACTATTGACCCCAACCTTAACTTTAACATTCAATTGTTTAATAGTTCTGGTATTTCGGTTTATAATACCACTTCTGCCTTTAACTCTACTACCTTTGATGTGTCTGGGTTTTTAACTGGAACTTATACCTTAATGCTATCGCACAACGGCACAACAGAAAGTTTTCAAGTTATTATAAATTAGAATATTAGATTGTTTCTTATAAGAAATCCACAAGTTTTATATCAGAGCTTGTGGGTTTTGTTTTGTAATTCTTTTTGCTTATAGTTGAAATCAATAAAACGCTTATTGCTTTATAAACTTTCTAACCGTGTACCCAACCTCTGTATTAATAATTACAGAGTAAAATCCACTTTCTAGTTGATTGGTGTTTACTATATTGTTTTTTGACTCTAGTACCGTCCTACCATTAACATCAATAAAAGTTAGCGATTCAATGACCATATTAGTTGGTAATTCAATATGTAACATATCCTTAACTGGGTTTGGATAAAGCTTAACTGATTCTAACCTTTCTTCTGTATTATCAACAGATAAGGTATTTGTAATTAAGGCTTCTGACGTAGAAAATGAATCATTAACACCTAAACTATTCACTACAACTGTACCTTCTGTACTCCTAAAGACAAGCGCTCCATCAGAATCTTTATAATAATTATAACTAACTATGTCCACCGATCCTGGGAAGATCCCAGATATAGTAAAACTAATATTTTGCTCTGTTTTAATGCGCGTAACAGCTTCATTAAAATTACCTAAACCAGCTACATCAAAGGTTAATATACCAAAAGCTTCAACTTCTGTGGTTATAGTCCCTGTATAATTTGGAGATTGCCCTTGTGCCATAAGTTGACCTGCAATAGCGTCTACGGAAGCAGCATTACCAAAACTTAGTGGATAAGTTCCTAGTAAGGCATTATCCGAATTGTAATCTATAGTAAACTCAGCATTACTAGCACCTATTAAGGACAATGTTGAACCATCTACTTGGTAGAACGCTTTGTTCTCATTCATTGCCTCATCTGTGATTGTAAGTACTTCTGTTGTCCCAGGATAGGCTGAAGATTCAGCTGTTGTAGGCGGCGCAAAGGCATCTGTATTAGTACCAGAGGCTGTTAAACCTGTAAAGGTCCAAATAGCATTTGCGCCTGCTGGACTATGATCTATAGAACCCGAAACAATAGCATACTGCGATAAAGGTACACTGAAGTAATTAGTAATGGTCTCCTGAGCGTTAACCTTAACTATTAAAACTATAAAAGGAATTAGTAATCTTACTTTCATGATAACGTTTTTTAATTATGAGTTAAAGTTACTAAAAGCCATGGGACTAAAGAGGTTTAAAACAAAAAAAGCCCACTGAGCGTGGGCTTAAAATTATAATTAATGTCAATAGGTATTAACTCAAAACCTCTTGTACTTTATCCGCAGCTTCTTGGAATTCTGTAGCACTCAATACATCCAATCCAGAATTATCAATTAATTCTTTAGCGATATCAGCATTTGTTCCTTGTAAACGTACAATAATTGGCACGTTGATATTGCCCATGTTTTTATAGGCATCAATAACCCCTTGCGCTACACGATCACAACGTACAATACCACCAAAAATATTAATCAAAATGGCTTTTACCGCAGGATCTTTTAAGATGATTTTAAATGCAGCCTCTACTCTAGCAGCATCAGCGGTACCACCAACATCTAAGAAGTTAGCTGGCTCTCCACCTGCTTGCTTAATTAGATCCATAGTTGCCATAGCTAAACCAGCACCATTTACCATACAACCTACATTACCATCTAAATCCACATAGTTTAAGCCTAATTCACCAGCTTCAACCTCAATAGGATTTTCTTCACGCTTATCTCTTAAAGCTGCTAAATCCTTGTGTCTAAATAATGCATTGCCATCTAAAGTGACTTTAGAGTCTACAGCCATTATTTTATCATCACTGGTTTTTAAAACCGGATTGATTTCAAATAAAGACGCATCAGACTTAACGTAAGCCGTATATAATGTTGATACGAATTTTGTCATCTCCTTAAATGCCGTACCAGATAAGCCTAAATTAAAAGCTACACGACGCGCCTGAAACCCTAAAAGTCCCAATGCAGGATCTACTTCCTCTGTAAATATTAAATGAGGTGTTTCTTCAGCAACAGTTTCTATATCCATACCACCTTCGGTAGAATACATAATCATATTTTTTCCGTTAGCTCTATTTAAGAGAACAGACATATAATATTCTTCGGGTTCATTATCTCCAGGATAATACACGTCCTCTGCAATTAATACTTGATGTACTTTTTTGCCCTCAGCTGAAGTTTGAGGAGTTACCAAATTCATTCCTATGATTTGATTTGCAATGTCTTTAACTTCATCTAGATTTTTGGCAAGTTTTACTCCACCACCTTTACCACGCCCACCTGCATGAACTTGAGCTTTAATAACATGCCAGCCTGTACCAGTCTCTTCAGTTAGTTTTTTTGCAGCAGCTACGGCTTCATCTGCACTTTGTGCTACAATACCTCGCTGAATTCTAACTCCAAAACTGCTCAGTAATTCTTTCCCTTGATATTCGTGTAAATTCATAATAAATAGTCTATTTCTTATTCCCTTGTATTAGGAATTTTCAAATTTATTTTGTGGCACAAAAATACACATACCCAATCGTTAAACCAATAAATTTAATTTGATTTTTTGAGAAGCTAACAAAAGTTAGACTTATACCTTATTTAAATTTTTAATGATAGAGAAGGCACTATCAACAACTTTATCTTCAACAACAATTGTAAACTCATTAGTTGTAGAAATTACTTCATAAAGCGGTACATTTTGCCAAGCCAAACGTTTTAAAATCTGGTAATATAAACCTGCAACTTTGGTGTTATTTTTTGGTAGAATTAAACTTATGGCAGACAGATGCTCTTTTAATTGTAGACATTCTTCCCCTTTAAAACACGCTAACATATTCTGTTTCTCAGAACTTGATATAATAACATTACTCTCTAAAATACCTCTGGTAAATGTGTAGAATATATAAGATTTATTTTTTATTTCATTTAAAATTTTTGCCTGACTATCAATTAAACTATTAGAATTTCTAAACGTAAAGTCGCTTAAATTAGAGCGTAACGTAATATCTCCTAACTGCTCAAGGAGCGTATTTAATTTATAATAAGGTTTACTTATAGTTAATTTATCCTTATATCTGCGCAAAGCCATCATTATAGCACCAGTTTTTACCGAACGTCCCAACTGATCCGAAACGTCTTTTTGCAGCACACTTGCCAATGCAGAATAATTAATTATTTCCTTAGAAATAGCCTCTTCTAAAAATGGTTGTTCTAGTACAATATTTTCTACACACGACGCTATAGTTTTCATAAGCGATAGTTGTTAATTATTTAACATTATGTGCAAATTTAGTAAATTATGATTAAATAATTTTTTAGCGTTAAGCTTCAAACTAGTTTTGCGACTTAATTTAGGAACCTAAAAATTATGAACAATAACACCCTTTTAAACATTGCCAAGGAATTTGGAAGTCCTGTTTATGTGTATGATGCCGATACCATCATTAACCAATATAAGCGCTTAACAAACGCATTTAATAAAGTTAAGAATTTAAAGCTTAATTATGCTGTAAAAGCTTTATCTAATATTTCAATACTTAAATTGTTTAATTCTTTGGGTTCTGGTATAGATACGGTATCCATACAAGAGGTACAATTAGGTCTAAAAGCTGGGTTTAAACCAGAACGTATCATCTTTACACCAAATGGTGTTTCCTTAGAAGAGATTGAAAGTGTTGCCAAACTTGGAGTTCAGATTAATATAGATAACCTGTCGATTTTAGAACAATTCGGAACCAAATATCCAAATATTCCTGTTTGTATTCGCATTAACCCTCATGTTATGGCAGGTGGCAATACCAATATTTCCGTAGGACATATTGATAGTAAATTTGGTATTTCAATTCACCAAATCCCTTTATTGATTCGTATCGTTGAAAATACAGGTATGCACATTAATGGTATTCATATGCATACCGGAAGTGATATTTTGGATATTGATGTTTTTCTCTATGCCAGCGAAATTTTATTTGAAACTGCAAAAAACTTCAAAAATTTAGACTTTATAGATTTTGGATCTGGTTTTAAGGTTCCTTACAAACCTGGCGATATTGAAACTAATATTGAAGAATTGGGCAAAAAATTATCTAAAAGGTTCAACGACTTCTGTAAATCTTATGGTAAAGATTTAACTTTAGCGTTTGAGCCAGGAAAATTTTTAGTGAGTGAAGCTGGGGTATTCTTAGCAAAGGTGAATGTTGTTAAACAAACCACGTCTACTGTTTTTGCTCAGGTAGATTCGGGATTCAATCATCTCATAAGACCAATGTTATATGGCTCGCAACATGAAATTCTCAATATTTCTAACCCTAAAGGAAGAGAGCGCTTTTATTCTGTGGTAGGTTATATCTGTGAAACAGATACGTTTGCTAATAATAGGCGCATTAATGAAATTAACCAAGGTGATATTTTATGCTTTAAAAATGCAGGTGCTTATTGTTATTCTATGGCTAGTAACTATAATTCGCGCTATCGTCCTGCCGAGGTACTAATTCATAAGGGAGAAGCGCATCTTATTAGAAAGCGCGAAACTTTTGATGATATTCTTAATAATCAGCTTGAAATTAGCATTTAAAAGTAAAAGCGTTGCAGAGTGCAGCGCTTTTTTTTTAGCTAAACAAACATTAAATATATATT
This sequence comes from uncultured Winogradskyella sp., assembly GCF_937958655.1. Taxonomy (GTDB): domain Bacteria; phylum Bacteroidota; class Bacteroidia; order Flavobacteriales; family Flavobacteriaceae; genus Winogradskyella. The sequence goes on along the minus strand of NZ_CALGNH010000041.1, from coordinate 14,928 downwards.
TAGACGTTATATTTATTTTACTTGTTGCATCAGTAAAGGGCAGAATAAAGCCTAGTTTTTTCACGTAATACCCAATGACTTTACTAACGCTCTTAACTAGTAAAACCGAATGAATTTGTTTTGGACAACTATGTTAAAAATAAGTATTCACTCATTTACTTTTCCTGTAAAATGGTTCACTTTGGGGTTAATAGGATTCCCAGTAGACCGTCTGTATATTACGAGTTGTCCGCAGTGCCATATAGCATCAGCTATAGGACCATTAACTTGATTCCAAAACGGAATCTCTTGTTCACCAAAAATAATTTTGAATTGTGAAATATCATCACTTGCTCTTAAAATATCTGCGGCTGTTTTAAGGTTATTCAACGTTTTAATTCTCATTTCAGAATATGATAACTCATCTTCAGTTCTAGAGTTTGTTTTTTTTAATGTTGAATTAGCAATGATTTTTGATAAATCATATATGTGCTTTATAGTGGCTTCTGTAGAACGACCTCCTTCATTGGCCTTATAAGCCAAGTCTTTTTCTGTTAAGCCATCACTCGCCCAATAAAAACGAAAACCTAAGGCATCTACCATACGCGCTGCCATTGTACCAGCTGTAAACTCTTTTGGATAGTTAGGCACTTCGTAGTAAGGTAACTCAGTATTAGAAGTTTCTTGCCCAAAACTCAACGAAAACAAACAAATTGCACTAATTAATGAAATCATTCTTGTTTTTAAAAGCATAGTCTTAATCTTTAATTTCCTTTATATTAGTAATCGTTTCAGTACCATATTTATCCATGAGATAGACCAAAGCGGTCATGGTAGCAGCACCAAGCTCTAATTCTCTTTTGTTGACGTGTATAAACGTATCATTTGCCGCATGATGATGATCGAAATAACGTTGTGAATCTGGCCGTAAACCTGCCAATACAATGGCATCATTTTTTAAAGGCCCTATATCTGCACCGCTTCTTCCTTGTTCAAAATAGTGAATTAAATAAGGCTTAAAAAGTGGTTTCCAGTCTTCAATTTTAGAAAATATTAAATCACTACAATCAAAACTAAAGCCTCGTGGTGTAAATCCGCCAGCATCACTCTCTAGAGCAAAGACGTGCTTTTCATTCTTAGCTTTGGCTACTTCAGCATATTTTCTTCCTCCTCGTAAACCATTTTCCTCATTCATAAAGAGCACTACTCTAATACTACGCTTAGGCTTAATTCCGCTCTTCTTTAATAAACGTAACACGTCCATAGATTGCACTACACCTGCACCATCGTCGTGCGCTCCATCTCCTAAATCCCAAGAGTCTAAATGACCTCCTACAAGCATATACTCATTGGGAAACTCGCTACCTGTGAGCTCTCCAATAACATTATAAGATTGTACATCTTCAAACTGTTTGCAACTCATTTCAAAATGAAATAAAAGATCTTTATCGTTCTTTAATGCCTCACTTAACTTTACGGCATCATTGGTACTAATGGCGGCTGAAGGAATCCGTTGTACAACAGGCAAGTCACCATAACTCATACTCCCTGTATGAGGGTAATCATCTTGCCGCGAACTCAAAGAACGCACAATGGTACCAACAGCTCCATACTGGGCAGCTTCGGCCGCTCCTCGGTAACGTTCTACAGAACAACCTCCATAGGCCTGAAAGGTATTGACCAATTCTTGCTCCCAAGATCGGTTAATAAATACAATTTTTCCTTTAATATTTTCTTCACCTAGTGCTTCTAAATCTTTATAGGTAGCAACTTCAATCACTTTTGCTTTGGTTCCTTTTTCTGGTGTTGCTACTGAGCCACCTAAGGCACAAATATTAACCTTATGTATGGTTCCTGAACTCTGAAAATAAGCCATCTCTTGCTGACCTCTAACCCACTTTGGTACCATGACTGGTTGCAACCAAACTTTATCTAATCCAAGCTTTTCAAGTTCGGATTTTGTGTATTGCACAGCTAACGCTGCATTGGTAGAACCCGATAAGCGTCCTCCAATAGTATTAGATAAATAATCTAGCCATTGGTAACTATGTCCGTTGGTGAGCGACGTTTTATAAATAGTCTTTAAAATATCCTCATCGGATTGGGCATTATTATATGTAACAAAACACAATAAAACCAGGGTTATAAATCTAGTTTTCATTTTCTAATTCGTTTTTATATAAATCAATATTGGCTTTTTCCTTGGCAGGTAACTCAGGTTCTTCTATGTCGGAATAGGTTTTTAAAGTCTCTAATAAAATTTTTGCGACTAAATACCTTGCCGTTGGCTTATCATCTGCTGGAATATTAAACCACGGTGCATGTACTTTAGAGCTTCTATTCAACACATCTTCATAACAATGTTGGTATTTGTCCCAAAGTTTACGCTCTTTAAGATCATCTGCTGAAAATTTCCAATTTTTATCTGGTCGGTTTAAGCGTCGTAAAAGCCGATTCTTTTGCTCACCTTTAGAAAGATTTAAAAAGAACTTAAATATTATAGTACCATTGTCTGCAATATGTTTTTAAAAATTATTGATTTCCTGAAAACGTCTGTCCCAAAAGGCATCGTTAACATCTTCTACCGAATTAATGCCTGGCATATTCTCGTACATTAAGTAGTTAGGATGTACACGTGTTACTAATACATTTTCGTAATGTGTTCTATTAAAAATTCCGAATTTACCTCTGGCAGGTAAGGCCAGATAATGCCGCCACAAATAATCGTGTTTTAACTCTAAATCTGTTGGTTTTTTAAAACTATGGGCTACTATGCCTCTAACATTAAATTCTTTAAACACCTCGCGTATTAAACTATCTTTACCTGCGGTATCCATGCCTTGTATACAAAATAAAACAGAATACTTACCGTGCGCATACATAGCGTTTTGTATATCTGCCAAGTCTTTACTGACTGCCCTTAAAGCTGTTTTAAGTTCTTTTTTATCGGCTTGCAGGTCAACTTTTGTTGGTAAGTCTTTAATGCTGATTTTAGATTTTATTTTAAAATCTTGTATATCTATTATTTTCATGTTTTTAAACTTTGCTTCACTAAATCTTTAGACTACGCTCTAGATGACAGTGGTGTTAACATTATTATTTTGAAGCAAATGAATTTACATCTGCTTCGCTTACTTCTGTTCCTCCTAAAATAATGAGGCGTTCAACGACGTTACGTAACTCTCGTATATTCCCTGTCCAGTCATAATCTTGCAATAATTTGATAGCTTTTGCAGAAAATGATTTTTTGGCCGTGCCTTGTTCATTAGAAATCTTTTCTGCAAAATAATCAACCAGAAGCGGGATATCTTCGCGTCTATCATTTAAGGCTGGGACTTCTATTAAAATAACGGCCAATCTATGGTACAAATCTTCTCTGAATTTTCCGTCTGCAATTTCTTTTTTAAGATTCTTATTGGTTGCTGCAACAACTCTTACATTTACTTTGATGTCTTTATCACTACCTACGCGCTGAATTCTGCTTTCTTGAAGCGCCCTTAATACTTTAGCCTGAGCTGATAAACTCATATCTCCAATCTCATCCAAAAATATAGTACCACCATTTGCGGCTTCAAATTTACCAGCTCTATCTTTATTGGCAGATGTAAAAGCTCCTTTTACATGCCCAAACAATTCGCTTTCTATCAGTTCACTCGGAATGGCAGCGCAATTAACCTCAATCATAGGGCCTTTAGAACGTTCGCTTTTTTGATGTAACCAATGTGCTACGAGTTCTTTACCTGTGCCATTAGGACCAGTAACTAATACTCGCGCATCTGTTGGTGCAACTTTATCTATCATTTCTTTAATACGGCCTATAGCGCTACTCTCTCCTATCATTTTGTAGTTTTTACTCACTTTCTTTTTGAGCATTTTATTTTCTACAACCAGTTCTTTTCTATCTAACGCTATCCGTACTGTATTTAATAATCGGTTTAAATCTGGTGGTTTAGAGATATAGTCAAACGCCCCCAAGCGCATTGTATTTACGGCAGTGTCTAAGTCGCCATGGCCAGAAATCATTACCATTGGTATTTCTGGTTTAATTTTTTTTACCGCTTCTAATACTTCTACTCCATCCATTTTTGGCATCTTTATATCGCAAAGCACCAAATCATAATCGTTCTTTTTAATTTTTTCTATACCCGCTAATCCGTCTTCTGCTTCTTCAACTTTATAAGTGTCATTTTCTTCTGAAAGAATTTTAACTAAAACTCTTCTTATCGCAGATTCATCTTCAATTATTAATATTTTTGACATTGTTATATTTTAAATTTTATTCCTGTTCTTAGATAAAAACTGTTTAAATCATTTAACTTAAAGACTTCGTTTCTATCTCCATCTCTTAGTACATTATTTAACCGAAATGTATAGCCTGTATAGGCATAAGCTACTAAATGTTTGGTAAATAAATATTCGTAGCCCAGACCGCCAACAATAACCGACAGCGATATATTATCTACTTGTCTGCCGTTTACCAAAGACGGTTCTTGTAAATGTGCAAAATAACCATCTAGCCCCACAAAAGCTTGAACGGTATTTTTTGCATCAAAAAATCGCTTTATATTAGACTTAGGCACACCAACTGAAAAGGCCCACTTTTCATTAGGCCTTCTGTAGTAACTTACAAATGGTAGAGGAAAAGGCAAACCTGTACTGGCATTAAATGTTAAGCCCATAATTAAACGGTAAGGTCTTTTTGAACTTTCATCTTTGGTTCTGTCGTTTATTGCAAAGGCACCACCGTTTAAAAAAAAGTCATCTCCAGTAATTTTTGTGGTTAAAGAGGATGCTATTCTAGGACTAAATTTAAAACCTAGTCTCCACTTTTCGCTAGTTTTAAAGGTATACGCAAAATTTAAATCTATAATGGTTATAGAATTTAACAATGATGTATCAAAGGGATATCTATCATTGAGGTTTAGAATAATACGATTATATTCTGCTCCCACAATAAAATAACAATCTTCTTTGGTCTCAATAGGATAATTTAGCGATAGTCTTAAACGTGTGTATTGATCTTCGGAACTTTTACTCGGGATATATGAATACTCTAAACGCGCTAAGTCTGTAAGTTGGGCTTCAGCAAATTGTGCACAAAATAGTATGACAATTATGAGTAATTTAAAATATTTATTTAGGCTTAAAGTCATTCTGTTATTTTTCAATAATATGTACATCGCGTTGTGGAAATGGAATACTAATCTTATGTTCTTTAAAAAGTCTGTTTATTTCAAATCTAATATCACTCTTTGGAAAAGTAGCCTTAAAACTATCAGCAAGTGTAAATACTAATCTAAAGTTAAGGGAACTATCTCCAAAATCTGTAAAAATAACATTAGGCTCTGGTGAAGATATAACATCTGGATGCGTACTTGCAGCCTGCAGTAGCAATTTTCTTACTAGCTCTACATCACTCCCATAAGCAACGCCTACTGTAATATTCTCTCTGGTTAAAGACCCGTTTTGGGTCCAATTATAGAGGGTATTTGTTAAGTATAGGTGATTGGGTATTATTAATACTTTATTATCTATAGTTACAGCTCGTGTTGTTCTTAATTTAATTTCTTCTACTCTTCCGATCTTACCTTCTAACTCTATAATATCACCGACATGTACGGTTTGATCTATAAGAATAAAAACTCCCGAGATAATATCTTGAAATAGCGTCTGTAAGGCTAAACCAATTCCTATAAGTAATGCTGCTGACGCTGCAAAAACTGCGGTAACATTAACACCTACAGAATGTAAGGTAATTAGAAAAATAACAAGGTAAACCAACCATCTAAAATAACCGTAGACTACATTAAATTTTCCTTTGTCGTTTTCGGGCAACTTGCGTGTTAAAATTTTAAATATAACTCTAAGAAAGAGCGAAGTAATAAAAATTACGGTAACTAAAATGATGACATCAAATATTGAAATACTAATATTATCACCAATATTAAAATGCATGGACAGCACGTTACTTGTTTTTTCCCAAACTGTACTTTCGGTAATACTTTCTTCTATTTCTTTTAGGTCCTGAAGCATATATTAATATTTAAGCCACTTAAATATTTCTTTATAGGTAGGCTTTTTGCCATACATTAATATACCAACACGATATATTTTAGCCGCAAACCAAACCGCAAATAAAAACGTACCAATAAGAAGCAATAAGGATATGCCTTGTTGCCAAAGCGGTACACCAAAAGGTATACGCATTAACATAACAACGGGCGAGGTAAAAGGTATAAATGAAAATACGGTTGATACCGTTCCGTGAGGATCTTCAATAACCGTAAACACACCCACATAAACTGCTAATATTAAAGGCATTAATATAGGCAGCATAAATTGTTGCGTATCGGTTTCGTTATCCACTGCAGCACCTATGGCCGCATATAAACTACTATAGAGTAAATAACCACCTATAAAAAAGAAAATAAATGCAAATACTAAATTAAGCATTGGTAAGTTACCAATTGCTGTTATAACATTTTCTACCATAGCTTGAGCTCCTTCAGCTTGCATTGCTTGGTTCATTAATTCTTGCTGTGGTGTAGATGCTTGGCTCAAATCAATACCAAATATGGCAGAAACTACGACCATTAAAACACCTCCCAAAATAACCCAAATTGCAAATTGGGTGACACCAGCTAATGAGGTACCAACTATTTTGCCTAGCATTAATTGCACCGGCTTTACCGATGAAATAATCACTTCTATAATTCTACTGGTCTTTTCCTCAATAACACTGCGCATTATCATATTACCATAAATGATTATAAACATAAACAAGAGGTAACCTGCAATACCACCAAATGCCAGTTTTATAACATTATCGATTTTAGATGTTTTTTCGCCTTCAAAACTTTCTTGAGCAATATTAACATATGTTTTTGAAGCTTCAATCTGCTCTAAAGTTACACCGTCATTCTGAAGTTTCATTTCGCGCAACCGTTTTTCAATTTTACGTTCTAAACTAGATATTATGGTTAAGGATGGTGAGTCTTCAGAATAAAACTTAATATTCTTTGATACAGCCTCTAGCTCATTAACCTTGGCGATATGCAGTAATCCATAATCTTCTTTTTTCTTGACCAAAGTAATTGCATCTTTAAGATTTAAACCCATATTGGACAAATCTGAATAGGTCGTATTATCTGTATTTTTAAATACACCATCTAAAAAACCCGTTTCGTCCAAAATGGAAATAGTACGCAGTTTATCGTTATTTAACTGCGATAAATAAGCAACAACAGCAATTAGTGCAATCATAATCAATGGACTTAAAAATGTCATGATTATAAATGACTTATTTTTAACTTTAGTCAAATATTCACGCTTTATAATTAGAGGTAAATGATTCATGCTTAATTATTTTTTACAGTTTGAATAAAAATATCATTAGCCGTTGGTATCACCTCTACAAAGTGGTGCACTTCGGCTTTAGAAGCTAAAAATGTAAGTAAATCATTTGATGATGTATTCTCATCAATTTTTACATTAAGTTTAATATCATCATTCAAATTTCTAAATGTTGCTGGTAATACTTTAAATCGTTCTTTTATTTGGTTAACTACCATATCACTGTTGTTTGACTGCAAACCGACTTCAAAAGTATTGGTTTTATACTGGCGTTTTATATCATTTAATTTGCCATCTAATATTTTGTTTGATTTATGAATTAACGCTATGTGGTCGCATAACTCTTCAACGGACTCCATGCGGTGTGTAGAAAAAATGACTGTAGCACCTTCGTCTCTAAGTTGAAGAATTTCATCCTTTATAAGATTTGCATTTATGGGATCAAAACCAGAAAAAGGTTCATCAAATATTAAAAGTTTTGGTCTGTGCAAAACCGTTACTACAAACTGAATTTTTTGGGCTTGTCCTTTACTGAGTTCTTGAATTTTCTTATTCCACCAATCACCAATTTCTAATTTATCGAACCAATATTTTAGTCTCTTTTTGGCTTCGGACTTAGACATTCCTTTTAATTGCGCCAAGTAAAGCGCCTGCTCACCAACCTTCATAGATTTGTACAAACCGCGTTCTTCTGGCAAATAACCAATGTCTTTAACATGCTCTGGTTTTAGTATTTGTCCGTCTAAGTTAACAGTACCACTATCTGGCATTGTTATTTGATTTATAATACGAATTAGTGTGGTTTTACCTGCACCATTTGGACCGAGCAGCCCAAATATACTGCCTTTAGGGACAGCAATAGACACTTCGTTTAGTGCTTTAAAATTTCCAAAGTTTTTAGACACGGAATCAGCAACTAATAAGTTATTCATAAACGATATGGAATTATATTGGTTAGTTAGTAAAGATATTAAATGTATTACGTTTTTAAAGCATAACATGTGTAACTTATATGACTTTACTGTTAAGGTTAAAAATAAGACTTACACTTCGTACAGAAAAACAAACAAGCTTATAAAAACAAAACCCACCCTTACGGTTAGATAAGGATGGGAAAAAATTGCTATGAAAAAGAAAAATTATCGCTAATTAGCATTAGCGATAATCCAAATATACTATTTTTTCTTAAACAGAAGTGTTTTTAAGAAAACATATCTTTTACTTTTTCAAAAAATGATTTATCAGAACTTTCTGGTTTTGGCTCAAAATGCTCGTCTGTTCTCATACTCTCAAAAAATTCTTTTTGCTTTTTATTTAAGGTTTTTGGTGTCCAAACATTAATATGTACTAATAAATCGCCTTTACCATAACCGTTAATACTAGGAATACCTTTACCTCTTAATCTTAGTATTTTCCCAGATTGCACACCAGCTTCAATTTTTATACGGACTTTACCTGTAACGGTATCAATTTCTTTAGAGGTTCCTAATACCGCATCTGGTAAACTCACGTACATATCGTAATGCAGATTATCACCTTCGCGCTTTAAGTTAGGATGTTCTTCTTCGGCAATTACAACTAATAAATCGCCAGAGATGCCATTACCTGGTGCTTCATTTCCCTTACCTGTAACTTTAAGTTGCATACCGTCTACCACACCTGCAGGTATTTTTACAGCAACGGTTTCTTCTGAAACTTTAAGCCCATGCGCATCTGCATCTGCTGGTTTTTTATCTATAATTTGACCAGACCCACCACAGGTTTGGCAAGGTGCAGACGTCTGCATACGACCAAGAATAGTATTGGTTACTTTAGTAACTTGGCCAATACCATTACAGGTAGTACACGTCTTATACGTTGTACCGTCTGCTTTAAGCTTACGCTTCACTTTAATCTTTTTTTCTACTCCGTTAGCAACATCTTCTAAGGATAAGGTAACACGTATTCTAAGATTACTGCCTTTTACTACACGTCTGCCTCCACCTCCGAAGCCACTAAATCCGCCACCACCAGCAAAGGCGCCACCAAATATATCTCCAAACTGACTAAAGATGTCGTCCATATTCATACCGCCTCCGCCACCGAAGCCACCACCTTCAAAAGCCTGATGACCAAATTGATCGTAACGCGCTTTTTTATCAGCATCACTTAAAACTTCGTAAGCCTCTGCAGCTTTTTTAAATTTTTCTTCAGCTTCCTTATTATCAGGGTTTTTATCTGGGTGATACTTTAAAGCCATTTTACGGTAGGCTTTCTTAATTTCTGAGCTCGTTGCCCCTTTGCTTACTCCTAGTATATCGTAATAATCTTCTTTCATCAAATAACTTATTAATTGTTTCCAACGGGTTGGAAATCATTTTTTATGCCTGACCTATAACAACTTTAGGAAACCGAATCACTTTATCTCCAAGCTTATAGCCGTGCTCTACGACATCTATTATTTTTCCTTTTAAGTCGTCACTAGGTGCTGGAATCTGTGTTACTGCTTCATGATCGTCTGCATTAAACACATCGCCTTTACTAACTTCTATTTTAGACAGCCCTTTTTGCTCTAGTGTATTTAGGAGTTTATTGTATATAAGAAGGACACCTTTGCGTAATTCTTCTGCTTCTTTATCATCTTCAATATGCGTTAAAGCACGCTCAAAATCATCTAATACAGGTAGCATAGCAAGCATAACACCTTCACTAGCTGTTTTAAATAGTTCTATACGTTCTTTATTAGTTCGCTTTTTGTAATTTTCAAATTCTGCAAACAAACGCATAAACTTATCTTTTTCTGCGGCTAATTGCTCTTGCAATTGCTCTTCTACAGATTGCGCTTCCTGTTGTTCTTCATTATCAACTGTAGTCGTTGTAGTTTCTTCTGTTTGAGACGCTTCAACCTCTTTATTTTTATCTTTTTTACTCATTTGAGTTTAATTTTATTTGAATTCTAAATTTTAAATCTTCGATTTAGCGGTGCAAAAGTACTGCCATTATAATAAAAATGTCAAAATGTCATTAACATTTTTTTATAACATCTATGCTAAGTATATCCTTAACTTTGTGCCATTAATTTTAACAAAAAAAACACTAACATGAAAACTTCATTTTTAAAAACCTTATCTATACTAGCCGTAATAGCTTTATGGAGCTGTAAAGATGCTGCTAAAGAAGCAGAAACTACTAAAGCAGAAGACGCAGCTGTTGCAGAGGCAAGTGCTGAAATGTTTATTGCTAACACAGAAAAATCTATGATTGAGTGGAAAGGTTTTAAACCTACAGGATCTCATAATGGTACCATTGCAATTTCTAAAGGCGTTGTTAACGTTAACGATGGCGCTATTGAAAGTGGTAACTTTATAATAGACATGGGCTCTATTGTTGTTACAGATATACCTGCTAAAGAAGAGGGTAATGCAAAATTAAAAGGCCACTTAACTAGTGCTGATTTCTTTGATGTTGAAGCCTATCCTGAAGCTACTTTTGAAGTTACTGGCGTAGATACAAAGGATAATGTAACGATGCTTTCTGGGAATTTAAAACTAAAGGATGCTACTAACAACATTAGTTTCCCGGTGACTACAAGTACTAACGGTAATATTATGACTTTGACTAGTGAAACGTTTTCAATAGATCGTTCTAAATGGAATGTAAAGTATGCCTCTAAATCGTTCTTTGATAATTTAGGTGATAAATTTATTAATGATGATATTGAATTAAAAGTAACATTGGTTGCTGAAAAATCATAAATAGATTTTTTTACATAACAAACAAAAGCACTTACATTTCTGTAAGTGCTTTTTTTCATAGCAATTTTAGCTTTAATAAAATTGCTTACCAACAACCAATCGACATCTTCCTTGTATTGATTATTAGTAGATGTAGCACTGCTGAATTTTTAACACATAAAATCTATTTTGGCATTACTACATTATCTTCAATTAATGAATAACTTTTTTTAAAGTTTTATATCAGTCGCAGTAATAATACCATACTTACTTAACTGAGTTCTTTTACCATTTTTTACCAAATTTCTCTTTAATAACAACTTATAGCAACAAGTCCTCTAATGCTGGTCCTAGGTTTGCATAATTGAAATGAAATCCTTTATTTTCTATTTTTTGAGAACACACACGTTGACTTTCAAACAAAAGCATGTGCATCTCACCAAGTATAAGCTTCATCGCAAATTTTGGAACCTTTGGTAAAATTAATGGTCGTTGTAATACTGTTGCTGCTAGCTTTGTGAGTTCAGTATTTGTTACTGCATTTGGTGCTACTCCATTATAAATCCCTTCTAATTTATTTTGCAAAGCGTACATAAAAATGCGAGCTAAATCGTGCACATGTATCCAACTTTGCCATTGTTTACCTGAGCCCAATGGTGCGCCTGCCCCTAACTTAATAGGCTTAATTAATTCTGGTAACGCACCTCCATCTTTTGCTAAAACAAGGCCAATTCTGATTTTTGCCACCTTACTTCCTAAAGCTTTAAATCCGTCTACAGCGTCTTCCCATTGCTCTACAACTTCTCCTAAAAACGATTCTGAAACCTTGCTATGGTCTTCATTATAATAATTGGTGTAACTTGTTGGGTAAATACCTATTGCACTTGCAGATAGAACATAATCTACCTTATAGTTGTATGTTTTTATAGTGTCTTGTAAAAGTTGTGCTGTTTGCGTTCGGCTTTTAAGGATTACTTTTTTATAACTAGCCGTCCAACGTTTTGAAATTGAAGCACCAACCAAATTTATAATAGCCGAAACACCATTAAAACAGTTGTGATCAATCTCATTATTTCTAGGTTCCCAGTAAAAACCTTTATAATTCTCTTCTTTACTTATCTTGGATTTAGAGGTTGTGAGATAGTGAACTATAATACCATCTGCATGACATAGTTTTACTATTTGCTGCCCTATTAATCCTGTTGCACCTGTAATTAAAACGGTCATTACTTTTCTTTTTTACAAAGATACAACACCACAAAAGCCTTAAGTAAAACTTTAGTTTGGATTTAACGTTTGGTAACTTACATGCGTTTATCTTTTTCGTTTTGCAAAAAATACGAGTTCCTCTAAATGTAGTACGTTTTTAATTTTAAAAAGTTAAAATTCAGCAAATGAAAATTCAATTATACCATTTTACGAGCACGGAGCATTTCACGCTTACCAGGAGGACCAGGTAAACGTTCTACACTAAAGCCTACAGCTTGCATTGCACGTCTTACACTTCCTTTAGCGGAGTAGGTTACCAACACAGCATTGTTTTTCATGGTTTTATACATTATAGCAAAGACGTCCTCTGTCCATAATTCGGGTTGTACACGCGCACCAAAAGCATCAAAATAAACTATATCAAATTCGTTTTTGGAAGCAATATCCTTAAAGAATTTTTGTTGTTTTTCTAATAAAAACCCAGAATGTATTTGGTGTTGAAACTCCCAAGACACGCCATGCATTTTTTCGAATTCAGGTTTGTGGGTCTCAGAAATTAAATTTACATAATTGAGCTGATCTATCTCATTGGCGTCTACAGGATAGGCTTCTACACCAACGTAATTGATATTCTGCTTTAGTTTTTCCGCTTCAATTAAGGTTAAAAACGCATTAAGCCCTGTCCCAAAACCTATTTCTAGGATGTTAATTGGGTGAGATTCTTTGCATGGTTCAGAATGACATTTAACATGAGATACCGAAGAAAATTCTGCACAAAAGTAAAGCAAACCGTGTTTTATAAACACATGCTTTGCTTCTTGTATAGCGCCATGTTTGGAATGGTATTGCTCATTCCAATCTTCTATCTGAATGGATTTGGACCCATCAGATGTGGTAATGATTTTACGTTTCACTATTTCCTTTTAAGCAAAACACCGTCAGCCTCAAACTTGTATTCTAATTTAGGCTCTGTTATGGCTTCAATTTCTTCTTTAGATTTACCAGCATCTTCAGCATAGTGCCTTAACTCCTCTATGGGTGTTTCTGTTACAAAAGCTTTTCCATTAACAACCACCTCTCCTTTTGCATCCAATGGCATAAAGAATCCGTAATCTTTAAACTTTACCATAACTTCTTCGTTATTACCCATATCTAAGGTCATCCAACACCCTTTTTTAGAACAAACATCTGTGATTTTACCTCTCATTTTTACAGGTATTGTATCACCATCTTTAAGACCCTTATAATGCACCATCATACGTTCAGAAGATAGAGCATCTCCATCGGTAATCTCCATACCTATAGAAGTATAAGCAATTTCTTCTTTTAATTTCTGTTTATTTTCTACGGTAGCTTTTGCTTTATCATTGCAAGAAAACAAAACCAATGAGAACGCTAAAAAAACGACTATTTTATTCATTATTAAGTATTTATAATTAATTAAATTCTCCTACAAATTTACAGATTTTAAGGCAATAATCCTTTTTTTTAACGCTTATGATTTTGTAATTTTGTTGCAAAATAAAAGAACTTTTTAATGGCAGAATCAAACACTTTAAAAATCGATATCTCAAAAACTAAAACGTCTAAGATTGACAGCGTTGATTTTAATAATTTAAGTTTTGGCCAAGTGTTTACAGATCATATTTACGAATGTGATTTTGAGGACGGAGAATGGAAAAATCCAAGAATTACTCCATACCAGCCAATTGCGCTACAACCGTCTGCAAAAATTTTCCATTACGGACAATCTATTTTTGAAGGCATGAAAGCTTACAAAGATGCTAATGGCGGTGTGTTTTTATTTAGACCAGAAGATAACTATAAGCGATTAAATCTTTCTGCCCAACGTTTAGCAATGCCACAACTTCCTAAAGCTTTCTTTATGGAAGGTCTCTATGCATTATTAAAACTTGAGCAAGATTGGATACCAAGTGCAGAAGGGAGTTCGCTTTACATTCGTCCTTTTATGATTGCTACAGGAGAGGGATTCCATGCCTCACCCGCAGACTCTTATAAATTTATGATTGCCTTAGCACCTTCTGGGTCGTATTTCTCCGGAAACGTAAAGGTACTTATTGAAGAAAAATATTCTAGATCTGCCAATGGTGGCGTTGGTTTTGCTAAGGCTGGCGGTAACTACGCAGGGCAATTTTACCCAACCCAATTAGCGAAAGACAAAGGTTACCAACAAGTAATCTGGACAGACGATAATACGCACGAGTATATTGAAGAAGCTGGTGCCATGAATATTTTTGCACGTATTAATGACACCTTACTTACTGTACCTACAAGCGACAGAATACTAGATGGTATTACTAGAAAAAGCATTTTAACCATTGCTGAAGCTGAGGGTATTAAAACCGAAGTCCGCAAAATAAAAGTAGAAGAGCTTATTGAAGCCTCTAAAAACGGTAGCCTTAAGGAACTATTTGGTGCAGGTACTGCCGCTGTAGTTTCACCAATTTCAGGCTTTGGCTTTAAAGATAAGGATTACGAACTACCAGAATTAGAGCATACATTTGGCGCACAATTAAAAAAGCGCATCACGGATATACAAACTAACAAAGTAGACGATCCTTTTGGTTGGAGAATCAAGGTACTTTAAAGATTGGTGATTGGTGATTGGTGATTGGTGATTGGTAATTGGTAATTGGTAATTGGTAATTGGTAA
>NZ_CALGNH010000040.1 GCF_937958655.1 uncultured Winogradskyella sp. | reverse complement strand
CTTTTTTAATCGGATGGTTAGTACATAAATTATACGATATAGGAAAACGTTTAAATACAACCACACGTTTAGATTGGATAAAACTATTCTTTTGGTCGCTATTTACGCATCCGCTTTTAGATTGTTTTACTCCATACGGTACGCAACTGTTTGCTCCATTTTCTAACTATAGAGTTGCATTTAACACTATTGCTGTTGCTGACCCTTTATATACATTGCCTTTTTTGATTTGTATTATAGTATTAATGTTTTTTGGAAGAAATTCTAATAGACGGAAATTTTGGCTTAGGTTAGGAATAGGGATTAGTTCAGTGTATATGTTATTTACAATCTTCAATAAGCTTTATATAGATAGTGTTTTTAATTCGACATTGGAAGAAAAAGGAATTACTTATGAACGCTTTAGCACTCAGCCTTCAATTCTAAATAATATACTTTGGTACGGTATTGCCGAAACTAAAGATAGTTACCATGTTGGGTTTTATTCATTATTTGATACGGCTAATCGATTTTCAGATTGGCAAATCATTCCGAAGACTAGAGCTATAAAGAAAGCGGATTATGATGGCCTTAAAGATTTAGTTTGGTTTAGTAATGATTATTTTAATGTTGAAAAATTAGATAATGGTGATTATTTATATAAAGATTTAAGATATCCCTTAGTTGAAACAAGAGAAGGTTTTAAGGCCGTTTTCAACCTAAAACTCTACAAAACAAAAAACCGATTAGATATGAAACCATTTGCTCCAGAAATGGATGATATAGCATTTACAATGGCTGCACTTTGGCAGCGCTTAAAAGGGAAATAATTTTCTGATTCTAGAGAAATCGATAGCTCTTACGTATTTATGTTAGCCCAGTTAAAATTCCTATATGCTGTAGACCTGTCAGGTTTTAAAAACCTAGCAGGTCTCCAAACAGGACTACAGAATACCCAACTCAACCATACAAGCAAGCATCATATCATAAGTACGCTCTATATCAGCATCTAATCCAATTGAAAATCGAATTAAACCATCACTCAGTCCCATTGCTTCTTGTTCGTCTTCAGGTATTTCAGAAGACGTTGAGCTTCCTGGAGCACTAAATAGTGTTTTGTAAAACCCTAAGCTTACAGCTAAATAGCCCAAATTGCGCTCTTGCATAAGTTCCATAAGCGCATTTGCTTTGTCTAAAGAGCCTACATCGATTGTGAGCATACCTCCAAAGCCATACTTCTCGTTCATCATAGATTTAAATAAGTGATGTGATGGATGAGATGTTAAACCAGGATACACTGTTTTTAATCCATTTGCCTCAAATTTTTCTGCCAAATAGGAGGCGTTGTAGCTGTGTTGCTGCATTCTAATATGAAGCGTTCTTAGATTTTTTAATACAGAAGCCGAACGTAGGCTATCCATTGTAGAACCTAGTAGCATTGCGGCACCGTCATTGACATTTCTCAGTTGATCTATAAATTCTTGAGAGCCACAAACGACACCACCAACAGTATCCGAAGATCCGTTGATGAATTTTGTTAAACTATGTATTACGATATCTGCGCCTAATTTTATAGGTGAAATCGATAGTGGAGAAAAGGTATTGTCAACTACTAATTTAAGATTATACGTTTTGGCTAATTTGGCTAAACCTTTAATATCAGCAACTTCTAGAAGTGGGTTACTTACGGACTCGCAATACAATACTTTAGTTTTTGGAGTAATTGCAGCTTCTACTATATCTAATTTGGTAATATCCACAAAAGTCGTCTCAATACCTAGTCTTGGCGTAAAGTTTTTTAGAAACGCATAAGTTCCTCCGTATATGGTTCTACTACTGACAATATGTTCTCCAGCATCGCAAAGTTGGAGGAGAACAGGTGTAATGGCACCCATTCCAGATGCTGTAACAGTAGCTGTTTTGGTGCCTTCCATAGCTGCTAATGCCTCACCTAAATATAAATTTGAAGGTGATGAGTGGCGCGAATATAAGTAGCAACCATCTGCATTGCCCTCAAAAGTGTCAAACATAGTTTTAGCAGAAAGAAACGTATAGGTTGAAGAATCTGAAATGGATGGATTTACACCACCGAATTCCCCAAAATATTGTAAATCTTGAATATTGTTTGCAGGTTTAAATGCCATGGTAAATATGTTTTAGTGGATATAAAATTCTATATTAAATGATTATTAATCAATACATAGTTATTTAATTAGAAAATAAAACTATATTTATGTTTAATTACGGAATTTTAATCTAATTCTTGAGCTATTGATACGATTAATTAGAAAATTTTACTGTTTTTATGATGGATTCAACAGATAGGCAATTGTTAACATTGCTTCAAAATAATAGTAAACAAACTAATAAGGCATTGTCTAATGCTTTGGGATTATCAGTTACGGCAGTTTACGAGCGCATTAAGAAACTAGAGAATAATGGTGTTATTAAAAAGTATGTGGCCTTAGTTGAGAAAAAAAAGGTAGATAAAGCCTTTGTAGCATTCTGCCATGTAAGACTTGTGCAACATTCTCAAGATTATGTTATGAAATTTGAAAGAGAAGTTCGTAAATTAGACGAAGTACTAGAGTGTTACCACATTAGTGGTGATTATGATTATTTACTAAAAGTTTTGGTTGAAGATATGGAAGCTTTTAGAGAATTTATGGTGAAAAAACTCACTAAAATAGACCATATAGGTAGCACCCATAGTATGTTTACTATTAGTGAAGTTAAACATACCACAGCTATTGCTTTATAGGTAATGAAAAGTATTACGTACAGACTAGCAGAATTTTTTATCATTTTTATACTTATTCCTGTAAGTTTTGCTTTGTCTTTTCCGGTTTGGATAAAGTTATCCATCGGCTTTGTTGGTTTTTTGTACGTAATTTATGTGTTATTAAAAGTAGAGCATAATAGGTTCAAACTGAGAGAATGTATTAATTGGAAGCAGTTTTGGCAAAGAACAGTATTAAAATTTTTAGTCATCGGTATTATTACAACTATCTATGTGTATGTTGTAGATTATAATAATTTGTTTGTTGTTTTAAAAACAAAACCTTTGTTATGGGTAATCATTCTTTTTGTCTATTCTATCTTTTCTGTATATCCTCAAGAGCTTATATATAGAACGTTTTTCTTTCAACGTTATGAGTCTTTGTTTAGAAGCAATATTTTATTTCTGTTAGTAAATGCTGCTGTGTTTTCACTCGCTCATATTTTCTTTAGAAATACCTTGGTTCTATTTTTAACCTTTATAGGAGGAATTCTATTTGCACTAACGTTTAAAAACACAAAATCAACACTTTTGGTTTCCATTGAACATACACTATATGGGTGCTGGTTATTTACTGTTGGCATGGGAGCCATGTTAGGATTTCCTACTTAAAGTTTTATATAAATCTAAATAGATAATTAGTATTTTACGCTAATCAATAATTTTATAATACGATGAAAATCCTTTTTGGCTTTTTAATTTTATGTGGACTTAGTCTTAATGCTCAATCGCATCCTGCAGGGATTAAGGTTGGAGGAAATATAGCAAATTTGTCTGGCGATGGTACTGAAAACGTGTCTAGTATGCTCAATTTTTCTGCTGGTTTTTTTATGGAGATAAAGGCCACTAAAAATTTTAAAATTCAGCCCGAACTTTTGTTTTCAGTCTATGGGTTTAAGCTAGATGAAGAAGGGAGTCGTTCTAATGTAAGATTAAACTATGTGGTATTACCAATTATGGCAAAATACTTTTTATCTAACGGAGTGAGTTTAGATGTAGGCCCTCAGGTAGGATTATTAGTCACAGCAAAAAACGGTACAGGGTCTTTAGCAGATGTAAAAACCAATTTTTATGATAGAGACTTTGGTATTAATGCTGGTACAAGTTTTAGAATTTCGGATATGATTACGCTTTCTTTAAGGTATTATTTTGGTCTTAACGATGTTACAGCTACTAATGTAAAAAATTATAATAGAGCATTTCAATTAGGTTTACAATTTAAGATTTAGTGCGTTAGGCAACCCTTTAAATTTTTTTAGCGTCTATGCTAATAACAGAACTTAGTGAAAAAATCAAGTTTTTAAACAAATGATGTAAAGCATGAAAAATATTTTAATCTGCATATTAAGTGTTGTAACATTATACACATGTAAAAGTATAGATGTACATAATGAAGCCGTTGTAAGGCTTCATCCTGTAGAAGATATACACCAGGATATTGATAAGTTATATAAGCAGTTAAAAAGGCATCATCCTAGATTATATCAATACACACCAAAGCAGCAATTAGACTTTAAGTTTGATAGCTTAAAGCAATCCATATCGTCACCAATGACTAGCCGACAGTTGCACAAACAATTAGCGCAGGTTACAAAGTATATTGGCCAAGGTCACATGTCTATTTCGCCACCTTATAAGACCTTTACAAGAAAGGAGCGAAAGGCGCTTAATAAGATGCGTTTTGGTATAAATAATATAGATACTGAGTATGTAAATAATAAATTAATTGTACGAAACGCACGCCATAAAGACACCCTATTGATTAATGCCGAAATACTAGCAGTTAATGGTAAAAATACCAAAGATTTAATTTCTGAATTTAAAAAGGGCGTAGCGTCAGATGGTTATAATACTACCTTTCATCCGCGCGTTGTAGGTTATCGATTTTTTTCCTATTACAAGCAGGCTAATGGCCGATTTGATAGTATTAGTTTAACCTTACGTAATGCCGATTCTACCTTTGTTAAAACGTATAAAAGAGTACCAAAACAAAAAAATGAAAAACCAAAAGATTCCGTAGCAGGTGATTCACTTCAAAAAAAGCCTAAAAAACAAAAACTAACAAAGGCCGAGAAAAAGGCTAAAAAGTTAAAATTTAAAAAGAGACGCGACGAGCGTCGTAAAAAAAGCTACGACTACACGCTAAAAGAATATAGACGAGAACTCACTTTTATAGGTGAGGATAGTGCTGTGGGTTATTTAAAAATCAAGGGCTTTACAGGTGGTAAGTACAAAGCTTTTCATGAAGATACCTTTAAAACCTTAGATTCGCTTAAAACGGAAGTGCTCATTATAGATTTGCGCAATAATTTTGGTGGTAGTCTAAATGAGATAAACAACCTGTACTCTTATTTAACCGATAAAAATTTCACAATTATCAATCCTAGTGAGACCAATAGTAGAATACCGGTTTTAAAAGCTACAATGAGTAACACAACAAGCCCCTTTAGCAAAACGATAATAGGTGTTTTATCACCAGTTATTCTAACCCATAATCTTTTAAAAACAAAAAAGAGAGACGGTAAGTTGTACTACAAATTTAAAGCAGCAAAGGAGCATGAACCCAATCCGCTAAATTTTAAAGGGAAATTGTATGTGCTTATAAACGGCAATTCCTTTTCTGCCTCATCTATACTGTCAACACAATTACAAGGCACTAATCGTGCTACTTTTGTTGGCGAAGAAACAGGTGGAGCTTATAATGGTACAGTTGCGGGTATTTATAAATTATATGAATTACCTAACACAAAAATTAAGGCTAGAATAGGGTTAATGCATATAGATTCTAAGTTTAAAACCACACCAGATGGTTATGGTATAAAACCAGATGTAGAAATAAGTCCAACTTATAATAATAGGTTAAACGGTATTGATCCAGAATTAGAATGGGTTTTAAGTAATATCCAAAAGAAAAAATAGTTGTTTTTGTATTAAATGAAACTTAAAAAATTCGTCCATATGTTAACGATATCGTACTTTTGTAACCGTTTAAATTAAAAATTTCACGTTATATGAATTCATACGATGTAGCAGTCATAGGTTCTGGTCCTGGTGGGTATGTGGCAGCAATTCGCTGTTCGCAACTAGGTATGAAAACCGCATTAATCGAAAAATATTCAACATTAGGAGGCACATGTCTCAATGTAGGTTGTATTCCTAGTAAAGCCTTATTAAGTTCTTCACATCACTACGAAGAAGCCACAAAACATTTTGAAGATCATGGTATTGAGATTCCGGGTGAGATAAAGGTAAATCTTACAAAAATGATTTCGCGTAAGCAAGCGGTTGTAGATCAAACTACAGGTGGTATCGATTTCTTAATGAAGAAAAATAATATTGATGTTTATGAAGGTTTAGGATCATTTAAAGATGCAACTCATATAAAGATTGAAGGTAAAGATGCTGGTGAAATTGAAGCAAAAAATATAATTATAGCCACAGGTTCTAAACCCTCTAATTTACCTTTTATAGAATTAGATAAAGAACGGATCATCACATCAACAGAAGCTTTAAAACTAAAAGAGATACCAAAACACATGATTATTATTGGTGGTGGTGTTATTGGTTTAGAGCTAGGGCAGGTTTACCGAAGATTAGGAGCAGAGGTAACCGTTGTAGAATATATGGACAGAATCCTACCAACTATGGATGCTGGGCTATCTAAAGAATTAAATAAGGTTTTTAAGAAAGCGAAATGTAAAATGATGATGTCTCATAAAGTGCAGTCTGTTGAGCGCAAGGGAGATGAAGTCATTGTAAAGGCTGAAAACAAAAAAGGTGAAATTGTAGAGTTTAAAGGCGATTATTGTTTAGTATCCGTTGGAAGACGACCATATACAGAGGGCTTAAATGCAGAAGCTGCGGGAGTAAAAATTAACGATAGAGGACAGGTTGAAGTTAATGAACACTTACAGACATCAACGTCTAATATCTATGCAATAGGTGATTGTGTTCGTGGTGCCATGTTAGCCCATAAAGCTGAAGAAGAAGGGGTATTTGTAGCTGAAACTTTAGCAGGACAAAAACCGCATATAGATTATAACTTAATTCCTGGTGTGGTATATACTTGGCCAGAAGTAGCTGCTGTTGGTAAAACAGAAGAAGAATTAAAAGAAGCTGGTACTGAATATAAAGTCGGTCAATTTCCTTTTAGAGCTTTAGGTAGAGCCAGAGCTAGTGGAGATATTGACGGATTTGTAAAAATATTGGCTGATAAATCAACAGATGAGGTTTTAGGCGTACACATGATAGGTGCACGTTGTGCCGATTTAATTGCCGAAGCCGTAACCGCTATGGAGTTTAGAGCCTCTGCCGAAGATATATCGCGTTATTCGCATGCGCATCCAACATTTGCAGAAGCCGTAAAGGAAGCTGCGTTGGCTGCAACGGATGATAGAGCTTTGCATATTTAAAATAAATATATTGTCATTCTGAATTTATTTCAGAATCTAAAAAGCGAACCCATTGGTTCGCTTTTCTTATTTTAGCATTATGAAGAACTATTATCAAATAATAATGTTTTTAGCATTAATAGCTTGTTCTCCCAAATTAAAGAGTTCAATTTTAAAAACGCTACCACCATTACCCAAAGAAGCTATCGTTGTTGTTTTAGGACTCTCAGACGATCAGAACATTGAATCTGAAATCATTGGTTCAATTATAGCTAAGGATGGCGGCTTAGCAGTAAACTGTACGTTTTATGAAAATGTTCAAAATTTAAAAGTATTAGCAAGAAAACATGGAGCTAATCTTATAAAAATCACCGAACATAAGATCCCAGATAATTGGAGTACGTGCCACAGGCTAGAAGCAGAGATATACAAAGTCAGTAATCCTAGGTCTTACGAAACTCAGATAGAATGGAGTGAAGATCGTAAATTAACTTGGGATGATTTTAAAGGCCAACCAGACACGGTAAACTATCCTAATACCTTAGCTATAACTAACTCAGGATTTGGGTATGAGTCTGGTGTAAGTATGCTAAAATCAGGTAAAGTATTTGTACGTAGTGTTTTTAATAATTTTGATAGTTGGGTGGTGCCAGAAGGAAGGAATGATTATGTTTTACGACACGAGCAAATACATTTTGATATCACAGAAATTTATTCTAGAAAACTAAGAAAGGAATTAGCAGATGCAAAGATAACAAGTAATAATTCTGCTAAAGCACAACTTATTTTTGACCGTGTATTTAATGAAATGAGAAAGCGTCAAGATCGTTACGACCAGGAAACACAACGTGGTGATAAAAAAGAAACCCAAGAGCACTGGGAAGCTATTGTAACGTTAGAATTAGCTAAATATGAACTTTATAAAAGTAACTAATATTAAAGTTCTTGTATTAAATCTATAATGCGTAAACGCTTAGAGTAGTCATTTTCATTAATATCGCGCACAAAGCAATAGGCGCTAATATCATCATTTTTAATCTTTTCTGTCAGTTCTTCGACAGTATTAGGTCCAAATTCTTCAGATTCTGAAATATAGTAAAATTGGTGTTTATGAATAATATTACTGACTTTTCGTTGGTATTTATTTTTTAAAAAGCGCTGTACATCGTCAATAGTATTTACCTCATCGTCATAATTTGTAGTATTGATATATAAGGCAAATTCTTCTTTGTCTTGATGATTTAATACGAGCACATCTCTATCTTTAAAATAAGCTTTTACGGTAATAATACCATCCTCAGTTTCAATTGTAAATATATTTTGAATGTTTAGGGACCAAGAGGTAGTAATTGAAGCGTCTTTCCGTTCAATTTCTAAAATATTATCATCCCTAAAGGTATAAATAGCTTTTTTTTCAGAGATGCCATTAACTAGAACCCATTCTTTATTTATAAAGTACGAATCGTAATGACGCTCAAAATCAAAAGGCTTTAGGTTAGGAATTGTGTTATGTAGGTAAGCGGCATTCATTAATAAGTTTAAAAATAGATGTTAGAGACTATAATAACGTTAGGCTTTAATATTTAATATGTACTAAAGTTAAAAATTTTAAGCCATTTTTAAAATTGAATTATGAAAATGTCTTTTTTACAGTCTATACATCATTATTACGATTATTGTAATTTAAAAATTTATTAGATAATATTAGGGTAAATTTGATTTCTTTTGTTTTTTTAAATTTAATGTGACTTGCCAATTAAGTGTGTGTCTTATTAAGAACAACTAACCAAATTAATAACTAATTGACAACTGAGGCTGTTCATAACCTAACCGATGAAGCGCTTGTGGAAGCTATCGTAAAAACCAATGATACGTTGTTATTTGAGGTCCTTTATGACAGGTACGAGTCCATGGTTTATAATAAATGTTATGGGTTTGCAAACAGTATAGATGAAGCCAAAGATTTAACGCAAGATGTGTTTTTAAGAGTCTTTGTTAAGTTAGCTAGTTTTAAAGAAAAGTCTAAATTTAGTACTTGGTTGTATGCGTTTACATACAATCATTGTGTTAACTATGTTACCAGAAATACAGCCAAAAAGATAGAAAAACAATCTGTAAGTTCAGAAACTGTTGATATACAAAATATAGGTGAAGATGTAGATTCTACACGTGAGTTTGAAAACATGCGTGTAGAACAATTAAAAAAAGTTATGGAGATGATTTCGCCAGAAGATAAAATGATATTGTTATTAAAATATCAAGATAATTTATCTATAAAGGAATTATCACAATCCATGGAAATTGGAGAAAGTGCTGTAAAAATGCGCTTAAAAAGGGCAAAAGAAAAACTTGTACAGAAGTACAATAATTATACGAAAGATGGAGAATCCATTTAGGCAAATAAACCAACCTTTAAAGGAAGTTCCTGCGGAGCTTAAAGGCAAAGTTATGCATGATATTGCTATGGCTAAATTATTTATGGAATTAGCTGAGTTATTTTCGTATAATTTGGGCTATATTATAAATAGTGTAAGCAATAGCCGAAAAGAAAATACATAAATAATCCTAACATAAAAAAAATGGAAAAATTGAACCAATCAAAAGACTACGTCTTGGACATACTAGCATCGTCATGGCCTATTTTGGCAAAAATAGTAATGGGCATTTTAGGTTTAATAGTTGCACTTTACATTATTAAGATTATTGTTAAAATAATCATTAAACTATTAAACTTAGCAAAGGCACACAAACTCGATGAGAAAATTAATGATATAGAAATTGTTGAAGGAAAAAAACTCAATTTTGATACCATTAAATCCGTTTCCACATTTATTAAGTATGTGCTATATGTTATACTTGTTATGATTGGTGCCGAATTTCTAGGCCTAGAGATTGTTTCAAAACAGATTAGTGATTTAATCTCATATACACCAAAATTAGTCTCGGGTATAATCATATTTGTAATCGGCTTACTTTTTGCAAACTTTGTTAAAAATGCACTGAAGTCTTTATTTGATTCTATGGATTTGTCGGGTGCTAAGATGATAAGCCAAATCGTATTTTTTCTCATATTAATTTTTATGTCAATTACTGCTTTAAACCAAGCAGAGATTGATACGCAAATCATTACGCAAAACTTAACACTTATAATTGGTGCTTTTTTACTTGCATTTGCAATAGCCTTTGGTTTCGGAGCTAGAGTTATAGTGGGTAAATTAATGCATACCTTTTATGCCAGAAAAATGTTTGAGGTAGGGCAAAAAGTAATATTCAACGGGCAGGACTTTATTGTGGATGATGTTAAAAGTGTATCAATAATATTAAAAAACTCAAAAGGACGATTAATAGTGCCTATAAATGATTTAATGGAAAACCAAGTACAATTGCAGGACTAACTATAAGGTTAGGGTTATAGATTTTATTTTGTTATAAAATGTGGTCCTGCACGTACTTGGTCGTATAAAAAACCTCTTCAAAATGTTGAAGAGGTTTTTCTTTTTTATTTACGTTTTTTATTTCGCCGATTATAATTTTTGTCACCACGAGTTTTAGGTTTTTTATACTTCTTAGCAATTTCTCGTCTGTAGGAACCACCTAAATTTTCCTTTTTATTTTTCGCTTTCTTTTCATGAAACGCAGGCCCAACATCATCATCTAAAGAGCGTTTAGTAGGGTTGTTACGTTCTCTAATCTGCAGGCGTTCTTCATCAATAAGCTCCTTAGAAATTTCAACCTCATCTGGGAGTGGAAGCAACGCTATACGCATTGCCATTAAAGCTTCAATAGCGTCTTTGCTGTCTTGTTCTTTTTCTGTTGAAAATAGCAAGGCATGTCCTTCTTTTTCTGCACGACCCGTTCTGCCAATTCTGTGCATGTAGTTTTCTGGATATTCTGGAGTATCAAAATTAATAACATGCGATACATCTTCAATATCTAGACCTCTTGCCATAACATCTGTTGCAACTAAAATACGGTGCTCACCATTACCAAACTGTTCAATACTTCGTAGCCTGTAGTTTTGTGTTTTGTTAGAATGAATAACACAGGTGTCACCAGGGAATAGTGCTTCTAATTTTTCAAATAAACGGTCTGCCATTTTCTTATAGGCCACAAAAATGAGTACTCGAGAGAATTCATTAGTATTATGAAGCAGGTTTTCTAAAAGATTTACCTTAGTGTGAAAATTAGGAATATTATAACGCTTTTGGGTGATATTTTCTAAAGGAGTACCAGAAACGGCAATTGATACTTTTGTTGGACTAATAAAAAAGTCCGTAATTAATTCGTCCACATCTTGGGTCATTGTAGCTGAGAACATAATGTTCTGTCTGCGTTCTGGTAAGATGTCGAAAATATTCATTAATTGATGTCTAAAACCTAAGTCTAGCATTACATCAACTTCGTCAATCACTAATTTTTGTATAGATTTAAGTTGTAGCACTCTACTAACGGCTAAATCATATAACCGACCTGGAGTAGCTACGATAATATCTTGCCCTTGGGCAACAGCTTGTTTTTGAGTATTGATGTTTGTCCCACCATAAACCCCTAAAATTCTGTTGTTAATATATTTAGAAAGCTTCTCAATTTCTTCTACCACTTGTACCACCAATTCGCGCGTGGGTACTAATACTAAAACTCTCGGATTGTCTTGTCTAGAATATTTAAGATGACGTAAAATTGGAAGCATGTAGGCAAAAGTTTTACCAGTACCAGTTTGCGCTATACCCACTACATCCTTGCCAGAAGCTACAATATTAAACGCTTTAGACTGAATAGGAGTAGGGTTAACAAATCCTAAATCTTCTATAGCATTATAGAGCGGTGTGTTTAAATTTAAATCTTGAAAGGTCAAAACTTTTGATTTTCTACAAAGCTACCATTATTAATCAACTTATGAGACTCGGTTTTTGTCTATTTCAATACAGGTATTTGGCTTAAAAGATTTTTAAGCTTTTAAGCCTTAATCCTATATTTTAATTACTAAAATCTATTAGAAAGCACTATGTTTATTTAAGATACAAAAACCTGTTGTCTACAAATAAATCATTAAGGTAATTATGTAGGACTATTTTTTAATGAAAAACAAAATTCAAAGAGTATTCTCATTAAATTTGTAGCATACTACATTTCCATTGAGAACAAAAACCACGCATCAACTAACAGACCCTAAAACGTTTAAAAAGCAATTATTGTATTGGTCCCAACGCTTTGAGGATGTGGTTTGGTTAGACTCTAACAATCATAAAAGTAAATATAGCAGTTATGATGCTATACTTGCTACAGATGCCTTTACGAGTTTAAAAACAGATGATCACCAAGCATTTGACCGATTACAAGACTACCAGCAATCTACCAAAGATTGGATTTTTGGTTATTTAGCGTATGATTTAAAAAATAATGTAGAAGACCTTAAGTCCTCTAATTTTGATGGTTTAGATTTTCCAGATTTATACTTTTTTCAGCCCAAGAAGTTGTTTTTAATTAACGGAAACCAAGTTGAAATACAATATTTAAGCCTGGTAGAAGATGAAATTGAAGAAGATTTACAAGATATACATTGCACTGTCACTTCGAGCGTAGTCGAGAAGTCTCATAATCCAGCTAAAATTAAACTACGAATCCGCAAAGACGAATATTTTAATAAAGTTAATAAGATGTTGGCGCACATCCAAAAAGGAGATATTTATGAAGCCAATTTCTGCCAAGAATTTTATGCAGAGAACTGTAACATAAATCCTTTAGAGACCTATTTAAAACTCAATGAAATATCAAAACCACCATTGGCAACATTCTTAAAATCTGAAGACAAATTTTTAATGTCAGCATCACCCGAACGTTATATTAAAAAAATGGGACAAAACGTTATTTCGCAACCAATTAAGGGTACAGCAAAGCGTTCTAAAGATACCAAACACGACAAAAATTTGGCAACGGCTCTAAGTAAGGACGAAAAAGAACGCAGCGAAAATATTATGATTGTAGATTTGGTGCGCAACGATTTGTCCCAAACTGCAGAAAAAGGAAGCGTTAAGGTTCAAGAATTGTGCAAAGTGTATTCCTTTTTGCAGGTGCATCAAATGATTTCAACCATTAGTTCTCAGATTTCAAAGGCTATAAAACCTGTTGAAGTATTACGAACCACATTCCCAATGGGTAGTATGACAGGAGCACCTAAAATCTCAGCTATGAAAATTATTGAAGACTTAGAACAAACCAAACGTGGCTTATATTCTGGCTCAGTTGGTTATTTTACGCCAGATGATGATTTTGATTTTAATGTGGTGATTAGAAGTATATTATATAACGCTTCCAAGTCTTATATTTCGTATAGCGTAGGCAGTGCCATTACAGCAAAGAGTAATCCCTTAAAAGAATACGAAGAGTGCCTTGTAAAGGCAAAAGCCATGCGTGAGGTTTTAGAAAATTAATAATTTAATAATTACACGCAACCATTTTATAATTATAGCATCTTAAAAAAAAGTTACATGAAAAAACATTTGAAAATTTTAGTACTGGTTCCTTGCCTTTTCGCAGCATTGTGCGACCCAATAGAAGATAATTGTACTTTAATTTATGAGGATCCAGAAACATATACAATGATTATTGAAAGTACATCAGATACCTTTATGCCAGATGAAACGATTTGGATTGATGCAAAGACGTCATCTTCATTAATTAATATCTGTGATGAAAATGCTGAACCACAACTTGTAACCGATAATGAGGTGTTTTTTGATGGATTTTATGTATTAAAACTCAATGATAATTTAGAAAATCTTAATGCCGAGTTGGCTGAAGGTATTACTGTAGTTTATGATATTGGTGAATCTTTTACTTTCAATGACTGTAATAACTCTATTAATATACTACCAGAGTTAACAGATGATAATCAATTTTATCAATACAGAATAGGTTTATCGGTGAGTACACCAGGCGATTACTGTGTTGTAAGTTCAAGAAAAAATAATTTTATAATAAATCAAGACAATAACTCAAGTATTTTTGATAATTACAATACTTTAAACAATGTCATTAGATTTGATGAATGTAATTTTCCATTTGCCAGAGAAGGTACAGAAGGACATTATTTTTTTAAGATAGAAGAGTAAAGTAAATTTATAATACTTTGGCATGCTTTGTAATTTCAATAACTTTGGTGTGTGCAAAAGGATTTCGAAAATTACATTGAGAACAAGCTCTACTTTTTAAAAGAGGCTAGGCTATTAATTGCCAATTCAGGCGGCATTGATAGTGTTGTTATAACACATCTATGTCATAAATTAAAACTCAATTTTGCCTTAGCACATTGTAACTTCAATTTGCGTGGTAAAGAAAGTAATGCAGACAAAGATTTTGTTATTAAATTAGGTGAGCAATTAGATGTTGAAGTCTTTGTTCAAAATTTTAACACACAAGATTACGCTAATAAGCACAGGTGCTCTATACAGATGGCTGCACGCGAATTACGATACGACTGGTTTAACGATTTGGCGCAGCATTTAGATTTCGATTATATATTAACCGCACATCATGCAGACGACAATCTCGAAACATTTTTAATCAACTTCACCAGAGGAACAGGGCTCAATGGCTTAACAGGTATCCCAGAAATCAATGAAAATATTGTAAGGCCTTTGCTTAAATTCTCTAGAGCACAAATTGAAACTTATGCCAAAGCCAGCGACATTAATTGGCGAGAAGATAGTAGTAACTCATCCCGAAAATACCTCAGAAATAAACTACGTCACAACGTAGTGCCGATTTTAAAAGAGATCAATCCACAGCTTTTAGACAGTTTTCAAAGCACGTTAGATAACCTCAATGATACAGCATACATAGTAGACGAAAGTCTCAATGCTGTTTCTAAAAGAGCCATTATTGATATTGATGAGAAAGGTATAACTTATAAAATTTCAGAATTCAAAAAAGTAAATAACCCTAAAGCCTATTTGTTCGAAATGTTTAAGGATTATGGTTTTACAGAATGGAATGATGTTGTTGATTTGTTAGATGCAGAAACAGGTAAATATGTAAAGTCTAATACACACAGGCTTATTAAACATCGTGAGTTCTTAATTTTAACTGATTGTCATTCTGAACTTGTTTCAGAATCTCATATTACAATGCTTATATCAAAATCTGTAGTGCGAAATGGTAAATTTGAAATGCCTTTTGGTTTCCTACGCTTTGATGAAGCAGATGCATTAAAAGAAAATTCCAAAAACATCATTTTCGTAGATGCCGAAAAATTAAAATTCCCTTTAGAATTAAGGCTATGGAAAAAAGGTGATGTATTTCAGCCGCTAGGTATGACAGGGAAAAAGAAAATCAGCAAATACTTAAAGGACGAAAAACTATCACCTGTAGAAAAAGAAGACACTTGGGTGTTAAAATCAGATAACGATATAATTTGGGTTGTCGGAAGACGCGCAGACGAGCGGTTTAAGGTCTCGAAAGAATCAAAACAGATTCTGAAAATAGAATTGAAATATTAATACTCGCAATTGTCCCCTTGAGGGGACTTTAGGGGTGTATTGCACAAGAAAATTGAAATTAAAAGGAAACATAGTAGACATCAAAAACCGCAAAATCTTCAAAGGCGAAGTCACCTTAGAGAATGGTAAAATAACTTCCATTATAGAAAAAGACTGTGAAGAAAACCATTACATCTTACCCGGTTTTGTAGACGCGCATATTCATATTGAAAGCTCAATGTTGGTACCGAGCGAGTTTGCAAAAGTAGCAGTAAAACATGGTACAGTTGCCACAGTATCAGACCCTCACGAAATTGCTAATGTCCTTGGCGTAAAAGGTGTTGAGTTTATGATAAACAATGGAAAGCAAACACCATTTAAGTTCAATTTTGGAGCACCAAGTTGCGTGCCAGCTACGAGTTTTGAATCCGCAGGTGCAGTAATTAATTCTGATGATATCCAAACCTTAATGGCGAATCCAGATATAAAGTATCTCGCCGAGATGATGAACTATCCAGGCGTTATTTACGACAATGCCGAAGTGCTAAAAAAATTAAATTGGGCAAAGCATTATAATAAACCTATTGATGGCCATGCGCCAGGTTTACGAGGAGACGATTTAACCAAATATATTGCTGCTGGTATCTCTACAGACCACGAATGCTTTACGTATGAAGAAGGTTTGGAAAAACTTCAAAAAGGAATGAAAGTCATCATCAGAGAGGGTAGCGCTGCTAAAAATTTTGATGCTTTAATTGATTTGTTAGACACATATTATAAAAACATGATGTTCTGCAGTGATGATAAGCATCCAGACGATTTGTTATTAGGCCATATCAATCAACTTTGTATAAGAGCTGTAGAAAAAGGCATTGACGTTTTTAAGGTTTTACAGGCTGCATGTATAAATCCGGTGAAACATTACAATCTGGATGTAGGTTTGCTCAATGTTGGCGACCAAGCCGATATGATTGTAATTGAAAACTTAAAAGATTTTAAAACCCTTCAAACCTATATAGATGGCGAGTTGGTTTATGATAAGGGTGTTTCTAATATTAAGCACGTGGAGTTTAAGAGTCTTAATAATTTCAATGCACAACCAAAAAGCGTAGGGGATTTTCGATTAGAAGCTAGGGCCGAATTATCTGGTGCTGTCACACGGAACGCAAGCGAAGTGTCTAAATCTATAAAACCTCATAGCATAAGAGTTATAGAATGTTTAGATGGAGAATTGATTACTAACAACATTACTGCGAGCGCTACCATAAAAGATGGTAACCTTGTTTCTAATACAGAAACTGATATTCTTAAAATGGTTGTTGTAAATCGTTACGATGCAGAAACTTATAAGGAGGATAAGCCAGCAATAGCGTTTATTAAAAATTTTGGCTTAAAAGAAGGTGCAATCGCATCATCTGTTGGTCACGATTCTCATAATATTATTGCGGTTGGCGTTTCAGACGAAGCCATTTGCAAAGCGGTTAATCTTTTAATTGATAACGAGGGTGGTATCTGTGCAGTTTCAAACCAAAGTCAGAACGTAATTCCATTACCTGTCGCAGGTATTATGAGCGACCAAAATGCGGAAACTATTGGTAAGCAATATGCGCAATTAGATAAAATGGCGAAACAAATGGGTAGCCCTCTAAATGCGCCTTATATGAGTTTATCGTTTATGGCATTATTGGTAATTCCATCATTAAAATTAAGCGATAAAGGACTGTTTGATGGAGCTAAGTTTCAGTTTACCTCAGTACAAATGTGATAGACAGCTGCAAGGTTTTTAAAACCTAGTAGGTCTTAAATTCAAAATAGATTATCTTTAAACCTTAAAATAAAACATAATGATTTATAAGCGTATAACGTTCATATTATTTACATTCTTTCTGGTTTCAAATTGTAAAACCACAGATAAAACTCTATCTGAAAATGTACAGACTGACGAAAAAGTTTCAAAAGCTGAAATCCAAAAATCTTACGATGTAAAAGCGCATTACACCAAAAAGGAAGTGATGATTGAAATGCGCGATGGTATAAAACTACATACAACCATTTATTCGCCAAAAGATACTTCAAAGTCTTATCCTATTTTAATGATGCGCACACCTTATAGCTGCAAACCTTATGGTGAAACTGAATTTAGGCCTAAGATTGGACCAAATAAATATTTAATGCAAGAAGGCAATATTATGGTTTATCAAGATGTAAGAGGTCGTTGGAATAGTGAAGGCGTATATGATAATATGCGTGCTTATATACCTAATAAAACCGGAAATGAAACTGATGAAGCCAGTGATACTTATGATACTATTGAATGGTTGGTTAACAACCTGCCTAACACTAACGGAAAAGTTGGAACCTATGGTATTTCGTATCCAGGTTTCTATGCTACCTATTCCTTATTGTCTGGTCACCCTGCGTTAAAGGCGTCGTCGCCACAAGCTTGTATTGGAGATTTCTTTTTTGATGATTTTATTCATAATGGTGCCTTTTTGTTGAGCTATTGGAGAGCCACTTCGGTATTTGGTTATATGAAAACTGAACCTACAACAACGTCTTGGTATAGTTTTCCAGATATTGGAACCGAAGACCAATACCAATTTTTTTTAGACCATATGCCATTGCGTAAGCTCAATAAATATTATGGCAAGGACAATGTGTTTATGGAGCAGTTGAAGACCCACGTTACTTACGATGAATTTTGGCAAAGTAGAGGAATCATTCAACACTTAAGAGATATAAAATCAGCAACGATGATAGTAGGAGGACAGTTTGATGCAGAAGATTTATATGGCCCTTACAACACCTATAAGAGTATTGAAAAGAATAGTGATAATTATAATATTGTGGTTTTTGGACCATGGAGTCACGGAGATTGGGCAAGAAATAATGAGCGTCAGGTCATTGGGAATGTATACTTTGGCGATGGAATTTCAGATGATTTTCAAAAAAACGTAGAAACCAAGTTTTTTAACCATTTCCTTAAAGGGGAAGCCAATGGTAATACAGGTTTACCAGAAGCCAGAATGTTCAATACTGGGACTAACCAATGGCAGGCTTTTGAAACTTGGCCACCTGAGAATACAACCAAGGAAAGCTACTATTTGCAGCCTTACCAAAGCCTAACAAAAATGCCAAACAAGATGTTTGCGACTTCAGACTTTATAAGTGACCCTAAAAAGCCAGTGCCTTACACAGAGGATATAAAAGTGGTGTTCACCCCTAGAAAATTTATGACTGATGATCAGCGTTTTGCCTCTAGACGACCAGATGTCTTAACTTTTGAAACTGAGGTTTTAGAAAGTGATGTGACCTTAGCTGGTGACATTTTAACAAAACTAAAAGTCTCTACTACAGGCACAGCAGCTGATTGGATTGTGAAGGTTATTGACGTATTTCCAGCAGATACACCAACTACGGATGATGTCCAAGACCATTTAAAGCTGAGCAATTACCACATGTTGGTGCGCAGCGAAACTTTGAGAGGACGTTTTAGAAATAGTATGAGCAATCCTGAGCCTTTTGTACCAAATCAAAAAACTGACGTTAATCTAAAGTTACAGGATGTCTTCCATACCTTTAAGAAAGGGCATAAGATACAGGTGCAGGTGCAGAGTACATTTTTTCCTTACATAGATGCCAATCCGCAAACTTATGTGGATAATATTTTTGAAGCCAAGGAAGAAGATTTTAAAGCGCAGACACATAAGGTATATAACGATTCTTCAATTGAGTTTACCATTTTAAAGTAATCTATACTGTCACCTTGAGCATTGCTTGAAAAAGAAATTTATTTCTTTGAAAGCACCTTGCGAAGCAAACCGAAAGGTCTCTGAATGTCTATATTATAATTGCCGATAGTTGAATCTACATACAAACCGCCATTTTGGACCAAAACAAGCTTTGTGTCTACGGTATTTTCTGGCTTGGCCAGAACCGTACAAGGGGTTGACCAAACTAGAGAACGCATTACACTACCAGATGGTGATTTCTTGGATTTGGACTGGAGCTATGCTACAGAAAAATCAAATAAAGTTATTATTCTACTTCATGGTTTAGAAGGCAATGCGCAACGTCCATACATAACTGGTGCAGCCAAGTTATTTAACGAAAACGGTACTGATGCATGCGCTCTTAATTTTAGAGGCTGCAGTGGAGAACCTAACAAATTATATAGGAGTTATCATTCTGGTGCTACTGAAGATTTAGATGAAGTTGTAAAACATATTCTGACCAAAAACCAATATGCCGAAATCTATATCAAAGGTATTAGTTTGGGAGCCAATATGGCCTTAAAATATGCAGGCGAAGGTAGAATGTTACCTAATCAGCTAAAAGCTGTGATTGCGATTTCTTCACCTTGTGATTTAAAGGGCTCTTGCGATGAATTGTTAAGTCTAAAAAACAGACATTATGCGATTCGATTTTTACAACATTTAAAAGATAAGTTAAAACCCAAGTTACTTCAGTTTCCACATGATTTATCTCTAAATGATTTTAAATCTATAAAGACGTTAAAAGATTTTGATGATGTATATACCTCAAAAGCTCATGGTTTCACAAACGCCTATGATTATTATGATAAGGCAAGTAGTTTGCAATATTTATCAAATATTAAAGTGCCTTCACTGATTATTAACGCACTAAACGATTCCTTTTTATCTGCGAGTTGTTATCCTGTTAAAGAGGCAAAGCAAAATCCAAATCTCTATTTAGAAATGCCAAAATATGGTGGGCATGTTGGGTTTATCGATAAAAGGAATGTTTATTATAATGAAAAACGAGCTGTGGAGTTTGTAGCTAACAAATAGCTAGTAGATAATTTCCTACTTTTGTAATAAATTTTAAAATATGAAGCAATTCTACCTACTACTCACTTTACTTGCCTACACGTTTACAATCCAAAGTCAGAATATAAATTTTCCTGATGCCAATTTAAAGCTTAAGCTGGTGACGCAAACTAACCCAACAATTGACACCAATAATGACGACGAGATATCTGTGGCAGAAGCTGCTGCGGTAACAGGTCGTTTAAAAATAAGAGGTAACGGAAGTACAGGGCGTATTACGGATCTTACAGGTATTGAGTTTTTTATTAATGCCACCGAAATAGAAGCGGATAATAATGAACTAACAGCTGTAGATCTTTCTGCCAACACAGCTTTAACCTTTGTTAATTTAGGAAGTAATGACCTAACAATGGTAGACTTTTCTAATAACACGGCTTTAGAATTTATTAATGTTCAGAGTAACAATCTGAGTCAATTGGATGTGTCTAATCTTACCAATTTAAAGACTTTAGGTTGTACTAATATGCTTATGACTTCATTAAATGTTACTAATTGTGTACAGCTAGAAACCTTAAGTTGTGCTATTAATCAGTTTACAAGCCTAGATTTAAGCACTAATACCTCGTTAAAAACCTTATTTGCGCACTCTCTACCAAATTTAACAAGCCTAGACCTTTCTAATAATACCCAACTAGAATCTATAGAATGTGGTGGTGCTGGCTTTTCTACTTTAGATGTGTCTAATAATCCATTATTAACATTCTTGGATTGTTCTTTTAGTCAGGTGTCTAACCTTGTGTTTGGTTCTAACAACACAGTATTAACTACCGTAGATAGCCGAGAATCACAACTCTCTAGTATCGATACCTCGCTACTTTCTGGCTTAACGGAGTTGATTCTTAGTAATAATCTCCTCACATCTATAGATGTTTCTCAAAACACCAATCTGGAAATTTTGGATTTAGATGAGAATCAACTCACTACGATTGATCTTGAGAGTAATCCTAATATAAACGATGTAAGTCTTGTAAACAACCAACTTCAGACGGTTTATTTAAGAAACGGTAATAATCCTCAATTAAGTACGCTAAAACTTAATTTTAATCCAGCTCTGTATTGCGTATTTGTGGATGATAAAAACATTAATTATCCAAGTTGGTTTAGAGGTGGTGCCGTAACATTTGTTGAAACCGAAGCCGAATGTACGGTAGCTTCTGAAGTCACTATTATTCCAGATCCAAAATTTGAACAAGAATTAATTTTACAGGGTTACGATACATCTCCTTCTAATGGCGAAACACCAACCTCAAAAATTAATGGTATTACCGAGCTAGACGTTGAATTTGAAGACATATCGGATTTAACAGGAATAGAGGCTTTTACAGCTTTAGAAGTACTAGATTGTGATTTCAACCCTATAACCAACCTCGATGTTTCTGCTAATTCAGCACTGAGAAGCATATCTGGAAGATTTATGGATTTAGAGACGGTAAATTTTGGCGCAAATCCCAATCTTACAGGTGTTAATCTAGAACAAAATGAGTTAACCACCATAGATGTATCACAGTTACCAAATCTTCAGGGGCTAAGAGTTAATAACAACGACCTTACAGCTTTAGACCTAACGAATAATCTATCGGTAATCAGCTTGTTTGTTAACGACAATCCCATGACCCAACTAGACATACGGAACCTTAATATCCGTACCATGAATTCTAGAAATACATTGATTGAAACGCTAGATTTTAGTAACTCGGATAATATTAATATTATTTCAATTCAAAATAATCCTAACTTAACTTATGTGAATTTTAAAAGTGGTGGTAACGAGAATATTCAACAAATATTTTCAATAACATTTTCTGGACTTCCAAATTTACAGACCGCATGTGTAGATGATGTCAATAATGTATTAGCATCCAGAATTCAATCTTGGACCGACCAAGAAGTGACAATTACAGAGGATTGCCTAAATGAAATATCTGGTACAGTGTTGTATGATATTGATGGTAATGGTTGTGATTCGTCGGATATAGCGCTTCAAAATTTAATGGTTGAATCGGCAAGTGTTGTAGATACAACGGCTACCTTTACCAGTATGAGTGGTACCTATGTTAATTTTGTAAAGGCTAATGCATATACTACAAATATAGTTTCGAGTTTACCGAGTT
Source organism: uncultured Winogradskyella sp. (assembly GCF_937958655.1). Taxonomy (GTDB): domain Bacteria; phylum Bacteroidota; class Bacteroidia; order Flavobacteriales; family Flavobacteriaceae; genus Winogradskyella. The sequence continues at coordinate 76 of NZ_CALGNH010000040.1, read as the reverse complement.
ATTTTACGGTTACTAATCCATCTCAAAATTCTGTATTTAATGATTTTAATGAGCAGGATACTGTTGATTTCTGCGT
>NZ_CALGNH010000039.1 GCF_937958655.1 uncultured Winogradskyella sp. | reverse complement strand
TTAGATGAATTAAAAATTGATGATGTTTCAATGTTTCCAAATCCAGCAACTAATGAAGTTAATCTTAAGTCCAATAAACTCTCAGACGTAAGTATTAGAATATATAATACTTTAGGAAAACTAATGTTTTATGGTAAAAACTTAGACCTTTATAATGGCTTAAGAATAAACGTCTCTGCTTTTCAATCTGGTGTCTACTTCGTAAAACTTAATAGTGAAAAAGGCGAAATCACCAAGAAACTTATTTTAGAATAGAATAATAAAAACCTTAAAAAAGCCCAAATGATATAGATATCATTTGGGCTTTTTTGTTAATAAACCTTAATTTCGTAGTTATGGAATTTTCTTCAAAACTATTACAAAATGCAGTGAATGAGGTGTCTCAATTACCAGGCATTGGTAAACGTACTGCGCTACGATTAGTTTTACATTTATTACGTCAGCCAGAGCATCAAACATTTCAGTTGGCAGAAGCATTAACTAAAGTTAGAGCCCATATTAATTTCTGTAAATCTTGCCACAATATTAGTGATAAGAGTGTTTGCGAAATTTGCGAAAACCCTAATCGTAATAAAGAATTAATCTGTGTAGTAGAAGATATAAGAGATGTTATGGCGATAGAAAATACGAGTTCTTTTAAAGGTTTGTACCATGTTTTGGGAGGAAAAATATCTCCAATGGACGGCATTGGACCACAAGAATTAAATATTAATTCTCTAGTTGATAAGGTAAAATCTGGCCTGGTTAAAGAATTAATTTTTGCCATGAGTCCTACCATGGAGGGTGATACAACCAACTTTTATATTTTTAGACAAATTCAAGATTATAATGTGGCAATCTCTACAATAGCCAGAGGTGTGGCTGCAGGAAACGAATTAGAATATACCGATGAAATTACTTTAGGGCGTAGTATTATAGATCGTATTCCTTTTGAAACGTCTTTAAAATCTTAATGATAATTTGAAGTTATCAGTCATCATACTCAATTATAACGTTCGTTATTTTTTAGAACTTTGCCTCAGAAGTGTCGAAGCTGCTATACATAACATAGATGCTGAGGTTATTGTCGTAGATAATAACTCTGCTGATGATAGCTGTAAGATGGTGAAACAATTATTTCCTAAGGTAAAACTGATTGAAAATAAAAACAATTCAGGATTTTCAAAAGGTAATAATATTGGAGTTAAAGCGGCTAAGGGAGAATACTTATGTATTCTAAATCCAGATACAGTAGTTGCGGAAGATACCTTTGGTAAGATTATTGAATTTGCAGAAACAAAACCTAATTGTGGAATTATTGGGTGTCAACTTATCGATGGGCAAGGTAAATTTTTACCAGAAAGTAAACGACAAATACCAACGCCAAATGTTGCTTTTCAAAAGCTTATAGGTAAGACAGATAATTACTATTTAAACCAATTAAAACCTAATGCTAATGGTAAAGCAGACATACTTGTAGGGGCTTTTATGGTTATAAAAAAGCGTATTTATGATGAGGTAAAGGGTTTTGATGAAGATTATTTTATGTACGGTGAAGATATAGATCTAAGTTATAAAATTTTAAAGGCAGGGTATACAAACTACTATTGCGGTCATACAACAATTATTCATTTTAAAGGCGAAAGTACATTAAAGGATAAAATTTATGCCAAACGATTTTATGGTGCTATGGCTATATTTTATGAGAAGCACTTTAAATCTAATGCGTTATTAACTAACCTAATAAAGTTAGGGTTAAACCTTGCGTCATTACAAAGCAGAAGGTTAAAACCCGTAAATGTTAATATAGAAAAGAGTATTGTTGTCTCTAAGACTGAGTACAAAACACGCTATACTAAATTGAAACAACCCGTAAAATTTATTTCTCAACTTGAGGAATTACCAAAAAAAGCGATGATTATTTTCGATAGTGAATCTATAAGTTATAAGCGGATAATAGATTTAATGAAAGATAATACAGAAGCAAATCAAAATGCTTATAGAATATGGTTAAAAAGTAGTAATTTTATCCTTGGAAGCGATAGTAGCATAGGAAGAGGAGAGGTTGTTAATCTATAATTAAATATTACGTTAAAATCAGTAAAAAACACTATTTTTTGTTAATTTTGCATCCGATTACAAAATAAAGACCTACATATTATAAATATGGCAAAATTTGAACTTAAGTTACCTAAAATGGGAGAGAGTGTTGCGGAAGCAACTATAACCTCATGGTTAAAGGATGTTGGTGAAACTATTGAAGCTGACGAGGCTGTTTTAGAAATTGCTACAGATAAGGTAGATAGCGAAGTGCCGAGTGAAGTTGATGGTGTGTTAGTTGAAAAACTATTTAAAGTTGATGATGTTGTAAAAGTAGGACAAACTATTGCCATTATAGAGATAGATGGTAAGGGTAATAAAGAAGTAGATACGCCAAAGTCAGAGCCAACTGAGGAACAAAAAGTGCCTGCAGCCGTTGCAGATGTTTCACAAATCGTTACTGCGGCAAAAAATACAGTAGAACCTGTTGTATCTTCCGGTGATCGTTTTTACTCTCCATTAGTTAAAAACATAGCTAAAAAGGAAGGAATTACTCAATCAGAATTAGATATGATTCCAGGTTCTGGTAAAGATGGTCGTGTTACTAAAGATGACATAAAAAACTATTTAAAATCTCGTGAGTTAGAGCCTGCTGTAACTCCTAACGTAGAGCCAGTAATTGAGCACAAAGAGCTATCAACTCCTACGCCAGTTAAACCTATTGAAAAACAAAAAGCAACTCCCATTATAGCATCGGGAGATGATGAAATAATAGAAATGACCAGAATGGGTAAGCTCATTTCTAAACATATGGTAGATTCTGTACAAACATCTGCACATGTGCAGTCTTTTATAGAAGCTGATGTTACCAATATTTGGAACTGGAGAAACAAACATAAAAATGAGTTTAAAAAGCGCGAAGGCGAAAATTTAACCTTCACACCAATATTTATGGAAGCCGTTGCAAAAGCGCTGAGAGATTTTCCTATGATGAATATTTCAGTACAAGGCGATAACATTATTAAAAAGAAGCATATCAATTTAGGAATGGCTGCAGCATTACCAGACGGCAATTTAATTGTGCCAGTTATAAAGGATGCAGATCAGTTAAACCTTTTTGGAATGGTTAAGAAAGTTAATGATTTAGCCAGCAGAGCTAGAGAAAATAAATTGAATCCAGACGACATACAAGGCGGTACCTATACCGTAACAAATGTCGGTACTTTTGGCAGTATTATGGGTACACCAATTATTAACCAACCACAGGTTGGAATACTAGCTTTAGGCGCCATAAGAAAAGTGCCAGCAGTTATAGAAACACCTCAGGGTGATTTTATAGGAATTCGCTATAAAATGTTTATGTCGCATTCGTATGATCACCGTGTAGTCAACGGTGCTCTCGGCGGACAATTTGTGAAAGCTGTTAAAGATTATTTAGAAGCTTGGGATACTAATAGAGAGCTATAATAACTATTAAATAAATGATATTATTTTACACAAAAAGCACAGGTAAAACTGTGCTTTTTTATTGGGCATAAATTATAAGTTACTTTAGTATTACTTTAGTTGCGGTAGTATGATTTCTATTTTTAAGTTTTACAATATAGGTGCCAGTTGCTAGCTCTGATACATCAATACGTTGTTTATTAATTGAGAGGTCTAATGGTTTAGATTTAACTAAGCTTCCTTTTGTGTCGTATACGTTAATTTCTGTTGAATTTAGTAGTCTTCCTAAAACTAAAATTTCATTCGTATTTTGATCTGTTAAAACTTTTAATTTATCAAGATTGTTATTAGTGATACCTAAGGATTCATTAGAAAAACGTAAAAAGAAACGCCCTTTACTTTCTAGAGCAGCGCTAAGAATAACTATCGCATTTTCATTATTTAATAGGGTAAATGTATTTGTTTCAGTATCCTCTAAATAGACGTTAATTTCGTTAGGTAAAGTGGATTCTGAAATTGAAAACTCAATGGTATTTGCATTGGTATTAACACCTAATGGCACGGTAATGTTATTTACAGCGCTACTATGTAAAGCTTGTAATTCTATGGCTACATTGTTGTCATTTTCCACAAGATATGAATGTAATGAAAAATCGCTATTAGCATTATTCCAAACCGAAGCATCATAACCTAAATCTAAACCATTACTAGCGCTATCATTAAAATAAATGTCCGTAAAATCGCTATCTGTGTCTGTGGTTAATTTTAATTTTAGATAGACAAAATTAGAGTTAGAAGTTCTTCCTGTAATAAAGTCATCGCTATTACCTGTAGAACGCATAGTGCTTGAAAAATTGATTAAGCCAGTACTTTGCGTATCAATAAAGAAGCCTTGGCCAGGTGTAATTACAGTACTTGGAGTTGTTGTGGCTAGATTAAGAATAGTCCAGCCATTACTTGCTGTGCCATCGTATCCATAAATTGCTAATGAATTCTGATTTATGATGTTAGCATTGTTGGGATTGTTTAAAAAATCTTGCACATTTAAATAGCTAGGGTAGGGATTCCCTATTAGGTTCCAGTTACTTGCTCCTCCATAAGTAACAGTGATATTTACATCTCCAGTTTCAACCGTACCAGCAAACCTATAGGTGCCATTATCGGTAGATCCTGTTCTAAATCCTTTGCCTGCTGATAAAACTTCTGAGTCCTCAGAGAGTTGGTAATTTATATAATTATTTATAGTGTTGTCAAATGGTCCAAAAAGAAATGTAAATTCTCCATTAATTTCTCCAGACTGTATGTTAGGATTAAAAGTTCTAAAATTACCAAAAGTTTCACCTGCTAGAGGTGCGCCTATAAGATCATTATTATAAGGACTTTGAGCAGTTGCATTAGCACTGTTAACATGTCTAAGATATGCAACGTCTCCATTAATTGTGCCGTTTAATATTAAACTAGCGTAGGTTGTAGCATTAGATTGCAATAAAATTTCATTTGAAACCGTGATTGTAGCACCAGAATCAACCGTAAGTCCTGCGCCAGCATTTACAATTATTGAGTTGCAATTAGTGTTATCAGTAAATGTAATATTGCCATTTTCAATAATAATGGTGTCTGCAAAGTTAGAAACTCCATCTGGGTTAGATGGTGACCAACCGTTACTGTAATTGTAAACTGTACCAGAGGAATTAGTAATTAAAATAAGCCAATCTTCTGTTGGGTCACTTGGTGGATTTCCAAAAGATTTAAGTCCACCATTAGAAGTTATTGAAGTGATATTTCCATTTTGTAAATCACCTCCGCTTCTAGGGTTAAACCATTTAACGGTATAGGTATTTCCTGTATTACCTAAGTCTATATTACTGCTTTCGCCAGAGGGTAAATAAACAAGGTAAGTGTCATTTGGCTTACTAAAACAATACGCACTAGTATTGTCTAATAAGGCATCACTAGTATTCATTTCCCAAAAAGGTATGTGGTCTTTAAAAAAGTTAAGTGCAATTCTGGCGTCATCCCACTTATTGTCTCTACTTCTTAGATTTTCACATCTTAAATCTGTTTCGCCCGTATTGTATCCAAAATAATATTCAACACCATAACCACCAGCTAATAATGCACCATATAATACGTGTTCTCTTACGTCTTTTCTATTATCAGCAACGCTTCCTCTTCTACCTCCAAAATCAAAATCTGCTGCTACGCCTGCATCTGCATCACCAATTTCATCACTAGCTATACACCACGTTTTTGTTGAGTTTTCCGAATTTTGTACCCAAGTCTTTACCATATTGTGTACCATAGTAATATCGGTCTGTATTGAAGCACCAGTTAACTGCGATGCATTACCAAGTAAAGGATTATAGACCTCATTTTGTTCACCCGGATAGGTGTGTATAACAATATGGTGATTGTAAGGGTCTGTTTCAAAGAAATACTGCGCCATATCTATACGCTGCTGGCTAGACTGTGTGTTTTCTTCACCTAAATTCCAATTAAGTGCTAGGTGATGACCAAACCTAGCAATAAGCTCTCGGTAATAGAGTTTGCGTTCTAAGCCAAGGTTACCATTATTTAATAATAAATCGTTTTCACGTTCTTGTGTTTTAAAATGCAGAAACATTCCTTTTTTATCGGCATGATCAAAAAGTATTTCCCATTGTGCTAATTTTGAGACGTCAAAACGGTCCTCAGTTGTTGGTGTTGTCCACGGCCAAACATCATCACCATCACCATTAACATTCATGGTTAAAAAAGAAAAAACATTCATCTCTTCAGATGCTAAATAATTGATAGCTCCTAAGATGCCTTTTCCTTTATTGGTTTGCCATATTGGATCATTAGTTGTCCAGTCGTTAATGTGTGGTGACCAGTCCTTTATAAAATTGGTAACACCGTTGTCGTAGGTATTGTCAAACTCATCGTAAGCTAAAAAGTTTTCAGGAGAATCCGCTCCTACCTTTATAAAGTAGTCGTCAGTTTCAGCAAACTTTAAGTAGCGCTCACCTACATAGTTAAGCCTTCCTTTGGCTCTGTTATCGTTTCCAGTTTTATCAGTAGCATTAATTGTTAAGGTGCCATTTGTATTGTCAAATGAGATAGCATTACCTTCAGTTAAATTTGTGCTTACCGCGATATCTGCTCCCGTTCTAAATGAAGTGGTATAGGACCATAATCCTACTTCATCTGGCGAAAAATGAGCTCGCCATTTATTGCCAGAAGTTGCGGAGGTGTTGGCAGCGTCACCATCTGCTGCAAAAAATCCTGGGATAACGTATACTTGGTTAGATGGGCCAGTAAACGTTACAATCATTCTGTAATCCCTAAAAGGGTTAGTTTGGTCATTTTCATCTACGGTAGGGCCATTAAAGGTAAGTGTTACTTTATGCCATTTTTTTAGTTCTCCACTTAGCGTCTGGCTGTCTAGGTTTAAAAAAAAGAGGAGGGCTATACAGATTAAATATGTTTGTTTCATGATATCAGTTGAATGCTAAAAATATAGAGTTAACTTGTTTAAAATGTTCTTTTAAGGATTATAGGTGTGCTTTAATGGTTAAAAGAACCAAAATATAAGTTTTTGAATGTACTAAGTGTATTAAAATGCAATCAATTACCTTTGCATAAAAACGAAAATAAATGCAACTAAAGCTTAACAAGCCCATCTGTTTTTTTGATTTAGAAACCACAGGAATAAATATTTCAAAAGATAGAATCGTAGAGATTTCTATTCTTAAGGTCCATGTTGACGGCAAAGAGGAAACCTATACTAAACGTGTTAACCCTACAATTCCTATTCCACCCGAAGTTACGGAGGTACATGGTATCTCGGATGCCGATATTGCTGATGCACCAACCTTTAAAGATATCTCTAAAGACGTTTACAATCTGATTAAAGATTCAGATTTGGGCGGATTTAATTCAAATAGATTTGATATTCCTTTACTAGCAGAAGAAATGCTACGTGCAGAACTAGATTTTGATATGAAGAATAGGCAATCGGTAGATGTACAAACTATTTTTCATAAGATGGAACAGCGCACCTTAAGTGCTGCGTATAAGTTTTACTGTAACAAAAATTTAGATGATGCCCATAGTGCAGAAGCAGACACTAAGGCAACGTACGAAATCCTTAAAGCACAGCTCTCACGTTACCAAGAATTAGAAAACGACACTAAGTTTTTAGCAGAATTCAGTTCGCGTAAAAAGTTTGCAGACTTCGCAGGTTTTTTAGTTTTTAATAAAGAAGAAGAAGCCTGTTTTTCTTTTGGTAAACACAAAGGCAAACGTGTCGTTGATGTTATGGAAAAAGAACCAGGTTATTTTGGCTGGTTGCTTAATGCAGATTTTCCGTTGTATACTAAGAAAGTCTTAACAGCAATTAAGTTAAGGCAATTTAACAATAAGCTAGACTAGTCTAGTAATCTAATCTTCTAAAAATCTAATTAGGTTAACATGAAACTCATTTGCATAGGTCGTAACTATACAGATCACATAAAAGAATTAGAAAACCAAAAGCCTACAGACCCTGTAGTGTTTTTAAAACCAGACACCTCTATATTACTCAAAAAAATGCCCTTTTTTATTCCTGAGTTTTCGGATGATGTGCATCATGAGATTGAAGTACTCATTAAAATAAAAAAAGTAGGTAAGTATATAGATAAAAAGTTTGCGCACAAATATTACGATGAGATTGGGCTAGGTATAGATTTTACGGCACGTGATCTTCAAGCAAAACTCAAAGCAAAAGGATTACCATGGGAAAAAGCTAAGGCATTTGATGGTGCAGCTGTAGTCGGTAAATGGTTGCCTAAATCAGAATTTAATAATCTAAATGATTTAAATTTTAGTTTAGAAAAAAATGGCGAAATTGTTCAGCAAGCAAGTACCGAGTTAATGCTATGGAAGATTGATGAATTAATAGAATATGTATCTAAATATTTTACTTTAAAAATTGGAGATATTATATTTACAGGTACACCAGCAGGAGTTGGTAAGGTTTTTGCAAATGATGAATTAAAAGGATTTATAGAAGACAAAGAAATGTTTTCAATTAAAATAAAATAAATGGAAAAACATTATAAATTAGACCGCGTAAGAGAAATGGCCGACAATGACCAAGATTTTATAATGGCATTAGCAGCAGCTTTTATTGAAGAAGTGCCAGAAGATGCAGATCGTTTAAGAAGGGCTGTGCCAGAAGGCGATTTTTATGAAACATACCAGGCAGCTCATAAAATGAAGCCAACCATAGAATTATTTGGTTTAGATATTTTTGATGAATTAATTGTTGTGCAAGATTGGGGTAAATTTGAGCAATCCGATAAAAATGTTGATACTGAACTTCAAAAAGTATTAACAGCAGTTGAAAAAGCTACTGCCGAAATAAAATTCGATTTTAATTTATAGTTATTTATTCTTAAGAATACTTTTTAATAGCACTACCTTTACATGCAGCATTATAAAAGATATTGATTTTTGAAAGCAGAGATTATTACCATTGGAGACGAAATCCTTATTGGTCAGATCATTGATACCAACTCCGCATTTTTAGGAAAAGAATTCAATAAATTAGGAGTTTCAATCTACCAAATTACCTCAGTCCAAGACGACAAGGCTCATATCTTAAAAGCTATGAAAGAGGCTGAAGAAAACGCTGATATAATTATTATTACAGGAGGTTTAGGGCCAACCAAAGATGATATTACAAAACATACCATCTGCGAGTACTTTAATGATACTTTGGTTAAGAATGACGAGGTATTAGAGCACATTGAAGATTTGTTTTCAAAATATGTATCAACGCCTATTTCAGACTTAAATAGACAACAAGCTTTGGTACCATCAAAAGCTAAAATACTTACAAACCAACATGGAACAGCTCCAGGCATGTGGATAGAGAAAAATGGGAAAGTCTTTGTGTCTTTGCCAGGAGTACCTTACGAGATGAAGGCCTTAATTAATAATGCAGTTATCCCGGCTTTACGGTCAAAATACCAGTTTCCTCATATAAGACATAAAACAGTTTTAACGTATGGTTTAGGAGAAAGTGCTATAGCTAATAGAATAGAAGCCTGGGAAGATGCATTGCCAGATTTTTTAAAGCTTGCTTATTTACCGAGCTTAGGTCGTGTTAGGCTCAGAATTTCGGGTAAAACAGATAATAAAAAGCAACTAGAAGACGCTATAGAGGAACAAGTTCAGTTACTTTTGCCACAGATTAAAGATGTTTTTGTTGGTTTTGAAGAGGAAGGTAACATTGAGGTTATTGTAGGTAACGTATTAAAGCAACAAGGAAAATCGCTGGCTGTAGCGGAGAGCTGTACAGGAGGACTAATAGCTAAGT
>NZ_CALGNH010000038.1 GCF_937958655.1 uncultured Winogradskyella sp. | reverse complement strand
ATAGCGATAAATTTAAATTATAAACCAATATACAATAGAATGATGAAAACTTTAAGATTAGTTGCAGTATTGTTATTAGCAGTAACATTATCTGCCTTTACAATTAACAGTGATGATAAAGGCTATAATATAGGCGATATTGCTACAGACTTTAAATTAGAAAATATTGATGGTAACATGGTATCGCTAAGCGATTACAAAGATGCAAGAGGTTTTATTGTTATTTTTACTTGTAACACATGCCCTTATGCTGTTGCTTATGAAGATAGAATAGAAGCGCTTAACAAAAAGTATGCAGATAAAGGTTACCCAGTCATTGCCATTATGCCAAACGATACTGAGGTTAAGCCAGGTGATAATATGGAAGCTATGCAGGCAAGGGCTAAAGCTAAAGGATTTACGTTTCCTTATCTTATGGATGAAGGCCAAGAAGTTTATCCACAATATGGCGCAACCAAAACACCTCATGTTTATGTGTTGCAGAAAACTAAAAAAGGTAACGAAGTAAAATATATTGGAGCCATAGATGATAATTATAAAGATGCTTCAGCAGTTAAACAAAAATATACCGAAAACGCAGTTGATGCTTTGCTAAACGGAAAAACCATAGATACACCTCAAACAAGAGCTATAGGTTGTTCTATTAAAGTAAAAAGTTAATAGCTAAGTTTTTAAGAAACTTATAAATGTTAAAAAATGAATCCGGAGTGTAACACTTCGGATTTTTTTACGTCTATATCATAAAGAAATGTTAATTTTGTTTATCACAATAGTACTAAATGGCAGATTTATCACAAAAAGATTGGACAAAAAAACTTAAGGAAGACAATAATGCTGTGGTTTTGGATGTTAGAACAGCACTAGAAGTTGAAGAGGGTATTATTCCAGGTGCACTTCATATAGATATTTATAGAGGTGAAGGTTTTGTTGAAGATATTCAAAAATTAGATACAACAAAAAACTATTACGTGTATTGTAGATCTGGTGGAAGAAGTAGCCAGGCTTGTGCTGTAATGCATCAGTTAGGGTTTAAAAATGCTTACAATTTGTTAGGCGGTTTTAGCGAGTGGCAGGGAGAAGTCGCTCAGATTAATTGAGATAAAAATTATCAGAATGAAAAAACTAAATCTATTAGTGTGTCTTTTATTGACGCTTTTTATGTTTACCAGTTGTTTAGAGTCTGGCTCAAAACAGACTGAAATAAGACTAGTCACCGCAGATGAAATGGAGTCTATTTTACAAGTTGAGGATGTGCAATTGGTAGATGTGAGAAGCCCAGAAGAATTTGAAGAAATCCATTTAACAAATGCACAAAATATAGATTTTAATTCACCTACTTTTGATGATGATATTACTAGGTTAGACAAAGAAAAACCTGTTATCCTTTACTGCAAGGGTGGTATTACAAGTGCAAAATGTGCTAAAAAACTAAAAGATGCAGGATTTAAAAAGATATATGATTTAGAAGGAGGGCTTTCTAAATGGCAACACTCTAATAGGATTAGAGTTGAAGTAAAATCTTAGGTTGTAATATTTAAACTATAGAACCGAACATGTTAATGTTCGGTTTTTTTATTTGTGTAAATAACGTATGTTTTTATAAATTGGGTCACTCTTAAGAATTAATAAAAATACATCTATTACATTTGTGTTTTAACATGTAAAATATGGCGCTTAAAAAAGGACTTCTTTATTGTTTATTGTTAGTGTGTTTTTCTTTTACTTTACAAGCTCAGATATTAGAGCCCGTAAAGTGGAAATCTGAAGTAGAAAAAATTTCTGATACTGAGTTCAACCTTATATTTAAAGCCCAGATTGATGATGGTTGGTATATTTATTCGCAAAATAAAATTGATGAAGACGGATTTGCACCTGTTACTTATTTTGATTTTGTAGATGCAGGTAAAGCGTACACGTTAGAAGGTGGAACATCCGAGCCTGATGTAAAGCCTATTTTTGACGATATTTTTGAAGAAAACGTTGTTAAGTTTAAGGAAAAAGCAATGTTTAAGCAGAGGGTTAAAGTTCTTAAACCAAATTTAAAACGTATTGAAGTTTATGTAGAATATCAAACCTGTGATAGTGCTAAATGCATACCAGGTGATCATACGTTTAATTTATCTTTAGATGGATCTACTATTGAAAAAACTAAAATAGTTATTGATGAACGCAGTAAGCAACTATCAAAAGCGTTAGATCTCAATGTTACAGGTTGGGATAAATACCAAGAACAAAATGTAGAAGAAAAAAGTAATCTTACCATTTTCTTTTTAGGATTTTTAGGGGGCTTAATTGCATTACTTACACCTTGTGTTTTTCCTATGATACCTCTAACAGTTTCTTTCTTTACAAAAAGTTCTAAAGATTCTAAAAAAGGTTTGTTCAATTCTATTTTGTATGGTTTTTTTATTTTTTTAATATATGCTTTATTAAGTATTCCGTTTCATGTATTAGATTCTTTAGATCCTGGTATTTTAAATAATATTTCAACAAATGTTACCCTTAACATTATATTCTTCGTCATATTTGTAGCATTTGCTTTTTCGTTTTTTGGCTACTATGAGTTAACGTTGCCTCAATCTTGGAGTGCAGCAATGGATAGTAAGGCAAATAAAATAGGTGGTTTTATAGGTGTGTTTTTTATGGCATTAACCTTAGCTATTGTTTCTTTTTCGTGCACAGGTCCTATTTTAGGAACTTTACTGGGAAGTTCTTTGACGGCAGATGGTGGAGCTACGCAGTTAACTATGGGTATGAGTGGTTTTGGTTTAGCATTAGCATTACCTTTTACATTGTTTGCAATGTTCCCAAAATGGCTCAATTCTTTACCAAAGTCTGGTGGGTGGTTAAACACAGTTAAAGTTGTTTTAGGATTTATTGAGCTAGCCTTAGCACTTAAATTTCTGTCCAATGCAGATTTAGTTGAACATTGGGGATTTTTAAAGCGTGAAATATTTATAGGACTGTGGATTATAATTGGGATTGGATTGGTGCTTTATCTTTTTGGTAAAATAAAATTTCCGCATGATGGCCCACTTCAGAAATTCAGTAAAGGCAGAGTAACAACAGGTATTTTAGTAGTTGCGTTTGTGGTTTACTTAATACCCGGATTAACCAATACAAAATGGGCAAATTTAAAATTGTTGAGTGGTTTTCCGCCGCCAATGTTTTATAGTTTGTATGATAAGGCGTCTGAGTGTCCGTTAGATCTCAATTGCAGTAAGGATTTAGAAGAAGGCATTGCTTTGGCCAAAGCAGAAGGTAAACCAATTCTTTTAGATTTTACAGGGTGGGCTTGTGTTAATTGTAGAAAAATGGAGGAGCAGGTTTGGAGTGCTACTGATGTATATGAAATGCTTCAAAATAATTATATTATTATTTCACTTTATGTAGATGATAAAAAAGAATTACCTACGGTTGAACAATTTCAATATTTAAGAGCCAATGGTACTTTAAAAACTATTGAAACTATAGGCGATAAATGGGGAACATTACAGACTATAAATTTCAAAAATAATTCGCAACCTTATTATGTTTTAATTAATCATAATATGGAATTATTGAATGTTACAAACGCTTATGAACCCAATGCCGATGTGTATTTAGAATGGCTTAAAATAGGGTTAGAGAATTTTAATAAAAATTAAATTAAACCTCAAAATACACCTCCTCAAATGGCACTCTAAAGCGAGAGCCGTAGATACCCTTACCGTCTCGGATACCACAGCCGATAACCATATTAATTTCGGCACCTCTGGGTAATCCTAGTATTTGTTTAACTCTTAAGGTATCACTACCTTCCATAGGGCAGGTGTCGTAACCAATGGCTGCCATACTTATCATAAAGTTTTGAGCTGCTAAACCAGCACTTTTATGGGCTACAATACGCATATCACTTTGACGTGTTTGCCTGTATATGGGCTTAAACAAGCCTACGATCTGAAATACGAAATACTTTATATAACCTAGGATACCAAAAAAATCTGTGTAGATGGTTGGGATTAATTTTTTATAATAATTAGTAGCCATCTTTTTGTGTTTTAAGTCGCGTTCGCTTAGTTTTTCCTTGCTATACACTTTATTAAGAAAATCAATATTAACTTTTGCTCGTTTTCGCCATAGATCCTTTCGTGATACAATAATAACGAGTTGTTGTGCTGTTTTAGCAGCACTTTGGTTAAAACAGGCCTCTGCCAAATGTTTTAATTTAGCTTTATCGGTTACATGGTAAAATTCCCAAAGCTGAAGGTTACTGCTTGTTGGTGCTAATGAGGCGTTAACTAGGCATTGTTTTACTTTTTCTGTTTCGATTTGCTCGTCCTTATAAACTCTAGTTGACCTGCGATAGGCAATGGCTTCTGAAACTGATTTTTCCATAATCAAGTGTGTTTTATCCAAATATGGCGTAGTGTAATTTATCACCAATTAAATAGCCACAGCCTAAAACTAGCGGATAGCCTATAAACAACCATAAATAGTTAACTAATGAGATTAGTTTAAATGCATCAGCACCTTCATTAGTGAGTAGATTTATAAAATCGTACCAAGAATTTACACCTAATTTCACGATGATGGCATTAGCGACTATGGCAATTATAAGTATAGTTAAGCCAATAATGTAAATTCTAAGCATTTTTTAATTTATCTGCATGTAGTTTACGAAGTTTGGCGAGTTTAGGGTCAATCACAAAATTACAGTAACCGTAATCAGGATTATTTTTATAAAAATCTTGATGCTCTTTTTCGGCGTCGTAAAACGTAACAGCTTCAGAAAGTTCTGTAACTATTGGGTTCTCATAATACTTCACCAATTCGTTAATTACTGCTTCGGCAATTTCTTTTTGTGTTTCATCATGATAATATATGACCGAACGATATTGTGTGCCACGATCTGAGCCTTGTCTATTTAAGGTTGTTGGGTCATGGGTTGTCATAAAAATGATCAAAATATCTTGGTACGAAATTACATTAGCATCAAAGGTGACTTGTACTACTTCGGCATGTCCTGTTAAACCTGAGCATATTTCTCTATATGTTGGTCTGCCAGGTACATGTCCACCTGTATAGCCAGAAACTACTTTCTCTACGCCTTTTACTTCTTCAAATACAGCTTCTGTACACCAAAAGCAGCCTCCGCCAATCGTGGCAATTTTTAAGCTTTTAGTCATTAGGAGTTTTCAGTTTCTAAAGTCATAGATTCAGAATTAATACAATAGCGTAATCCGCTCGGTTCTGGACCATCTGGGAATATATGTCCTAAATGCGCATCGCAAGTATTACACATTACTTCTACGCGTACCATGCCAAAAGACGAGTCTTTTTCGTACTTAATGGCATTCTCCTTAATAGGCTGTGTAAAACTCGGCCAGCCTGTACCGGAGCTAAATTTAATCGTAGAATCAAATAAGGGAGTGTCACAACACACACAGTTGTATAGACCTTCATCATAAATGCTACATAGTGCACCACTGTGAGCGCGTTCTGTACCTTTTTGTCTTGTAATTCTATATTGTTCTGGAGTTAATTGAGACCTCCATTCTGCTTCTGTCTTTTCAACACGTCTATCTGGTGTTGGGTTTCCGTTTACGGAAAAGTTGATAACATCTTTCCAAGTTAGCATACTGTTGTTTCCTTTCTTTCTGTGAGTTAATATCTGATAATATGCTTTTAGTTACAAAGATAGTTGTAAAAACAGCCAAATAATTACAAACTACTTTGCTTCTTATATTAAACAATGTTTTAACTTATTGTGAAATAAGTTATAGCAACTGCCACTATTAACACAATTAATACGGTTGTAACAAACGTTACCATTCTTTTAGTTATTTTATCTTTTTGAAAAAGATAATCTCTTCGCTCTTCATTAGTGTCTTTAATAAATTTCATCTTTGATTTTCTTTTAAGGTTCTCTTCAATATAATGATTATAGGTGATTTATTAAAGCCTAGAGCCTAGTTTAACAAAGCTATATGAGAATTCCTTAATAGATGTTAAAACAAAAAAGGATAGTTTCTTTGTTTCTATAACTCTAAATATAGTATGAGTAAAAAAATAAATAGTCTATAGTTTAAACCTATTAAAAGTAGGAGAGACAGAAGCTACCTTCAGTCACCGTATAAGATTCTGGTGTAGCACCCTCAAAATCTGCGTTAAATTCAAAGGTGCCCATTACAAAGCCTAAATCTCTATTATGCGCAGTAATAGTAACACTTCCACTGGCATGATAATAATAATCTGAATTAGCCGTGTACCCAGCTCTAGGTAATTGAGGTATCATGCCAAAGTTATACGTGCCTGGTAAGGTATTACGATGAAAAGTAAAGTCCATATTTTCGCTAACATCTTGGTTTAGTAATACAAACCCAAACCATTCAGCCTCTTGGTTAACATAAGGAATAATCTGTGTGTCTTCAAATTCTTCTCCATCTACCAATGCAAAAAATTCATTATCTTTAATTAATGGAATATTAATAAAAACACCATTTACAAATGCTTTTGTCTCGTCATTTTTTTTGCCAGTAAAATTAAATGTTCCAGATACCTTAAGATTAGAATAGTTGAGTTCTGAAATTGTAATTTCACCCATACTTTGCTCACTGTCCGTTGCGGTATCCCAACTTTCATTTAAAGTAGCGTTAGGGATGTAGCGAGCAGTATTCATTTCATTATTTACATCAGGTATACCAAATTGATAGGTGCCTTCATCTGTTTCGTTAAGTATTAATTCAAAAACCTTGTTATCTCTTCTTCCAGTAATTGTGAGTGCACCATAGCTGAGGTGCGCTTCTGCCGAGAGTGCTGTGTAGGTGTCATTATCAAAATCAACTTTGAAAAAAGAATTTGTTTCACAATTATTCAATTGATCAATAAGTGCTAATGAGTTATATCCTGTATCTGGGCAAGATAATAATTGCTGTTCTAGAGCAGCTCTATAGTTTGAGCAGTTATCGATAAAATTACCTGAGTCTGAATTTAAAAAGTCATTACGAGCAACTTCAGTTAATTCGCTTGCAATGGTACAGGATAATTCGCCATCAGTGATTATTGGGCCTTCGTAAGGTTCATTATTGCAACTGCAAGTCATTATTACCAAAATGAAACTACTAAATAATACTATAGATTTTGATGTAATCATTGCTTTGTCAATTGACCCCTCTAAGATAGTGATAAAATAAAAAGCTCAAACAAGAAAAATTTGCTGAGCTTCTTATGCTTAAAATCGCAACAGAGTTGCGTTTAGTGGTGGAGTCGGAGAGAATCGAACTCTCGTCCAAACAAGTAACCAAAGAGCTTTCTACACGCTTAGTCTATTCTTAGGTTTTCGATAATAAGCTGGTTAAAGACAACCTACTTATCACTTAGCTTCTTTATCTCGAAAGGGCATCAAAGCACTACCCAATCTTAGTCAATTTTTACGATGCTCTTTAAAGAAACGCCACTGACCATGGCTTTTCGGGAACATTTAGCCTTTCTACCTAGTAGAAATGAGCATGAATCTTACTATAATTCAGATTATGCAGCTAAAGCGTAGTTATTCTCGCCGTTTAAAATTTGGTCTAGCCTTTTACGTGTATCAATGCCATTACACGACGTGCTTACCATTTAATTTATCTCGCTGTCAAAACCAGTCGACCCCTTAATGAGACTGCAAATTTTTAATTTGCTTAGTCAAATTAACCCTGAACTTGTTTCAGGGTCTCATCTTTTAAATGGTGTTTTTAGCGTTACATTTTACTTATACCTGCAAGGTTTAAAAAAAAACCTGCCAGGACAGCAGAATGCCGGGCTTTCACTACTCGCTTCCGTCGAAAAAGACGGAGAGCTCAAACATGCCGTTCAATCCCTAACGCACTTTACCAATGTCGTTTTCAATAAACAATGGTAAATTTCAAGACCGCAAACTTACAAAAAAAGTTGTGCAACCTCTTAAATCCAATTATTTTAGTGCAAATATTATTCCATTTTGAAGTCGACGTTGAAGTCGAAGTCGAAAATAAATCCCTTTAGCTATCGGGAAAAAATCAAGCAAAATAAATTTTCTATGAAATTCGCCATTATAAAAGAACGCAAAAACCCACCAGACCGACGCGTTGTGTTTTCACCTGAAACCTTAGCGGAAGCAAGAGCAAGTTTTCCTGAAGCTAAATTTGTGGTAGAATCTTCGGGCATAAGGGTGTTTTCTGATGAGGCTTATGCCAAACTTGGATTTGAGGTGAGTGACGATGTGTCAGATGCTGATGTAATGATAGGCGTCAAGGAAGTTCCTGTAGAACACTTAATACCCAATAAAAAGTATTTTTATTTCTCTCATACCATTAAAAAGCAGCCTTATAATCGTAAATTATTAAAGGCTATGTTAGAGAAGCATATTGAGATGTACGATCATGAAACTATTGTAAATAAAGAAGGGTTTAGACTCATTGGTTTTGGTCGCTATGCAGGATTAGTTGGTGCTTATAATGGATTTAGAGCGTTGGGTCTACGAGATGGTTTGTTTAATTTACCTAAGGTAGAAACCCTAGCAGACTTAACTGCACTGAAAGCTCAGTTAAATAAAATTACTATTCCTAATATTAAAATCTTACTTACAGGAACAGGAAAGGTAGCACATGGTGCAAAAGAAATTTTAGACCATTTAGGGATTAAAGAAATTAGTGATGCTTTGTATCTAACTTCTAAATTTACCGAACCTGTATACGTTATGGCGGATGTTATGGAATATGCTAAGCGCTCTGACGGAAAAGTAGGCAATAAGTGGGAGTTTTATAAAGACCCTGCAGGTTATGAGAGTAATTTTATGCCTTATGCAAAACAAACCGATTACTTTATTGCAGGGCATTTCTATGGTAATAATGCACCTTACTTATTTACTAGAGAAGATGCTAAACATCCAGATTTCAAAATCAACTTAGTTGCTGATATTTCATGTGATATCGATGGTCCTGTGGCGAGTACAATTCGCCCTTCTACAATAGCAGATCCATTTTATGGGTATCATCCACAAACGGAACAAGAAGTTGCCTTTGATGCCAAAGATGCTATTACGGTTATGGCAGTGGATAATTTACCTTGTGAGTTGCCTAAAGATGCTAGCGAAGGTTTTGGTGAAACTTTTGTAGAGCATGTGATACCTGCATTTTTTAATGGAGATGAAAAAGGCATCTTAAAACGTGCTAGAATTACTACTGAAGATGGTAAACTTACTGAGCGCTTTAACTATCTTCAGGATTATGTGGATGGGAATTAAATAAGCTCTCCTAAAGATGTTAAGGAAAGCTTTTGTTTAATGTTTTTAAAATAAATAGTGTTACTAGTCCACAGATATCAGTATACCAGACCACTGCCCTGCTATATCGGTGCCATCTTGTGCTGTAAGATTAAAAGTAAATGATGTTGTCTCACCTTCAATTTCAATAACAACAGTACCTTCCATTGGAGTGTAATCGAACGTGTTATTAACAAATATTTCTGAAAACACAAAAGTAAATTCCTCCCTTTCTGAAGCATAACTATAAGTTCCGGCTACAAGTCCATCAGCTGAATTTGTATTGAGGTCAAAGTAAACAAGAGTGTTATCGTCAGCCGACAAAAATTCTACATCCCAATCAAAACTACCGTCTGGGTTACCTCCAAACGAGTCTAATGTGCCAAGTCCATCTAACTCATAAACAGTACCTCCAATTGACACCTGATTATTAATTGTAACACCTCCATTATTGTTGTCGTCATCGCTGTCACAAGATTGAAAGGTTATTGCTACTGTAGCAACAAAAAGAATTGAATAAGCTAATTTTTTCATAGTTTAAAATTGATTTGATTTAGCGGTAAATATAAGGCTCGTATAGTGAAAAGACAACCAAAATAATAATTGCCTATTCTTAGTTTTTCTTAATAAATTGAAAGTGTTTGTTGTTCTCAAAATTATTAAGATTACTATGTATTAGATACCCAACAATTAGAAATCCACCAAATCCAATGGTAAATAACCAAGCGTCTGAATGTTGAAAAGGCGATAATAATATTGCAAAAATATCAGAAATTAGTGTAAATGGTTTACTAATGATTTCCCAAGAATTATACCTTAGAAATCGACCAAGATAAACGCCAAAACCACAAAGAAATATGATGATGATTGATAGGGTTTCAATCGGAATTCTACTGAATTTTGATGTAATCAACTTTTTCATATCCAATAGCGATAGATAGAAGAGGAGCAACCCTGTTAAAGCAAAAGATAATACAACCAAAATGTCTAACCATAAGAGCGTATCATTGCCAAATCTAAGGTGTATTAGGTCCGTAACTATATATGGCGAATTTGGTAAAAAGACCAGCCAAACTAAAAACCAAATTCCTAATTTATACTTGTTAATATTAGCCTTAGTATTTAAATACATGGTTATGGTGTAAGGAATAATAGCCAAGAAAACATTCCAAACAAGAAAAAGGTAGAAAAAAGACTTGTTAAGTTTAATGCGCACTACTAAAGCAACAACACTGAATGTTAGTGCTATAAAAACTAAGGACAATGTCTTAAATTTTGATTGTATTAGTGTTTTTATACTTTTCATAATATTGTTCTATTAAAATTACAGTTAATACTCCGAGTGTGTAGGCCATAATATCTCCAAACTGAAATGTGCTACCAAAAATTAGTTTGGCCGTAGAGCTGTTTTGTAAATTAAAAAGGCTTAAAAACGTGGTGAGTTGTAGCAATTCAATGCCATAGGTAATTAAGAGGACAACCAAAGCTGAGGCTCTCACACTCAAATTGGTACATCCTCTAAAAATTGCATATAGTAGTATAACTACGAGATAATCGCCAAAAGTGTAGCGAATAAAACCTGTTTTTATAATGAAAGCGATAGCTAATTCAATTAAAAATATAGAATGTGCTAAGGCGAGATAATATTTGTTGAATTGTATTTTCATGACTGGTCGCATTATGGGATAGATATAGGCTCACCTAAAAACTTGGGCTGAACATTAAAAACTAAATCAAGACTGGCTTTAGAGCGTGCCAAATATTCCCTAAAATGGCTTTTATAAACATCTTTAGCATTAAAACCTACGGATTTAATATCGTAATGATTGGCAATATAAATGGCACGTTGGTTATGGAATTCTTGAGAGATGAAAGTGATGGAGGTTTGACCAAATATTTCTTTAGCCCTAACCACAGAATCTAGCGTACTAAAACCTGCATAATCAAGGAAAATGTGGTCTTCGGGAATACCTTTTGCTATTAAATCATTTTTAAAGTTAGAAGGTTCATCGTAATCTTTTCTACCGTTATCACCACTTACAAGAATATATTTAATTTTTCGGGCATTGTATAACTTAACAGCTGCATCGATTCTATACGTATAGAAGAGATTGATATTGCCGCTTGCGGTATATTTTCCAGTACCAAGGATGAGTCCAACTTTGTTTTTAGGAATGGATGAGATATCGTCGTATGCGAGATGGTTAGTTTTAAAGCTAATCCAATGATAAGTTGTGAAAACACCTAATAGTATTAAAACACTTATTAATATTACTATTTTTAGTTGTTTCATAAGGCTTTTATATTGAGGTTAAATAGTTCTGACTTAGAAAATATGGCTTGTCTAAAGTCATTAATAGATACGTATAAAAGTTTCTTACAGTCGTACTGATGAAAAGGATTAGCACGTTTCCCTGTTTTATAAGATTGGTAGTAGTAATTATAATAATCTGGTAATATAGCTACACCAAGAATAATGGCACCATATAAGTAAGGGCTGCGTTTACCGTTGCCATAACAAAGACATTGCAGAGCAATTTCATCTTCTACTTTGGTACTGTATCCGCAGAGTACATGATAGCAATCATGGCGTTCAACTTTAGGAATGAGCTCAAAATTGTTTTGATCTAAAAACTCACCTAGATGTCGACCAAAGGTTGGATGTGGTAATTTGAGTAAATCAGTACGAGTAAGATTCCAACTCTCATGATTTTTAAATAATGACGTGTATATGCGCTGAGAATGGTCAAACAACCAAATAATGAGTTGTTTTCTTAATGTTGTGATATAATTAAATAGGTGGCTCATGGCAGATGGGATTGATTTGGTTCAACCTGCCTGTCCGGCAGGCAGGCGGCAAAATTTTTAATGATAATATTTAAAGTACTTTGAAAATCAAAGTAAATGATTAAAAAAATAGAGTATGGTTTTATTATCATAATGCAATTATGTTTTCTTAATAAGTTTTTCTAAAGCTTCAATATGCTTTTTAAATTCGGCTTTACCGAGTTTGGTTGCGCTGTATCTTGTGTTAGGCTTACGGCCAATAAATTGTTTTTCTACTAAAATGTATTCCGCTTTTTCTAGGGCTTTTGTATGGCTTGCCAAATTGCCGTCAGTAGCTCCCAGTAATCCCTTTAATGTGTTAAAATCGGCATATTCATTTACCATTAGAATAGACATAATGCCAAGTCGTATCCTATGGTCAAAAAGTTTGTTTATGTTGGTGATGATGCTCAACTTAGTCGTTTAGTCGTTTAGTCGTTTAGTCGTTTTGCTTTGCGTCTCTGCGTCTTTGCGAGTAATTCAAAATTCAATTTCAACTTAGAATTCGAGTTCAAGTCCTATCATATTTAAAGTGCATAATACTACCATAAATAATATGCATTATTCCAAATCCAACAACCCAAAACCAAAAACCATAAGCAGGCAAAAATGCGCATATTAATCCTAAAATAATTTCTGTATAGCCTAAATATCTAATATCACCTAAACTATATTTAGAAGCATTAACTAAAGCCAGTCCATAAAAAATTAGCATTAATGCCGCAGTATTGCCATATACTCCTTGATTTAGTTTAATAAGAATATATATCCCGCCAGTTATTAAAGGAATAAGAAAATTAAATAATAAGCGTTTTGAAGAGTTGTCCCAAACTTTTTCTCCATTCTTTTTCGCTTTTCGGGTTGTTAATAATATACCAGTTCCAACACTGAAAATAGCAACACCTATTAAAATAGCAAAACATATTTTATAAACAGGCCCATCTAAAATAAGATAGCCTCTTGCTGAGTTATCAACAATGTAATAAGCAACCGCTGCGCCAATCAAGGCATATATACCAGCAAGGACACCAGATAAGCCACTTAACGACATAAAACGAGACGATTTATTTATTAAATTTTTAATCTCGCTGATGTCTTTTAAATAATCTTGATCACTCATAACTAAAGTACTTTGAAATACAAAGTAAAAGAATTTATTTCATTCTAACAAAATTATTTTAGAATATATTGACTAAATTTATGAACTCGAAGTTGAAGTTGAAGAAACCTTTGTAACAAAACAGAAACAAAGACTACCTATTATTAAAATTACATAACTATGATTGGATTATTATTGACAATAGCACAAATCTCTGGCGGAATTTTACTCGGATTAGCCACCTTAGATAAATGGGATGGCGAGAGCAACTTTTTTAATAAAATTGCTGGTGTATTGGCGCCTTTTCAAACGTTTATTGGTGTTGCGCTTGTGGTGCTTCCGATATTAAAGTTTAGTTTAATAGGTATTGTGAGCATTTTGGGTGGTATATTATTACTGACACACGTTTTTGGTAAAGTGCCTGCTTTAGAAAGCTCCCTAAGAAAACTTTCCAGTAAGTTGATGCCTTTTAAAGCAATTATTGGTATTGCGATTTTAGTTTTGGGAATTTTGAGGTTGTTTTGAGTATTTCTCACAAAGTCGCTTAGTTGTATAGATTAGCAAAAGTGAATTCACAACGTGTAACTAAATTTGTGTCTTAGTTAAATAAAAAAAACTTTGCGTCTCAGCGCCTTGGCGTGAAGGAAAATCATATGAATCCAGCCGAAGCCTACATCCTAAAGCAACCAGAACCTTATAAATCTATTTTGCTGCAGCTTCAAGCTATTATTGAAGCAGTAGCTCCTGATAGCGAATTACTATTTAAATGGAAAATTCCATTCTATTACAATAATGATATTCCATTATGCTTTCTTAATCAATCTAAGGATTATGTAGATTTAGCCTTTTGGCATTACGAGCAAATGGACAAGTTCACTGAACATTTTGTGAATGCTAACCGTAAATCTATTAGGTCATTACGCTATAAATCTGTTGAAGATATTAATGACGATGCCATTGTTTATGTTTTAGAGAAACAATTGGAAATCAATACCAATCCGTTTAAACTCATTCTAAAACCTAAGCGCTCTAAAACGTAGAAACCAGTTTTCTAATAGCCACCAAATTGGTTAATAAACCTTCCAAATTATCTAAGTGCAACATATTGGCACCATCACTCTTAGCATTTGAAGGATCATAATGTGTTTCTATAAATAAGCCATCTACATTATTTACAATTCCGGCTCTGGCAATGGTTTCAATCATGTCTGGTCGCCCACCAGTAACACCAATTGTTTGATTAGGTTGTTGCAGTGAGTGTGTTACATCCAAAACAGTTGGCGCATATTGACGCATGGTTGGGATGCCTCTAAAATCTACAATCATATCTTGGTAGCCAAACATGGTACCTCTATCTGTAATCCAAGCTTGGTTGCTGAGCGCAGTCGAAGTATCATTTCCTGCATCTTTTACTTTTTGTACCGCATGTTTCATAGCTTCAGGGCTCATAAATTGCCCTTTCTTTAAGTTAACAACTTTACCTGTTTTGGCGGCAGCAACCACCAAGTCGGTTTGCCTTACTAAGAATGCTGGTATTTGTAATACATCTACGAATTCTGCAGCCATTGAAGCGTCTGAGGCTTCATGGATATCTGTAACCGTAGGCACATCAAAAGTTTCAGAAACTCTTCTTAGAATTTTTAAGGCTTTTTCATTACCAATACCAGTAAAACTATCAATTCTACTTCGATTAGCTTTTTTAAAACTACCTTTAAAAACGTACGGAATTTTAAGTTTATCGGTAATACTTATAACCCTTTCAGCAATGCGCAAGGCCATGTCTTCACCTTCAATGGCACAAGGACCGCAAAGCAAAAAAAAGTTATTAGAATCTGTATGTTTTAATTTAGGAATAGCAATCAAAATATTAATCTTAAAATTAGATTACAAAGATAGTATTTTAAAATACCTTCTTAATACTATTTCGCACAATCCAAAGAGACATTACAAAATTTGCAACAACCAAGATGCCACCATAAAATAAAAGACGTTTTGCAGGTTGTGACCAATTCACAATATTCAGAACATTAAATAAATAGGCAAATATGAGATAAGAGGATAAGCATACAAATACAATACCTAATGAAAAATTAAGATTTCTATTGGGCTTAATCAATTGCCATAAAAACGGGACGGCAAATAAAAGAATGGGATATGCCGTAAGCCCCTCGCTTCTATTTAATAACGTAAACCAATAAATTGTTACCGATATAAAGTAGAGGTAGGGAACAAATTTTGTGTACTTGCTAATTATGTTCATTTTACTGATTTCTAGTTGTTAAAAAAAATTAAATCAACATGTCGTTTCCTTGAATATATACGTTTGGTGTTATCTCGTTGCGTAACCTAAAAATACAAACCGAAAAGGCCTAATCCTTAAATAATAACATATAATTAACGCAATGCCGATTATTAGATGTACCTTTGCGCGCTTAAAATCAGCATCAGTTATGACAAAGATTAAGAACATTGCAATCATTGCTCACGTCGATCACGGAAAGACCACTTTGGTAGATAAAATAATGTACCACTGCCAGTTATTTAGAGATAACGAGAATACCGGAGATCTCATTCTAGACAATAACGATTTAGAACGCGAGCGTGGAATTACCATTACCTCTAAAAACGTTTCAGTAGTTTACAAGGATACAAAGATTAATATTATTGATACTCCTGGTCACGCGGATTTTGGTGGTGAGGTAGAGCGTGTTTTAAATATGGCTGATGGTGTTTGTTTACTTGTAGATGCCTTTGAAGGACCTATGCCTCAAACACGTTTCGTATTGCAGAAAGCTATTGATTTAGGTCTAAAGCCTTGTGTTGTTATAAACAAGGTCGATAAAGAAAATTGTACTCCAGATGAAGTGCACGAGAAGGTGTTTGATTTAATGTTTGAACTAGGTGCAGAGGAGTGGCAGTTAGATTTCCCAACAGTATATGGTTCTGCCAAACAAAATTGGATGAGCGAAGACTGGGAAAACCCAACCGATAATATTGAGCCTTTATTAGATATGGTGATTGCGCATATCCCAGAACCAAAAATTGAAGAAGGTACAACGCAGATGCTAATTACATCTTTAGATTTTTCTTCATTCACAGGTCGTATAGCTATAGGACGATTAACAAGAGGAACATTAAAAGCTAATCAGCAGATTTCTTTAGTAAAAAGAGATGGTTCCATTATAAAAAGTAAAATTAAAGAGCTACATACGTTTGAAGGGCTAGGGCGTAAAAAGGTAGATGAAGTGCAAACGGGTGATATATGTGCTATCGTTGGTTTAGAAGGCTTTGAAATCGGTGATACCGTTGCGGATATTGAAAATCCTGAAGGTTTAAAAACCATAGCTATAGATGAGCCAACCATGAGTATGTTGTTTACCATTAATGATAGTCCATTTTTTGGTAAAGATGGTAAATTTGTAACGTCTCGTCATATAAAAGAACGTTTAACCAAAGAGCTAGAAAAGAACTTAGCATTACGAGTTGAAGACACGAATAGTGCAGACAAATTTATGGTATTTGGTCGTGGTGTACTGCATTTATCTGTGCTTATAGAAACGATGCGAAGAGAGGGTTATGAACTTCAGATTGGACAGCCGCAAGTTATAATTAAAGAAATAGATGGAGTAAAGTGTGAGCCTTTTGAAGAAATGACCATTGATTTACCAGAACACGTATCTGGTAAAGCCATAGAGATGGTGACCATGCGTAAAGGTGAAATGATTAGTATGGAGGCTAAGGGCGATCGTATGGTTTGCGAATTTATTGTTCCATCTCGTGGAATAATAGGGTTACGTAACCAATTATTAACAGCTACTGCTGGCGAGGCTATTATGGCTCACCGTTTTAAAGAATATCAGCCTTTAAAAGGTGGTATTCCGGAGCGCCAAAATGGTTCTTTAGTATCTATGGAAAACGGTCAGGCAATTCCGTATTCTATTGATAAGTTGCAAGATAGAGGTAAGTTTTTTGTAGATCCAGGTGAGGATATTTACGAGGGTCAGGTCATTGGCGAAAACTCTCGTGGAGATGATATGGTGGTTAATGTTACTAAGACTAAAAAGTTAAGTAATGTTAGGTCTTCTGGTGCAGATGACAAAGCAAAAATTGTTCCTGCTATTAAGTTTTCATTAGAAGAAGCGTTAGAATATATTCAGAAAGATGAATATGTTGAGGTAACGCCTAACCACTTAAGATTACGTAAGATTTTATTGAAGGAAGTGGATCGTAAGCGAAATAAATCTGTTTAATTTAAAGTTTTATATTTACAGAAACTATGGTAATGCATTTTCTTTATTTTGATCCAGGTCTAGGTGCTATGATTATTCAAACCATCATAGCCGCTGTGGCTGGTGTTATACTTTTTTCTAAAAACCTAATGTACAAAATCAAATTATTCTTAGGTTTGGCAAAAAAAGATAAAGATGATGTGTTTGATGATATCGATATTAAAGATTCTGATATAGATAATAACTAATACTAAGTGCAATCTAAAAACGCACATGCCTCGTCCTTTAGAGACCCATCGGGTTACGTTGTAATAGATGATAACGCTGTAAAACGTGTTATTAATCCTATTTATTTTAAACAATACAAAGCGCTGACTGAAACGGGTTTTTACCAAAACCTATTCAATAATGGTTTATTGATCCCACATAAGGAAATTTCAGCTAATGATGATCGTATTATTATCGAAGCTGAAAAAATACCATTTGTCACCTATCCTTACGAATGGAGTTTTAACATGTACAAAGAAGCTGCTTTGTTAACCTTAAAGCTTCAAAAATATAGCTTAGAAAAAGGATTTTCTTTAAAAGACGCTTCTTCTTTTAATGTGACGTTTTATAAAGGAAAAGCTATTTTTATTGATACCTTATCTTTTGATTTTTATATAGACAATTCTCCCTGGCGAGCGTATAAACAATTCATAACTCACTTTTTTGGCCCTTTAGTCCTAGCGCATTATCACGGCTCGCAGATGCTTAAGTTATTGAGCACTTTTATGGATGGCATACCTGTGAAAATGATAAGTTCTTTGTTGCCTACCAAAACAAAGCTAAGTCCAACGTTGTATTCAAACATTCATTTGTTGGCGAAGCTAGAGGATAAACATAATGAGGATTATAATGGTGAAGCTAAAATAGGCTCGCTCTCTAAGAAAGGGCAACTCAATATCATAGAAACGCTTTATGACTACATAAAAAAGCTTAAGTTAAAAGAACATTCAGAATGGGGAAATTATTACGATAAAACCAATTATTCTGACAGTGCCTTTGATGAAAAATCTAAGACTATAAACCAATGGGTTAATAAATTGCAACCAAAGACTGTAATTGATATAGGTGGTAATGACGGTACGTTTGTTAGAAAGTTACAACAGCCTTTAGAGTTAGCACTGGTTAGTGATATAGACAATAATGCAGTTGACTTTAATCATAAGACGATGAAAGTCAATAAAGAAACATTTATGCTACCATTTGCCCTAGATGTTTTAGCACCGACGCCGGCCATAGGATTAAATAATAAAGAGCGCGACTCGTTTTTAGATCGGATTACTGCGCTGGCACCAGATGTAACAATGGCTTTAGCTATAATTCATCATATTTCTTTATCTGGTAATGTGCCTTTTAAGCGTTCAGTAGAGTTTTTCAGTAAATTTTCAGAGCATCTTATTATTGAATTTCCAAGGCGAGACGATTCTTGGGTGCAGCGATTATTGAACAATAAAGCAGATTTTAAAGATCATTTTGATTTTTACAATCTTGAAAATTTTGTACATGCGTATTCAGAATTATTTGAAATTATTGAACAAAAGGCTATAAGTGATTCTAAAAGAGTTATTTTTCTAATGAAAAATAAACTGTAGTTATAACTTAATGATTCATAATTGTTAAACACGTATGGGCATAAAGAAAAGAATAACAAATTTTATTAATGGTGAAAAAGAAACACCACTATTGGCTGCTTTTATTAGTGGATTTATGCCAATGATATTTTTGTATTCAAATAATTATTGGGCAATTAATTCATTTGGTCATTTATTAGTTTTCATTTTAAGTTTCTTCGGTATATCCTTTGCTATTTACCTTTCAGTTTTTTATACAATGAAAGCTCTTGGTAAATCCAAAGAGCGACTGGCTCAAGCACTATTATTGATGTTACTTGGCTTTCTGTTTTTATTTTTATTACATAGCTTTTTTTTATCTCCAAAAAGAGGAATTGCTTTGGTTGTTGTTACTGTTTTTTTCGGTTATCTAGTTTGGTCAGAACCAAGGCAGAATTATAAAAAGCTGATTATTTTTCTTTTTATTTTTTCGAGTTTATCTTTTTTTAGAACATTAGTCCATATTTATGAAGATATGAAGCCAGACTATTGGTTAAAACAAAAAGATGACATCTTGAGTGCTAAATTTAAAGCGACGCCAAATATTTATCTCATTCAGCCAGATGGTTACGTCTCTGAAAGTGTTATGGAACAACCACCATATAATTTTAAAAGTGATTTGTATGATTGGTTAAAAACAAATGAATTTAAAGTTTATGATAGTTTCAGAAGTAATTATCCTGCAAGTTTAACTTCTAATGCGTCTTTGTTTGCAATGAAGCAACATCGATTTGCTAACATGTTATTTCCAGAAATTGAGATGGCAAATGCGAGAGAGGTTATATCCCAATCAAACCCTGTCGCTACAATTCTTAGTAAGAATAATTATAAAACTCATTTTATTGCAGAAGACGAATATTTTCAGCAAAACAAAAAGCAAGAAGCTTTTGATTATTTCAATATTGCAATAGATGATTTTCCATATAATAGTAAAGGAGATGATGAAATAAGAGATGTATTTTATGACTTTAGGGAGGTTTTAAATGTAGATGATTCGCACCCTAAATTTTTCTTTATAGAAAAACTTTTGCCACACCATGTCGGATTTGGTAAAACAGAAGCATCCGTTATTGAGGAACGTACTAATTATCTTCGGCGTATAAAAGACGTAAATTTATGGTTAAAAGAAATTATAAATTATATTTCTGATCGGGATAAAGACGGTATAATCATTATTCTTGCAGATCATGGTGGTTGGGTAGGTTTAAAAAGTTTTAATCATCTTTATTCTACGGAAGACTCAAGTTTAATCAAATCTACCTTTGGTAACATTGCCGCTATTAAATGGAGTGGATATTTAACATCTAATTATGATAAAGATTTAAGAACTAATGTCAACCTTTTTAGGGTGTTATTCGCAGTACTGAGTGACAATACGAAGTACCTTGAAAACTTGGAAGATGATTCTAGTTACAATGTTAAATTAAATAGTTTTGGGCTTAAAGGAGTTAGAAAACTTATTGATGATACTGGAAGAGTACAATTCTAAATTTTCAACCTATTTTTCATTCATTTGATATTACTTCAAATACTTTAGAAAATAAAACTATTTTTGATTAATGTCAAAATTCAATATAAAATCATATCACTCAGATTTTGAACAAGTTTGGAATGATTTTATTTCAAAGTCAAATACCGCAACATTTCTTTTTGACCGTAATTTTATGGACTATCATAGTGATCGTTTTGCTGATGCGTCCTTATTAGTTTATAAAAGTAACGGCTTAGTCGCTATTTGTCCTGCAAATACCACTGATGGTAAAGTTTATGCTCATCAAGGCTTAACCTATGGTGGATTTATTTTTACGAATGATTTAAGTAGTACAGAAAAAGGAGAAATCTCAAATGCAGTCGTTGACTATTTTAAGGCAGAAGGTATTGCAAACTTATTTATTAAAGGCATACCTTCATTTTATAACACCCAACACACTGAGGATGAAAAAAAATTACTTTTAACGCATGGTGCCAAAATATATCGACAAGATAAAGTTTTAGCAATCGATTATAGTAAGCCGTTTACCATTCATAAAACCAAACTCAAAAATTACAGAAAAAATAGTAGCAAAGGTTTTGTTATAGAACAAACCGATGATTTCTTACCGTTTTGGAATGACGTACTCATACCGAGACTAAAAGACAAGCACAATGCAAGTCCTGTACACAGTTTAAATGAAATAGAGTTGTTAGCCTCTAGATTTCCTAATAACATTAAACAATTCAATATTTATTTAGATAACGAAATTTTAGCAGGAATTACCATCTTTGATAAAGGCATGGTTGTTAAATCTCAATATGGAGCTACAACTAAACGTGGCGAAAAGGAGCGTGCTTTAGAGTATCTTTTTCTTCACTTAATATATAAATATAAAGATGAAGGAAAATCTTTTTTCTCTATGGGAACGGTTAGAGAAGACAATGCCTTGGGCTATAACGAAGGACTTTTAAAGCAAAAGGAAGAATTAGGTTGTGTTGTCTATTCCCAAGATTTTCATAGATTAGACCTGTGATAAAATTTTTAGACCTCCATAAAATAAACAACCGATTCCGAGATGAGTTTGAAGCAGCTTTTAGTAAGTGTTTGGAAGATACTCATTTTATTCTGGGAGAAAACGTTGCAAAATTCGAAGTTGAGTTTGCACAATACTGTGGCACAACATATTGTATTGGTACAGCCAACGGTTTAGATGCACTTACCCTAATTTTAAAAGGGTATATTGAACTTGGAAAACTTAAAAAAGGCGACAAAGTGATTGTGCCAGCAAATACATTTATAGCCACGGTATTATCGGTTTTACACGCAGAATTACAACCTGTTTTTGTAGAACCCAATCCGCATACTTACAACCTAGATGGTAAGCACTTAGAAACAACAATTAATGAAGATACAGATAATACCATTAAAGCTATTATAATGGTACATCTTTATGGGCAGCTAGCAGACTTAGAGGGTATTAATAAATTAGTAAAACGACATCAATTACTTTTAATTGAAGACGCAGCCCAAGCACACGGTGCTTTTTCTGAACTAGGTAAAGCCGGAGCTATTTCTAATGCCGCAGCGTTTAGTTTTTATCCCAGTAAAAATTTAGGGGCACTAGGTGATGGAGGAGCCATAACAACAAATGATAAACGCCTCCAAGAAACGGTAAAACTGTTACGTAATTATGGCAGCCATAAAAAGTACAAAAATGAACTTATTGGCCATAATAGTCGCTTAGATGATCTACAGGCGGCGTTTTTGCGCATTAAACTTAAAGCTTTAGAGGCCGATAATACTAAGCGAAGAGCTATTGCAAAGGCCTATATCAATGGTATAAACAACCCAAAACTTAAATTACCTTTTTACGATGGGTCAGAAAATCATGTGTTTTATGCATTTGTCGTAGAGGTAGAGGATAGAGAAGACTTTATAGGATTTTTGAATAAGAATGAAATACAATGGCTTATACATTATCCTATACCACCTCACCAACAAAAAGCGCTTAGTCAATTTTGTCACTTAAAATTGCCTGTAACAGAGCAAATTCACAAAAGAATTTTAAGTTTGCCTATGAGTCCTGTAATGACCACTGCAGAACTTAAAACTGTAATTTCTATTTTAAACACCTATTAATTGAAAAAATTCTTTCATTACATTAATAATGAAGTTCTTGTAAAAGCAGCGAGCTTAAAGACTCAAAACCTTAGCATTAAAATCATAGCTGGTATATTAATTTCAAAATTTATCGCCATGTTTATTGGGCCAGAAGGTATGGCACTCATAGGCAATTTAAGAAACTTTTACAGTACTATACAATCGCTTGCTATTGGCGGTTTGTACAATGGTGTTGTTAAGTTCATTGGTAGGTCTAAAGATAATGTTGTGGAGTTAACCAAAACAATATCAACCGTATTTTATTCAGGATTTTTCATTTCAATATTTTTGGCGTTTTTCTGTTATTATAAAGCAGAATTCATCAATGATTTAATTTTTACAAATAACAATTATGCTTATATCATAGAGATCTTAGCTATTGTATTACCCTTCTATGCGCTTAACATGTTCATTTTTTCTATAATGAACGGGTTTTCTAAGTATAGAATTCTTATTATAATAAACATTATAGGTCAAATATTAGGGCTTTTAGTGACTATGCTTTTAATATGGCAAAATAATATTGATGGTGCTTTGCTTTCAGTGGTTATTACACCAGCCTTAAATCTTTTAATTTCAATCACTGGAATTGCTTTTAGAAAGAATTTAATGAGTAATATACAAATTACAAGTATCAATTTTTCTGTGTTACGAAACTTAGGGCCTTATATGATTATGGCACTTGTTTCCTCTATTGCTTTGCCGATTGTGTATATAATTATAAGAAATTATTTAATTGCTGAGATAGGTATGAAAGAAGCAGGGTATTGGACTGCTATGACGCGTGTCTCAGATTACTATTTAATGTTTATAAACTCATTAGTAGCACTTTATATCTTACCTCGTTTTGGAGAAATTAATACCCATAAAGAATTTAGAAAGGAAATCTTTAGTTTTTATAAAACGATAATGCCGTTTTTTGCATTACTACTATTTATTGTTTATTTAACCAGATCTTATCTGGTTACGCTTCTTTTTACTGAGGAATTTAGACCTGTTGTGGATTTGTTTGGGTATCAAATACTAGGAGATGTTTTGCGGGTTATGGCTATGGTTATAGCTTATAAGTTTTTAGCAAAAAAGATGTTTTTACATTTTATCATTTTAGAGATTTTCTTATTTATTATAATGTACGTATCTAGTATTTATTTAATAGATGCTTTTGGACTTAAAGGCGTTGTAATGGGACATTTTGTTAGTTATTTGATGTATTTTTCTATAATATTACTAATATTTGGTAGTTCATTGTTTGGTGTATTAAATGATGAAGGTATAGATAACTTTTAACCCAATTTATAGTGAAGCTACCTAAGTTTATTAAAAATAATATTGTTTTAAAGATTACATCTTTAAACGCTGTTGTTATAACCATTAGGCTTATAGTTTCGGTATTTATACAGCGTTTATTGGCTGTTACCGTTGGGGAAGCTGGTATTGCAAGCATTGGTCAGTTAAGAAACGTATTGGTAATGCTAACCAGTACATCTACTTTGGGTACTTTTAACGGTATTGTTAAGTATGTAGCTGAGCAAAAAAAGGATAAGCCAGAGTTAGCTAAATTATTTTCAACAGTATCTGTTTTTATTTTTGTTGGAGGTTTAGTTTCTGCAATAATTCTATTTTTTGGTTCACAATTTTTTTCAGATTACTTATTTAATTCAGAAGATTATAGTTATCTCTTTAAGTTATTAGCTGTTATAATTCCTTTTATAGGCATAAATAGAGCGGTTTCGGGTGTTGTTAATGGGCTTTCGGATTATAAAAAATATGCAAAAATTGAACTGATTAGCTACCTTCTAGCAACTATAGCTATTTTAATTGGACTTTATACTTCTAAGCTTGATGGTGTTTTAATCGCAATTGCTTTAGCACCTGTAATACAGGTGTTAGTGCTGGTGTTTGTTTTTGGAAAAACGCTTAAGTCTCATGTAAATTTAAAGCAATTAAACTTTGTGCTTACATACAAGAACAAGCTCCTTGCATTCACGCTTATGTCTTTTGTATCCTCTTTTCTCTTAAGTTATGTAGAAATAAACATTAGGACTACCGTAACCAATTCAATAAGCGTGGAAGACGCAGGTTATTGGACTGCAGTTACGTTTATTTCAAAAAATTACATGGTGTTTGCTACAGGTTTATTTACGCTGTATGTAATACCAAAATTTGCTAATATCAACAATCAAACTGATTTTAAGAACGAGGTAATCAATATTTATAAAACAATTCTTCCAATTTTTGGAATTGGAATGTTGCTTGTTTACATTTTTAGAAATTTAATAATAGATATAATATATCCTAATTTCTTAGGTATGGAACCTCTTTTTAAATGGCAGTTGGTTGGTGATTTTATCCGATTATGTGCCCTGGTTTTATCCCATCAGTTTTTGGCAAAACGGCTTGTTAAAAGCTTTGTTATTACAGAAATAATATCTTTAATATTGTTTTATGTCCTTACGAAGCTATTCATTCCACTTTATGGTACAGAAGGGGTTGTTATGGCACATTTGGTGCGCTATATAATCTATTTTATAATTGTAATTTTTGTGGTTAGAGAATATTATAGAAAAACACCCTTACAACCAAATCGCTAAATTATTTCTTTGTATGCCACGTTTTAAGATAGTGTTGGGCAACGTTTATATAGTTATGATGTGCTTCTATAAATTGTCTAGCATTGTTTGATATTTCTATAATTTTAGAAGGGTTTTCAATAAGCCATGCTATTTTCTTAGCAATTTTATTAGCATCAGGTAAGGCATTTATTGCTACAGTATCTTCCTTAATATTATAATAATCTAACCATTCTTTTTCAGCACCTGTAAATACAACTTTACCTTTGGCCATGGCTTCTAAGGCATTATAGCCTTGGTCGTAGGCATATACTTGATCTAGAAATATATGCGCTTCACCATAGGATTTTATATAGTCTTTATAAGGTAAACTTCTAACGGTAATCACTTCTATTTTGTTTGCATATTTTTTCTCAATCAAACTTAGAGCTTCATCAAAATGATTATTTCCTTTCTTGTAATAATTACTATCATTAATACCATGAAATATAATAATCTTGTTTTCAATCTTAAGATTTGTAAATTTCATCTTATCCGTATTGATTGGATTAGGTATTAAGCCTAAGTACTTATCATGGTTCATGAGCGGTAAATGATAATCTAAATCTGATGCTATAACACCTTTTATATTCGCATAAACGTGCTTATGTAACATTCTAAATTCTGGCTTTAAATACTTTAAGCCATAGGTGCTTAAACCTTTAATATCACTGCCGTTTTTATATGGCGTTAGAATAGAATATCTTAATTTTTCATCATAAGCAAATTTCACACTTATGTGATCTGTACCACAGGAAAGTAAATAAATATTATTATTGTTCCAATTAGAAATTAAATCAAATATGTCCTTTTCCATAGAGGCAGTGCAACCAAATGAAGTTTCATTTATAAATTGAACAACAT
The DNA here is from genome assembly GCF_937958655.1 of uncultured Winogradskyella sp. GTDB lineage: Bacteria > Bacteroidota > Bacteroidia > Flavobacteriales > Flavobacteriaceae > Winogradskyella. Next base: position 52,672 of record NZ_CALGNH010000038.1, on the reverse strand, counting down.
CGTAATTGGTTAATCTACTTTGCAGCCTTTTTATTTGTAGCCTTACATTGATAGACTCAAGATCTATACCTCCAATTCTAAATATGAAATTTTTGAGCTTTCGTTTTAAACCTATTTGATATCTTTTTTTAATAAGAATATCAACATCGTATTTTTTAAAGCCATCATAAGCTGCTACAATTGTAACTTCATGTTTTAGGTGTTCTAATCCTTCTTTAAGCGAATTATGAAGTCTACTATATTCACCAACGAGTAAGATTTTCATGCTGTAGTAAATGTGGTTGTTTTAAAATGTATTTTACAATCTAACGGTCATTTATTTAAAACCAAAAGGTTTTATTTATATCCTTACATTTGTTTCAAAGATAGCTGTTAATGACAAAAATCAAGGTAAAAAAAGTATGTATTGTTGTGGCTTCACTTGGTGGTGGTGGTGCAGAAAAATCATCGGCGTTGCTTTCAGAAATGCTAATTGACTTTCGTTACGATGTTCACATAATAACAATTTTAGATCGAATAGATTATAACTTTAAGGGACAGCTTCTCAATTTAGGGAAATTAAAATCTGAGCAAAAATCGCTTTTAAACAAGATTAAACGATTTTTAGTGTTTAAAAATTATATTAAAGCTAATAGCTTTGATTATATTATAGATAGTCGCCCAAGAAAAGGACTCTTTAATGAGTATTTGATTTCAAAATATATCTATAAATCGTGTAAAGTTATTTATTGTGTTAGGAGTTATAATACACAGGTTTATATTAATTCTAAGCAGTTTTTTGCCAAATTGTTATATAGAAACGCATATAAAATCATTGCGGTATCTAAGGAAATTTCTAATAAGTTAAAAGCAACTTATAATTTTAAAAATTTAGCTGTAATCCATAACCCTATCGATAATAATTTAATTGCTGATGGTTCTAAAGCGGATGAAGCAGAAAATTATATTCTCTTTTATGGTCGTTTAGACGATGATGTAAAAAATATTAAGTTACTTCTAAAATCATTTTCTGAATCTAATCTTATAGAGGCCAACTTTAGATTAAAAATATTAGGAGAAGGTAAGGATAGAGCACTGTTAGAAGATTACGTTAATGAATTAGATGTGGCATCCTACGTTGATTTTTTAGGATTTAAAACACAGACCAGTTTAATTGTTAGTAAAGCCTATGTTACGGTGCTAACCAGCAGGTACGAAGGTTTCCCCAGAGTTTTAATAGAGTCTTTAGCTTTAGGAACACCTGTGGTATCTGTAAATTGTAAATCTGGACCAAGTGAAATAGTTATAGATGAGTACAATGGTCTATTGGTAGAAAACTACAACCAACAAGCTTTTACAACCGCTTTAAATAGAATGGTAGCGGATAAAAAATTATACTTACATTGTAAATCAAATTCCAAGTTAAGTGTTGAGAAATTTCATAAAGATGTTATTGCACTGCAATGGCAAAACCTCTTAAAGTAACAGAATGAGTACAATTGATAATGTAAAGCTTTTAGAAATACCTAAGGTTCATGATGAACGTGGTGCTTTGGCAGTTATAGAAAAGGACACAATTCCATTTTCAATAAAGCGTGTTTATTATTTGTACGATGTGCCTAGCGACAGTTATAGAGGTGGCCATGCTCATAAGGAGCAAGAGTCCGTAATAATAGCACTTAGTGGAAGTTTTGAGGTTATTGTGGATGATGGAATTTCTAAAAGAAGAATAGTGCTTAACAAACCCAATCAGGGTTTATATATACCGATACATATATGGAGAGAAATAGATAATTTTTCTTCTGGTGCGGTCTGCTTGGTATTAGCTTCAACTAATTATAATGAACAAGAATATATTAGAAACTATAGCGATTTTAAAAATTAGCGATTAGGATAATAAAGCTTTTGTTTTTTAAGCGATTTTAACTTAATTAAAATGCGTAAAAGCCATCTTGGACTTTTAATTAAAAAGCGTTGTTTGGAGTCTAAATTGTTGTAGTTTATATGAGTATTGTAATATTGAAAACTTTTAGGGTCTTCTACAATTTTGCTAAGAATTGCCATAGAATAACGGTTGCGGTCTAAAAAGGCCTTTAATGGTGCGTTTTCTTTTTCAAAATTTATGTATTTGTTAAATTTAGATTTATGCTTTAACTCAAAAGTAGTGTTAGATAGACTATATGGATTATGGTTGTAGATGGCTAACTTTTTGTTTATGAAAACAATAGAAGCAAACAAACCAAAACGTATCCACATGTCAGTGTCTTGTCCAGAAACTATTGTTGGATCAAATAAACCCGTTTGTTCTAAAATTGAGGCATGAAAAACCACACTAGAACTTGTAATAATGGTATGTTTTTTACTAGCTTCAAAATAATTATGGAGCTTAAAGCACTCACTTTGTTCAAAACTGTATTTAACAGGGATTAGTTTATTACCATATTTGTGAGAAGCTGCACAGGCAAAAATATGTTGCTCAGGGAAGGTTTTTATAGCTTCACAAAAAACTTTAAGATAGGATTTATCCCATAAGTCATCACCATCTAAAAGTGCTATATAATCATAGTTAGCATTTTGTATTCCAAGATTTCGTGCATGTGATGCTCCTTTGTTTTCCGTGGTAATTAATTTAAGTCGAGTATCATTATGTGTTTTAATAATGGCTTCGCTACGGTCTGTAGAGCCATCATTAATGACTATAATTTCAAAATTTTTATAAGTTTGATTTAAGACACTTTTAATGGTGCTTTCAATAAAGTCTGCTTTATTGTAAACTGTAATTACTACCGAAAAAAATAGCCTCATGTCCTCACTGTGCTTAAGTGACAAAGGTAGCCCAATTTATAAAATTGTAATAGTGTCATATTAGGGTTGCTGCTCAACAATTGCTTTTTCAATACACCTCTAAACACTTTAAAAATTATGTTTACAACAGGTTTTAAACCATAACTACTAATTTTTTTAAACGTTTTAAGCAGTGTACTATTAGCATCCACTGTTTTATTGTCTTTGTATAAACTAAATAAGGTGTTAACCGAAAGTTCAATTTTGTTTAAAAACACATCATTATCATCAAGTCCTTTGTGAATTACTGCATTGTCTATATGAAGAATCTTGGTTTTATTGTGCATTAACAATTGACCAATAAAAAGGTCGTAACCATAACCATCTGTTTTTATTTGATTGGTAATCTTGTTAAAGGTGTCCTTTTTAATTAAAAAATTTGCGGAAACAATATATTTGTAAGGATTTTTGTTTCTTATACTAGATGAAACTTCTTCAAAATTTCTCCCGTATTTCCATCTTAATAGTTGTGACGGTTTTGGTTTAAACGTATCATAAATACAACCACCATAAACGGCTTCATATGCACTATTAAAGAAATCAGCATAGTCTTTTATAAAATCTTTATTAGAAATCTCTACGTCAGCATCTAAAAACAATAACCAATCGTATGTTGCACTTTTAGCAAGGTGCTTACGAGATGTTATACGGCCATTATTTGTTTTAGAAATAAGGTGTGTTACGTGGTTTAATGACTTACAAACCGAGCTGTTTTCTTCTAGGAATAAGGTAGATCCATCTTCTAAACATATAATTTCAATATTAAAACGTGTCTGATTTGCAAATGCGTTAAGATCACTTACAAGATGGCTTATTTCAAAATTATATATAGGGATGAGTATAGAAAGCATATAGATCTTTAGGCATAATTAGTCCGTTTCAACGTATATTAACTTTTACGCTGTACCACTTCAAACACTTTGTTTTCGTCACATTTTAAAGTTTTACTAGGATACTTTAAAAGTAAAGCATAATCGTGAGTAGCCATTAAAATAGTATTACCGTTTTTGTTAATGTCTTGTAATACTTCCATAACCTCTATGCTGGTTTGTGGGTCTAAATTCCCAGTGGGTTCATCGGCTAATATTAATTCGGGTTCATTTAACAACGCACGTGCAATGGCTATGCGCTGCTGCTCGCCACCAGACAATTCGTGCGGAAACTTAAATCCCTTGGTTTTCATAGACACCTTATCGAGGACCGCTTCAATACGTTCTTTAATTTTGGATTTTTCTTTCCAGCCTGTAGCTTTAAGTACAAATTCTAGATTGCCATGTATAGTTCGGTCTGGCAATAATTTAAAATCCTGAAAAACAACACCCAATTTTCGTCTTAAAAAGGGAATGTCTTTTTCTTTCATGGTTCTTAAATTAAAATCTACAACACTACCTTCTCCCTCAGTTAGTTCTAAATCTCCGTAAAGTGTTTTCATAAAACTACTTTTTCCACTCCCGGTTTTACCGATTAGATAGACAAATTCACCCTTTTGCATTTCTAAATTAACGTTAGAAAGTACCATGCTATCTCCTTGGTAAATAGTGGCATCTTTGAGTTTTAAAATGGTTTCGGACATAGTTGAGATCTAAAATTGTAGTTGTAAATGTATGGCGTAAAATTTTTAAACCCAAATGCTACTTTGTACATCGGCACTAAATTATAAAGGGTTGTTTATAATTAAGAATAAAATCTAACGTTATAGACTGTGTATTAAATTATATTTGAATTTACAATACATAAATAATCAAAAAAACGACGCTAATGCTACTTTATAAAAAACAACTCATCATCGTTTTTATTGTGTTTTCCTTATTAGGTTTTGGGCAAAAATCAGCAATTTATACGAGTGATCTTAAAGATTATCAAAAAGCATTAACCCTCTATAATAATAAACAATACAAGGCAGCGCAATCACTCTTTGATGATATAAAGTACAATACCACTGATGCCGTTATAAAATCTGATTGTTCCTACTACATCGCCAATTGCGCAGTGCGGTTAAACCAAAATAATGCTGACGATTTAATAGAGGCTTTTGTAGAAGATTATCCAACTAGTACAAAAAGAAACACCGCATTTTTAGACGTTGCAGATTATCATTTTGAAAACTCAAACTATACCTATTCTCGTAAGTGGTATCAAAAAGTAGATGAGTTTAGTATTGCACGTACTGAGCGCGATCGTTTCAATTTTAATTATGGATATAGTCTATATGCTACTAAAAGTAAAACACAAGCCACTAAATACTTAAACCGAGTCATAGATTCCAAGGAGTATGGATCGCAAGCCAAATATTATATTGGTTATATGGCGTATGAAGGTGATGACTACGATACTGCTAATACCTATTTTAATCAGGTTAGTGATAACGAAAAGTACAAAGAAAAGCTATCTTACTACCAAGCAGACCTCAATTTTAAATTGGGTAAGTTTGAAAAAGCCATACAGCTAGCCAAAGAACAATTGCCAAAAGTAACCGGTGATGAAGCTTCTGAATTAAATAAAATTATAGGCGAAAGCTATTTTAACTTAGAGCAATATACCGAAGCATTACCGTATTTAAAGGCTTATAAAGGAAAACGAGGCAAGTGGAATAATACAGATTATTACCAATTAGGTTATACCTATTACAAACAAAAAGATTTTGAATCGGCAATTTCCGAATTCAATAAAATTATAGATGGTAATAATTCTGTAGCACAAAACGCCTACTATCATTTGGGAGAGAGCTATATCAATCTAGATAAAAAGCAAGAAGCGCTTAATGCTTTTAGAAATGCTTCTGAGATGGATTACGACTTAAAAATCCGTGAAGACGCATGGTTAAATTATGCTAAGATTAGTTACGAAATAGGTAATCCATATCAGTCCGTACCACAAGTGTTAGCGGGTTATTTAGATCAATATCCAGACACTAGCTATAGGGAAGAAATAGAAACACTGCTAATAGACTCTTACATAACGTCTAAAAACTACAAGGAAGCCTTAGAACTTTTAAAAGGAAAAACTAGTTTTGAGAATAAAGTGGCTTACCAAAAAGTGGCTTTTTTTAGAGGGATAGAACTCTATAACGAAACTAAATATAACGAGGCCTTAGCGTTGTTTAATAGCTCATTAAAAGAGCCTAGAGACTCTGTCTTTGTGGCAAGGGCTACCTTTTGGAAAGCAGAAACAGAATATAATTTAACCAATTACAATGACGCTTTAATTGGGTTTAAGCAGTTTGCTGGTATGGAGGCAGCTACAAGTCTTGTCTCTAATAAAAATTTAAATTACAATTTAGCATATACCTACTTTAAGTTAAAGGATTACAATAATGCCACTAAGTATTTTGAGAAGTTTATAGATCAAAATAATACGGATAAACTGCGCCTTAACGATGCTTATTTAAGATTAGCAGATGGTTATTTTGTATCTAGTAACTATCAGAGCGCTATTAACGCCTACGATAAAGCCATTCGGTTAAATGAGATCGAAACGGATTATGCAGCTTTTCAAAAAGCGATGAGCCAAGGGTATTTAGGAAAGGGTGCAACTAAAATATCTGAGCTCAATACATTTATAGCGGGTTATCCAAACTCAGCCTTAAGAGATGATGCCATGTACGAATTAGCAAATTCTTATGTTAAATCTGGTAACACAGACCAAGCCATGCAAATGTATGATCGTTTAAATTCTGAATATAAACGTAGTGCTTTTACATCTAAAGCATTGTTGCGTCAAGGTTTGGTGTATTATAATACTAATGATAATGAACGGGCTTTAACCAAATTTAAAAAAGTGGCTAAAGACTTTCCTGGCTCTGGTGAGGCAGTACAAGCCGTTTCTACAGCACGGTTAATTTATATAGATCTTGGTCGTGTAGATGACTATGCCGCTTGGGTACAATCGTTAGATTATGTTGAGGTCACAGATGTAGAGTTAGATAATACCATGTATTTAGCAGCCGAAAAACCATATTTAGATAACGATACGGATAATGCTATTAAGCAGTTTAATAAGTATCTCAATCAATTTCCAAACGGAATACATGCCTTAAAATCTCATTTTTATTTAGCACAATTATATTACAAAAAAGACTTGTTTGAGAATGCGCTACCGCATTATAAAATTGTTACAGAAGCTTCTAAAAGCGAATATACCGAACAGGCAAATGTTAAGCTATGCGAAATATATTTAAATAACGCTGACTGGTCCAAAGCTATACCAGCCTTAAAAAGGCTAGAAAATGAAGCTGATTATCCACAGAACGTTTTATATGCAAGATCTAATTTAATGAATGCCTATTACCAAACTGAAGATTATAGCCAAGCAGAAGCTTATGCAGAAAGTGTATTGGGCAGCTCTAATTTAGATACTAAAGTAAAAAGTGATGCTAAAATTATAATAGCGCGCTCTGCAATAAAAACAGGTAATGAGGCCAAAGCTAAAGTTGCTTATGCTGATGTTGAACAAATTGCAACAGGCAGTGTCGCTGCGGAAGCGTTGTATTACAACGCCTATTTTAAGAATAAGGAAGGGAAGTATCAGGCTTCTAACACAACAATTCAACGCTTAGCAAAAGACTACAGCAGTTATAAATATTACAGCGCTAAAGGTTTGGTGGTTATGGCAAAAAATTTCTATGCTTTAGGTGATGCCTTTCAGGCTAATTATATTTTAGAGAGTGTTATTTCTAATTTTTCAGAATTTGATGATGTGGTACTAGAAGCTCAAACAGAACTCAATAAAATAAAAAGCGAACAAGCAAAAACAAATTCATCAATCGAAACAGACGGCAACTAAAGATAGTGATAAAATTGTCAGGCTGAGCATGTCGAAGCCAAGTTGAAGTGAAATCAAAACATCACATATGAACATCAAGTTTTTAATTTCTATAATCACCATATCAAGTACTTTTTCATTGACTTATGCCCAAGAGCGCACTAAGGATACTATAGACGACCAAGTCGTTAATGTTGTAAAACCTTATACGCCCACAATTTCAGATGCTTTCAAAATAAAAGATACACCTCGGCTAAATGATTCTAATACGGTAAAGAAAAAAGACGTAAAGTATAATATCTTCTCTATTCCTGTAGCATCTACATTTACACCAGCCAAGGGTAAAGCGGCCAATGTAGATAAAGCAAAACCTGTTAAATTGTTTGATAACTACGCCTCTTTAGGTGTAGGATCTTACACCACTATATTAGGTGAAGTATATCTTAATCATGCATTAAGCAGCACCGAAAATGTTGGAGGCTATTTTAGTCATCATTCATCACAAGGTGGTATCGATAACTTACTTTTAGATGATGATTTTTCGAGAACACACTTAAATGCACATTACTCTCAAAAGTTACGCGATTTTTCATGGAAGATTGATGGTGGTTACGAATTGCAAACCTATAAGTGGTATGGTTTGCCTCAAAACTTTTTTGGCCAGGCTGAAGCAAATAGAATAGATCCAAGCCATACCTTTAATAGTTTTTACCTTGGTGGTAAATTAAATTTTGATGATGCTATTATAAAAGATGGAAGTGTGCGTTTTACACGTTTTGGAGATAGCCGAGATTCTGCGGAAAACCGTTTTGTAGCCAAGGCAGGGCTTAATATACCACTGCAGGGAGAAGAGATTACCACAGAATTTTACATAGATTATATTGGAGGTAGTTTTAACAACAGTTATTTCTCGGATGAGGCTATTAATTATGGTAATGTTACGTTTGGTTTATCCCCCTCTTACGAGCTTAGGCAAGATGATTTAACCGTAAACTTAGGAGTAAGACTTGTTTATCTTAATGATACGGAATTAAGTGATAATAGATTCTTTATCTATCCAAATATTGAAGCCTCTTACCGTTTAGTAGACGAAATTTTAATTGCCTATGGTGGTATTACAGGGCAGCTAGAGCAAAATTCATACGATCAATTTGCTAACGAAAATCCGTTTGTTTCCCCAACGTTGTTAATTACACCAACAGATCAACGTTATAATGGTTTCTTAGGATTAAAAGGAAAATTATCTAATAATGTAAGTTATAATGTAAAGGGTAATTACTTTGCAGAGCAAGCCAAAGCGTTATATAAGGCTAATGCTGCAAGAACAGATGCTACAAGAGATTACCAATTTGGTAACTCTTTTGGAATTGTTTATGATGATGTAAAAACCTTATCAATTGCAGGCGAATTAACTATAGACGTCAATAGAAATTTCACCTTAGGGATTAAGGGAGCTTATTTTAATTACACCACCGATACTGAGTCAGAAGCATGGAATTTACCAGATATTACTGGGTCTATTTTTATGGATGTGCAAATCTCTGAATCTTGGTATGCTGGTGCAAGTGCATTTTATAGGGGAGAACGTAAAGATGAAAGTTTAATAGTTGGTACATTAATAAATGTGCCAGCAGAAACCATAACTCTGGATAGTTATTTTGATGCAAATGCACATTTAGGTTATAAGGTAAATGATCAATTATCGGTGTTTGCTAAAGTAAATAATATCTTAAATCAAGATTATCAACGTTACTTAAATTTCCCTGTTCAAGGTATTCAGGCATTAGCAGGTGCAACCTATCAGTTTGATTTCTAGATTTCTTGGAAGTGGTGATCCGGGAGTCGCTCGCTTAGCCGCCAAGCCGCAAAAGATTTAGTAGAGAGATTATCAACTCATAGTAGCTATGAATCACTTTGTGTCTTAGCGCCTTTGCGAGTAATAAAAACTAAACATAGATTTTAGCCAAAAAATCAAAGTGCTCACCATCCATAACTTTTTCGCATTTAAGACCAATGGATTGGCAAGCTTTACTTAAGGTTTTAAAATCGAGATAAAGCCATTTCATAGGATATTCGTTTTCACCCTTATAGCTGAGGTAATAATCGAGTTCACCGTAGTAATTGCCGTTGTTTAATTGGTTTAGCTTTTCAACTTCATCTTCATGTTCAACTTCGTCTTCATCTTCGTCTTCATCTTCAAAGTCATACATATAGCAAATATCAGAGGAATCTATAAGAATTTGGCCATCGGTTTTAAGCAATGATTTTAAGTGTTTTAAATAGTCTGAAACTTGGTCTAATTTCTGAAAAATTCCTGTACCATTCATCAATAAAAGAATGGTATCAAAAGTTTCACTTTCCGCTAACAGTGCTTTTTGTTCAGTGTTTAATACACCTCTAGATTTGGCCACTTCAATAGCACCTTTAGAAACATCTATGGCTTTAATATGTAATCCGCATTTTTGTAACCATAAGCTGTGTGAGCCAGCTCCGCAACCTGCATCGAGCACATAACCTTGGCATAATTGTAATGCTTTTTGTTCTAACTTAGGCATGTCATTGTATCCTCTAAATAAATAGGGAAGCGGGAGTTTATCTTTATCTGAAATATTAGTAGAAGTAATTAAGTCTTCTGTATAATTACCATTTTGGTAATCTTGTAATGCTTTCCCAAAGAGGTCTTTCATGATGAATTTTGTGGTTCAGAATTTGATTCAACATTGTATTCTACTTATCTTTATAACATGCAAGATCAGATCTATAATTTACCTAAACTCGCTAAAGACAAACATAAGGAAAACAAGGCGTTTTTTGCAAAGCTAAAAAAGAAACCTCCAAAGCAACTAGACTACCTTATGCAACACTTGCACAATAAAGAGTTTGAGCGTACCGACTGTTTAGAATGTGCTAATTGTTGTAAAACCACAGGACCGTTATTTACAGATAAAGACATACAGCGCATTGCGAAGTTTTTTAGAATGAAAGCAAAGCAATTTATAGAAACGTATCTGCGTTTAGATGAAGATAATGACTATGTATTACAGTCCGTACCTTGTACATTTTTAGGTGCAGATAATTATTGCTCAATTTATGACGTAAGGCCAAAGGCTTGTCGCGAATTTCCGCATACAGATCGTAAAAAATTTCAACAAATTTCTAATTTAACACTCAAAAATGTTGCAATTTGTCCTGCAGCATATAACATTGTAGAGGCAATGAAAGCCCAAATAAAAATATAAACATTCCGTTTCGGAATAATTTTTGATGCTCAAAAAGGCATAAAATTACACAGATGAAAAACCGCTTCATAACAGCATTTATTCTTTTCGCCACTATAAACCTAGCGTTGGCACAAAATTGGATGACCGACCTTACAATAGCTCAAAGATTAGCACAAGTGCAGAATAAAATGGTATTAATGGTTTGGGAAGAAGCCACAACCTATCAATATTCTGTTTTTGTAAATGATAGTAAAGGCAGAACCATAGTTGTTAATAGTTTATTTGACGATGAAGTTATAAGCCCACTTATCTGGGACTATTTTGTGCCAGTTATAGTGAGAGAAGAGGCCTATGCAGATTTATATTTAAAAATAAAAGGAAAACGACCGCAGTCTTATATAGATAAGTTTAATGACGACTCTATAAAGATAATGGATATAAATGGTAATATTATCAATATAGATCCTTATACAGAAGGGCCTCAAAACATATCTAGGATAATACAGCGGTATGCTATTAATACAGAATTAATAGAAAATGAACTTGCAGGTTATAAAAAAGAAAAGACCTTTTACACGGCTTACTATTTGGCGTCCAAATATTTAGATTTAGCAATACATCTTAAAAAGAATGTACGTAGTGCTATTATAGATTTATCAAAAATTTATCTCAACGAAGCTAAAGAATTTGCTAAAAGTGAAGCGGATAGTGAAACTTTGCTGCAGCGTTGCGATTTATTAGAAATTCAAGAAGTACTCATAAATCGTAAACCTAAAAGGGTTTTGAGATTATTAAAAAGAATGGAAAAACAAGGTATAGCAGAGCGTAATGAATCTTTTGCTGCGTTTTTATATTTCTCTTCTTATATTACTCTAAATGAACCTGATAAAGCTGAAAAATGGAAATCTAAAGTTTCTGCCGTAAATTTGAAAAAAGCATGGAAGATTATTAACCTAATTTCTTAAAATCTTGGAAAACTTTATTAATTACTTTGAAACTATTCCGTCGTCTCATCGCAGCTTAATACTTGTTGGTGGATTAACCTTTTTTTGGTTGCTAGAAAGTGGGTTGCCTCTTTTTCAGTTTAAGTATAAAAAATGGCGACATGCCTTACCAAATTTATTTTTTACACTAACTACCGTTATCATAAATTTTGTTTTAGCCTTTTTGTTATTAGGTACTGCAGATTGGGTTGTGGCGAATAACTTTGGTATTATTAATTGGTTACCCAAAATGCCACTAGTATTATACGCATTTTTAGGAGTGTTTTTATTGGACTTTTTTGGCGCATACTTAGCACATTTTGTTGAGCACAAAGTAAAGCCACTTTGGATGGTGCATTTAGTACATCATACAGATCATAATGTGGACACCACAACAGCAAATAGGCATCACCCGATAGAAAGTGTAATAAGATTTACGTTTACACTCTTTGGTGTTTTTATTGTAGGTGCGCCTATAGCTCTAGTAATGCTTTATCAGGCTATGTCCTTAATCTTTTCGCAATTTACACATGCTAATATTAAATTGCCCAAAACATTAGATAAAACCTTAAGCTATTTTATTGTATCACCAGATATGCACAAAATTCACCACCATTACAGATTACCTTATACAGATTCTAATTATGGTAATATTTTTAGCGTCTGGGATCGTCTTTTCGGTACTTATATGTACATGGATAGAGAAAATTTAATCTATGGTGTTGATGTTTTTCCAGATGCTCAAAAGAATAGTCATATTAAGGAGTTACTAAAGCAACCTTTTCAAAATTATGAAAAGCCGACCCTTTCTGCTGATATTGAAAAATAGTGTACTCCTAACTGTTGTTTGTTGTCTTATGGGTTGCAATACTAAAACAATCGATATACAAGGCCATAGAGGCTGTAGAGGTTTAATGCCAGAGAATTCTCTGCCTGCATTTGAGAAGGCTATAGAGCTTGGTGTTACCACCTTAGAGTTAGATATTGTTATTTCTAAAGATTTAAAAGTAGTAGTGTCACACGAGCCTTTTATTAATTCAGAAATCTGTGTGTTAGACGATACTTTACAAGCAAATACGTTTAATAGTAGGCGATACAATATGTTTCAAATGACTTATGAAGCCATAAAAGCATTTGATTGTGGCTCTAAAAAAAACCTAAGATTTTTAGAGCAAAAAAAGCTTAAAACGCATAAGCCGCTATTGTCCGATGTGTTTCAACTAGTCACCGCTAAAAACTCTAATGTAAAGTTTAATATAGAACTAAAAACCGAGCAAGAGTATGCTTATGGAATTTATACACCACATCCAAAAGCCTATGTAAATATTGTACTTGCAGAAATTATAAGGTGTAATATGTTGCATCGTGTTAATCTCCAATCCTTTGATAGCGCAGTGCTCGAAGAGATTAAAGTACAAGCACCCAAAATGGAAGTGGCACTATTGGTCGATGAAAATGAGACTATAAAAAGTAGATTAGAAGCACTTTCCTTTACACCAGAAATCATCAGTCCTTACTATAAATTGTTAACGCCTACAAAAGTTAAAAACTATAAAGCCTTAGGCTTTAAAGTTATTCCTTGGACTGTTAATACTAAACCCGATATGCTTAAAATGTTAGATTTTAAGGTAGATGGCATAATCACCGATTACCCAGATCGCTTACTTCAATTGCTGTTAAAATAACTTTATTAACACCTTGTCAACAAAAAAATGTATTTCCTCTAATATTTATGTAGTTCATAGGATTTTTATAAACTACTATAGTAATCCTCTTATGTTTGTTTCGGATTAATTAATGACTGTTGAGCTAAACATTTTATGTTTAATTCTAACGGTATGCAAAATTGAAAAACTTAATCCGAATCTTCTTAGTTGTCATTCTAATTTTCTTATTGAGCTTTACGCTAAAAGCACAAGGGCATTTTGCAAAGCTCGAAAAAAACAGAAACATTCTAGCCAAAGATCTTATTCACAAGTTAAATAAAACAGGTGATACACTTATTCTTGAAAGCAATAAAAAAATAAACTATCTCTATACCATTAATAAAGATTATGGAAGAGATCTAGATGTTTTTATAGATACGACGTCTTTTAAATTACCTTTAAATAAACTATCTAAAGGCAAGCATGTTTTGGTAGCGGTACAATCTCCAAAACGAATAGTATTTGTGGTTAGGATTATAAACGAAATTCCTAAACCAAGCGATGCCTTAGTAGCAGAAGATGTGGTGGCAGTAGAGCCCAATAAATTGCAAACAACTAAAATTAATTAGCCACATTGACATAACGATTGTGGTGCTTCACAATCAATAAAAGTATCATTAGGATCTTGTATGTTTATTTCAGAACATAATGGTCTATTGTCATCGTCTGATGAGCACCCAGCTAGAAGGAAAAGAACAATTAAACAGTTTATTGCAACTTTCATTTTTTATAGGTTTAGTTATTATAAATCAAATAGCGCTTTCTTGTTTTTATAAAAGCGTCTAAATCGGTTTTCCAGGTGGCTTTTATTTTGGCTTCGCTCAGTCCAGATTCTATCTGTTTTTGAAGTTTTGCCGTGCCAGCATGTGTCGTAAAGTTTTTTGTATTAAACACCTGAGATTTATCTATGGCATTTTTATAGGCATCAATAACGTATTTTAGGCTAAAAGCTCTATTAGCTTCAACCTTAGATAAATCTACACCATAGCATATTTCACCCTTGTGTTTAGGATATTTAGATCCAAAATTAGGAACAGGAGTATAACTAAAACTGTAATGATTTTTATCTAAAAATGGAGCGCCATAACGCTGAAACTGAAACCCAGTTCCTCGCCCTGCATTGATATTAGTCCCTTCAAACAAACCTAAGCTTGGGTAAAGTAAAATGGACTGATCGTTGGGTAAATTAGGTGAAGGTCTTATTGGTAAACTATAAGAGCTTTGGTGCGTATAGTTTTGTAATTCTATAATTGTAATGTTGCATTTTATACCATTGTTTAGCCAAGCTTCTCCATTAATCATTTTGGCATACTCACCAATAGTCATACCATGTACCAGAGGAATTGGGTGCATGCCCAAAAAGCTCTGATGTTCTTTTTCTAAAGTAGGGCCATCAACATAATTACCGTTAGGATTTGGACGGTCTAAAATAAGTAACCGAACGTCATTTTCTGCACACGCCTCCATTACATAATGTAATGTAGAAATATAGGTGTAGAAGCGTACACCAACATCTTGGATGTCAAAAACGATAATATCTAAATCTTCTAACTGTACTTTAGTCGGCTTTTTGTGCTTGCCGTGAAGCGAAAAAATAGGTAATTGTGTTTTGGAATCAATACCGTCTTTTACATGTTCGCCAGCATCAGCTTTTCCTCTAAAACCATGTTCTGGTGAAAATACTTTTTTTATATTGATGTTTAGTTTCAATAATGAATCTACTAAATGTACATATGAATTGTTTTTGGGAGACTTCTCTGAAGTAGAAGCAATTTGTTTAAAGATTACCGAAGTCTGATTCGCCACCACACCAACACGTTTATCTTTAAGTATGGGTAAATATAATTCGGTTCTGTTGGCACCAACAATAATGCTCTTATTATCTTTAACGGAGGCTGAGGCTCTCGGAGCCTGTTTTAGGATTTCTTCATTAAATGATACTTCTTTTTTTGTTTTAGAAGCACAAGAAACTACTACCAGGACAAATAATAAAACTGTATTTTTGAAAACCTTAAAACACATAACAGAGGTTTGAATTTTGAGTTATTTATAGCTAAACGCATTATTGGTAATAAAGCGTATAAAAATAGTGTTTCGGCACCAATAATTAAAATTGGTATTGCTGCAATTGCTATTGGTGTTATTGTTATGTTAATTGCCATCTCTACAGGTTTAGGGTTGCAACAAAAGATTAGAGAAAAAGTAGTGGCATTTAATGGCCACATAGAAATTACGAATTACGATACCAATGCCTCAGATGAATCTATAGTTCCTATTAGTTTAGATCAAGAGTTTTATCCAAAATTTAAATCAGTACCTGGTATAAAGCATATACAAGGAGTAGCTACAAAGTTTGCTGTTATTAGAACCGAAACTACTTTTGAAGGTGTTATTATTAAAGGTGTTGGTGCAAATTATAATTGGAGCTACTTTAAAGAGTTTTTAATAGACGGTAGATTACCAGATTTCTCAGGCAAGCGTAACGAGGAAATCTTAATTTCTAGTTACTTAGCAAAGCGCTTAGGGTTTGCTGTTGGAGATAAATTTCAAACCCTTTTTGGTAAGGATTTAAATACAATACCTAGAATAATTAATTACGAAATTGTAGGTATTTATAATTCTGGCTTTCAAGAATTAGATGAGAAGTTTTGTATTGTAGACTTGCGCCACATTCAGCGCCTCAATAAATGGAAAACAAACCAAATAGGAAATTTTGAAATTTTTATAGATGATTTTGATACTATAGAAACCCTAACGGAACAGGTCTTTAGAGAGATTCCATCTCACTTAAACACACGAGCAGTAAATAGAAAATATTCTACAATTTTTGAATGGATAAAAATTTTTGATAATAACACCTATGGTATCATTGCAATTATGATTATTGTGGCTGGTATTAATATGATAACTGCACTTTTGGTTCTCATTTTAGAACGGACTAATATGATAGGCCTTTTAAAAGCACTGGGAAGTTCTAATTGGACAATACGTAAGGTTTTTCTTTACAATGCGTCATATTTAATTGGCTTAGGGTTACTGTGGGGAAACCTCATAGGTTTAGGCTTATTATTGGTTCAAAAATATTTTAAATTATTTCCTTTAAATCCAGACACGTACTACGTTACTCATGTACCAGTTTATTTAAGTTTAGACTATATATTAATTTTAAACATAGGGACTTTTATATGTTGCTTCTTAATGCTTATAGTGCCCTCAATAATCATCTCTAAGATTTCGCCAGTTAAGGCTATTCGTTTTGATTAAAATCAAAACGAACTTATAACTTTATACTTATCACTTTTGCTTAAATTTGTAAGGCAAATTAAAACTATGGATTACTCAGAAAATATATTAGGTACAATTGGCAATACACCAATGGTAAAAATGAATAAACTCGTTGAAGAATTACCATGCCTTGTGCTTGCAAAATACGAAACATTTAATCCTGGGAATTCCGTAAAAGATAGAATGGCTTTACAGATGGTAGAGGATGCCGAAGCTGATGGTAGATTGCAGCCAGGAGGAACAATTATTGAGGGAACTTCCGGAAATACAGGAATGGGATTGGCCTTGGCAGCAATCATCAAAGGTTATAAATGTATTTTTGTAACAACAGACAAGCAGTCTAAAGAAAAAGTAGATGTCTTAAAAGCGCTAGGTGCCAAAGTTGAAGTGTGCCCTACAGATGTTAAACCAGACGATCCTCGCAGTTATTATTCCGTATCTAAGCGCTTGGGTGATGAAACACCAAACTCTTGGTATGTTAATCAATACGATAATCCTAGTAATGCCAAAGGCCACTACAAAAGCACAGGGCCAGAAATTTGGAAACAAACAGATGGTAAAGTCACTCATTTTGTGGTTGGTGTTGGCACAGGTGGTACTATATCTGGAGTTGGTAAATACTTAAAGGAACAAAATCCTAATATTAAAATTTGGGGCATAGATACTTATGGGTCCGTTTTTAAGAAATATCACGAGACTGGTATTTTTGATGAAAATGAAATTTACCCTTACGTTACCGAAGGTATCGGTGAAGATATTCTTCCGGAAAATGTAGATTTTTCTATCATAGACGGTTTTACCAAAGTAACCGATAAAGATGCTGCTGTATACACTCAAAGACTCGCCAAAGAAGAAGGAATGTTTTTAGGTAACTCTGCTGGTGCAGCCATAAAAGGTGTGCTACAGTTAAAAGAGCATTTTGGGCCAGACGATGTGGTTGTGGTTTTATTCCACGATCATGGCAGTCGTTATGTCGGTAAAATGTTTAATGACGATTGGATGCGAGAGATGGGTTATATTGAGTAATTAGATCCAACTTGCTCGTGTTGTTATTTCTTGATTTTTACGTATTTTGAAGTGTAACATATTTTAAATGAAGAACTTATACACTTTTTTTATTTTTTTATTTCTGACAGCCCAAGCTTATGCTCAGTATCAAAGTTTTCAGTTGGTATTAGTTGATTCTGCAACTGGTTATGAAGCTGATTCTGGTTGCGCTGATTGTGGTAACCAATCAAACGATGAGGGTTTAAATACTATTTTTGAAACTTACAATGTAGTTTATTACCAAATGGCTTTTGCTTATTCCGCAAACGAAGACTTTCAAGGTGCTATTCACATGGGTGCCTGCTAAAATTGTAATATTAATGCACTAGTACAAGAATTAAATGACTACAATAGCGTGATTTTAATTGCAAGTAGTGATCCAGAAGATGATTCTCTTTTTAATCACGGTTTAAGTCTAAGTCTTGTAGATAATTCTAACGGAATGGCAACTGGTGAAGATAATGGAACTGTTACTACAAATAATGCAGACTTAAATCAAATATTTTCTGATTATAATGTAAGTTACTATGAACTTGTAAATGAAGGAACGAGCTACGAAAGATTTGAATTGTTCTGTAATTGTGATGCAGAATTATTAAAACAAGAATTAGATGCGCTCAGCTCAGTCGTTTCGTCAACAGAGTTAATGTTTTTGGTTGTTCTTTTATCGTTGGATGAACAATCTAAAGCTAAAGTAAAAATCTATCCAAATCCCTACAAGCATAAAGTCACAATAGATTTTGACAAACCAATTATAGCGTTAGAAATCTATGATATTACTGGTAAAAGCGTTTATGAATCTCAATCAATTTCTAACTTTGAGAACTTTTCTCAGACCCTAGAATCAGGTGTTTATCTATTAAAAATCAAAACTGAGAGTGAAGAATCTATTACTAAAAAATTAGTGAAATCTTAGTCAGTTTAGACGGTTTTTTTCTTTTTAATTAGTCTCTAAAGCCGCTTTTATAGCACTGTCAATGTGCTCACCAATTTTAGGGAATCCACCGACGATAGCATCGGCAATTTTGCCGTCTTTGCCTATAACAATATTGGTAGGATATGCACTAATGCCCATAGCAGAAATTATGGCCCTCTCATCTGTTACCAGAGGATAGCTAATAGCATGTTTTTTTAAGAATTTTTCAACCTTAGGTTTTTCATTAAAGGTTATTGAAGCAAAGACAATAGAATCATTATCCTTATATTTTTTATGTATTCTATTTAATTCTGGGATTTCACTTATGCAAGGTTTACAGGTGGTAAACCAAAAGTTAAAAACAACAACTTTGCCTTTTGTGTTTTCAGAAGTTATTTTATTTCCATTAATGTCGGTTAAGTTAAATGTAGAGATAGGCTTACCTAACATATCAGTGTCGTTAATTTGTTCTTTCGTCATTTTCATAATCATCTCTTTTTCTTCTTTTGACGCTTTTCTTAACTGTATGTAAGCTTTACCATCTTTATCCTGTTTAGGACTTATCATCCATTCTCCAGAAGTCATTAACTCGGTAAATGTATCAAGATCAATAGTTTTGCCTTCAACGTTTTTAATGCTAGTGTTCTGATCTATTTTAAGACCTTGAGCTTCTAAAACAAGGGTCGTAAAACAGAAAATTAATGTTATGACTATTATTAATTTTTTCATTATTAAATATTTACAACGTTAGTATCTATGATCAAATATGAAACAAAAAATTATAGAATACTAATAATTAAGGTTAACGAGTGTTAAATAGATTTTATATTTTAGTCTTATGCAAGAAGATTTTCTTCATTATGTATGGAAATACAAGGCCTTTTCTACATCATCTCTTAAAACTTTTAAAGATGAAATCATTTCCATTAAACATTTAGGGTCGCATAATCATAATGCTGGGCCAGATTTTTTTAATGCACAGCTTAATATTAATGATCAACTTTGGGCTGGTAATGTTGAGATTCATATAAAATCATCGGATTGGTATCTGCATAGTCACGAAAACGATAAGGCCTATGATAATGTTATTTTACATGTAGTTTGGGAACACGATACAGAAATTTTTAGGAAAGATAATTCTGAAATTCCAACACTAGAGTTAAAAAATTACGTGGACAGACAATTGTTAGAGAACTATCAAAATCTATTACAATCTAAATCTTGGATTAATTGTGAAAATAACTTTGCCAACACTAATGATTTTTTGCTTAGTAATTGGTTAGAGCGCTTGTTTATAGAGCGGTTAGAGCGTAAGTCTAAAGACATTTCAAAATTACTTCAAAATTCAAATAACGATTGGGAAGCGGTACTTTTTAAAATGCTTTTAAAGAATTTTGGACTTAAGGTTAACGGAGAGGCATTTTTAAGTTTGGCTAAATCTGTAGATTATAGTGTTGTTAGAAAACTTCAAAATAAGATCATAGATATGGAAGCCTTACTATTTGGTCAGGCAGAACTTTTAATAGCAGATATTCAAGACGCTTATTATATGGATTTAAAACAGCGCTATCACTTTTTAAAACGGAAATTTAAGTTAACAAATTTAGGTGTAGAGCCACTACAGTTTTTTAGACTGAGACCACCAAATTTTCCTACTATTCGCTTATCGCAATTTGCTAATTTGTATGCGTTAGAGCATAATTTGTTTTCAAAAATAATAGCTCTTAATAAAAGAGAGGAATTCTATGCCTTATTTAATTATGGAGTCACTGAGTTTTGGACAACGCATTACACCTTTGCAAAGACATCTAAAACTTCAAAAAAACAATTAACAAAATCATTTATCGATTTATTAATTATAAATACCATTATACCTCTAAAGTTTAGCTATGCAAAGTTTAAAGGGCATAGTATTGATGATGATTTGTTTAAACTTTTGAAGCAAATTAAGATTGAAAATAATAGTATCGTCAATAAATTCTTAGAGCTAAAACCCTTAGAGAAACATGCGCTTACATCTCAAAGTCTCATACAACTAAAAGGACAGTATTGTGACAAAAATAAATGCTTACAATGTGCCGTTGGAAATAGTCTAATCCTACAAAAATAAGTAACTTGCAGTAATGAACTTATTTTACACTTTATTACATTTTTTTCAAAAGCGAGGTTACTATGTTTGTCAACGCATAGCGGATCGTATTGGTATAAGAGCAAAGATTGTTAGGACGTCTTTTATGTATCTTACTTTTGTAACTGTAGGTTTTGGCTTTGCATTATATTTATTTTTAGCATTTTGGATTCGGATTAAGGATATAATTTATACGAAACGCTCTTCAGTATTCGACTTGTAAAATGAATAACCCTTTAATAAGAATTTTTAGATCCAAAATTTATACAGCCATTCTTTTGCTGATTATTTTATTGTGTATTGGTGTTATTGGTTACAGAGTTATTTCTGGTTTAAGTTGGATAGATTCAGTTTACATGACGGTTATTACCATTACAACCGTAGGCTTTGGCGAGGTACAGCCATTAGGTGTTCCGGCTAAAATATTTACTATATTTTTAATTTTAGCTAGTGTTATTATTGTGGGTTATGCACTATCTATAATAACCGAGTATATTTTAAGTCGAAATAATTTTGAAGATATAAAACAACGTAAGATGCAAAAAGAAATTGATACCATGTCTAATCATATTATAATTTGTGGTTTTGGGCGAAATGGGAGACAGGCTGCAAGAAAGCTTTCAGATTATAAAAAACCTTATGTTATCATAGACCGTAATAAAGAAATAACGGAGCGTTTACAAGAAGAAGATATTCCTTACGTTTTTGGTAATGCCAATGAAGACGAAATACTTATTGAGGCTGGTATAGAGAGGGCTAGTACTTTAATCGCTGCATTGCCTAGTGACGCAGATAATCTATTTGTGGTGCTCTCTGCAAGGCAGATTAATAGTAAAATGACTATTATAAGTAGAGCGTCGCAAGAAACCTCGTATAACAAACTTAAACTGGCAGGCGCTAATAATGTTATTTTACCAGATAAAATGGGAGGAGACCATATGGCATCTCTAGTGGTTATACCAGATCTAGTTGAGTTTATAGACAATCTAGGTATTGTAGGCCAACAAAATATTAACGTAGAAGAAGTAAAGGTAGAACAACTCTATAACCCTCAATCGATAAAAACCATTAGAGATTTAGACTTAAGAAAAAAAACGGGTTGTACCGTTATAGGTTTTAAAGATGATAAAGGTGATTATTTAGTTAATCCCGAAGCAGATACGCGTTTAGTTCCTGGTTCTAAAATCGTTGTTTTAGGCAGGCCAGAACAGATAAAACGTCTAAATTCTGAATATAATATAGAGCAAAAAGCTTAGCCATTTTAACGTGTATGGCTTTAAAAACTCATTTTTTTTTAGCATCTTGTCAGCTAATAATTAATAACTAACTAATAACTAAACTCATGAAGAAATATCTTCTATCAATTTTTGCACTTTTGTTACCATTATTAAATTTTGCTAAGGAAGCTCAAGAAATTGGTATTGACCAAAAAATAGACCAAGCCTTTGGTGATGCTACCGGATGGTTTGTGCAATTTATTTTTTACCAAATACCTTTCACAGATGAGATTAGTGTTTATTGGGTCTTATTTCCTTTAATTATAGGAGCCACATATTTTACGATCTACTTTAAATTTATAAATTTTAGAGGTTTCCTTACGTCTATTAATATAGTGAGAGGTAAATATGATGAAATAGATGATCATGGTTCTTTAGTTGCTGCTGGTGATTCAACACCGGGAGGTGATATTAAGGAAACAATTGCTGTAGAGGATCATGAAGGTGAGGTTTCGCATTTCCAGGCATTAACAGCTGCTTTATCTGCTACTGTGGGTTTGGGGAATATAGCAGGTGTTGCTATAGCCGTTTCTATAGGTGGAGCAGGTGCAACGTTTTGGATGATTGTGGCAGGCTTGTTAGGAATGGCATCTAAATTTGTAGAATGTACGCTTGGTGTTAAGTATAGAGATATTGGAGCAGATGGTACTGTATATGGTGGGCCAATGTATTATTTAACTAAAGGTCTAAAAGCTAAAGGTTTAGATGGTCTTGGTAAAGTTTTAGCGGCATTATTCGCAATATTTGTAATCGGTGGATCTTTTGGAGGTGGAAATATGTTTCAAGTTAACCAAGCCTTTCAGTTGGTAGAGAATATCACGGGTGGTGAAGAGTCTTTTGTACATGGTTATGGATGGGCCTTTGGTTTGGTTATGTCAATTTTAGTAGGTATTGTAATTATCGGAGGTATTAAAAAGATCGCTAAAGTTACAGATAAAATAGTGCCATTTATGGTTGTAATCTATGTAGCAGCATCATTGTTTGTAATCATAGCAAATATCAGTATGGTAGGTGATGCATTTGGTCAGATATTTACAGGAGCTTTTAGTCCAGAGGGTGTAGCAGGTGGTGCTATAGGTGTATTAATACAAGGATTTAGAAGAGCGGCTTTTTCAAATGAGGCAGGTATTGGTTCGTCATCAATTGCTCATTCAGCTGTTAAGACTAAATACGCAGCAAGTGAGGGTATGGTTGCCTTACTAGAGCCTTTTATAGATACTGTAGTGGTTTGTACAATGACCGCTTTAGTTTTAATAATTACAGGTTCTCTAACTGGTACAGGTCCAGCAAATGACGCAGAAGCTATTTTATTAACCTCTAGCGCTTTTGGTAGTGTAATAAGCTGGTTTCCTTATGTGCTTACTGTTGCAGTAGTATTATTTGCTTTTAGTACTATGATTTCTTGGTCGTATTATGGATTTCAAGGCTGGGCATATTTATTTGGGAGATCAAAGAAAATGGAATATACTTATAAGGTTATCTTTTGCATTTTTGTAATTATAGGTGCAGCAGCAAGTTTAGGTTCTGTAATTGGCTTTTCTGATGCAATGATTTTTGCTATGATGGTGCCAAACATGGTTGGTCTCGTAATACTTGCCCCTAAAGTTAAAGAAGAACTCAAAAAATACATGGATGCAATTAAAAATAAAAAAGTATAAATAATTTTATAATAAAACTATGAAATCCCATTTCCAGTTTTCTAATCAACAACGGAATGGGATTTTTTTATTACTCTCAATAATCGTTGTATTACAATGCATTTATGCTTTTGTGGTTCCGATAGCTATCGGGATTTCTAAAGATGAAATTGAACCAGAAAGTGAAGAGCTTAATGCGTTCCGAAAAGAAATCGACTCATTACGTTTGGTTGAAATTGAAAATAATAAACCGAAAATTTACCCCTTTAATCCAAATTATATAACGGACTATAAAGGTTATACTTTAGGTATGACAACTGAAGAAATAGATAGATTGCACCAATTTAGAGAAAACAATCAATGGGTAAATTCAGCTAAACAATTTCAAAAGATTACAAAAGTTTCAGATTCTTTATTAACCAAAATCTCACCTTATTTTAAATTTCCGGAGTGGGTAACAAACCCTAGGCCTAAGTCTAATACCTATGCCAATTCATTTATAAACAAGGATAAGCCAAAAACATTCAAAGAAAAAATAGACTTAAATAAAGCAACAGCTTTTCAACTCAAAAAAGTATATGGTGTTGGAGAAAAATTGTCTGAACGCATCGTCAAATACCGTCAGAAGTATAAAGACGGTTTTGTAGCAGATATAGAGCTAATGGAAGTTTATGGCTTAACACCAGAAGTTATTGAGCGCATTAAAAACGATTTTACGGTAAAGTCACCAAGAGCAATAACCAAGTATAATCTCAACAATGCCACTAGAGATGAGTTGGTTCTTATTAAATATATAGATTATGAGATAGCTAATAATATTATAGAAGAACGCACCTTAAGAGATGGTTTTAAATCCTTAGATGAATTAACAAAAGTTGAAGACTTTCCAGTCCATAAGATAGAGATAATTAAATTATATTTGTATTTGTAAAAATTTTAGTCCTATGTCGAGTATATATTTCACTGAAGAGCATAATTTATTTAGAGAAAGTTTAAGAGACTTTCTAAAAAAAGAAGTGGTGCCTCATATTGAAAAATGGGAAAAAACAGGCAGTATAGAGCGCTTCATCTGGAAGAAATTTGGTGACATGGGATACTTCGGTTTAGCTTACCCAGAAACTTATGGTGGGCTAGATTTAGATTTGTTTTATACGGTTATTTTACTCGAAGAATTACAACAAATAGACTCATGTGGTTTTGCGGCCGCAATTTGGGCACACACCTACTTAGCCATGACACATCTCAATAAAGAAGGAGATGAGGCTATTAAACAAAAATATTTAGTACCAAGCATAGCAGGCGAAAGCATTGGCTGTCTATGTATTACAGAGCCTTTTGGCGGTAGTGACGTAGCAGGTATGCGCACAACTGCTGTAAAGCAAGGCGAAAATTACATCATCAACGGATCAAAAACGTTTATAACTAATGGAGTCTACAGTGATTATTTAGTAGTATCCGCAAAGACCGATCCTTCCTTAGGAGGTAAAGGTATTAGCATGTTTGTTATAGATAGAGATAGTAAAGGAGTATCGGCCACTAAATTAGATAAATTAGGTTGGCGAGCCTCAGATACCGGAGAAATTGCTTTTGATAACGTCAATGTGCCAGTAAGTAATTTAATGGGCGAAGAAAATCAAGGATTTGTTTATCTCATGCAGCATTTAGCCCTAGAGCGTCTTATTATGGGTGTTAACGCACATGCTAGAGCAGAATATGCACTAAATTACACAAAACAATACATGTCTGAGCGTACGGCATTTGGTAAGACCATAGATCGCTTTCAAGCCTTACGTCATAGTTTTGCAGATTGCCAAACACAAATGGAAATATGTAAACAGTTTAATTATTACGTTACTAAAAGACTAGATATGGGTGATTATGCCGTAAAAGAAGCAACCATGTCTAAGTTGCAATCTACCAAAATGGCCGATGATGTTATATATCAATGTCTTCAGTTTTTAGGCGGCTACGGTTATATGGAAGAGTATCCATTAGCAAGGTTGTTTAGAGATAGTCGCCTTGGACCAATTGGTGGTGGTACGTCTGAGATTCTTAGAGAGGTTATTGCCAAAATTGTAATTGATGGTAAGGATTACAAACCAGCGACGTAAATCTTAAAACTTCAAAAGTAGGTAAAATCTTTACTTTAATTACGAGAAAACCGTAATTATTTGACATTGTGAGATTTATATTTGTTAATGTTGTGTTAAATATTAAATTTTCTTTCTTTCTTTCTTTCTTTCAGTATGTTATATTCAATAAACACATATCATGAAAACAATTAAAGAAACCAAAAGACTAGTAGCAATTTTTCTGACAGTAATATTTATGATGCCCACAATGTATAGTTGTTCAAAAGGTAATAATCTTCAAGATGTAAATTATTCTTCTAGGATAGATGGGCAGAAAATTATCGAAGGAATTAATTTAGCAAAGAAATCCAGTGCTTCAATTGTTTCTAAGAATAATTCTGATATCACCATAACACAAGATATTGTCGATGAATATTTAATCCAACTGGGTTTTAATGAAGGTGATGTCTCTGTTGAAACTTTAAATGAAGTAATTGCGAAACATTCAGAAAATAAGAGTTATGATGAATTAATGGAAGAATATAATATTTCTGATATTTCTAAGATAGCACTTCAAAACATAAAAGAAGGTAATACGTATGAAAATTTAGATGACTATGAAGGATACATTGACTTAGAAGATAATGAAAAAGAGATAATTGCTATGTCTAATTCTTTTATGAAATCGTACAATGACTCTCAAAAAAGCAGTAATCATACTAAACAAGAGGCCACAGGTGCATTAGTTGGTCTATTAATCGGTGGGGCGATTTGTGGTGTATTGTGTGCGATTGGTGGCGCTATACTTGGTGCTATTATAGGAGGTGGTTCGAAATCAAATAATAATGGATAATTTGTTCCTCTAAAAAAACTAACAACAAGAATTTTTTTTTAGTAATACCATCCTAGTTTGCAAAGTTAAATTTCTAAAAAGTTAGTTTACATAAAAATTTAAAAAAGATGAGATATTTAATATTATTAGCAATGGGCTTATGTTTTTTTCACTCTCAAGCACAAGACCAGATTAAAGATTCAAAGGGAGAGTGGTTGGTAACTAACCAATTCGGTATAGCCACCTTAGAAGCAGATAATTTTTTTAAGGTTAATGCATCTGTATTCGAGGGTTTATTGGGAAGAGAATTTTTTTTAAATAAAAGATCTTCGATTATTACGGGATTAGAATTTTTAAGAGTAAGAGGTGATTTTACTGATGCTTTTGGTAGTCAGTTATTTATTAATAATAATCATATCAATTTACCAGTCAGTTATAGATTTTATAGTAGTGAAAAAGCCCCTTTGGTTATGTATGGTGATATAGGTGCTTATGGGGCTTATTTATACAAATCTGAAATAGAAAACGCATTAACTAATAGTGATAATGAAGAAACAGGTTTAGGGCTGAACTTTGGATTACAAGTTAACCTAGGACTAAAATATAAATTAGATGACGATTATAGTTTTACCTTGGGTTTTAGATACAAATCAGATTTTGCTAGTTCATACGATGATTCCGAGCAACAATTTGAATTAACTGATTTTTATGCTATTCAATTAGGTTTAGGATTTAATCTATAATTTTATCTTGTCTCTTAAGAAGAAAATTTTAACAGCGGTCTTTGTGCCGTTGTTTTTTATTACTTGCCAAAATGAGCAAATGCTGTTTGATCAGTCGAAACTGAATACTAAAAATGCATATCTGATATTTCGCGGAACTAATACTAAAGAAGGTTTCTTTGCTAGAGATTTTAATATCAAAGACACTCTAAGTTCTCATGTTGGTATAGCAATATATAATGAGAAAGCCTGGAGTGTCTATCATGTCTTAGAAAATAAAAATGCTACAACTGACTTTAACAAAGATGATTTTAAATATTTTTTAAGTAAAGAGCATGATGAGGTATTCTATTATAGCTTGTGTGAATTAACAACATTAGCTGATTATAAAATAGACACATTAAAAAATATTTTGAATCAATATGAATCTAAGCAGGTTGTATTTGATAGAAGTTTTAGTAAGGATTCAAAAAAGCTGTACTGTTCTGAATTTGTTTGTGAGGTTTTAAGCACCGTAGATTCTAATGTGTATAACTTTGAATATTATAAACGAGAACTTAAAGGTATATATAAAACGTATTTTAATAAAGATACATTAGAATATTATCCGGTCGATATGTTTAAGTATAATAAGAATTTTAATAGAGTTTATGAATGGATAGGTAAATAAGCTTTTCATAATCTAAAAACCATAAGATTATATGGTTTTTTGCTATCCATTAATAATTCCCACTATATTTGAGAAGTCATAAAATAAAATATGAGCCTCAAAGCCTTTTCAAATTATTTAAGCTTAGAAAAGAAATATTCTAAACATACGGTATTGGCATATGGAAGGGATCTAGAATTGTTTCAGGAGTTTATGCTAGAAAATCATGATTCACGGTTCATTGAAAATGTGAGTTATTCAGAAATAAGACAATGGATCGTAGAGCTAGTGAATAGCGGTGTATCAAATAGGACTATAAATAGAAAAATATCCTCGCTTAGTTCCTATTTTAAATTCTTACAAAAAATAAAAGTCAGAGATACAAACCCGTTAAAAAATCACAAAGCCCTAAAGGTTGGTAAAAAAGTGCAATTGCCTTTTTCTGAAGAAGAATTAAAAGACGTCCTAGAAAATACTATAGAAATTATCGATTTTGAAAGCGCAAGAAACCAACTTATTATAGTACTTTTTTACGCCACCGGAATTAGACGTATTGAGCTAGTAAACCTAAAGATTTCTGGCATAGATTTTAGCAACAAACAGATTAAAGTTTTAGGAAAACGGAATAAAGAACGCTATATTCCACTTATAAATCAGTTAGTTACATTTTTAAAAATTTACCTAGACTACAGAAACCAATTGCCCGAAATAAAAGACAACGACATTTTATTTTTAACAAAAAAAGGACTTAAAATCTATGAAAAACTTGTATACAGAATAATAAATAAGTATTTTAGTAAGGCATCTACAAAAGCGAAATGTAGTCCACATGTTTTGCGGCATACATTTGCAACGCATTTATTAAATAAAGGTGCCGATTTAAATGCTGTAAAAGAACTTCTTGGTCATACAAGTCTAGCTGCAACCCAAATATATACGCATAATAGTATAGCCGAATTAAAAAAAGTTTACGAAAAATCGCACCCAAGAAATTAGAGTTTAGTTGTAATCTTAATTTACTATTTAACGTCTATTAAGATACAATATAGCAATTGTATAACTTAAAAAATTCAGTTCATGAAAGTAAACACGCAATCCGTTAATTTCAACGCAGACAGAAAATTGATTGATTTTATTCAGAAAAGAATGGATAAATTAGATTTGTTCTATGACAAAATAATACAATCAGATGTTTATTTAAAAGTTGAGAATACAAGTGACAAAGAGAATAAAGTTTTTGAAGCCAAAGTTAGTGTGCCTGGAGACAGTTTTATAGTGAAAAAACAATGTAAAACATTCGAAGAAGGTGCCGATATAGCTATAGCTTCCTTAGAGCGACAGATAAAAAAACGAAAGGAGAAATTAAGAGACAGAATAAAGGCTTAAAATTTTTTCAAAAATGTTTTGAATAAAAAAATAAAACATTACATTTGCAGTCCGTTAGAAATAGCGGGCTTTTTTGTGACCTATTTTAGGGATAAGAAAAGTAGGAAAAAGCCGATGTAGCTCAGCTGGCTAGAGCAGCTGATTTGTAATCAGCAGGTCGTGGGTTCGAGTCCCTCCATCGGCTCTTGAAATTTTGAAATTATACCAATTATTAATTGGTTTTGGGGAGATACTCAAGCGGCCAACGAGGACAGACTGTAACTCTGTTGTTTTTAACTTCGCAGGTTCGAATCCTGCTCTCCCCACAAAGAAATTTTTACAAGCAGTTGTCAAAAGTCCGCTTTTGCAAAACTGTGTTAAAAAATTCTTTGGATTGGGAGATCAATCCTAAAACTTTGAAATAATGAAATGATTGATTCTTAAAAGACCTAAAATTCAAATACCATTAGAGATTTGAAAATTTACTATTTGGAATTAAACAAGCGGGAGTAGCTCAGTTGGTAGAGCGTCAGCCTTCCAAGCTGAATGTCGCCGGTTCGAACCCGGTCTCCCGCTCTATAAAATTTACGAATTACGAATTTCGATTTGCGAATCGTAAATCTAACATCGGCGATCGTAAATGAATTGCCGGCGTAGCTCAGGGGTAGAGCGTTTCCTTGGTAAGGAAGAGGCCACGGGTTCAAATCCCGTCGTTGGCTCTTTATTAAAAACGTTCAAATAAAGTTTGAACACAAATAATTAAACAAGATTAAATAAATTAAACATGGCAAAGGCAACTTTTGATCGTTCAAAACCACACTTAAATATTGGTACTATTGGACACGTAGATCACGGTAAAACAACTTTAACTGCTGCTATTACTAAAGTATTAGCTGATGCAGGTTTATCTGAAGCAAAAGATTTTGATCAAATCGACAACGCACCAGAAGAAAAAGAAAGAGGTATAACAATTAATACTTCTCACGTAGAATATGCAACAGCTAATCGTCATTACGCTCACGTTGACTGTCCAGGTCACGCCGATTACGTAAAGAACATGGTTACTGGTGCTGCTCAAATGGATGGTGCTATCTTAGTTGTTGCTGCAACAGATGGTCCTATGCCACAAACTCGCGAGCATATCTTACTTGGTCGTCAGGTAGGTATTCCTCGTATCGTAGTATTCATGAACAAAGTGGATATGGTTGATGATGAAGAGTTATTAGAATTAGTTGAAATGGAAATCAGAGATTTATTATCATTCTATGAGTACGATGGTGATAATGGTCCCGTAGTTGCTGGTTCTGCTTTAGGTGCACTTAACGGTGAGCAAAAGTGGGTTGATACAGTAATGAATTTAATGGAGCAAGTTGATTCTTGGATTGAAGAGCCTGTACGTGATATGGACAAGCCTTTCTTAATGCCAATTGAGGATGTTTTCTCAATTACAGGTCGTGGTACTGTAGCAACTGGTCGTATTGAGACTGGAGTTGCTAATACAGGTGATCCTGTTGAAATCATTGGTATGGGTGCTGAGAAATTAACATCTACTATTACAGGTATTGAAATGTTCCGTCAAATATTAGATAGAGGTGAAGCTGGTGATAACGCTGGTATCTTATTAAGAGGAATTGAGAAAACTCAAATCTCTAGAGGTATGGTAATTACTAAACCTGGTTCTGTAACACCTCACTCAAAATTTAAAGCTGAGGTTTATATCCTTAAGAAAGAAGAAGGTGGTCGTCACACACCATTCCATAACAATTACCGTCCACAGTTCTACGTGCGTACAACTGATGTAACAGGAAATATTGCACTTCCTGATGGAGTTGAAATGGTAATGCCTGGTGATAACTTAACTATTAACGTTGAGTTAATCCAACCAATTGCAATGAACGTAGGTTTACGTTTCGCTATCCGTGAAGGTGGTAGAACAGTTGGTGCTGGTCAGGTGACTGAAATTTTAGACTAAACAAATACATAAATAAGTAATTAAGGTGTCCCGTTTTTTCGGGATGCCTTGATTATTGTTTACGGGTTTAGCTCAGTTGGTAGAGCACTGGTCTCCAAAACCAGGTGTCGGGAGTTCGAGTCTCTCAACCCGTGCTAAGCAAAGTAGAGCGAGTCTAAAAAGGTTGGCATAGAGAGCCAGAGTAAGGCATTTAACTCGTTTAGATTGCATTACGAGTAGAGGATTTAAAAGTTTTAACTAACTCATCAGGTCTTCTAAGTTCGTTTAAAATTATAAATGAAGGTTTAATAACCAAAAAAAATAAATCAAATGGCAGGATTTGTAACATACATAAAAGAATCGTTCGATGAGTTAAAGAACCATGTGTCTTGGACACCTTGGCCAGAAGCTCAAAGACTCACAGTAATTGTTGCGGTATTCTCAATAATTTTCTCTCTAGCCATTTGGGGAGTAGATACAGTGTTTAGTAAAGCTGTAAAAGCTTATTTTGATATTATTAGCTAACAATAATACAAGTAGAAAGATGTCTGAAAAAAAATGGTATGTTGTTAGGGCTGTAAGTGGTCAAGAAAACAAAATTAAAACCTACATAGAGAATGAAATCTCAAGGCTAGGTCTAGACGATTTTGTAGACCAAGTACTAGTGCCAACTGAAAAAGTAATACAAATACGTAACGGAAAGAAAATAAACAAAGAAAAAGTCTATTTTCCTGGTTATATTATGATACAAGCTAACCTAAGTGGTGAGATACCTCATATTATTAAGTCAATAACAAATGTTATTGGTTTCTTAGGTGAAACTAAAGGCGGCGATCCAGTGCCATTAAGACAGTCTGAGGTTAATAGAATGTTAGGTAAGGTAGATGAGTTAACGATTGAAGCAGATGCTAATATTGCGATTCCATTTACTAAAGGAGAAACTGTAAAAGTTATCGATGGACCGTTTAATGGTTTTGATGGTACAATCGAAAAAATATTTGAAGAAAAACGCAAGCTAGAAGTAATGGTTAAGATTTTTGGAAGAAAAACACCATTAGAACTTAGCTATATGCAAGTAGAAAAGTTATAATAATTGTTACAATAAAGATATCGTGTTATCTAAGCTTCCAAATAGATAAGCGTACTAAATTTTAAAAAATGGCAAAAGAACTAGATAAAGTAGTTAAGTTACAAGTTCGGGGAGGTGCAGCGAATCCATCGCCACCGGTTGGACCCGCTTTAGGTGCCGCTGGAGTTAATATCATGGAGTTCTGTAAGCAATTTAATGCTAGAACTCAAGATAAACCAGGTAAAGTTTTACCTGTGGTAATTTCTGTTTACAAAGACAAATCGTTTGAATTTGTAATCAAAACTCCACCAGCAGCAGTACAATTATTAGAAGCGGCCAAAGTAAAGAAAGGATCAGGAGAACCAAACCGACGTAAAGTAGCAAAAGTAACTTGGGATCAAGTTAAAGCAATCGCAGAAGATAAAATGCAAGATTTAAACGCATTTGAAATTGGATCAGCTATGAAGATGGTAGCTGGTACTGCAAGATCGATGGGTATCACTGTTAAAGGAGGTGAAGCTCCAAACTAAATTTTTAGAAATGGCAAGATTAACAAAGAAGCAAAAAGAAGCAAGAGCAAAGATTGATAAGAACAAACTTTACTCGGTAGAAGAAGCTTCAGCTTTACTTAAAGAAATTACATACACAAAATTTGATGCTTCAGTAGATTTAGCAGTAAGGTTAGGTGTAGATCCACGTAAAGCCAATCAAATGGTACGTGGTGTTGTTTCTTTACCGCATGGTACAGGTAAAGACATGAAGGTTCTTGCATTAGTAACTCCAGACAAAGAAGCCGAAGCTAAAGCAGCTGGTGCGGATTACGTTGGGTTAGATGAGTACTTACAAAAAATTAAAGAAGGTTGGACAGACGTAGACGTTATCGTTACGATGCCAAGCGTAATGGGTAAGTTAGGACCATTAGGTAGAGTATTAGGGCCAAGAGGTCTTATGCCAAACCCTAAAACAGGAACAGTAACCATGGATGTAGCGAAAGCTGTATCTGAGGTAAAAGCTGGTAAAATAGATTTTAAAGTTGACAAAACAGGTATTGTACACGCACCAATAGGTAAAGCATCATTTAGTGCTGATAAATTGGTAGGTAATGCAAACGAGTTATTGACAACATTAATGAAGTTAAAGCCTACTTCGGCTAAAGGTACTTATGTAAAAAGCATTTTTATGTCTAGTACTATGAGTCCAAGTATAGCTATTGATACAAAAATAGGATAGTAGTTAAACTTAGAATATTATGACAAGAGAAGAAAAATCCCAAGTAATTGAAGAGTTGACTGCTCAATTAGCAGATAATACAAATATCTATTTAACAGATATCTCTGGATTAGATGCAGCAACAACTTCAAATTTAAGAAGAGCATGTTTTAAGTCTAACATTAAGTTAGCTGTTGTTAAGAATACCCTTTTAGAAAAAGCAATGGAAGCATCGGATAAAGATTTCGGTGAGCTACCAACAATTTTAAAAGGTAATACATCTGTAATGTATTCTGAAACAGGTAATGCGCCAGCAAAAGTAATTAAAGAGTTTCGTAAAAAATCTGAAAAACCTTTATTAAAAGGAGCTTTTATTGAAGAAGCGATTTATGTTGGGGACGAATTGTTAGATACACTTGTAGATATTAAGTCTAAAGAAGAACTTCTTGGAGAGATTATTACAATATTACAATCTCCTGCTAAGAATGTTATTTCAGCACTTAAGTCTGGTGGTGGAACAATTGCAGGTTTGGTAAAAACATTATCCGAAAGAGAAGGATAATCAACAAGTACACACAATAGAATTATAATAAAACACACACATTAAAACAATAGAAAAATGGCAGATTTAAAAGATTTCGCAGAACAATTAGTTAACTTAACAGTAAAAGAAGTTAACGAATTAGCAACTATATTAAAAGATGAGTATGGTATTGAGCCTGCTGCTGCAGCTGTAGCTGTTGCTGCTGGTGGAGGTGCTGGAGGTGGTGATGCCGCTGAAGAAAAGACCGAATTCGATGTTATACTTAAAGCAGCTGGTGGTTCTAAATTAGCAGTTGTGAAATTAGTTAAAGAATTAACTGGTTTAGGTTTAAAAGATGCTAAAGGTTTAGTAGATGATGCACCAAGTACAATTAAAGAAGGTGTTTCTAAAGACGAAGCAGAAGGCTTAAAATCTTCTTTAGAAGAAGCTGGAGCTGAGGTTGAGCTTAAGTAAGCTCAGCATAACCTACAACATATGGTTTAGGTCTGGAGTGTCCCTCTAAGACCTAAACCCTTTTGTGTATATAAGCGTTATATACAATATTTTAGTTTTTATTTAATAAAATCTCGTTCATCAATGTTAGCAAAAAAGGCTGAAAGAATTAATTTCTCTTCTATTGTAAATAGAACAGATTACCCAGACTTTTTGGATATTCAAATTAAATCCTTCCAGGATTTTTTCCAATTAGAAACAAAGTCAGAGGCAAGAGAGAATGAAGGGTTGTATAACACCTTCATGGAAAATTTCCCAATCACAGATACACGAAACCAATTCGTGTTAGAATTTTTAGATTACTTCATTGATCCACCTCGATATACGATCGAAGAATGTATAGAAAGAGGATTAACTTATAGTGTGCCATTAAAAGCAAGATTAAAGCTTTATTGTACAGATCCGGAACATGAAGATTTTGAAACCATTGTTCAAGATGTGTATTTAGGGACAATACCTTATATGACTCCTAGTGGAACATTCTGTATCAACGGTGCTGAGCGCGTCGTTGTTTCTCAATTACATAGATCACCAGGTGTATTCTTTAGCCAATCATTCCATGCTAATGGAACTAAATTATATTCGGCAAGAGTAATTCCTTTTAAAGGCTCTTGGATAGAATTTGCAACAGATATCAATAGCGTTATGTACGCTTACATTGTTAGAAAGAAAAAATTACCAGTTACTACGCTTTTCCGAGCTATCGGATTTGAACGAGATAAAGATATCTTAGAAATTTTTGACCTTGCAGAAGAGGTTAAAGTATCTAAGTCTGGATTAAAGAAAGTAATAGGTCGTAAACTTGCTGCTCGTGTACTTAATACATGGCACGAAGATTTTGTAGATGAAGATACAGGTGAGGTGGTCTCTATTGAGCGTAACGAGATTGTTTTAGATCGAGATACCATTGTAGATAAAGACAATATTGAAGAAATTCTTGAAGCAGGAGTTAAAACCATTCTACTGCACAAAGAAAGTGCACAACAAGGTGATTATGCCATTATTCATAATACATTACAGAAAGATCCAACAAACTCTGAAAAAGAAGCTGTTGAGCATATTTACCGTCAATTACGTAATGCTGAGCCGCCAGATGAGGAAACAGCACGTGGTATTATAGATAAATTATTCTTTTCTGACCAGCGTTACTCTTTAGGAGAGGTAGGTCGTTATAGAATGAACAAGAAGTTACAATTAGATATCGGTATGGATAAGCAAGTGCTTACCAAATTAGATATTATAACGATTATAAAATATTTAATTGAGTTAATTAACTCAAAGGCAGAGATTGATGATATAGATCATTTATCTAATCGTCGTGTGCGTACCGTAGGCGAACAACTATCAACACAATTTGGTGTTGGTTTAGCACGTATGGCTCGTACTATACGAGAGCGAATGAACGTTAGAGATAATGAAGTATTTACACCAATCGATTTAATTAATGCTAAGACCTTGTCTTCAGTAATTAATTCGTTCTTTGGTACAAATCAGTTATCTCAATTTATGGATCAAACCAATCCATTAGCAGAAATTACACACAAGCGTCGTTTATCTGCTTTAGGACCTGGTGGTTTATCTAGAGAGCGAGCAGGATTTGAGGTACGTGATGTGCATTATACGCATTACGGTCGTCTTTGTCCTATTGAAACTCCTGAAGGACCAAACATTGGTTTAATATCTTCACTATCAGTTTTTGCGAAGGTAAATTCAATGGGATTCATTGAAACACCATATAGAAAAGTTGAAGATGGTGTTGTAGATATTAAAAACGCACCAACCTATTTAAGCGCTGAGGAAGAAGAAGAAAAATTAATTGCTCAAGCAACGGTTAAAGTAAATGAAAAAGGAAAGATTGAGCATGATAAAGTAATTGCACGTCAAGAAGGTGATTTTCCAGTAATTGAGCCAACGAACGTAAATTATACAGACGTAGCTCCTAATCAGATTGCTTCTATTTCCGCATCATTAATACCATTTTTAGAGCACGATGATGCCAATCGTGCCTTAATGGGATCTAATATGATGCGTCAGGCTGTTCCATTATTACGTCCCGAGGCACCAATTGTAGGTACAGGTTTAGAGCGTCAAGTAGCATCAGATTCAAGAGTATTAATCAATGCTGAAGGTAATGGTATTGTTGAGTATGTAGATGCAGACAAAATTATTATTAAATACGAACGTACCGAGGAAGAAGCCATGGTAAGTTTTGATAGCGATACTAAAGAATATCCTTTAGTGAAGTTTAGAAAAACAAATCAGGGAACTTCAATTAACTTAAAGCCAATTGTTGAAAAAGGTGATAAAGTAAATAAAGGACAAGTACTTTGTGAAGGCTATGCTACCCAAAATGGAGAACTAGCACTTGGTAGAAATATGAAAGTAGCCTTTATGCCTTGGAAAGGGTATAACTTTGAGGATGCTATTGTAATTTCTGAAAAAGTAGTTAGAGATGATATCTTTACATCTATTCATATAGACGAGTATTCTTTAGAAGTTAGAGATACTAAATTAGGTAATGAAGAATTAACTAACGATATCCCTAATGTTTCAGAAGAAGCGACTAAAGATTTAGATGAAAATGGTATGATTCGCATTGGGGCAGAAATCAAACCAGGTGATATTTTAATTGGTAAGATAACACCAAAAGGTGAATCTGACCCAACACCAGAAGAGAAACTGCTTAGAGCAATTTTTGGTGATAAAGCAGGCGATGTTAAAGATGCCTCTTTAAAAGCGTCTCCATCATTAAATGGTGTTGTTATTAATAAGAAATTATTTGCAAGAGCCGTAAAAGATAAGCGCAAGAGAGCTCAAGACAAAGAAGATATAGAAAAATTAGAAGATGCTTACGATAAGCGTTTTGATGATTTACAAGCAGTTTTAGTAGACAAACTATTTGCTATTGTAAACGGAAAAACAGCTCAAGGTATCTATAACGATCTTGGTGAAGAGATTATTCCTAAAGGTAAAAAGTATACCTTAAAGATGTTAAACGCTGTAGATGACTATACGCACTTAACGTCAGGTAAATGGACTACCGATGATAATACAAATACTCTAGTAGCAGATTTAATTCATAACTATAAGATAAAGGAAAATGATCTTCAAGGATCATTAAGACGTGAAAAATTTACGATTTCTGTAGGTGATGAATTACCAGCAGGTATTATAAAACTTGCTAAAGTTTACATTGCTAAAAAGCGTAAACTAAAAGTAGGAGATAAGATGGCAGGTCGTCACGGTAATAAAGGTATCGTTGCGCGTATCGTTCGTCAAGAAGATATGCCGTTCTTAGAAGACGGAACTCCCGTGGATATTGTATTAAATCCATTAGGTGTACCTTCTCGTATGAATATCGGTCAGATCTATGAAACTGTATTAGGCTGGGCTGGTAAAGATTTAGGCAGAACGTATGCCACACCTATTTTTGATGGTGCTACTCTAGATCAAATTAATGGATTTACAGACGAAGCAGGTATCCCAAGATTTGGTCACACCTATTTATATGATGGAGGAACAGGTGATCGTTTTGATCAGCCAGCAACAGTTGGTGTTATCTATATGATTAAACTTGGTCACATGATTGACGATAAGATGCATGCGCGTTCTATTGGACCTTACTCATTAATTACGCAACAGCCATTAGGTGGTAAAGCACAATTTGGTGGTCAGCGTTTTGGTGAGATGGAGGTTTGGGCACTTGAAGCTTATGGAGCATCAAGTACATTGCGTGAGATCTTAACTGTAAAATCAGATGATGTTATTGGTAGAGCAAAAACTTACGAAGCAATCGTTAAGGGTGAGCCAATGCCAGAACCAGGACTACCAGAATCCTTCAACGTACTTATGCACGAATTGAAAGGTTTAGGATTAGATATTAGATTAGAAGAATAAAAATAGTTGATAGTAAGCAGTAAATAGTTGACAGTCTCAGAGCAAAACTGAAAGACCAAAACTAACAGCTAACAACTAACAACTAAAGACTATAATAAAACATGGCAAGAAGACAAGATAAGAATACAGTACAGAAGTTTAATAAAATTTCTATTGGTTTAGCATCACCCGAATCTGTTTTAGCAGCATCCCGTGGTGAAGTATTAAAGCCAGAAACTATTAATTATCGAACGCATAAACCAGAGCGAGATGGTTTGTTCTGTGAGCGTATTTTTGGTCCTGTAAAGGATTTTGAATGTGCTTGTGGTAAATATAAAAGAATACGCTACAAAGGTATTGTTTGTGACCGTTGTGGTGTAGAAGTAACAGAGAAGAAAGTACGTAGAGATCGTGTTGGGCATATCAACTTAGTGGTGCCTGTTGCACATATCTGGTACTTCCGTTCGTTACCAAATAAAATAGGTTACCTTCTTGGATTACCATCTAAGAAATTAGATATGATTATCTATTACGAACGTTATGTAGTTATCCAACCAGGTACTGCAGTAAACGCTGAGGGTGAGCCTGTGCAAAAAATGGATTTCTTAACGGAAGAAGAATATTTAAATATATTAGAAACACTTCCGCAAGAAAACCAATATCTAGAAGATACAGATCCAAATAAGTTTATTGCTAAAATGGGTGCAGAATGTCTTATTGAATTATTATCAAGAATTGATTTAGATCAATTATCTTATGATTTAAGACACAAAGCAAATAACGAAACCTCTAAGCAACGTAAAACTGAAGCGTTAAAACGTTTACAAGTAGTAGAAGCATTTAGAGAATCTAACGAAAATAGAGAGAACAGACCAGAGTGGATGATTATGAAGGCTGTTCCTGTAATTCCACCAGAGTTAAGACCCTTGGTGCCTTTAGATGGTGGTCGTTTTGCAACGTCAGATTTAAATGATTTATACCGTCGTGTAATCATCCGTAACAATCGTCTTAAAAGACTTGTAGAGATAAAAGCACCAGAGGTAATTTTACGTAATGAAAAACGTATGCTACAAGAGTCTGTAGATTCATTATTTGATAACACACGTAAGTCATCTGCCGTAAAAACAGACTCTAACAGACCATTAAAATCATTATCAGATTCACTTAAAGGTAAGCAAGGACGTTTCCGTCAAAACTTACTATGTAAGCGTGTTGATTACTCTGCACGTTCTGTTATTGTTGTTGGGCCAGAATTAAAGTTATTTGAATGTGGATTGCCAAAGAATATGGCAGCAGAGCTTTACAAGCCTTTTATTATTAGAAAATTAATAGAACGAGGCATTGTAAAAACTGTAAAATCTGCAAAGAAAATTATAGATAGAAAAGAGCCCGTTGTTTGGGATATCTTAGAGAATGTTCTTAAAGGACATCCAGTATTACTAAACCGTGCTCCTACATTACACAGGCTTGGTATACAGGCCTTTCAGCCAAAACTTATTGAAGGTAAGGCAATTCAGTTGCACCCATTAGTGTGTACTGCATTTAATGCCGATTTTGATGGTGATCAAATGGCTGTGCATTTACCATTAGGGCCAGAGGCTATTTTAGAAGCACAACTATTAATGTTAGCGTCTCATAATATATTAAACCCAGCAAATGGGTCGCCAGTAACAGTTCCGTCTCAGGATATGGTACTTGGTCTTTATTATATGACTAAGCACCGTAAAACCGATAAGGACTTTACAGTAAAAGGTGAAGGTCTAACATTCTATTCTCCAGATGAAGTTACTATTGCTTACAACGAGAAAAAAGTAGACTTAAATGCTGGTATTAAAGTAAGAACTAAAGATTTTAATGAAGACGGAGAGTTAACAACTCAAATTATAGAAACTACAGTAGGACGTGTACTATTTAACGAAAAAGTACCAGAAGCTGCGGGTTATATAAATGAGGTACTGACTAAGAAATCTTTAAGAGATATTATTCATGGTATTCTTAAGAAAACAAGTGTGCCAGAAACCGCTGCATTCCTTGATGAGATTAAAACATTAGGGTATAAGTTTGCATTCCAAGGAGGATTATCATTTAGTTTAGGTGATATTATTATTCCACAAGAAAAGCATGCAATGATCGATGCTGCTAATAAGCAAGTAGACGGTATTATGGGTAACTATAATATGGGTCTTATTACCAATAACGAGCGATATAATCAAGTTATTGATATCTGGACATCTACAAATGCTGAATTAACAGAATTATCAATGAAGCGTATCCGTGAAGACCAACAAGGATTTAACTCAGTATTTATGATGTTAGACTCTGGAGCTCGTGGATCTAAAGAACAGATTCGTCAGTTAACAGGTATGCGTGGATTAATGGCAAAGCCTAAAAAATCCACTTCAGGTGGAGGTTCAATTATTGAAAATCCAATTCTTTCAAACTTTAAAGAAGGTCTTTCAATTTTAGAATACTTTATCTCTACGCACGGTGCACGTAAAGGACTTGCCGATACGGCTCTTAAAACGGCTGATGCGGGTTATCTAACACGTCGTTTAGTAGATGTATCTCAAGATGTCATTGTATATCAAGAAGATTGTGGTACGTTAAGAGGTATTGAAGTTTCAGCACTTAAGAAGAATGAAGAAGTAGTAGAAAACCTCGAAGCAAGAATTGTAGGTAGAACATCATTAAACGATGTGTACGATCCACATACTGAAGAACTAATTATTGAAGCCGGTGGTCACATAAACGATGCTATAGCTAAGCAAATTGGTGACTCAGCAATTGAATCTATAGAAGTACGTTCGCCATTAACATGTGAGGCTAAAAAAGGTATTTGCGTTAAATGCTACGGCCGTAATCTTGCAACAGGTAAAATGGTGCAACGTGGTGAAGCTGTGGGTGTAGTTGCCGCACAGTCAATCGGTGAGCCAGGTACACAGTTAACATTACGTACATTCCACGTAGGTGGTATTGCAGGTAACATTTCTGAAGAAAATAAATTAACAGTTAAGTTTGATGGTGTTGCTGAGATTGAAGACCTTAAAACAGTTAAATCTAAAGATAATGATGGTAATGTTGTAGATGTTGTAATCTCAAGAACTTCTGAATTAAAACTAGTGGACGCTAAAACAGGTATTGTTTTAAGTACAAATAATATTCCTTACGGTTCTCACATCTTTGTGAAACCAGGAGCAAAAGTGAAAAAAGGTGATGTTATTTGCCAATGGGATCCATACAATGGTGTTATTATTTCAGAATTTGCTGGTAAAGTAAAGTATGAAAATATTGAGCAAGGTGTCACTTACCAAGTTGAAATTGATGAGCAAACAGGTTTCCAAGAAAAAGTAATTTCAGAATCTAGAAACAAGAAATTAATACCAACATTATTGATTGAAGATTCTAAAGGAGAAACTATACGTTCTTATAATTTACCTGTAGGCGCTCACATTATGATTGATGATGGAGAGAAAATTGAAATCGGTAAGATTTTAGTTAAGATCCCTCGTAAGTCAGCTAAGGCAGGTGATATTACTGGTGGTCTTCCGCGTGTAACGGAATTATTTGAAGCCCGTAACCCGTCTAACCCAGCAGTAGTAAGTGAGATTGATGGTGTGGTTTCGTTTGGTAAGATTAAGCGTGGTAATAGAGAGATTATCATTGAGTCTAAATTAGGTGAGATTAAGAAATACTTAGTAAAATTATCTAGTCAAATTCTTGTACAAGAAAATGATTATGTTAAAGCTGGTATGCCATTATCAGATGGGTCAATTACACCAAATGATATTTTAAATATTAAAGGCCCTTCTGCCGTACAGCAATACTTAGTTAACGAGGTACAAGAAGTCTATCGATTACAAGGTGTAAAAATTAATGATAAGCACTTTGAGGTAGTTGTAAGACAGATGATGCGTAAAGTTAGAATCATAGATTCTGGTGATACCATCTTCTTAGAAAACCAGTTGGTTCATAAATCAGATTTTATCGAAGAAAACGACAAAATGTTTGGAATGAAAGTGGTTGAAGACGCTGGTGATTCTGAGAATTTAAAATCTGGTCAAATCGTATCGGTTAGACAATTAAGAGATGAGAACTCAATTTTAAGAAGAGAGGATAAGAACCTTGTTACGGCAAGAGACGTGAGTCCTGCTACTGCAACACCTATATTACAAGGTATTACTAGAGCTTCATTACAAACAAAATCATTTATTTCGGCAGCATCGTTCCAAGAAACAACTAAAGTCCTTAACGAAGCAGCAGTAAATGGTAAAGTAGATACTTTAGAGGGTCTTAAAGAAAATGTAATCGTAGGACACAGAATACCTGCAGGTACAGGTGTTAGAGAGTATGAGCATATTATCGTTGGCTCTAAAGAAGAGTTTAATGAAATGATGAAAGCTAAAGAGGAGATGAACTTCAATTAAATGAGACTCAGATTTCACAAGCTGGCATACTGAGCGTAGTCGAAGTGCAAGGCGAAGTAAAATCAGCTGTCGAATTTATCCCGAACTCGATTCTCGATCTCATCAATTTGAGAAGTATATAGAATAGAAATAAAAGCCTTCAATCTAAAACAGTTTGAAGGCTTTTTTAATAAAACGAAAATAATCAGACTTCCATTTTAATGGAGGCTAAAATAATTTTATAATGGCAGACGAAAAAAACAATCCAAAAAAGGGTCAAATAAATATAGAATTAGATGAAAAAGTTGCAGAAGGTATCTACTCTAATTTAGCTATAATCAATCACTCGGTATCTGAGTTTGTTGTAGATTTTGTGACTATAATGCCTGGAACACCAAAAAGCAAGGTAAAATCTAGAATTATACTAACACCACAACACGCTAAGCGCTTGCTGAAGGCGCTAGGAGATAATGTAAATCGTTTTGAAAAAGCCCATGGTGAAATCAAAGATTACGAGCAACCACCAATTCCATTGAATTTTGGACCAACAGGTCAAGCATAAATTTAGTGAGTGAGGTTTTCAAAGTAAAAAAATGGAAATGTTATAACAAACTTATGTTGATGCTATTTTCGACTTCAGCTTCAGTTTCAATTTCCTCTAGAATCATTATAATCAATCTATAGAAAAAATAGATTATATCTAATTTTTCCATTTATAAAATAAATAGAAAATTGTTTGATTTAATTTAATATAAGAGCTTTACTTTTTTTGGCTTAGTGATTACTAATTAATTTCAAGATTGTGCATTTAAGATGCTTAAAATCATTTTTTTGGATTAATAGACGAAAATAAAAAATCCTAGTAGACTTATACTACTAGGATCTTTCATGGATTAAAAATCAATGAGGTTAAGCAACATCTTTTTGATTAAGATGATATTTTAAAGCACCTGACGGACATTTATTTATTTGTTTTATAATAACTTCTGTTTGGGCACCGT
Source organism: uncultured Winogradskyella sp. (assembly GCF_937958655.1). Classification (GTDB taxonomy): domain Bacteria; phylum Bacteroidota; class Bacteroidia; order Flavobacteriales; family Flavobacteriaceae; genus Winogradskyella. The sequence goes on along the minus strand of NZ_CALGNH010000038.1, from coordinate 8,703 downwards.
CTAAATCAATCCAAGGAATTACAGAATTCCTAAACACTTCTGAAAGTTGTGCAATACAAATCCTTGCATTTTTGCAATAACTTGGTTCGTAGGTAACAGTAATTGCATCATTACTGAAAACATTAGGGCTTGTCTCCATAATAAGTAGTTTAGTTTGGGTTTAATCTAAAATATGAATTCAGATTTACATGATAAATATAAATAATATATCGATAAAAGTCAAATAACTTCGATAAAATGCATTTTTACAGAATGGTTTAGTCAAACATTCAATATATTATTTATACTCTGAAGTCATGTGAAACTTAATACTAGGATACTTCTGTTGTGTCATTTGTAAAGAAAACATAGAATCTGCAAGAAAAACGAGCTGATCTTGTTTATCCTTTGCAAGATAACGCTGTTTTACTCTAAGAAACTCTTTAAATTCTTCACTCTTTTCGTTTTCGGTTTCTACCCAGCATGCTTTATGAACATTAAGGTTTTCATACGTGCATTTTGCTCCATATTCATGTTCTAATCGGTATTGTATAACTTCATACTGCAGTGCACCAACGGTACCAATAACTTTACGTCCGTTAAGATCTAAAGTGAATAATTGCGCAACACCTTCATCCATAAGCTGATCTATTCCTTTATAAAGTTGCTTAGCCTTCATAGGGTCTGCATTGTTGATATATCTAAAATGCTCAGGTGAAAAACTTGGAATCCCTTTGTAGTTAATTATTTCACCTTCTGTTAAGGTATCACCAATTTTAAAATTACCTGTATCTTGTAAACCTACTATGTCGCCAGGATAGGAGATGTCTACAATTTCTTTCTTTTCAGCAAAAAAGGCATTAGGACTAGAAAACTTTAGTTTTTTGTTGTGTCTTACATGTAAATAGGGTGTATTTCTCTTAAATTCACCAGATACGATCTTAACAAATGCTAAGCGATTTCTGTGATTAGGATCCATGTTGGCATGTATTTTAAAGACAAAACCAGTGAATTTATTTTCCTCTGGTTTAACTAATCGTTCTTCGCTGTGTTTTGGTCTTGGTTTAGGGGCAATTTCTATAAAACAATCTAACAGTTCTCTTACACCAAAATTATTTAATGCAGAGCCAAAAAATACAGGTTGTAAATCGCCATTTAGATAAGACTCTTTTTCAAACTTCGGATAAATACCGTCCACTAATTCTATCTCATCTCTTAAGGTTTGTGCAGAGCTTTCTCCAACTAAAATGTTGAGTTCTGGTGCATTTAAATCAGTAATTTCTACAGTGTCATTAATATGTTGTTTACTTTCTCCTTTAAAAAGATTTACGTTCTTCTCCCAAATATTATAGATACCCTTAAAATCATAGCCCATGCCTATAGGAAAACTTAAAGGAGTAACTTTGAGCCCTAATTTTTGTTCAACTTCATCTAATAGATCAAAAGCATCTTTTCCCTCACGATCTAACTTATTAATAAAAACAATCATAGGGATATTACGCATTCTACAAACTTCTACTAATTTCTCAGTTTGCTCCTCAACACCCTTTGCTACGTCTATCACTACAATTACGCTGTCTACAGCGGTAAGTGTTCTAAAGGTGTCTTCTGCAAAATCTTTATGGCCAGGTGTATCTAGGATATTAATTTTTATGCCATTGTATTCAAACGCTAAGACGGAAGTGGCAACAGAAATACCACGTTGACGTTCTATCTCCATAAAATCACTGGTAGCTCCTTTTTTTATTTTATTACTCTTTACTGCTCCTGCCTCTTGTATTGCACCACCAAATAGTAATAATTTTTCTGTAAGGGTAGTTTTTCCTGCATCTGGGTGGGAAATAATGCCAAAGGTTCTTCGTCTTTGTATTTCTTCTGTAAAACTCATAAGTAATTAATAAAGGGCGTAAAAATAGTTATTTTATGCACATTTCTATGCTGTCAATAAGTGTTTGTGGATCAAACGGCTTTTGCAAAACATAATTTATATAAGGTGAATACTGTTTTAATACACTCTCCTTAATTTTAAGGCTTGTTAGTAAAAGAATATTTGTAGTTTTATCCTTATTAAGGACTTTACTTAGCTCTAAGCCATTAATGGTATCAAGCTTATAATTTATGAGTATTAAATCATAATGTTTCTTGGAATAAGATTTTTCTGCCTCTTTTGCATTGGATACAATATCTACAAAAAATGCCTTTGTGTTCGCCAAAATTTTTAGAATATTTAATTGGCTTATGGTATTATTATCAATGAGTAGTATTTCCGTTTTTTTAGTGTTTTCTGTTGTTTTGTGTATAATTTTAGCCTTATTCGGTGATTTTAGAGGTGTGGTGGTTCGGAGGGTAAATGTAAATTCTGAGCCAACACCTAACTCACTTTTAAATTCTATTTCCCCATTTAAGAGTTTAGCAAGATCTTTTGCTATTGCTAAGCCAAGACCATTACCTTGTATATTTGAATTTGTTTTTATTCTGGTAAATCGATCAAAAATACTGTCTTGGTGCTGCGTATCAATTCCAATACCAGTATCTATTATTTTAATCGTAAATGTGAGTTTACGAGCCCTTTTGTAGACGGGCTCTGTTTTAATTATTATTTCACCCGAGTTGGTATATTTTATAGCATTATCTAAAAGATTGTTTATTATCTGACCAATCCTTAATTTATCACTTACTATATAGTCTGGCATACTATCTACATAGTAAGAGTTAATTGCCAAATGTTTTAATTTAGATTTTTTTTCATAGCTTTTTACAATGTCTTTCATCAGTTTTTTTAAACTAAATCGCTTTTGTATTATTTCTAAATTACCAGTTTCAATTTTTGCAATATCAAAAGTATCATTTATCATATTTTTAATCATATCTGCCGATGTAGCAATGATAGAACTGTAACTTTTCTGTTCTGATGTTAGTTTTGTTTTTGTTAAAGCATCAGAAAATGTTAATATACTTAATACGGGTGATACTAATTGATGATTGAAATTTTCTAGAAATTTGTTTTTAAACTCGCGGATTTCATTAAGTTCATTGTTTTTTAGATATATTAGCTCTGAGGTTATTGCTGTTTCATTACGAGATTGTGCAAGGCTTTGAAAAGAATTGTAGTGTATTGAAAAATCCGTTACAATAATTACAAAACCTGTCTCACTTTTTTTTAATAGTATATCGCAAATAAGCTCTGTTTTATTAATCTTTAGATGTACGCACGAAATGTTTTGATCGTCTATATGTTCTCTATCTATTAAGCCAATAAAAATGGGATGTAATTCTTCGATATTGCAACCTGTTTCACACTTAAACAGAATATCATCACTGTCTAAGATCTCCCCATTTACATCAACAAGTATAAATTGAGTATTTTTTTTAATATATGATGCTCTTAATGAAGACAATGTACTCATAGTACCAAATTTGTTGCTAAATCATTAAATAACCGTTCAATATTTTCACCTGTTTTTGCACTGGTTAGGTAATCTGTATGTTCTAAAATTGTTTTATAGTCTATAGAGGTGGTATCTACAGTATCAATTAAATCTAACTTATTACCAACAACCTTACATATTGTTTTAGGGTATTTTTGCTTAAGGCTTTCAATTTGCTTTAATAATTGATTATAGGTGTTTGGTCTGCACAGATCATAAGCGAAAATGAAAGCATGAGAACCTAATAGGTAGGCAGATCTAATTAATTCAAGATCATTAGTGCCTTCAATATCCCATAAAATTAAGGAGATATCTTTATGTTTAATATGTAACTCTTTTTTTAAAATATGTACACCAATTGTAACTTGGTAATTAGTAGAAAATTCATTGGTCACAAATTGCCTTATTATAGAGGTTTTACCAACTCCATAATGTCCTAATAATACTATTTTTTTTGATACTTTCAAGTGTTGAATATTTTATCTAAGCCTTTGGATATTTCACTATTAGAAGATGAGTCGCGGTAATATTTTTTTGAGAATGAAAAAAGTTGTCTTTCTAAAATTTCTTTATAATTAGTGTCTAAAACACCATACAAAACCACGGCTACATAATAGGTTCCGAAATTTTGAATGTAAATTTTATCAGAGCCATATTCAATGACTTCTAATTGATCTGTACCGTTTTTTAAAGCATCCTCTGCAAAGGCTTTAATGGCAGTTAGCATTGCAGACAAGCTCTCTTTGTCTATGGTTTTAGATTTAGAGAAACTGCCTTTAAGGATGCCAGAGAATTTTTCAATTACAAAAATTTCTTGAATTTTAGTTTCAGACAAACTAGTAATAATTATGTCTTCCTCTTTTACGCCAATAACAAAGGCTTTTAACTTGCGTGTTATACCTTTAATAGATAAGCGTCGACTAACTTGTTGGTTTATTTTTTCAGAAAGCTTTAAAAATTCTTGTTGTATGTAACGTTTTATAAGTTTACCAATTATCGGATATAAAACATCGATAATGCTGTCTTTGGAATTTTCAATTTCTGTTTTAAGTGTTTTGGTAATGGTAGGCCCCAGAGTGGAAGGCATTTCTTTGGTGTACGCATTTAAATGCTTACTTATAATCGGAGCTACTTTTTTTTCTAGTTGTTTCTCGTTATCAATAATGTACAGTAGCGCTTCAAGTTCTTTTTTTAACGCATTAATATCATCACGTTCTTTTTGAAGAAGAAGGCGTTGTAGTTCCTCTATTTTATAATCTTGAGATTGCAAAAGAACTATGAGTTTAGCGCAGTACCTAACTTAATAAATAAGTCGCTTAAGGTTGCTTTACTTACCTTTTTAGCCTCCAGCTCGTCTATATTATTATTCAGTTGGTCTTGTAATTCTGTGATTCTTATATTTAGATCTGTAGATAAATTGTCAATAGCACTATCAATTTCTTTTTGAGTATCTGCTATTAAATCTAAAATTTCTTGTCTTTGGTTTAGGATATCTTTCTTTACAGATTCAAACTCATGGTTATAAGTTTTAATATTTTCTCCAAACAAGATTTCCTTAATAGCCTCAAATTTAGAGGACTCATCGTCTTTAGTAACTGGCTTTTGGGCTCCGTTAATTTTTGTTTTCATATATTTAAGGGGAATTAATTACATGCAAGATAAAAAACAAAGTTGAATACGATACTTTTTTAAATAGAATTTAAGATCTTAGACTATAGCCATAGATTTTTTGCAAAAATGAGCTAAAAAGAAGAATATCGTCACAAAAAATACACTTAAACGAATAAATATACTTTTCAACGATAAAATGATTTACCAAATAATTATTAAAATTTAAGAATAGAGTGAAATGCTACTTTTGATTTTGAATTTGCTAATCAACTCAATTAAAAAATATTACACTGTTTTTATTATTAATGTCAGGTTCTTAAAAAACATTAAAGCTTATAGCAGACATGGTCATTGTCTTTTTAGGGTGAAGTTTTAATAGGTAAAAGGGATTTTTAGAACCTTTCATTAATAATATAGTTTAGGTGTAATTCTAATTGATTCTATGCAATCGTAGTGATGGTGCATTTAATCAAATAAGGGGTCTTAAGAATCTTTTAGATAAACCTACAGGTTTGTTCTGTTTATCAGTATTATTAAATGTTGCCACCAATAAACAACAATAGTTAATGCATTTAGTGCATTCAAAAACTAAATTTAATATACTGTATTTATGGGAAAAACAACCATTCCTTCTGTATTAAAAAATGATTATTTTTTAAGATTAACAACTTTTACAAGTGTTAGTAAACGCTTATTAATGTTGTTTTTTATGCTTTCAATAGCTATTGTGAGTTATGGACAAGCAGTTGATCCTTGTGATCCAGTAGCATCAGGTAATATTGACACAGACAGTGACGGAGTTAGTGATGTTTGTGATTTAGACGATGATAATGATGGTATTTTAGATGCTGATGAACGCGATCCATTCGATTGTACACAAGCGCCAGCTCCTGCATTTGGATCGGCACAAGGTCCAAATAATTTCCAAGGGTCTAATGTGTTTAATCCACAAGTCGGTGACGCTTTTTTATATACAGGTGTTTATAATGGGGTGGATGCTATCATAACAATTGTTTTTTCAAACGATAATTCTATTCAAGTTTTAGATGAAGATGGTTTTGGTGAGGATGAAAATTTTCAGCCACAGATTGATCATGCCAGCCCAAATAGTTTTACAGAATTTAGAATCGACTTTATAGTTGCCGGAACTGCCAATACAACACAAACGCCAGCTCCTCTAGAGGATTATATTCTTACAACCATAGATAATGATGTTAATGAGTTTGTAGTTTACGGTGATGGGTTAGACTCAGATGTTGTTGTTGATAATCCTACAAATGAATTACTGTATTCGGGTACAGCTATATCAGCAGGATTTAGCGTAGGTTATCAATCTGATGGTTCGGTTTTTGGAGGTATTGATATAGGTCAAACACAGTATCACGTATCCGGAATATTTAGAAGTGTAACCTCTGTTAGTTTTAGATTTGGATCACTTGGCTCAGATCTTTCTAATCATTCTATGTCTTTGTTGCCATGCTTACCTTTAGATACATGGAATATACCACCAGTTTTATTTGCTAACAGAGATACCGATGGTGACAACATTCCAGATCATTTAGATGTTGATACAGACAACGATGGCTGTCCAGACGCATTAGAAGGTGGAGACAATATTTTAGCAACTAATGTATTGGCAAACGGTCAATTAGATGGTACTGTAGATGCAACTACAGGTATCCCAAATAATGTTGATGCTAATAATGGGCAGACAATTGGTGGCTCAGCAGATGATGCACTTTCAGATTCTAATGGACAATGTGATTCTGATAATGATGGTGTTGTTGATGCAAATGATATATGCCCAGGTTCAGACGATAATGCCAATGCCGATGGAGATTTAGTTCCAGATGGTTGTGATGATGACGATGATAACGATGGTATATTAGATATAAATGAAGGCGTTGTAACAACAGCTGGAACACCACCAGCATGTGGTTCTAATACAGTATTGAATTTTAATAATGCATTTACCGAAGAACCAGGAGGAGACGGAAATGTAGCCACTTTTTTGCAAGGCGAAACATTCAGATTTCCTAACGTTTCTCCAGGTATTGATGCACTTGTAACAATAGTAGAGTTAAATGGAACTTCATTACCTGTTTTAGATGATAATGGATCTAACCCTAACTCTTTTCAACCTCAATCTGCTTTTAATTTGGCAAATGTAGGTGACCAAGCTTATACGGAGTTTAGGTTTAATTTTGTAACAACGGGAGGATTAGCAGGTGTTAATGACGTCATTATACCTCAGTTCTTTGTTAATTTTAATGATGTTGATGGTAATAGTACTTTTGGCGAGCAGAATTGGTCGCAGCTACCAGTTGGTTATTTTGTTGATAACCCAACAGAAATAACAATACAAACCGTTGATGATTTTGTGGTAGGAACAGCAGGAAATATTGAATATCCTAACGTTACAAATAACTTTCCACAAGTTAATTATGCAACGGAACACGCAAATAAATCATCTTATGTCATTCGTTTGGGAGTTATTGCCCGAGAAGCAGGAGCTTCTTCTTCAGGTAGACAACATAATATTGAGTTTGATTGTGCTACAAATTTCGACAACCCTTCAAGCACAACGACAAGAGATACAGATGGAGATGGTCTAGCGGATCACTTAGATAATGACAGTGATAACGATGGTTGTCCAGATGCTATTGAAGGATCCGGTCCTTTTGTGGCTTCAAACGTTGATGGAAATGGCAGGCTCATTAGTGGTATAGGAACTGATGGAGTGCCATCAATAGCAAATAGTCCACAAGGAACAACAGTAGCAGTAACAGCAAGCGATGTTATATCGACAGTAGTAATTACACCAGATCCAGCTGAAGTTTGTGTAGATACCGATATTACATTAACGGCAACAGCAACAGGAATAAGGGTTACAGATTTTGGAGAAACTGGTGCAACAACTGATGATACAACAACGCCACTAGTGGCTTCAGATTTTATTTACAGATGGTATAAAAACACAACGCCAGCAACGACTTTATCAACGGCAAATACTTTAACCATTACGGGAGCTGAAGCGGCAGATGCAGGTGATTATACTGTTGAAGTAACCACAGCTAATAATTCTTGCCCAGAAGAAGATAGTATTACGTTAGTAGTAAATGCGTTACCCACTGCAAATGCAGGAGCAGATGCAACTATAGATTGTACAAATACAAGTGCAACTTTAGGAAGCGCAGCACAAGCAGGCTTTACATACGCATGGACACCAACAACAGGTTTAGATGATGCAACGGCAGCTCAGCCAGTAGCAACACCAACAGTCACCACCACATACACTTTAGTAGTTACAGAAACAGCTACAGGCTGTGAAAGTACAGGAGATGATGTAGTTGTGACTGTAGATAATGATTTACCCACTGCAAATGCAGGAGCAGATGCAACTATAGATTGTACAAATACAAGTGCAACTTTAGGAAGCGCAGCACAAGCAGGCTTTACATATGCATGGACACCGACAACAGGTTTGGATGATGCAACGGCAGCTCAGCCAGTAGCAACACCAGCAGTCACCATCACATACACTTTGATCGTTACAGAAACAGCTACAGGTTGTGAAAGTACAGGGGATGATGTAGTTGTGACTGTAGATAATGATTTACCCACTGCAAATGCAGGAGCAGATGCAACTATAGATTGTACAAATACAAGTGCAACTTTAGGAAGC